>NZ_JBKZDY010000003.1:0-451087 GCF_046940185.1 Arthrobacter sp. 'calajunan'
CGCTTGCATTCCTCGCTGGGCCACCAGACGCCGGAGGAATTCGAGCAAACCTACTATGATGAAAATTCCGGCTCGTTACCCGACGCTGCCGCACACAAGACGGCGGCATGATTTCCGGGACGGTTCAGTGATGCCGGCGCCGAATATACCTCGCAGTGGTACACCCGGACGCTGGCTGAGGAAGGGCTGGTCCCGTCGATCGGGTCGATCGGGGATGCATTCGATAATGCGGCTGCCGAGACCGTGATGGGGTTGTTTAAGAATGAGGACGTGGCCGGGGATTCCCCGTTCCATGCAGGGGCTTTGTCCACCAAGGCGGACGTGGATGATCTGGTGATGGAATGGGTGCAGTGGTAAAACAATACCCGGTTGCACTCGACCCTCGGCTATCGGACTCCGGTGGAGTTCGAGGAACTCTACTATGATGAAATCACCGGCACGTTACCCGATGTTGCCGCTTGTAAAATAGCGGCATGATTTCCTGGACGGTTCTTTGTGCTCTCGCGGAGTTCTGCGGGATATTTCGAGAGAGCCATGATTGGTGTGGTACACGCTTACTCCCTATCTATCCAAGGACACATCATTACATCCGTCGCTCTGGCAGCATAAACCATCATGTCAAGCAAACCTTCAGCAGACCCCTGATCTTGGCACTAAGATCGCGTTTGTGGGAACCAGTACGAATCCACAGAAAGTGGGTATTCTGCAAAGGTGAAGAACGGATAGGATCCGCCCACATCAACTGCGCTTGTGTTAAGTTTACCGGTCGTCTTCAGCGCTTTATGAGCAAGGCCGAGGTTATTCATATCGCACCCTACCGAGTTGATTCATGATTTCATCTTGTAAGTTCGTGCTTTTAGCGAAGAGCTCCTGAAGAGTATCTTGGTATTTGCCCATCTGAGCATGGAACTCCTCGGCCGTCAGATCTACGTACTTAATCTTAACGTCGAAGTACTGCCCAGCCGCCAGAGAGTAGTTTTTTGCTTTGATGTCGTCGTAGCTGACTGCAACTGAGAAATCGTCAATCACTTCCTGATTAGTGAAAGTCTCAACGATTTGGTCGATCTCTGGCGCCCGGAGACGACGCTTCTGAGTGTTACCTTCTTTGTACAGTTCACCTAACTTAGAGGCGTCGATTAGGATTACCCGGTCTGCAGCGCACGACTTATCGAAGAACAGCACAGATACATTTGTACCGGTGTTAGCAAAAACGTTTGATGGCATGCTTACGGCACCGTATACGATACGTTCATTGACCAGATGGTGCAACACATTCTTCTCTATACCAGTTTTCGCTGTCAGAAACCCGGTCGGTACAACGATTGCGCCTTTCCCCGCTGCTTTGAGCGAATTGATTACGTGCTGAATGAAGAGAGTGTAGATCGCCATAGACTCCTTCTTCTTCGCAGGCACTTTTGGTACGCCACCCCAGAAACGTTCGGGCATAGCGGAAAGTTTCTCTTGTGTGTCAGAGAAATCCATTTTGAAGGGAGGGTTCGACACGACATAGTCAAATTGACGAAGCTCGGAGCCGTCATCACTTTTGTGGTAAGGCTGGGCAAGCGTGTCACCCTGTACCGCGTGATCGAGCGAGGAGACCAACGAGTTGAGGATCAGGTTCAGCTTGAGCATCTTGTTGCTGCGTTGTGAGATGTCTTGGGCAAAGATTGTGCATCTGTCTTCACCGATGGCGTGACTGAGTGCCATGAGCAACGTCCCGGTTCCGGCTGATGGGTCGTAGCATTCTACGTTGTAGAGGTCGTGGTCATCACCAACAAGTAACCTGGCCATGATGGTCGCGATAGCGTGTGGTGTATAGTATTCGGCGTATTTGCCGCCTCCAGCAGTGTTGTAGTCTTTGATCAGGTACTCAAAAACTGCGGCGAAGAAGTCGTAGTGCTCGTTGAAAGATTTTTCGAACGAGAAATTTACGAGTTTATCCACGAGCGCTCGAGCGAAAGCGGCTCGTTGCGCATCATCGGTTACATAGATAGTGAGCCTCTCAAACAAGGGGATCTTAGTGCGTTCAGTCGTTTGAGTAGAGAAGATGTCAATGTTGTCGTTCGCGATATCCAACATGATCGCATCGAAGATCGCATCGAACTCACCCTTGGCTTGCTGGTTCCACAGGTTTGCGATGAGGTGTTCAGGTGATAGCCGCGGCACGTCAGGGGAAAGGAGATCAAGCAGGTCGAGACGGTCGTCCTCGTTCATCTGCGCATAGCTGACTTCCCAATGTTCAGCGTCGGCAAGCAGAGGGCTGAGCTTTTTAATTTCGTAGCCGAACTTGTCGTTGAGGAACTTGTATAGGAAGACTTGCGTGATGATCTTGTACTCGTTGCCGTCGTTGCCTAGCCCGTAGGTTTGGCAGGTGGCTTTGAGTGCGTCGATCAGTTCAGCGGTGTCGCGTTTAATGTCTTGGCTCATGGTGGTTGATCCTTTCATCATGAAAGCGTTTGTGCGCCGATGTACTGATCTCGGTACTGGCGTGTGATGCGCTCTTGCATGAATGTCTTATCGGCTCGAGTGCTGCTGAAGCTCAGCTTGGCTAGACCTAGAGCTAGTGTCTGCATGACGACCTGGGAGAAGTACCCATCCGTTCTCAGAATGTCTGCTCGTTCGTAGATCTTGAAGTCAATCTCGTTCTTCACGACGGTGAGGAACTCGACGAGCTCTTCATCGTACTCGAACTCCACTGGGGGCTGACCTAACTTTCGGCGCCGTTCGCCTTCTTCACGGATACGTTTGTGTACACGAACGAACTTGGGATCGCCCTTGTATCTACGCAGTAATGCGTCATTGCGTCGTTTAATTTCAATGAGGCGGTCCATTACCTGGTCGAGGGCGCGGTTTTCCTCGTCGAACGCACTCATTGAGTCGATGACGAAGCCACGCTCTTTGAACCGTTGCATGAAGGCATCGCGAAGGGTAACGAACTCGGGGTCTTCTTTGTCAACGTTCGCCGTGAATTCACGTATGGCACGTTTCCACTTTGATTGGAACTTGTCGCCTGCACCAGCGAGGATGTTCAGTTCCTCTTCGTTCTTCAGCCGGAATTTAAACTCAATATCGAGCATCGCCTCATTGATGACCCGCCGGGTTTCATCGGAGCTGCTGAAAGCTTCTTTCTGGTTGAGTATGCCAATGGCGTTCTCGACCTCAGAGAGCAGTGAAGGAAGCTTCTCAATGTTCATCCGTTCCATCGCGGCCTTGAGCTCGTCATCGCCGAAGGTACGCGCGAGGTTCATACCTTCACGGATTGCCTGCAATGCTTTCCTGAGTTTAAGGAGTGTCTCCTTGTCATCGATCCCTGCGAGCTGGCGACTGAACACTTCAGCGTTATTGAGGTCATAGGTGAAGAGTGTATTCCTGGCCTCGCGCACCTGCGCCACGAGAGCGGCAGGATCTTCGATGACCTGTTCAATCGCTGCGCGCCCGTCCTCCCCCGTTTCTTCTGGATCGTTGAACTTGTTGAGCTCTTTCAGATACGCCGCGTTGGTTTCGTCGAAGTTTTGCTTAATGTCAGCGAAGTCCACCACGTACCCGTACTTGTTATCTTTATAGGGGCGATTTACGCGGGTAAGAGCCTGTAGTAGGTTGTGGTCTTTGAGTTTTCGTCCGAGGTATAGGCGTTTGAGCCGTGGTGCGTCGAAGCCGGTGAGCAGCATGTTGAAGACGATCAGTATGTCTACGGTGTAGTTCTTCTTGAAATCTTTGATGATCTGCTTTTGGGTGTCCTTGTCATCGCTGTCGAAAAGGATCAAGCCAGCTCGAAGTTTTAGGCGGCTACCGCTCATCTCGTTGAGTTCGGTTTGGATTTCATCAAAATAAGCGTAGAGGTTCCGAGCTTGTTGGCTGGTTTCGCAGATCAACATGCCACCGAGACTGCCATCACCGTTGATGGTTCGGAATCGCTTGAAGTCAGTGATGACGTAGCGCAGGAGCTCTTTCACGTAGTGCTCGTGCTCGACGATTTCCTTCTTGCTGACCTCCTTCTTGAGAATCAGATGGTCGAGGCTGTCAAATATTTCGGAAAGCTTGTCCCTATAGGCGGTTTCAATGTCTTCACGGATGATCTTGAGGGTGTAGCCATCTTGTATTGACTTGTCGTAGTAGTACGTGTGTATGTAGTCGCCGAAGACTTTCCAGGATGCTCGCTCATCTTTGAGCAGGGGTGTACCGGTCAGAGCAATCTTGATTGAGCTCGGGTCAGATTCGAGCAAGTTGGCCAGGAAGCTACCTGTTGGGTTGTAGCCTCGGTGCGCCTCATCGATGATAAATATTCGTTGAAGGTTTGTTGCATACGCGGATGAATCGATTCTGGCTTTGTCTTCATCGAACCGTTGGATATTGACGACAGTTACTTCACGGCGGCCTGAGTCGCCCTCAAGTGATTGATTCGTTCGGAACTGTTCCATCAATTCTGTACGCGAGTTCGCGGTCTTCACTTCCAAACCGCGGGCCTCGAACTCTTGTGAAGCTTGCTCCAGGAGGTCAAGGCGGTCAACAATGAAGTAGAATTTGGCAACCTTGTTATGTGCGGCGTAATAGTCGGTCAGTACGTTATTAAGGTAGTACGACAAGGCGGTCTTGCCGCTACCTTGGGTGTGCCAAATGACCCCAGAAGTGACGCCCTCATTAAGCTTCTGACACACTGCGAGAGAGGCGAAAACCTGCTGGTAGCGCATGATGTGCTTCTGATCGGTGGATTCGATCTTCCCGTCAATCTCACGGTCGATCCGTACATAAGCGATCCCGTATTTGATGAGGAAGAGCAGACGCTCTGCGGACACCATCGAAGTCAAGGCGCGGTTCGTTGGCGTGAATTTATCCAAATTGGTGGCGTACTCAGGCGTGGTGCGGATAACTTGAACGTTATAGTCGTTCAGTATCTGTAGCTCGACGGCATTATCGATCTGCATGTAGGGGAACTGGGCGTGAAATGGCGCTTGACCGGATCCTGCTGGGTTGTCCTCCCGGAAAGCAGAGAACTTTGTGTCTTCGCGCGCGCCAGTGCAGTAGAAGACGCCCTGAATTGGGGTGATGCCGCCCTCTGCATCATAGTCCATGTTGTTGGAGAAGATCATCAACTGGGTGATGTTGATGAATCGACGGAATTTACGGTTTGGGAAACGCCCACGGTTCATGCGCGTGCTCTCTGCAACCATTCCGCCGCGATTATTCGGTTTCTTCACTTCTACGAAAGACAGGGGAAGGCCATTCACAAATAGTGTTATGTCCGGACGGAACTCGTCCTGCCCATTCTTGCACGTAAACTCTGCCGTGAAATGAAACGCGTTATTCGCTGGATTGTCGAAGTCAATCAGCCTCAGAGGACTTGAACTGGTCAGACGGTTGTGAAAGCTGCGTCCAAGGTCGTCATTGTCGAGTTCTTGGCGGACGCTACGGAGTACCTCGTCAGCGCGGCCACTGTGTTCGGGATTGAGTTTCTCGAACTGAGCTTTGAACACTTCGAGAAGGATGTTCGTAGTCGGGTCATAGACGGTGCCAGCCATGTCCTCTGTGAGCTTGCCGAAATATGTATATCCCAGCCGGGTCAGATGAATCAACGCAGGCATCTGCACTCTGGTCGCCTCGTTAAAGGTCCGCATTCTCGCCACAGTCTAGACTCCTTCGTTTTTAACAACCACGACGATATTTTGAATGTCACAACCCAGGGTTTCGCGGATACGCATGAGGACCTTGGTTTGCACAATTCCGCCTCGCCCAATTTTGCCCATGGTCGATGATGAGATCCTGGCCTCTGTCTGGAGCTGGTTTTTGCTCGTGTCCTTGTCAAAAAACAGTTTCCAGAGCTTATCGTAACTGATTCTCATCACTCGCCCCTCGTCCTTGGTGTTCCATATTCAGTAAACCGTCCCGGAATTCGTACCGCTAATCCACTAGGGATAAAATCGGGTAACAGGCCGTTGATTTCATCATAGTAGAGTAGCCCAAACTCCATCGGTGTCTGATAGGTCAAGGTCGAATGCAACCGAGTATGGGCGTACCAACGAGCCAGTCCATGACCGTGTCTTGTACATCCGACTTAGCGGACAAAGTCCAGGCATGGAACGGGGGTCCTAGCTAAGGCTTCACATTTACAACAAATCTCATGACGGTCACCGAGACCGCACTATTGAACGTACCGCCTATCGAACTGGTCTAGAGAACCAGCCCTTCTTTTCGACATCCGGAATCGCAGGGGACTGTGAGAAGTCACCGTCGGAGCAACACTGTGATGGGTCACACCCTGGTACGTGGACATTCTTCTGATCGGGCTACCGAGGTGGGTAGGGTAGGCGCCGGCCGGCCTATAACGTAGACAGACGATTCTCGCAAACGACACCTATCCGGTCAGCCTTACTTTGAGTCATGCCCACATCGGTGGGAAGCCTGGCATCTACCCTGCCAGCTGGTCCCAGACCAGCCACTACAAAACTCACAGCCATACTTATTCTGGGGACGCCACGCCAAAATCGAATAGCCCTAATAGTTCACTAGCCCTCGGAATCTCTAGAGTATCGACCAGCTCGATCTGTCACCGCGTTCGGTTTCCGACCTTACAGAGGTCGATTCTAAAGAATGGAGCAAGCGCAATGATCGATGCATTGAGAATCTTCAGATGTGGTTAACTGGGCCAGTGATTGAAATAACCCCTGATGCCCTCATGAAGGCGGTAATAGACCGGTATCTGAAGTCCGGCGACTATAACGGACTCCACCTGCGTTTGAATGTCGAGCCAGCGTTGCTTGACGAAGCAAAGAAGCTAGTAATAGATGGCAAACTTCAGGTGATGGTGTCAGACGTTGACTATCCCAATCCCCACATCCGGCCATGGCCTTCACAGAGAACCGTCGAGTCGCAAGTCGAGTCGCTCGATGAGTTGACAAGGGGAGGCTATGGTGCGGTGTTATATCCGACCCCGCTTGCTCTGAGAGGCGTGCGCGTTCCGGCACGCCTCCAGGAACAGCCCTTCGGCAAGGCAATGGCAAAAGGCCGTGGAACGTTAGAACTCGCATATTTCAGCTTGGACGTGCTCGAGCCCTATCGGAACGACCCGCGGTATCACTTCCGATACGGTGACTTCGGTGTTGACATGGGTATCAGCGACGAGGCCTACCTTGACGAGACCGAGCTTGATCGCGACAAGGTGTCGTTGAGTCATCTTGGGTTTGCCTACGATCTTTCCAACTACGATAGTTCTAACGTGACGTCACAGATCGTCCGACGTGTCGCTGCGTTCTATGGCGATCTCGAGAAGCTGACCCCGGAACACCAACAACGTTGGCGGTCATATCAGGTGCCAGACGCAGGTCTAGAACCTCATCCCGCATGGTGGGCGGCCAAGATGGGTCACTGGACCAACGACGTTGGGCCGTTCGAATACCTCTTCCTCAAACTAACCGACCTCGACGCGCTTTGGATGGGAGCCTTCGGAGAAGAGCTTTTCAAGCACACCAAGCGACCGCACGAGTTCGGTTGGCTGTTACGTCCATCGCAACGAGAATGGGACGAGTTCATTGTGCAGCTCGATAAGGTGCTTTCGGACAACATCCGGCATGACGGTCTAACCTCAGCAGGTGCACCCCGCAAGGACAAGAGTGGCCAGAATTTAGGCACTCTAACTCGCCTTGCTACTTTCCTTGAAGGCAGGGGCATCGATGTGGCAGTAGTCAAAGAACTGATGCGGCCTCTACGCGAGATACGTCATGCTAGGCAGAAGCCGGCTCATGCGCTCCGTGCAAACTTAACGGATAAGACATTCGTGCATCGTCAGGTTGCGCTACTTGCGGAGCTCAACGATACACTCCGGGAGTTGGTACGGTGGATGTCCACACACCCAAAAAATCGAGAGTGGTTGGCTGACTTTGAGCCGGACACGTACTACAGGATGTAGGGCTACCATGTCGTGAAAGCCTCGACGAGATACTTGTGCAACAAGTGCCGCTGACGCTTATGACGGGGAAACAATAGATTGTCCCCTAGAGCTGTGGTGCTCTTGGCTGCTGTGGGAACGGACGAGACCCTTGGTTGCATATCATCCATATCTCATCGCAGGTCAGCATGAGCCCATCTAATCGCGCGAAGTGATTCGTCACTAATCGGTTGTACTCGTGTCAAGCGAACTACCCGGTTCCTTCTAACAAGTAAGAGACTAACGTGCCCCGAGCTGATCGTTGCAAACCGGACATTATCTGAATCCACCAAATTATTTCGAGGTGCATACGTGAGTCGCCAGGCTCAGGTGAAAGCTGTTCAGCTAACCAGGGGCTCCGACCCGCAGAGAGAATGGACAATTAGCGTACTCCTGCCGAGGCTTCCACCGCTCGTGATCCCCGAGGGCGAAGAACGCAGCCTGATGGTGATGGCGGCTCATGTCATATCGGTCCTAATATGGTGCTTCGAGCCCGATGTTTGGTCTGACGTGTGAGTCTCCACGGGAACCGTGGATTGTTGTCAAGAGCACGAGTACTAGAATTATCTGCTTTACTCCTTGAACCGCCACAAATCGCCAACACCAGAAATGGTCGCAGATCACCGACCGAGAAAGAAGAAGGCGAAACGATCATGGACGTGCTGCATCAGCGCGCCGCAGGGATGGACATCTCCAAACGAGACGTCAAGGTCGCAGTGCGCAAACCGGCAAGCGTCGAGGAACCTATACGACCACGGTCCTCACCTTCGGTGCAACGACCAAGCAGGTCCTCGCGCTGGTTGAATACCTGAAGGAGGTGCAAGTTATCAACGGCGGTCATGGAAGCGACGAGCAACTACCGGAAGCCCTTCTATTACCTGATGGAAGGCCAATTGCAGGTGATGCCGGTCATCGCGAAACAAGCCAGGAACATCCCGAGACAAAATCCGGCGTGAACGAGAGTGACCCGGTTGGCCCAGCTGGCCGCGCACAACTTGTTGCATAGTTCTTTCATCCCTCTCAAATCGATCAGGCAATTGCGGGACCTGACCCGCACACGTTCCTCGTTGGTGCATGACCGCACCAAGGTCTACCAGCGGATGGAAAAGTTCCTCGAATCCTTGAAGGACCAAGTTTTCCGCGATAGTTTCCACCTTGACCGGCGTATCGGCCCGGCACATGCTCGACGCCCTGGTGGACGGGGAAGGTGGCCCTCAGGTGCTGGCCTACATGGCTCAGGACTGGGCTGCGCCAGAAAATCCCGGACCTCATAGACGCGCGGCAAGGCCGCTTCGCGCAGCATCATGAATTCATGATGTGTTGTTCCTGAAGCAAACCGACGGCTTGGAGGAAATGATCAGCGAACTCGAGGCACAGATCGAGGAAGCAATGACCCCTTTTCGGGAAGCGGCTTCGGCGATCTCCACGATCCCGGGCTTTCGGACACGTCATCCGAGGCGGTCATTGCTGAGATCGGAATGGACATGAGCGTGTTTCCCGATGCGGCGCACCTGGCCTCCTGGGCGGGGTCTGCTCGGGGCAGAACGAATCGGCCTGACGCAGTAAGTCATCGCACCCCGGGGCGGAGATTCCTCTGTGAAGGCTGCGCTGGGCACCGCGGCCCTGAGCGCGACCCGGTAGAAGAACACGTTCCTGGCCGCAGGGTTTAGACGGCTCTATCCACGCCGCGGCGGCAGCCGCGCGCTGGTGGCTATCGAGCACACGATCTTCAACGCGATTTGGCACATGTTGGCCTACGGCGAGGTATTCAACGAGCTGGGACCTGATTACTACCAGCAGTGCAACCGGAGCAAAGCGAAGAGTGGCGCGGTGAAGGAGCTGGAGCGTTTGGGCTTCGACGTTCATTTGGGAGTCGTTGGGGCTTAAATGACTTCATGAGTTATATCGGTGGATTCGTCAGCGATGATAGAAGTGGTGCTGAAGTTCTTGGTAGCGCCTGCGCCTCGGGGTCGGGTATGTGCGGGCTAGCTTCAGTATTCTCGCATTAGACAGCGGCTGTATTTATTCAGGATGTAGTGGATTCAATGTGCGAGGGGCTGTGGGAAATACTTCAAGCGATGCTGCCAGGAATTTCGTCATGAGGTAGCGTTGCTTCCATGGTGGGATGGGAAGTATCGAGACACCCCGAATGGGACCAAATGTACATTGCTGGTTTATCTGCAAGGGAAATCGCAGACAAATGCCATCAGAACGTGTCAACTGTACATTCACATCTCAGCAAGCGTGAGAAATACGAGCCTGGATTCAATGCAAAGCATGAAATTGCTTTCAACGCCAGAGGCGCCAACCGACCTTCGACTCAATGGCGGCAACGTGTCAAGATGGCTCTCGAGTTCCAGTCAGCATATGGGAGACTTCCACAATATCGCGGCAACTCTGAAGAACGCGCATTATATATTTGGATCGCACGGCAGCGACGGCTTTTCGAGAAGGGCCTACTCCCGAGGACTAAATTCGTGTTGCTTGAGAACTTGGTAGGTTGGCAGATGAATCCGCAGCAACTTCTGAACGAAGCATGGCTCCAAAGACTTGAATCAATATGCGAGTTTGTTGCGCTGAACGGCCGAATGCCACGTTACAAGCATCATTCTTCCGAGTATGAAAGAACTCTAGGGGTCTGGTTGCACAATCAGCATCAGAAGCGGGCTAGAGGTAATCTTTCGAGTTCAAGGCATAAAGCGCTTGATGCTGCACTGCCGGGGTGGAAAAGTCGGCAATGAATCTCGCCCATGGGTATAATCTGGTCAAGTTTCTTAAACGCGGTCCTTGGATTTATCAGATTCACTCAGGCTGTAAGGCCCAAAACATTCTTCGCCTCAATATGTATTATTAGTCTTCTGAGCGCCGAGCTGAGCCCATCGTAATCTGGATGCGTGCGCGTCCTGCTGTACCAATTCTCACTGATGGCCGTCACCGTAGACCTGGCGCTCGCTCGACGGGTGCATGCCCGGTGATGACGGTGAGTCGCACCGGGATCAAGCTCTCAGCCGTCGTATCGTCCCTTACCGGTGTATCGGCGCGGAACATGCTCGATGCCCTCGTTGCCGGAGAACGAGACCCGCAGTTCTTGGCCAATCTGGCCCACCGGCGGTTGAGGGCCAAGATCCCGGAACTCGTCGATGCGATGGAGGGGCGTTTCACCGAGCATCATGCGTTCATGATGCGCCTGTTCCTGAAGCAAATTGACGGACTGGGCGAAATGCTTGACGAGCTTGATGAACAGATCAATAACGCGATGCTTCCGTTCCAGGAAGCGGCCACAGCTATCAGCACTGTTCCGGGGTTGTCTGAATTGACAGCGCAGGCGATCATCGCGGAGATCGGTGTGGACATGAGCGTTTTTCCCGATGCGGCGCATCTGGCATCCTGGGCAGGCGTTTGTCCTGGTCAGAATGAATCGGCCGGTCGTAGCAAATCGTCGCGTACGCGAGGCGGTGATTCCTACCTGAAAGCCGCGCTGGGCGCGGCAGCATTGAGCGTCACCCATCCGAAGGATACGTTCCTTGCGGCACGGTTCCGACGGCTCTATCCGCGCAGAGGAGGAAGCCGTGCGTTGGTCGCGATCGAGCACACGTTGATCGTGGCTGTGTGGCATATTCTTGCCAATGGGGAGGGCTTCAAGGAGCTGGGAGCTGATTACTACCAGCAACGTAACCAGTCGCGTTCGAAGATTCGTGCTGTGAAGGACTTGGAACGCATGGGTTTTGACGTGCAGTTGACTCCGTCTGCCGCGTAGATTCTCCACTTGGCTCACGGGTCCATCAACCTAGGGTGCATTTTCAAGCTCAGCATTCCCGAGATGAGTAGCATCTCGGGAACGATAGGCCATGCAGACTTAAGGAGTGAAATGTAGGAGCGTAGGCTGAGGTATTCACGTATTAGATGTTGCGAGATTTTACACCCAGGCGCAAGAACAGGATTACCTTCAATCGCTATTCAGCACGCTGGGCCTGAAGGAATTAAGCCGACTGCTTCTCGAGGAACTCTTTATAGGTGACAGCAAGTAGTTCGCGATCAGGACGTTCTTTTATGGCGCTGGGCAGCATCATCAACTTTTGCTTGTGTCGCTGTTTTAAACCGTGCTCAAGCATCGGGCCATCGATTTCTTCGAGAAGATCCTGTCGGATCTCAACTGTGTAGTCAGGCGTGATTCCAAGGATCGAGGTGTCATACGCAGCGTGGTGGATCTTACATAGAGCGAGACCGTTCGTAACCGAAGGGATTCCATTTTCATGCGAGTCACGAATGATATGTGCTGCATCAAGTAGCTGCTCATGGCCCAGGTTGCATACGGCGCATCTAACGTTGTAGGCGCGAATGACTGATGCTCTGAAAACTGGCTGATGCAAACGCACTTTGGTTTCTCGGACTAGATACTTCTTGACGATTGTGCCCGGCCCGCTCGGAGAAGCTAACTCGGCAAGGGCTAGTCCCTCTTCCGAAGCGATTTCTAATACGAATCGCTGATGTTCGAGTTCTTCACCGACGATATTGACAGGGCAAAGAACATGAAACCGCATCGGCGAACCACCGACACCGATGAACCAGATGATAGGGAGTTTGCGTTCTTGGGCAAGTCGGAGCCCAGCATTCGTATTCTTATAGGGATCATTGCCTTCCCACATGTACCGGGGCAGACCGTCGTTTCCAACCTCATCGGCGTATGGCCGTTCTTCGCCAGGCTTTCTGAAGGAAGTCATGATGCTCAAAGCAGTATCTAGTACTTGTGGCTTCCGGATCCCTTTCATTGGATCTATGAGCTTGAAAGGTTCTCCATCGAAAAAGAAGTCGTTGATTTCTTCGCGGGTCAGTGAGTATTTACCATCATCCGTTCGAACTCTAAGCCACGCGATCGCTTCTTGGCGCAGACGCAAGTCATCAAAATGCGACCATTTACGAACCATTGGGCTTAGCTCCTCATCAGACGATATGCCTGAACATTATCAGTTTGAGAAGACAGGATATGTGAACGCGTGAACTGCCAAGAAGTTAGGTGGCGCGCTTTGACTGCCAAATACGTTTAGTCGTTACCACGAGTCAGGTTAGTCGGTGTGTAATCTCAGCACTTCGTGGACGCTGAATCTCACTACTTCGTTCACAACCGAACTCATGAGATTTCACACCAGGTAGTTGGAACCGGGGTACCGTTTCGCGCTATTCGGCAGCTACTGAACATTCGGAGGTTTGCGAGCCACCAAAATTGCCGATTGGGTCCACTTAATATCATCGTTCAGAGCCACCTGCGCGATTGCTGCACCGGTAAACGACTCGGCCTATATCGCTGCAAACGCTGTTCGCATTGATGCCTGGGGTATTTCGTCATACCAATTTGGTGCTGTTGGGCGCATTCAATGAATGCACCCAACAGCACCGCTAATCTTTCCCATGTGGGTACTACAACTGCTTCACCGATGCCAATGCATCGTGGTGTCGCTTGGCGCGGGCGCCAGGGTTCCAGATCGCGTAGATCGTGGCGGCTAGGACCGGAGTGATGAAGACACCCAGGTTTGCGCCCCATGCGCTTCCCGACTGGACCATGGCGATGCCCACCGCTGCTGAGATGACCCAGGCGCTGACGCCAGCTGCGTTGAATGCCGGGAACGTGCGGTCGGGCAGGTTCGGGCTGTCTGGCTGGAGCGAGAACTTCTTCTCGTAGCGGATGTGCACCAGGGCGATGGCGACCCAGCCGGTGACCAATGCGCCCTGCCAGGACAGCGCCAGCAGCAGGTACTGCACCACTGGCAACAGCATGAGCAGGTAGATGATGACTGCGCCGATGAACACCCAGGCCAGGCTCGGCAGCTTCAGACCCAATGCCCGAGCACCGAATTCCTTTAGGTTGGAAATGCCCAAGGCGTAGTTCGCGGTGTTGATGCGGGTCTGTGAAACGAAGATAACCAGCAGGCCCAGCGGGCCCATGAGCTGCACCAGTGCACCGGCGACGCCGGTTTCGGTGGCTTCGGCACCTGGGATGGTGAAGGTCAGGTAGATGCCGATCAGCGAGTTGGCGCCGAAGGCCAGGGTGTAGAACAGCCAGCCGAAGGTGTAGCGCTCGTGGACCTTGATGTCCTTGGCACGTCCCAGCGAGGCGAAGTCCACGGTGTACATCATCAGGATCCACACACCCATGAAGGCTGCGCAGGTGGCCAGCCAGCCGGGGCCGCCGGCAGTGAAGGGCAGGGGACCGGTGGAGTGGGTCAACCAGGAGCTGCCGCCCGGGTGGGCGATGGATGCCCAGATGACCGCGGTGAGCAGGCCGCCCCAATAGATCGGCAGCAGCCAGCCGTTGATCTTGTCCAGCCAGCGCTGGATGCCTCCGGCAATCAGCGGCAAGGTGTAGAGCACCACCAGCGCGTACCAAAGCTGGATCGGTCCGCCGAACTGCATCTGGAAGGCGTAGCCCAGGATGGCTCCTTCGAAGACCGCATAGTAGATGGCGGTGGCGGCGAAGATCAGGGTGGCCAGGACCGCGCCCTTGCGGCCCAGCAGCGTGCGGGAGAACTGGGCGACCGTCAGCCCGCTGCGCAGCGCGTAGCCTGCGAGGATGCGGTTGATGGCGCCGTAGATGACAATCGTGATGGCCAGGCCGATGAGCGTATCGATGGTGCCGTAGGCCTGGGCGAGCGATGCCCCGATGTAAATGAAGAACATGGCCGAAACCAGTCCGTACCAGGCCATGGACAGCGAGCCTGCGCTCATCTTCGCCGAGGTGGATTGCTCCATCTCGGGAAGATCCGTGGACGAGTTTGCTGACATAGAACTTCTCCTTTGAATATGGCGTGAGCCATCACATCCCGTAGCGAGTGCGCGAGTATGGCCGGGGCCTGATGTGGGTGGTGCAAGGAAAAACTGCCGGGGCCGGCGGGGAGCAGGGAATGTCCGGGCGGGCTTGCCGGGTGAAGCGTGTCCAACAATAGCCGCAGGTGGCGGCGGGTGAAACAGGGCGGTGCGGGAAATGATCTTCGTGGGATCTTCCCCGCACCGCCCGGGCTGCACCTAATGGTGCAATGGGTGGTGCAATAGTGCGTGCTCTGCCGGGACTAGGCGTCCCAGTGGGCTGCCGAGCGGCGCTGCATCAGCTGGCGGTACTCGGTGGTGGAGTTCTCCAGCAGTTCGCCGGTGCCCCAGTGCAGGATCACGCCGTGGCGGCGGATGACGTCCAGCATTCCGACCTTGCCTTCGCGGTAGCGTGCCGCCACCGCTTCGGCGTCCTCTTCCAGCCAGCCGCGGCGGTTGGCGCGGATCTGGGTGCGCAGTGCCTCGGTGTCCTCGGCCAGGATGCGGTAGTCGTCCAGTTCGGCGTCGACTTCCTCGATGACCACGCCGTAGTCGGCCGCGGCGCGGTCGATGGAGACATAGCCGTCAATGACGTCCTCCAGCACCTCTTCCGCGGTGCGCTGAAGCGGGTCGCCGAAACCGCCGCCGCCGGCGGATGGGCGGGTGAAGACATCGCCTGGCTGGATCGGAACCGAGGAGAAGATGGAGCCCAGGAAGCGCTCGTCCTCGGTGCCCTGGTTCAGCCACACGCCGTGCGGGATGGAGGGCAGGCCGCCCTCGATGCCCCAGGTGATGGAACGCGAGCGGTCGCAGCAGTAGCTCATGACGGTGGAGTGCGCATCGGTGAGCATGCCGCCCTTTTCGATGCCCAGGCCGCCGCGGAAGCGTCCCGGCCCTGCCGAGTCAATGGCGATCTCGTGCTTGGTGGTCAGCACGGGGGACAGGCGTTCCTGGCCTTCGACCGGCTGCACCGCCAGGCCCGGACCGAAGACCGGTGCAGTGGCCGAAGCACCGTCCTTGGAGGAGCGTCCGCCCCAGCCGCCGGCCATCCAGTCGTACCACATGAAGTAGTTGTCCTCGCTGGTGCGGGCATCGCGGCCGCCCACCAGCAGGTACTCCAGGTTGAAGGCGCAGGCCATGGCGCGCTCCGGCATGATCTGGCTCCACAGCTCGAAGATGCCGTTCATGATCTTCTCGTACGGGCCGGAGCAGAAGCCGGTCACCGCGTGCGGCCAGCCGGCGTTCACCACCGAGCCCTCCTCGCCGATCTCCGCCTGCACCGCGGCGTAGAAGCCGGAGTTCAGCGGCACCTCGGGGAAGAAGGTCTTGGTTCCCGCATAGATGGCCGAGTGGCTGGTGCCGTAGCCGGAGTTCAGGAAGGTCGCCACCGCCGGGGCGGATTCGGACAGGTCGTAGTGGATGCCCGTGCCGTCCAGGGTCAGCTTGATCTTGATCGGCACCAGGCCTTCGCCCTTGCCCGGGTCCACGTCCAGGTAGTCGGTGGTCTCCCAGGTGCCGCGCGGCAGGTCCTCCAGCTGGCGCAGCACGATGCGCTCCACGTAGTCCTGGGTTTCCTGCATCGCGGTGACCACGGTGTCCTTGCCGTACTTCTCCACCAGGCGCAGGATCTCGCGCTCGCAGACCGCGGTGGCCTCCGACTGCGCGTGCAGGTCTCCCATGGCCTGTTCCGGGGCGCGGGTGTTGGAGACCAGCAGCTGCGCCACGTCGTGCAGGAACACGTGCTTGGAGTAGACGCGCACCGGGGTGATGCGCAGGCCCTCGCCGAAGTGCTCCTTGGCGTTCACATCGAAGGAACCCGGCACGTTGCCGCCGATATCAGCCCAGTGCCCCTTGTTCTGGGCGAAGCCGATGATTTCCCCCTGGGAGAAGATCGGGCGGATAAAGGAGACGTCGTTGAAGTGGGTGCCGCCGCGGTACGGGTCGTTGATCGCGAAGACGTCCCCGTCGTGGATGTCGGTGCCGAACTGTTCCAGCACCGCCTTGCACTGGAAGTGCAAGGTGCCCACGTGCACCGCGATGTCGCCCGAGCCCTGCATCACCGTGTTGCCCGCCGCGTCGCACAGGGCGGAGGAGAAATCGCGGGAGTAGATGACGAACGAGTAGCAGGTGCGCAGGATCTGTTCGCTCATCAGGTCCACGGAGGTGGCGAACGCGTTCTTCAGCACCTCGAAGGTGACCGGGTCCAGCGCTGGGCCGGAACTGCGGACAGCTGGGGTCTGGATAATCTGAGTCACTTTAACCCTCCGAAGAATTCTCTAGGTTGTGCAGGTGGATGCGGATGTTGCCCCAGCCGTCGATTTCGGCGGTGGTGTGCGGCGGGACCACGGTGGTGGAGTCCAGCTGGTCGATGATCGCAGGGCCTTCGAAGGTGGCGCCGGCCGGAAGCAGGCTGCGCTCGTAGACCGGGGTGTCCACCCAGCCGTCGGCGCCGAAGTACACCTCGCGGCGGGAGGCCGGTGCGCCCGGATCCGCGGTGAGCTCGGTGGCAGGCACGAAGCCCGGCTTCGGGGTCTTGCCGATGGCGCTCAGGCCCAGCTGGTAGATCTCCACCGGCTGGTCTTCCTGGCTGAAGGCGAATTCCTTCTCATGCTGCTGGTGGAAGGTCTGAACCGCCTGCTGCAGGGCGCCCGGGCCCTGGCCCATCGGCACCGCCAGCGAACGCCACTGGCCGGCGTAGCGCATGGAGATCTCGCGCTGCAGCATGGCGTCCTCGTCCGCCACGCCCTCGTGGCGCAGGCGGGCGGTGGCTTCCTTTTCCAGGGCGGCGAATTCGGCTTCCACGTCCTTCGGGTCGACCTGGTTGGCCGGGGCGTTGTACATCAGCGAGAGGTCGTGGCGGATGTCCACCAGCAGGCAGCCCAGCGCCGAGGTGACACCCGGGTTGGCGGGGACCACCACGGTCGGGATGGACAGCTCGCGGGCCACTTCCGCGCCGTGCAGGGCTCCGGCGCCGCCGAAGGCGATCAGGGCGAAGTCGCGCGGGTCGTAGCCGCGGCGGATGGAGACCAGGCGGACAGCGTCGGCCATGTTGGCGTTGGCGACCTGGACGATTGCGTGCGCCGCCTGCTCGGTGCTCATGCCCAGCGGCTTGCCGATGACCCGGTCGATGGCTTCCAGCGACAGCGAGCGGTCCAGCTCGCGGGCGCCGCCGGCCAGGGTGGTGCCCAGGCGGTTCATCGCGACGTTGGCGTCGCAGTTGGTCGGCGCCTCGCCACCGGTGTTGTAGCAGGCGGGGCCCGGGGCCGCGCCCGCGGACTGGGGTCCGTTGCGCAGCGAGCCGGCGATGTCCAGGTGGGCCAGCGAGCCGCCGCCGGCGCCGATGGTCAGCACCTCGATGGATGGGAAGACGATCGGGTGGCCGTATTCGACCTGCCATTCCTTGGTGATGCGCAGCTCGCCGCCGGAGACCAGGCAGATGTCGGTGGAGGTGCCTCCCATGTCCAGGCCCACCGCGTTCTCGAAGCCGCACTGGGCGGCGACGTGCTTGGCGGCGATGGCGCCGGCCGCGATGCCGGAGGCCGCCAGGCGGACCGGGTAGCGCTTGACCATGCGCGGGGTCATGGAGCCGCCGCCGGAGTGCAGCAGCAGCAGGTCGCCGGCGTAGCCGCCGGCCTTCAGCTCAGTGGCCAGGCGGTCCACGTAGCCGGTGACCAGCGGGGCGAGCACCGCGTTGGAGACGGTGGTGTTGAAGCGGTCGTGCTCGAAGATCTCGGGCAGGATTTCCGCGGAGGCGGAGATCGCGGTGTCCGGCAGCTCCTCCTCGAGGATCTCGCGCATGCGGATCTCGTTGGCCGGGTTGGCGTAGGAGTTCAGGAAGCAGACCGCCACGGTGGTGACCCCGCGCTTGCGCAGCAAGGCGGCGAGCTGGCGGGCCTCGGTCTCATCCAGTTCGGTAATGATATTGCCGGCGTAGTCGGTGCGCTCGGTGACCTCGAAGCGGTCGCGGCGGCGGATGTACGGGCCGGAGACGTCATTGTAGGCGTCCCACAAATCGTCCTTGGTGCCGTCGCCGATTTCAATGGCGTCGCGGAAGCCGCGGGTGGTGACCATGGCGGCCTTCGGGAAGCGGCGGGTGATCAGCGCGTTGGTGGCAACGGTGGTGCCGTGCGAGAACAGCGAGACGTCGGCCAGGTTGACCTCGGCGCGGCGCACGCCGCTCATCACCGCTTCCATCGGATCATGCGGGGTGGAGGGAACCTTGGTGACGCGCATGCTCTGGGTTTCATCATCAAAGATGCAGACGTCGGTGAAGGTTCCTCCAACATCTACGGCGACTCTTAGGTTGGCCATGATCTCTCCTCGTGGTGACGCTTGGAACTTGTGGTATCCACTGTGATGTGTGACCCACATCTCTGTCATTGGTGGAATTCAAAGCTCGGCGCGCGTAGATTGTAGTTTCTACAACGGCCCCGGAGTTCCGCGGGAATCAGGGCCGGCCGGGACAAGAAAGTTGGTGCGGTGGGCGAGCGCGAGCCATTGACGGTGCAGGAATTGCTTCACGTGAGGTCACTGGGATTGCACGCGGAAGTGCTGCCGCACCCCGAAATCGAGGTCAGCGGGGCGCACACCTCCGAGATCCACGACCCCGGGCGCTGGTTCGATCCGGGAAACATCATGCTCACCACCGGGCTGCGCCTGCAAGGCGAGCAGGACCTGGAGGCGGCCGCCGCGGGCCTGGCCGCCGCGCTGCGCCGGGCGCGGGTCTCCGCGTTGTGCTTCGGGCTGGGCATCTACTTCGAGGCGGTTCCCGTGGAACTCATCGAGGCCTGCCAGCGGGCGGACGTGAACCTGCTGACCGTGGCCCGGGACGTGCCGTTCAGCCACGTGGAGAAGTACGTCAATGCGCTGGGCCCGGTGGCCGAGGACTACGGCATGAAGCGCGCCATGTGGTTGACCAACGACCTGCTCGATTCCATCGCCTCCGACCAGCCGATCGCCTCGCTGATCCAGCGCGTGGCGGCCAACTGCCGCGGCGCGGCGATGCTCTACGAGGACACCGGCAAGCTGGTCGAGTCCAGCGGCGACGGCCCGGTGCACCTGGTGCTGCAGGCCATCACCAACCACGGGGTGCACTACGAGAAGATCAGCATCGGCCGCTGGCAGGTCATGTACCGCACCATCGTGATGCGCGGGCGCGGCTACCACCTGGCCATTGCCAGCCGGAACGAGCAGGTGCTGGGCGAGGTGGGGGACATCCTGCTGGACACCACGCAGAAGATGCTCGGCGCCATCAAGGGGCTGCAGCACCTGGATGCCTCGCGGCGCCGCCACGAGAATTCGCAGCTGCTCACCAGCCTGCAGGACGGCATCGAGGTCTCCCGCGAACTGCGCTACTGGGAGCTGCTGCAGCCCTTCGGCTTCGAGGCCTACCAGCCGGTGCGCAGCGTCGCGGCCGTGGTGCTGCATGAGGGCAGCCTGGGCCCGCGCCGGGTGGAAACCCTGCTCAGCTCCGCGCAACGCGCCGGGGTGCCGCTGCTGTTCGCGGAAAACGGGCGCAGCAATGACATCCGCGCGGGATTCAACGCGCTGATCCCTGACACCAAACAGGCGGTCGGGTGGCTGGCGGAGCAGCGGGAGAACTTGGCCATCGGCCTGGGCGAGGCCTCCGGGTCGCTCTCGCGGATCCCGGAGCTGCTGCGCGGGGCGGAGCTCGCGGCCAAGGTGGCGCTGCGCGACACCGAGCACGAACCGGGCACCGAAGGCCTGCTGCTGCGAGCGGACGACCTGGACCCGGCCACCTGGATGCTGGCCCGCGTGGACAGCCCGCTGGATCGGCAGCGGCTGGTGCGTTTCATCGCCCCGCTGCGCGAAGAGCCGGAGCTGGAGGAGACGCTTATCGCCTATCTGGCGCTGGACCAGGACATTTCACGGGCGGCGGCGGCGCTCTTCGTGCACCAGAACACCGTGCGCTACCGGATCAAGAAGGCCGCCGAGCTGCTCGGCGGCAGCATGGCCGAGGTGCGCTTGGTGGCAAGCCTGTACCTGTCCTATGAGCGGCAGATTACCGAGACCCGCAATCGGCAGCGCACGGACAAGTATAAGTAAACCTGCAAGTTGGTTCCTTCCGACCGGCTCCTAATCCTTGGAGGTTATGGGCGGATTCCCTGAAGCAAGGGAAGTAATGAAGGGTTGTGAAGGTACGCCAGCGATCATTGGGCCCCTGCATGCGTAGCTTAGAGACAATTCTGGTACTAGGTCATCTGAGGGTGCGAACCATATTGCTGAAGGTAGATATTCCTGTAGGACTATCCGGCATCGCACAGGGAGCGCTGCCGCCGTGCGAGCCTTGTGACGATGGGTGAAAGTTCATGCGAACTAAAGATCCGCAGGGTCCGTCCAGACCGGGGTGTTGGACAGTTGAAGGATCACGATTAGTGCGCAAGTTAGAAGTGCTCGGAAAGCCATTTGGGTGTGGGTGCATCCCAGGGTGGCCGTCTAGCAGATCCATGCCATGGCCCTCTCCGATTTCGTGGCCCGCTACCGAAATCGGAGTTAGGGATTTCGCAGCGCCAGAAGCAGATCACCTCGGCATGCTGCCAGCTCCAGAAACCTGTTGTTCCCACCAAAGCCCGCAATTCCGCGGCCACTCGCTCGTTTTCTGGATGTCCACATCACGCGTCTACCAAGTACGCGTTGTGTTCGAGGAACTTCTTGATGTCTTTCAAAACCCCAAGGTTGGCAGTGGTCGTGCCGGTTCGAGCACCACGGCCATGGTGCGCTTTCGCCACCGTCCTTTGCCCTCGGGTCGGTGCGTTCATGGTCCTGTTTATGGGGCGGCCACTCGACGCGTTCGGGTGAGCTTGCAGGGTGTTGGCCCACATCTATCCAGTTGTCACAACTTCCAGCGAGCATTGGCAAAGGACGGCTCTACCACGACGCGGATGTGGTGGTGGAGCCGCCCTGATTTTTTGACAGGTCCCGGATTCCCCGGGACTAGGAGGAGGTTGGCACCTGTGCGGCGCGGGCATCGCGCGCACTCATCTTGCGGTGCAGGCCCCAGACGCCGCCAATGGTGACCAGCGCGATGATCGCGTAGAACCCGGCCACGCCCCACGGACCCAGCGAGCCGAGGACCGCCTGGGCGATCAGCGGGGTCGAGCCGCCGATCAGCGAAGCGCACAGGCCGTTGGCCAAGGCCACGCCGGTGAAGCGCACGTTGACCGGGAAGGCCTGGGACAGGAAGGAGGAGAGCATGGCGTAGTAGCCGGTGCCGCCGAGGATCGAGACGCCCAGCACCAGGGAGATGGCCACGGCGTTGGCGCTCATGATGGCCAGGAACAGCGGCACGATGATCAGCAGGTTCAGGAAGAGGCCCCAGAGCATGACCGGCACCCCGCCGATGCGTTCGGCGATCTTGGCCGCAATGGGCTGCCAGATGAACTGCAAGATGGCCATGGCCAGCAGGATGTTCAGGATGACCTGGCGGTTCATGCCCATGCCGCCGTTTTCCACGGACGTGGTGGTCCAGGACAGCAGGAAGGTGTTGTTGAAGAAGGCAATCGCGATGCCCAGTACCGAGGCGGCCACGCCCAACCAGACGTAGGAGGAAGCGGTCTTGAAGACCTGCACCAGCGGCACCTTGACCACTTCGTGGGCGGCGCGGGACTCGGTGAAGTCGGCGGACTCCTCGACCTTGGCGCGGATCACCAGGCCCACGATGACCAGCACCGCGGAGAAGAGGAACGGCACGCGCCAGCCCCAGGACAGGAAGGCCGCGTCATCGAGCGTACCCACCAGCAGGAACATCAGCGTGGCCATGATGGCGCCGGCGGGGGAGCCCTGCTGGACCCAGGCGCCGGCCATGCCGCGCTTCTTCTCGCTGGCGGACTCCGTGGCCATCAGCGTGGCACCGGCCCATTCGCCGCCCACCGCCAGGCCCTGCAGCGCACGCAGCACGACCAGGGCGACTGGGGCGAAGACCCCGATGGTTGCATAGCCCGGAAGCAGGCCGATCAGCGTAGTGGCGCTGCCCATGAGGAACAGGGTGGCCACCAAGACGTTCTTGCGCCCAAAACGGTCGCCCAGGTGTCCGAAGAGCACCCCGCCCAGCGGACGGGCCAGGAAGCCGACCCAGAAGGTCGCGAAGGAGGCCATGATGCCGGCGCCCGGGGCGATGTCCGGGTAGAACACCTTTCCGAAGACCAGTGCTGCGGCGGTGCCGAAAATGAAGAAGTCGTACCACTCGATGGCGGTGCCCACGAAGGCGCCGGCGGTGGCCCGGGTTTGACGCTGTTGGGGCGTCAGGGAGCGAGATGTTTTCATGCGGTTGTCCTTGGGTGATGCGCGTTCTTGTTCAAGTGAGCCGCGCCATAGATTTGCGTCACTTTCAGTATTGCCGGGCCGTGCTGTCTGCGTCTAAGACCAGATAGGAAGTGAAATCATGCCGTTTGGTTATGGATTGTCGGATTCTCGATTGCACTGGTCGCCATGTTGCTATCTTCTTAAGCATGAACATTCGCCGACTGCAGTATTTCATCGCCGTTGTCGAGCACGGTACCGTGACGGCCGCCGCGGAGGTCCTCCATATCGCCCAACCGGCCCTGAGCCGACAGCTGAAGACCCTGGAGCGCGAATTGCGCATCGAGCTTTTCCAGTCTGCGGGCAACCGGCTCGTGCTGACCAACAGCGGGAGGGCCTTCGTCCCCATGGCGCGCAAGCTGCTGGCCGAATCCCGTGACTTGGACGCGGCCGTTCAGGTTCTGCGTACGGGCCAGGTTCAGCGTCTCTCTTGCGCGGCAACGACGGCCTCTCTGCGTGGATTCTTGTCGAACTTCATTGCCGAGCTCGGGCCGGACCAGCCGACAATTGTGGCCCGGGAAACGGGGCACTTCGAGCTGGAATCGGCCCTGCTCGACGACCTCGACTTCATCATCACCCCGACTATTCCCACTGGCGATCTGGCAACCGTCATGCTGGGAGATGTGCCGATCCGCGCCCAAGTGCCAGCAGGGCACCGCTGGCTGGGGGAAAGCCGCCGAGGGATCGAACTCTCGGAGCTGGTTGACCAGCCGCTGATCCTCTCTCCGGAACACTCGGTCAGTCGCCGGATTTTTTCTGAAGCGCTCGAACGCCAAGGGCTGCGGATTGAGCGCGCAGAGGTGTGCGACGACGGGTTGGTTTCCCACGCCTTGGTCGCCTCCGGCCGCGGCATCGCGGTCAATACCGAATATCCTGCCTTCGGGGTGCGCGGAATACCCCTTTTCGAGCAACTAGGCGTGCCAGATGCCAGTCCGTTGACGCTTCACATGTACATGGCCTGGCGTCGAGGCCACTACGCGGAAGCGAAGCTTCGCGAACTGGCCTCAGGGCTGATGGAAATGGTGGGAGGGCGGCAGGAGTCCTGGGATGTTCCAGGGCGCGATGCATAACTTTTGAGCATGTTAAATAGATCTTTTATGCATTAGACAGCATGGACTTTGCGTGCGGATACTTGAGGCAGATCACTTCAAGCTCGACGCAGGAGGACCCATGTTCGACGTGCTCTACACCAACGGAACCATCCACACTCAAGACCCGCGACGTCCGATGGCAAAGGCACTGGGGGTGCATCAAGGACGCATCATCTGCCTGGATGACCAAGTGGAGACCCGCCACTTCGCGCAGGTGGTCGACCTCGGCGGCGCGTCAGTCGTTCCCGGCTTCAACGACGCCCACCTGCATCTGACCTTCATCGGGGATGCCCTGCGCCAGGTCGACCTTCGTCCGCAGGCAGTGAAGACCATGGACGAGTTGCTGGCCGCTGTGGATTCCGCGGCTCGTGAGGCCTCCGATGGTGCCTGGGTCATCGGCACTGGCTACGACCAGAACTTCCTTGGCGATGCACACCCCACCGCGCTGGCGCTGGACGCGGTCAGCCACGGCCACCCGGTCTTCCTCTGGCATGTTTCGCGCCACATGGCCGTGGCCAACACCCTCGCCTTCGAGCGCTCCGGCTACCCGGAACGCCGCAACGTGCCGGTGCCCGACGGCGGCGCGGTGCCCAAGGATTCCGCCGGCCTGGCCCTGGGCCTGCTCCAGGAAACCGCCCGCAGCCTGGTGCTGGACCACATCCCGGCCAAAACGATTGAGGACGTGGCCGAGCTGGTTGCGGCCGGCTCGCAGGAAATGCTCAAGCTGGGCGTCACCTCCATCACCGAGCCCGGCGTGGGTGCCCCGGACCACATCGGGCAGAGCACCGTGGATTTGGCCGGCTACCAGCTGGCCCGCGAGCGCGGCCAGCTGGGCGTGCGCGCCACCCTGATGCCCTACCTGACCACCCTGCACCCGCTGGACACCGACAAGGTTGACGGACACACCCGTTACGGCCTGGATTTGGGCCTGCGCAGTGGCTTGGGCGACGACTTCTTGCGACTGGGCCCCACCAAGGTGCTCTCCGACGGTTCGCTGATCGGGCGCAGCGCATTCATGTGCTGCGACTACGCCATCGACGAAGGCAACCGCGGGCTGCTGCAGTTTCCCGAGGACACGCTGCGCGAAAAGCTGATCGGCGCCCACCTGGCCGGCTGGCAGCTGGCCGTGCACGCCATCGGCGACGCCGCGCTGGACGTGGTGATGGACATTGTCGCCGAGGCGCAGTCGCTGCTTCCGCGCACCGACGCCCGCCACCGCATCGAGCACGCCTCGATGGCCTCCGACGCGCAGATCGCCCGCATGGTCCAGCTGGGACTGGTCCCGGTCCCGCAGGGCCGGTTCATCCACGAGCTGGGCGACGGGGTGGCCACCGCGCTGGGAGCCGAACGCCAGCCGCTGGCCTACCGAGTGAAGTCCTTCCTGGACGCCGGCCTGGTCATCCCCGGCTCCACCGACGCCCCGGTGGTCAGCGCGGATCCGATCCTGAACATCGCCTCGCTGGTGCAGCGCACCACGCAGGGCGGTGCCCCCTTCACCGATTCAGAGAAGCTCACCGTGGCCCAGGCGGTGCATGCCTACACCGTGGGCAGCGCCTACGCGGTGCACGAGGAGCACTACAAGGGCAAGCTGGTCCCCGGACAGCTGGCAGACTTCGTAGTGCTCTCCCAGGACCTCTACGAGATCGACGCCGAGCAGATTGCCGAAACCCGCGTGCAAGCCACCGTGGTGGGCGGGGCGCTGGTTTATGGCGACCTCTAGCTCGGCCGCGGCCGCACCGGCCGCCCCCGCACATCCCACCGATTCCATCCCCGCACACCGCACAGCAGCACACAGGAGCAACCCCATGAGCAACTCCCCGAGCAACCCCACCCACGCCGGACAGGCCATCGTCGACTCGCTGGCCCTCCACGGGGTCGACCGCGTCTTCACCGTCCCGGGCGAGTCCTACCTGGCCGTGCTCGACGGCCTGCACGGGGCGAACATCGAGAACGTGATCGCCCGCCAGGAAGGCGGCGCCTCCTACATGGCCGAGGCCTACGGCAAGTTCACCGGACGTCCCGGCGTGGCCATGGTCACCCGCGGCCCCGGCGCCTCCAACGCCTACGTGGGCATCCACACCGCCTGGCAGGACGGCACCCCGATGGTGCTGTTCGTGGGCCTGATCCCGGTGGCGGACCGCATGCGCGAATCCTTCCAGGAATTCGACCCCTACGCCTGGTTCGGCACCCAAACCAAGCGCGTCTTCGTGCTCGACGAGCCGAACCGCGCCTCCGATGTCGTGGCCGAGGCCTTCTTCGCCGCCTCCTCGGGGCGCCCCGGCCCGGTGGTCGTGGGCCTGCCCGAAGACGTAATCACCAAGGAATTCACCGCCGCGCTCACCGCGCCGATCCCGGTTGCCGAGGGCGCAGTGGACGCCGCGCAGCTCGAGGCGATCACCCAGGCGCTGTACGGCGCGCAGCGTCCGCTGCTGATGGTCGGCGGGCAGCGCTGGAGCGCACAGGCCGCCGCCCAGGTCACCGCCTTCGCCGAGAAGAACAACATCCCGGTGGTGCAGGACTGGCACGCCGCGGACCGCATCCCGTTCGGCTCCCCGGTCAACATGGGCTCGCTGGGCTACGGACGCTCGGCCGCCGCGGCCACCATGCTCGCCGACGCCGACGTGCTGGTAAGCATCGGTTGCGTGCTGGGTGATGTCTCCTCCGACGGCTACACCCTGCGCCAGGACCCGGACGCCGTGAACTACGTGATCAGCCCGGACACCACGCTGCGCGGACGCTCGGGCAACCTCAGCGCCCACGTGCTGGCCTCCCCGGTGGCCTTCGCCGCCGCGCTGGAAGGCATCGAGCTGGGCGCCGGTGAACGCTGGGAGGATTGGCGCGCCGCCGGCCGCGAGGCCCAGGTGAAGGTTTCCACCATCCCGGGCGACGAGCAGCTTCCGGCCACCGCCCCGGGCACCGCCCGCATGTCCGTGGTGATGCGCGAACTGATCTCGCGCCTGCCCGATGACGTGGTGAACTCCGTGGGCGCCGGCAACCACACCGCCTGGGCCCAGTGGTACATGCCGACCAACGTCTTCCCTTCGGCGCTGTCCACCCGCAACGGCTCCATGGGCTACTCCATCCCGGCCGCCGTGGTGGCCGCCAAGCAGGCCCCGGCGCGCCTGTCGGTGGCCGTGTGCGGCGACGGCGAGTTCCTGATGAACGGCCAGGAGTTCGCCACCGCGGCGCAGTTCGGCGCCCCGATCCTGGCCGTGGTCATGGACAACCGCCAGTTTGCCACGATCCGCGACCACCAGGAGCACCACTTCCCGGGCCGCGTCTCCGGCACCCAGCTGCAGAACCCTGACTTCGCCGCCTTTGCCCGTGCCTTCGGCGGGCATGGCGAATACGTTGACGACGATGCCCAGGCCGCCGAGGCCGTGCAGCGTGCGCTGGCCGCCGTGGCCGAAGGCCGCCCGGCCCTGATCCACGTGGTCACCGACCAGGCCATCGCCCTGCCCTAGCGCAGTCCGGTCCGTCGAGAACATCCCAACTTTTCCAAGGAGCACGTCAATGAGCACCTATGCAGTCACCAATCCCGCCACCGGGCGCGTGGAGGCCAGCTACGATACGGCCACCGATGCGCAGGTCGCCCAGGCCGTCGCGCAGGCCGATGCGGCCTTCCGCACCTGGTCGAAGTCCGCCATCCAGGACCGCGTGGACCTGCTGAACCGCGTCGCGGACCTGTATGCCGAACGCCGCGAGCAGCTGGCCGCGATCATCACCCGCGAGATGGGCAAGCCGATCTTCCAGTCTGGAATTGAGATCGATATCGTTGTCTCGATCTACCGCTACTACGCGGCGAACGGCCCGAAATTCCTGGAAGACGAGGAACTGGAGGTCGCCAGCGGCGGCACCGCAGTAGTCCGCAAGGAAGCGGTCGGCGCGCTGCTGGGCATCATGCCGTGGAACTTCCCGTACTACCAGGTGGCCCGCTTCGCCGCGCCGAACCTGATGAACGGCAACACCATCGTGCTCAAGCATGCCCCGCAGTGCCCGGAATCCGCGCTGGCCATGGAACAGATCTTCCTGGACGCAGGAGCCCCACAGGGCGCTTACGTCAACATCTTCGCGACCAACGAGCAGGTCGCGGACGTCATAGCCGACGCCCGCATCCAGGGTGTCTCGCTGACCGGCTCGGAGCGTGCCGGTTCCGCGGTGGCGGAGATCGCCGGACGCAACCTGAAGAAGGTGGTGCTGGAACTGGGCGGCTCGGATCCGTTCCTGGTGCTGGATGACGCCGACGTGCCGGCCGCCGCGAAGCAGGGCCTATTCGGCCGCTTCGGCAACACCGGCCAGGCCTGCAACGCGGCCAAGCGCTTCATCGTCGACGAGTCGGTGTACTCCGAGTTCGCCGCGAACTTCGCCGACGCGGTGGCCGGGATCATCGTGGGCGACCCCACCGACCCGAACACCTTCATGGGCCCGCTGTCCTCGATTGCGGCCCGTGACGGCCTGGCCGCGCAGGTGCAGGATGCCATCGACAAAGGCGCTACGGTTCTCGCCGGCGGAGCCAAGATCGAAAGCACAGGCGCATACTACGCTCCGACTATCTTGGCCGACGTCACCCCGGACATGCGTGCGTATTCGGAAGAGCTGTTCGGCCCGGTGGCAGTGCTCTACAAGGTCTCCGGCGACGACGCCGCGGTTCAGTTGGCCAACAGCTCGGACTACGGGCTGGGCGCCTCGGTGCAGACCCAGGATCCTGCGCGTGCGCAGGCCATTGCCGCCCGCCTGGAAACCGGCATGGTTTCCATCAACGAGCCGTCCGGCACCGCCGCGGAGCTGCCCTTCGGCGGCGTGAAGCGCTCTGGAGTGGGTCGTGAGCTGGGCAAGTTCGGGATGGCCGAATTCGTGAACCACAAGCTGGTGAAATTTCCAGGCTAGCGCGCACGATCATGCGCCCGCGGTTGCCTAGAGATAGTTCCGCTCCCGCCTACTTCCCGAATTCCTTGGAAGTAGGCGGGGGTCTGCAGTAGAGAGGCATGTGGCACGTTCCCTTGCTATACATGCTCGTTGGCGTAGGCTCATATATGTCCTTTCTGAACTTGAGGTCTAGCTGGGCCACTCCTAAACTTGGTACGTTCCCGACTGTGCAGTGTTGAACGCTCCAACAGACGTGACTCTTATTGCTTCATGTCGAGGTTGCATTCAATCTCTTGACTAGTTGACTCACGCGTCACTAGTCGGCGCGCGCGAATTTAAAGGTCAACCACCCCAGAATCGCCGGGGTGCGCCTGCTCTCCGGTCAGCTTGTGCTTGACCCAGCTGGCGGCCAGGCTGACCGGCCCTCCCGGATTTTCCCAGTACTCGGCGGATTCGGAACTCACATGCAGCAGCGCGACATTCGGCGATTTGGCTCCGCCGCGGGCGAATGCCTCGACCGCAGGGTTCCAAAGTTCCTCCTTCTTGCCGACATCGCGCACGATCTCAGCGGTGCCGCGGACGGAGACCCAGCTCGTCTTGTCGGAGAACGAGATGTTGATGTTGCGATCCTTCGCCACTTCCTGGGCGATTTCGGATTCTGTCGCGATGAAGAACCAGAGGTCGCCGTCGTCGGTGACTTGAACTGCTGTCAAGGGCCGGCTGAGCAGGTTCTCTCCCGACCGGGTGGTCAGCATGCCCACCTTGATGTCCTCGATGATCTTGACGACTTTTTCTACGTCATTGGTGCTCATGTGTTCCTCCAAAAAGAAGTATTGGATTTGCTTGGGCTGTTTTAGTTGGTTGGGATGCGCTTTGAGACGAGATGCCAACTTGTGAGTTTCAGTTAAAACCCCGGCAACCCCCTTACGGCAGGAGCGGCAGGCGTAAGGTCGAACCCACGTGGAGCCAATGAACCTACAGAAATTGCCGATGAACCGCCGACCTCGCAAGCACCTGCATCTGAATCTCAACGATGACCAATTCGACGATCTCATCAGCGCCTTGGAGAGCCACCGGGATTGTCTCCGACGCTTGAGCGAGGAAGCGGCGAACGGTTTTGGCCTTGGCATCCCCTATTGGGATGGACGGGTGAATGAGATCCAAGAGCTGATCGACGCGGTCCGGCATTGTGCTCGTGGCGATGGGGCGGAATAACCCGTTGCGGGTGTTCCTCCGTCCCTGCGGGATTCCAGGCTCCCGATGACATCACTTGTATGCCTGCCCCACAGAACGTTCTTCGGCGGCCCGGCCGCTGGGCGACCGATTACTGGTCATTGCCCAGCAGCCAAGCGCCGGAATACGTACCGTGCAAAATCCTCGTCAACTATTGAAATGCTGGGCGTAGCTCTTCACTTCGGGTGCACCGTGGAAAACGGGGACTGGGTGCGTGACCGTGCTGCATTCCCAGTACTTCGAGCGAAAAGTCACCAAGCCCTGCAACTCGGCGCGCTCGAAGAGATCCGAAATCGGGGTTGAATCTTTTTCGCATCCCACGGTCTCCAAGGCCGGATTAGGCGTAGCCACATAGAGGAATTTCAGCTCGTCCGTCCGGGGATCGAGCATTGCGACCAGAACTGAGCGGCCATGCATGCTTACTAGTCCCATCACGTCGTTGACGGATTCCGTTGACACCGTCATCACGATTGGCATGCCCTGGGCCCATCCGTACTCGGACAAGTGCTTGCGGCCTTCACGTGACCCGAGAAGTTCCGAGACTCGCTCGGCCGTTTTCGTCCTGACTATACGTCCTGGCATCTGTTTGACCTCCACCTTGTTCGTAACTGTCCGGGTGATCCCGTTGTTCTTGGAACTTCGTGCAGCTCTGGCTTGAGCTTGCGAACTGCACGAAATCCACTGCATTTACGTCACTTAAGGAGTTCTATCTTAATTGGACTTGGTTGTCTCGAAACATGAAGGAAAGTTCAGTTCGCCAGGGAGTGAGCTCAGAAATTTCCATGTCAGATTGCGTTTTAGATGAATTATTATCACCGTGGATAGTTAAAAACGGCCTAGTCAATTAATGAAATATGGTTATATTTCAGCAAGCGACCACCTGAATTACCAAGTGCCCAGCAAAGCAAGACTTCTCGGGGAACTTTGAGGTTTTGTGTAGCCGGGGTCACTTTAGTTGCACTTGCATGTTTTGCCGCCCGGGGATTCGATGGCATCGAATCGCGCCGTGTGCGGCTGCCTGACCCGATGTCGCCATGCAGGTCATTCCGGCAGTTACGGAACTGCCGCGCGCGGCGGTCAATGGGGTTTCGGGGCGGGAAGGCAGTTGGCGGAACTCAGGGGCCACTCAGGAAGCGCTGGCCTGCGGCGGTCTGCGCGCACACTGGTGGCATGGAAAAACCGGAATCCGTATCCACGCAGCAGCTGACGGTCGCGCAATGGACCGAGAAGCTTTCGCAGACCACCGGAGTGCCTGGCGGGGGAGCGGGAAGCGGAGTGATGCTGTCCGTGGCAGCGGCGTTGATCTGCATGGCCGCCGGCTACAGCGAGGATGCCGAGGCTGAGGGAGAAGCGGGGCGCATTAGGCGACGAGGACAAATCTTGCGCAACGAATCCCTCCAGCTGGCGGATGAGGACGCTGCTTGCTCTGCATCCTTCGGTGCGGCTTTCCACGCTCCGGCAGGCGCCGCCCGGTCGGCGGCGATTTGTGGTGCGGCACTGCAAGCTGCCCGGTCCTCTGCCGCCATTGGGAGGCGGGCCGCGGCGGCGGTTGATGACATCCGATGGCTGGCCGAATATGGAAACCAGGCCCTGGTTGCCGACGTGGTCGTCGCCTTGGGAGCGCTGCGGGCCTCGATCTCCGGGTGCCGCGCCAACGTCTGCTTTGATTTGTCGACGCTGCAAGCGCACCGGGACTCTGGGCAACCCGAGGGCGAAGCCGCAGGCCTGTATGGCACCATTGAACAGCTGGACCGCGCGCTGGCGAGCATCGATAAACTGTCCGCCGACATCGATGCCCGGATCAGGGAGCGCCTGTCAGACGACTAGCCCTTGTGGCGGGCTTTCATATGGTCGTAGGATTCAAGGGCCTGGGCTCGCGAGGATTTGAGATCCACAATGGGCTCGTGGGCCACCGGGGCGAACCGCGCCACGTAGGATCCCTGCGGATCAAATTTCTTCGCCTGAAGCTCGGGGTTGAACACCCGGAAATATGGGGCAGCATCTGCGCCGCTGCCGGCAACCCACTGCCAATTGGCGCTGTTGCTGGCCAGATCGGCGTCCACCAGGGTGTCCCAGAACCACTGCTCGCCGACCTTCCAGTGCACTCCCAGATTCTTGACCAGCAGGCTGGCCGTCACCATGCGGACGCGGTTATGCATCCAGCCGGTTTCCCAGAGCTGCCGCATGCCCGCGTCGACCAGGCGGAAGCCTGTCTCGCCGTGCTGCCAGGCGGCAACGTGGGCCGCGGCCTGCGGATCGTCCTCCGGCCACGCCCAGTCGAAGGCGTCGAATTCGCCGCGCAGGTTCTGCGTGGGCAGCGAAGGGTGGTGGTAGAGCAAATGCCAGCAGAAATCGCGCCACGCCAGCTGGCGCCGGACCGCGGCGACGCCCTCGGACGCGCCAGGATTCGACGCTGACTGCCGGCCCAGAGCTTCCCAGACCTGGTGCGGACTGAGGTGCCCCCAGCGCAGGGCGGGGGACAGCGCGCTGGTCCCGTCCAGATCCGGTCGGTCATGATGCTGCGGGTAGTCGGCGGCGATGGATTCGGCGACCTCCTCCAATCTTGAGTGCGCCTCGGCTTCTCCAGGGACCCACCTTGCGGCCAGCCCACCGGACCAGTCGGGGTTGGTGGGAAGCAGGTCCCAGCTCTCCAGGTCCTCGCTGGCTGGAAGGCTGTTCACGGTTTCCTGCGGTTCAGGGGCCGGCAGGACCGGACGCAGCTCGGCATCGCGCAGCTTGTTGTAGAACGGGGTGAAGACCTTGTAGGAGTTGCCCTCCTGGGTCTGGAGTTCCCAGGGCTCGTGCAGCAATGAGCCTGCGTAGCTGTGCGCTTCGCGTCCCGCGCCGCGAAGCTTCGCCTTGGCCAGCGCATCGACTTCCCGTTCGGCTTCCGAGTATCGGCGGGTCCAATGGATGCCCTGCGCTCCGCAGTCCTCGGCCAGCGTGTTGATGATTTCCGCTGCCTGTCCGCTACGCAGAACCAGTGGAACACCCAGCTCGGCCAGTGATTCGCGGAGGCTGAGCAAAGCGTGGTGGAGCCACCAGCGCGCGGCGCCGCCAAGCGCCCGCAGTCCGGGGGATTGCTCGTCGAAGACGTAGACGGCGATGGCCGGACCTGCAGCCATGGCGGCGGTCAGCGCCGGATGGTCTGCGGTGCGCAGGTCGTCGCGGAACCAGACAAGCTGGAGCGGGGCGGTTGTGCGGGGCATGCAGTTCCTTTGGCTTGGGAATAATGCTAGCTTAGCTAACTTTTAGCCCGGCAAAAGTCCACTATGGTGCGGAGTATCAGATGGCGACTGTGCGGACGCAAAAGGATGGGTGCGGGAACCTTCGGCCCCTGCGCCCATCCTCGGCCGAATTCAGGAGGGCCGCCTGGTCTTAGGGACTTTAGATACCCAGCTCATCACGCAGGCGGGCCACGTGGCCCTTGGCATCCACGCTGTACTCCACATGACTGATCTTCCCTTCAGGGTCCACCACTGCCGTTGAGCGCAGCGTGCCCACGAAAGTCTTGTCCCCAAAGGTCTTTTCGCCGAAAGATCCGTAGGCTTTCGCCACGGCATTGTCCGGATCGGAGAGCAACGGGAAGTTCAAGGACTCATCCGAAGCGAACTGGCTATTGGCTTCCGGCTCGTCGGGAGAGATGCCCAAAACCGAATAACCAGCAGCGTGCAGCGAATTCAGGTTGTCGCGGAAGTCGCAGGCTTCGGTCGTGCAGCCCGGGGTTGCCGCCTTTGGGTAGAAGTAGACGATGACATTCTTGCCAGAGTAGTCGGAAAGCGAAACAACCTCGGATTCGGTGTTGCGCAGGGAGAATGCGGGGGCCTGCTGGCCCACGGCCAGGGGAGCGGAATGTTCAGCCACGATCTCAACTTTCGTATTACGGTAATTTCTTTTCATTCTAGGTGTTTCCGGTCTCCCCTGCTAGGGGGAAGCCCGAAAAGAACTCGAGCGCTTCAGCAATAGTGCACAGCACCTCAAGGGCATGTAGGGACTGCCGCACCGAGTTCGTTTTGTGGAAATTTTCAGATTGCCTGGGGGCTCCATGCCGCTGACTTACACTGAGTGGCAACGACAGAGAGGAGCCCCGGTGGAATCGACACCAGTTCTGTTTTCGCGTGGCGATAGGGCTGATGCCGCAGATCAAGAGGGCACATGGTGGGCCAGCGCGCCTCATCTGCTGCATGTGGCCGCCGGGTGCAAAGGCCACGCCACCCCCATCCTGCATGCGCTGAAACAGATCGAAGGAGAGCTGCCGGTGCCGGGCAACGGCTCGACGCGGCAGTTGTGGGAATTTTTCGCCTCGGTCGCGGCCCTGGACCTCGTCGCCGCGCGCACGCTCGAACCGCACTTTGATGCCGCCGCCATACTGCACCAGGCCGACATGCCGTGGCCCCAAGCGACCACGTGGGGTGTTTTTGCCGCGGAGGCACCTGGCCAGCGGCTCGAAGCCAGCCGATTCTCAGGGCAATGGACACTGACTGGAATCAAGCCTTGGTGTTCCCTGGCGGGAGAATTGACTCACGCCTTGATCAGCGCGCACACCTCGCAGGGCCGGCAATTGTTCATGATCGAGCTGGGTGGGCCGGAAACAGAACTTGCCGATAGCAGCTGGGTCAGCCGGGGATTGCAAGAAGTCCCGAGCGGATCACTTCGGTGCATGGACACTCCGGCGCAACCGGTGGGGGAAGCCGGCTGGTATCTTGAACGCTCCGGCTTCGCCGTGGGAGGCGTTGGCGTCGCGGCGTGCTGGTTCGGCGGGGCCGTCGGGTTGTTCCGGCACCTGCTGGGCACGGCGCGCACGCGCGAACCAGACCAGCTGGCCTTGGCTTGGCTGGGGGAGGCCGACAGGCTCCTCGCCTCCGGGGCCGCCATGCTCGAACGCGCTGCGGAGCTTGCGGATCGAGAACAGCTCGGCCCGCGTCAAGCCGCGCAGACCAGAGGAGAAATCGCCCGGATCTGTGAACGCATGATCCACATCAGCGGCCATGCCACTGGGCCCGGGCCGTTGGCCTTGGATGAAGAGCATGCCCGCCGGGTTGCAGATCTCTCGATCTACATTCGCCAGCACCATGCCACACGCGATGATGCCGCGCTGGGACGGATGCTTCTGGAGGACCGGAGTAAGGAACAAGAACCATGGTGACGTTCAGCCATCTGCAGCAAGGAACCTCTGCCCAAGCTTGGCGTGACTGCGGAATCGAGGATCTGGAGGTTCTGCCGTTGGACCAGGTCTTCGAATCAGCGCAACGGCTGCTGGTTCTCGCAGCCCACCCCGACGACGAAACGCTCGGCGCCAGCGGTTTGATGCAGGAAGCCCTGCGGCGCAACATCACCGTGGAGGTGCTCCTCTGCACCGACGGGGAAGCTTCCCATCCTGGCTCCTCGACCCACTCCGCACAGCAGCTGGCCCGCTTGCGTGCAGGGGAAGTCTCCCAAGCCATGATGCAGCTTGGCCGGGACAGCGGCACCGGCCCCGGGATCACGGTTCGCAGGCTGGGTCTTCCCGACGGACAGCTGGCCGCACATCGCGCAGAACTCCACGAAGCCCTGCTTGACCGTGCACAGGAAGCACCGTGCGTGCTGGCCAGCACCTACCGGGCAGATGCCCATACGGATCATGATGTCCTCGGACTCGTCGCCGCGGGCATCGCGCAGCAACTGTCGCTCTTCCACCTGGAGTTCCCCATTTGGTACTGGCATTGGGCCTCACCGCTCGAGGACGGCCGATGGTGGCATTGGAACAGGCTCGAACTGGATTCGGCAGCGCTGGATGCCAAGCGAAAAGCCTTATCCGCGCACCAGTCGCAAACGCAGCCCCTGTCCGACCAGCCCGGGGACGAGGCAATGCTCAGTGCCGAAGTCATGGAGCACTTCCTGCAGTCCCAGGAGATCTTCCGGCTGACCCGTTCCGGAGAGAAAGATACCGCCATGACCTCTTCGGTTTTCGAAGATCTCTATCTGGATCAACCTGATCCGTGGAACTACAGGGACAGCGGGTACGAGGAAAGGAAGCGCGGAATACTGCTCAGCTCCCTGCCCCGGAAGCACTACGGCACGGTGCTGGAACTTGGGTGCTCCATTGGAATCCAAACCTCGGCATTGGCTGAACGCTGTACGTCTCTGGTGGCGATTGACTCAAGCCGAACCGCGCTGGAGCAAGCGCAGCGCGAAACCGCGCGCTTCGAGCACGTGCGATTGGAACAGCGTCTGCTTCCCGAGCAATGGCCGGAACTCGCCCATGGCACGGTCGATCTGGTCGTCATCAGCGAGATCGGCTACTTCTTGGCCGCCGACGAGCTTGAAGAACTCCTAGGCCTGTGCGAATCTGTCTTGGCCCCCGGCGGTGAACTGCTGCTCTGCCACTGGCTCCACCCCATCGAGGGATGGCCTCTGGACGGGCAGGCTGTTCACCGGATTGCCCACCGCCGGCGGTGGGACCGTCTGGTGATGCATGAAGAGCGGGACTTCTTGCTGGAAATCCTTCGCAAACCCGGGCAGTTGGATGGCTAGAAGACTGCGGACAATACTGGTTGTCATTCCCGCCCATAACGAAGAGCGGTACATCCTCGACTGCCTGGAAGCCGTGGACCGGTCGAAGTTGAACCTGCAAGCGGTTTGCCCAGGCATCGCCGTGCACACCATGGTGGTGCTGGACACCTGCACGGACAGCACTGCGCAGCGTGCCAGCGACTTCGCGGCCACACACCCGGGCTATTTTGCCCACCACGTGAACTTCGGTAATGTCGGAGCGACCCGCGCCTTCGGTATTGCCCAAGGGCTCAACCGACTGCCGGGGCCGCACGGGACATCAGAAACCTGGATTGCCTGCACCGATGCCGACACGAGGGTTCCAGAGAACTGGCTGAAGGAATTCGCCGTGGCCTATCTCGGGGGGGCTGATGCGGTGACCGGCACTGTGGAACCCGACCGGGTCGAATTGGCCCCGCAACTGTACCGGCAGTGGCGGGAACGCTACGTGCTGGCGCCCCACCATCCGCATATCCACGGGGCAAACCTCGGGGTCAGCGCCACGGCGTACTTGCAGGTCGGGGGTTTCAAGACCTTGGCAGCCCATGAGGACGTTGAGCTCGTGGCCAGACTCAGGCGTCGCGGATACCGCGTGGTCGCCACGGACCAATTGCATGCGGTCACCTCAGGCCGCTTGGAAGGGCGGCTGAAATCCGGTTTCGCGGATTATCTTTCCGCGCTCGCCGGCGAAACTGGAACCTGCGCTGACAACTCCTTGGATACCATCAGAGCCGGTTGAAGCGGCAGCGGGATTTCATTGGCTGCGAACAGAGATGATGATTTGCTTCAAGCGCTGTCTCTTCCTGCCCGAACATGGAACGCTGGATGTGGAACATCGCGCAGAAATCCGAGCGCAGCCGAACGTCAGCAAGGAGCATCATGAGCCAGTACGCAGTGACCAACCCCGCGACCGGAGTTGTCGAGGCAACCTACCCTACTGCCACCGATGAACAGATCCAAGAAGCGCTGGCCACCGCAGATGCCGCCTATGCGGACTGGTCCCGCACCACGCTGGACGAACGCGTGGCGCTGCTGGAGAAAGTCGCGGACATCTACGAGGAGCGCGCCGAGGAGCTGGCCGCCATCATCACCCGTGAAATGGGCAAGCCCATCAGCCAGTCCCTGGGCGAGATCGGGCTGGTCGTTTCCATCTACCGCTATTACGCCAAGAACGGGCCGAAGTTCCTGGAAGACGAGGAACTGGAGGTCGCCAGCGGCGGCACCGCAGTAGTCCGCAAGGAAGCGGTGGGCGTGCTGCTGGGCATCATGCCGTGGAACTTCCCGTACTACCAGGTGGCCCGGCTCGCGGCTCCGAACCTGATGATCGGCAACACGATCCTGCTCAAGCACGCCCCGCAGTGCCCGGAATCGGCCCTGGCCATGGAGCAGATCTTCAAGGACGCAGGTGCCGCCCAGGGGCTGTACGTGAACATTTTCGCCACGAATGACCAGGTTGCAGACGTCATTGCCGACCGCCGCGTCCAGGGCGTCTCGCTGACCGGCTCCGAGCGTGCAGGCTCTGCGGTGGCGGAAATTGCCGGCCGCAACCTGAAGAAAGTCGTGCTGGAGCTCGGCGGCTCCGATCCCTTCGTGGTGCTTCCGGACGCGGACATCAACCGCACCGCGAAGCTCGGGATGCGGGCGCGCTTCGGCAATACCGGCCAAGCCTGCAACGCGGCCAAGCGCTTCATTGTTGATTCCTCGGTCTACGACCAGTTCGCCCAGGCCCTGACCGAGCAGGTCGCCGGCATCAAGTCCGGGGACCCCACGCAGAAGGAAACCTTCCTCGGCCCGCTGTCCTCGGCCTCTGCGCAGTCGGGGCTGGCTTCCCAGGTGGAAGACGCCATTTCCAAGGGTGCGACAGTGCTGGCTGGCGGCAAGCCGGTGGCTGGCGACGGCGCCTACTTCGAACCGACCATCCTTGCCGATGTGACCCCGGATATGCGTGCGTTCTCCGAGGAGCTGTTCGGCCCGGTGGCAGTGCTGTACAAGGTGGACGGGGAAGAAGAAGCCATCGCCTTGGCCAACAACAGCGACTACGGGCTGGGTGCGTCCGTCCACACCCAGGATCTGGAGCGTGCGCACCGCATCGCCGCGCAGCTGCAGGCGGGCATGGTTTCCATCAATGAGCCCTCCGGCTCGGCCGCAGAGCTGCCGTTCGGCGGCGTGAAGCGCTCGGGCATCGGACGCGAGCTAGGCAAGTACGGCATGGAAGAATTCATCAACCGCAAGCTCGTGAAGGTCTCCAGCCGCTGACCCGGACTGTGCATCTTAAGCGCATGGCGGCGCTCCCGGAGGGGAACGCCGCCATGAGTCTGCCGCCGCTAGTGCGAGCGGACCTTGGCTTCCAAGCCGCGCGTCCAGCGCTTGGTGACTGCCTGGATTACCGCAGCGCTGGCTCCGGAGATCACGGCAAAGGAGAGCACCTTGCCCAGCTTTTCCTGTTGTTGCTGCTCGGGGTTGGTCAGCGTGGGAGGGAGGTCGCCGGTAGTTTTCTTCCACACCGTGCTGACCAGCTTGGTTCCGACCCACCCGGCAGCCAGGGAAACCACCGTACCGAAGAGCTTGACCAGAATTTTCATTGTTCATACCTTCCGTTGACGTGCATTGCTCGTTGGATTACTTCATGAGGCTGCCGGGGTGTTCCCAGCGCACCTCAGCGGGCTCCTTGTCATCTCGCCAACCGCGCCAGACCGGATGCCGCAGCCGCCCGTCCTTTGTCAGTTCGCTGTAACGGACCTCCGCCACATATTTCGGGGTTACCCAGTGCGCATCGCGCTGGAACTGCGCCGGGATGTGCTTGACCGGTGGGGTCTTGCGCGCGATCTTCTCCAGACGTTCGCGGATCTCCTTCAACTGCAGATCCGAGAACCCCGTGCCGACCCGACCGATGAACTCCAACTCATCGCCGGCGGGGACGGCCAGCAGCAGCGAGCCGATACTTGACGCGCGGTTTCCCTGTCCCTTGGTCCATCCGATAACCAGGGCCTCCTGATCCAGCAGGTGCTTGATCTTCACCCAGCTGCCGCTGCGCCGGCCCGGTTCATAGTCGCCGGTGCATTCCTTGGCCAGCACCCCTTCCAATCCCAGCTCGAGGCTTGTCTTCAACGCGGCCTTCAAGGTGGGTCCGGTATGAGCAGGAGGTACCTTAATGTACTGTCCGTCGGAGACCGCATGTTCAAGGTATTTGCGGCGATCCACATATTGTTCACCGATCAGGTTCTCGGGCTTTCCGCCCTTGCTCCGGGGAAGCTGCAGGGCATCGAAAAGCATGAAGTTGAGCTTAATGGCCTGCGCTTGCCGGAGCCGGTTCTTGCGCCGATGCGAGATGCGCTGCTGCAACAGGGAAAAGCTCGGGCGCGCTGAACCGTCCAGGGCGACGATTTCGCCGTCCACGATCGCGCCCTCGGGTGCAAGCACCGCAAGTTCCTGTAGCTCGGGAAAATCTTCGGTCATGTCGTTGCCGTTGCGGCTGAGCAGTTTCACCTTCCCGTTCTCGACCTTGGCCAGGGCGCGGTACCCGTCCCATTTCATTTCGAAGCACCAGTCGTCGCCTTCGATGATGTCCTCCGGCACCCCGGAGCTGGCCAGCATGGGTTTGGGAACCTCGTCCAGCAGGCTGGATTCAGGGATGTCTTCCGGAACCGTCGAATCCTCGGAAGGCTGCTCCTTGGTGAGCTGCAGCAGCCAATTGTCCTGGTCTCCCATGCCGCGAGCCTGGATCAGCACGAAGCGGCGCGGAATGCCGCCGAGCCCTCCGTCTTCGCGTCCGGACAGCACCGCGATGATCTCCTGGCCATCCCGCCATTTCTCAATGGTGCATTCACCGGCATCCCAGATCGACACCTCTCCGGCGCCATACTGGCCCTTGGGAATCGTTCCTTCGAAGGTTCCGTAGTCCAAGGGATGGTCTTCGGTCATCACAGCCAGCCGCTGGATCCCCCTCTGGAGCGGGGGCCCCTTCGGGACGGCCCAGGAGACCAGGACCCCCTCGTGCTCCAGCCTGAAATCCCAGTGCAGCCTGCGGGCATGGTGCTCCTGGATCACGAAAGACACGGGTTTTTCCGAATCCGTAGCCGCAGCCCGCGCGGTTTTCCGGGTCGCGGGCGGTTGTGGCACGGGTTCAGGAGTGAGCTTTGCATCACGCTTGGAGCGGTAGACCGCGAGCCGGTCTGTTCCCTGTTCCGCCAGAGGCGCCAGAGCCGCCAGGGGATCAAGGCCGTCGGACAGCCGGTCCAATACTTCGTGGAAGTCCAGGTGCTCCAGGCCGGGAGACTCGATTTCTTCCCATGTGCGAGGCGCGGCCACCATGGGACGCGAACGCCCGCGCAGCGAATACGGGCATACCGTGGTTTTCGCGGCGTTATTCTGGCTCCAATCCACCAGCACCTTGTTCTCGCGCAGGGATTTCTTCATATTTGCCACCACAAGCCGGGGGTGCTTGCGTTCCAGCGAGGCGGCGAGTTCCTTGGCCACCTCATTGACCTGGTCGGAGGTTGCCGTGCCGTCAAGACCGGCGTAAAGGTGGATTCCCTTGGATCCGGAGGTCACCGGAAAAGGCCGCAGGTCCATGCCCTCAAGGATTTCGCGGCATAGCAAAGCCACTTCGGCGCACTGGGCCAAGTCTGCGCCGGGACCGGGATCCAGATCCAGCACGAGCCGGTCGGGATGCTGTTGTTCCAGGCTCGCATTGAAACGCCATTGGGGAACGTGGATCTCCAACGCTGCGACTTGCCCGAACCATGCCAGTACTGCCGCATCGTTGGCCAAGGGATATGTATTGGAATGGGTTTTGTGCTCCAGACGGGCTGTGGGAATCCAGCTTGGGGCCGAATCCTCCAGATCCTTGCGGAAGAACACGGTTCCCGGGTTCTGTGCCGTGCCGATCCCGTCCACCCAGCGTTTTCTGGTTGCCGGGCGCCATGCCGCATGCGGCAGCAGGGCCGGGGCCACCCGCTGCAGGTAGTCGATGACTTCGCCCTTGGTCGTCCCGGTTTCCGGGTACAGCACCTTATCCAGATTGCTGACCTTCAGGGTGCGGCCATCAACGGTGACCGTTTGTTCCCTGCGAGCCATATCCACCCCTTTCCTTAGGCTTTGACCACCACTCTCCCTGCCGGTGCCCGGCAAATCCACCTTTCCTAGGGACTTTTGCGATTAGGCTGCGGGGGCACCAGCGATGACCTTGAAATGGGCTGGCAAGCATGGTGTCGCTCTATGCCCGTGGCGGCAGCGGTGCTTCACTGGGCCTATGAGAGCTATATGGACTGGATCAATAGCCTTCGGGCTGGTCAATGTACCGGTGAAAGCCTACGGCGCGACCGAGGACCACGATATTTCCCTGCACCAGGTCCACTCCGCGGACGGCGGCCGGATCAAATACGAACGCCGCTGCGAGATCTGCGGTAAGAAGATCAAATACAAGGACATCGACAAGGCCTACGATGACGGCGAGCGCACCGTGGTGCTGACGGACGAAGACATGGACGCGTTGCCCGCGGAGAGAAGCCGCGAGATCGAGGTAGTGCAGTTCATCCCGGCTGACCAATTGGACCCGCTGATGCTGGAGAAAAGCTACTATCTTCAGCCCGATTCCAAATCGCCCAAAGCCTATGAGCTGCTGCGGCGGACCTTGGAAGATACCGACAAGTTGGCCGTGGTGCGTTTCGCCTTGCGCCAGAAGACCCGGCTGGGCGTGCTGCGGGTGCGGTCGAAGGCCATGGTGCTCCAGTCGATCATGTGGGCCGATGAATTGCGGGATGCCGGGTTTGCCGAACCGGAGAAGACCGCCCGGATCAGCGCGCAGGAGTTGAAGATGTCCGCCACGCTGGTGGAATCCTACAGCGGGGACTTCACGCCCGAGGACTTCAGCGACGACTACCAGATCCAGCTGCAGCAGCTGATCGATGCCAAAATCGAGCAGGGTGAAGACCTTGATACCGAAGCGACTTTCGGAGCGGCCTCCTCGCAGGATGGCGAGGAAGGTGTCCTTGATCTGATGGAAGCGCTCAAGCGCAGCATTGCAGGCAACGGCAAGTCCGCCGGCAAGGGATCTGCGGGCAAGCCATCCGGGCGTGCTTCCGGGACCAGGACACCCAAGAAATCCACGGGTTCCTCCAGCAAAGCCGGGAAATCCGGGACAGCGAAAAAGAAGAAAGCCTCCTCCTCGGCGAGCAAGAAGAAGGCTTCCTCGGACTCCGAGAAGTCCGCCTGAGTCGGCTTTAGGGCTGCAGGACCACCTTGATGCAGCCGTCCTGCTTCTTCTGGAAGGTGCTGTACATCTCGGGCCCTTCGGACAGGGGCTTGGTATGCGTTACCAAGTCATCCAGTCCGATCGGATCCTTGGAGTCCTCGGTCAGCGGCAGCAGCTCATCGGTCCACGACCTCACGTTGCACTGTCCCTGGCGGATCTGGATCTGCTTGTCGAACAGCTTGACCATCGGCATCGGGGTCGCCGCACCGGCGTAGACGCCGCTGATGGAGATCGTGCCTCCGCGCCGCACCGCGTCCGTGGCGGCGGTCAGCACGATATTGCGATCCATGGAGGCTGTTTGCATGACCTGCTGGGCGGCAGGATCCGGCAGCAGGCCGGTGGCTTGCTGGAGCAAGGCCGCGGTAGGGGAGCCATGCGCTTCCATCCCCACGGCATCGAGCACCGCGTCCGGGCCGCGGGAGGTCAGATCCCGCAGGGCAGTGGCTGTCTCCTTGGTGAAGTCCAGGGTCTCAATGCCATGGCGGGCGGCCATGGCGCGGCGCTCGGGGACCGGATCGATGCCGAGGACGCGATACCCCAGGTGCCTGCCGATGCGTGCCGCGAGCTGGCCTACCGGGCCCAAGCCGAAAACGGCCAACGATCCTTCCTCGGGGACGTCGGCATACCGTACACCTTGCCATGCGGTAGGCAGGATGTCGGAGAGGAACAGATAGCGGTGGTCCGGCAGGTCCGAGCCCACCTTGATCGCACCGTAGTCCCCATGCGGGACCCGGAGGTATTCAGCCTGCCCGCCGGGAACCTGGCCATACAGTTCCGAGTAGCCGAGGAACGCCGCGCCTTTGCCATGGCTGCGCACCTGGGTGGTTTCGCACTGTGATTGCAGCCCGCGCGTGCACATCCAGCAGTGCCCGCAGGAGATGTTGAACGGGATGACAACCCGGTCTCCGGGTTGCACGGAGGTGACTGCGGAGCCGACCTCCTGGACGATGCCCATGGTTTCATGCCCCAGGACGTCGCCTGCGTGCATGAAAGGACCCAAGAGCTCATACAAATGCAGGTCGGAACCGCAGATCGCGGTTGAGGTGACCTTGATGACGATGTCGGTCGGTTCCTGGATCCGGGGATCCGGGACCTCGCTGACCTCGACTTTCCGCTTGCCCTGCCAAGTGAGTGCCTTCATTTTCCCTCCAGTCTTCGTTGTTTCCGAGCGCGTCCCAATGGTTGGTGCGCTGATGTCAGTCCGTGTTGAACTGGGCGGTCTCTTCCTGGTCCGGATCCTGCTCCTTGGCTTTTTCCTTCCGGGAGCGCTGCTGCGATGCGGACTGCGCATCCTCCTGCTCGGGCATCTGCTGATCCTGCGATGATTCGTTGGCATCTTGCGAAGGCTCTGAGTGGTTCATAGATGTATTCCTTACCTGGAAATGGGGCGGGGAGCATTGCGATCCTGACCATTCCACATGCGTTGCGGGTCTTCAAGAGATTGCGCATAGGCGTTTGCTGGGAATGCCGAACCCCGGAATTCCGCGGATTTCCAGCATTTGTTGGTCCATGAACCTGCAAGCAAGCTGGACACAGCTTGGAAGGGCTTTCGTGACTGCCTACGGTGATGCGAAAGGCCGGATTCCAAGTGATAGGGAGGGATTTTGCGTGGAAGATCATCGGGAGGCGCAGCCCAGACCTTCCAGGGTGGTTGGACTTATTGCCGACCCGGGGATCGCCCAGGGCATGGCGAACAAGGTCCACCAGAAGCTGGAGAAGAAGCTCAACAGCGACGCGGAGCGGCAGTTCAACTGGGAAATCATGATCGATCCGCTCAGCCTTCCCCTGAGCGAGTCGGGAAGCGTGATCTTGAACGAGAATGTCCCTCGATTGAGGGAGAAATACACGTGGGACTACATCATCTACCTCACCGACGCACCCCACTACGAACAGGGGCGGCCGGTGCGATCGGTGCTCAGCCCGGAACAGGGCACGGCGACGCTGAGCCTGCCCAGTCTCGGACTGGTGACCGCGGGGAGCGTTGCCCGAGCGCTTGAGGAGGTTCTGGCCGAGCTTGCCACCGGGAATCTGCCGGAGCCGTCCCCGTCTCCCCTCGGTAAAGCCCTGAGCGTGCGCGGCAGCATGCGCAGCGACGAGGACACCCCCTCGCGCATCGACAGCATCGAGGGTTTTCGCGGCCGGGTGCTGCTGACCATGGGGATGATCCGCATCAACCGGCCGTGGCGCTTGGTGCCGCAATTGTCTTCCGCGATGGCCGGCGCAGCGGCGACCGGTGCCTTCGGCGTCTTCTACACGAGCATTTGGTCGATGGCCGACTACCTGGCCAGTTCGAGGCTTGCGTTCATCACGCTGGCCAGCATCCTCATGCTTTCGCTGTGGTTGCTTTTCCATAACAGGCTGTGGGAAAAACCGCGCGGACACCGGCGCAAGGAGCGCTTGCTCATTTACAACGTAGCTACGGTGCTCACGGTGGCCTCGGCCGCAGCCGCCATGTACCTCCTGCTGTTCCTGGCGCTGCTCGTGGCGTCGCTGGTGGTTATCGACCAGGAGTTCCTCGCCTCCCAGCTGGGCCACGAGGTGTCGATGTCCGAATACCTGAACCTTGCCTGGCTCGCGGCGTCGCTCGGCACGTTGGGCGGTGCCATCGGTTCGAGCTTCGATGACGTGCAATCTGTGCAGCGAGCGACCTTCAGCCAACGTGAATACGAGCGTCGCAATCTCAGCTTGGATGACGCGGACGAGTTGTAGGACGCGCAAAACGGTGCGGGTGCCAGCTCATTGGCTGGCACCCGCACCTTGTCTTCAGCCGGTATGGCCTACGGCTGGTTCTTGCCGCCGTTGACATGCACGGTGGACCCGACCACGTAGGAGGCGTCGTCGCTGGCGAGGAAAACGTACGCCGGGGCGACCTCGACCGGCTGGCCAGCGCGCCCCAGCCAGGTGTCGTGCCCGAACTCGGGCAGCGCCTCGATGGGCTGGCCGTCCGAAGGCTGCAAAGGGGTCCAGATGGGCCCGGGAGCTACTGCGTTAACCCTGATGCCGCGCGATGCGGCCTGTTCGGCCAGCGACTTCGTGAAGTTGCTGATGGCCGCCTTGGTGGCCGCGTAGTCCATGAGGTGCGCCGAGGGATCGAACGCCTGGATGGAGGTCGTGTTAATGATCGCGCCTCCCTCTCCGATCACCTGCAGCGCGGCCCGGCTGAGGGCGAACATCGCAAAGATATTCACGTCGAAGGTGGCCTCGACCTGGTCATCGCTCAATTCCTCCAGCGAGTCCACGCTGATCTGCTTGCCCGCATTGTTCACCAGGATGTCCAGGCCGCCCAGCGCGGAGGCGGCTTCGTGGACCAGCTTGTCGCGGTATTCGCGGTCGCGCAGGTCGCCGGGCAGATGATACACCTGGACCCCGGCGTCCTCCAGAACCGAGGCAATGGTCACGGCATCGCTTTTCTCTGCCGGCAAATAAGCCAGGGCCACATCGGCGCCTTCACGGGCGAAGGCGATGGCCACGGCGGCGCCGATCCCGGAATCGCCGCCGGTGATCAGCGCGCGCTTGCCCTCCAGCCGGCCGCGACCCTGATAGCTGCGCTCACCGTGATCGGCCTGCGGCTTCAGCTCGCTGTCCAGCCCCGGCTCGGGCTGGCGCTGCTCGGGAGGACTGATGCGCTCCTTGTTCACGGGTTCAGTGTGTTCTGGCTGAGATTTCTCGGTCATGAAGATTCCTTCCAGAGTTCCAAGACACCCGGACCGGTCTAGGTCGGGCGTCGCGCGGTACAAGCCCAGTGTTCGACCAGGCGCACCGTCGATAAACCTTTGCAGAGGGTTTAGCGGTGGGAACCAGCATTTTCACGGATTCGACTCAGCAACCGCCGATGCTGGCGGGATATGTGCTAGGGGTCGAAGTCTGGGTTTTCCCGCAAAGCGGGAACCAGTTCCTTTCGGTCCTCGGCCCAGGCGGCTAGCGTGGGCTGAACAGCCGGATGCCATCCGCAACGCATCCGGGGATCGAGGCTCGGAAACGGAGGATTTTCATGGCCGAGAAATCTAGCAGTCGTATCAAGGACGAAGAACTGTACGAAGAGCTCCGCGAAGAAGGCAATTCCAAGCAGAAGTCCGCACGGATCGCCAACGCGGCAGCCAGGGATGGACGCAAGGCTGTTGGAAAGCGCGGCGGCAAGTCGGGCAGCTATGAGGACTGGAGCGTCAGCGAACTGATGGAAAAAGCCCGTGAAGTCGGTATCAATGGGCGCTCCAAGATGCGCAAGAGCGAGCTGATCGAAGCCCTGCGCAATTCATAGTCTCTCGAGGAGATCAAGATGACCCAGAAACGAAGCCGGGACGAATCGGCACGCACTACTCAACCGGACCAGAAAACGGAGCCCCGGGAGCACACCGAGGACGAGCAGGTAGCCCAGCGGGGCCGGATTTCGCAGACCACCTCGACCTCGGAAAGCCACGACGAGGATGACGAACGATTCGACGCAGGGTAACTAGCAGGTATCAAGGATCAACAAGGAGGTCCCCATGTCCTACGGTCAAGCAGCACCACGCAAGAAACGGCCAGGAATCTGGCTGATGCTCATCGGCGGATTGCTAGCGGTGGGATTCGCCATCTTCGCACTTCTGGCCTCTCCCGACAGTTCACCCGGTCCCTTGTGGATCGTTGTGGGCTGGGGTGTCCTGGTTTTCCTTTACGGACTGTATCGGGCCGTGAAGGGACCCAGCAGCCTGGACCACCGGCGCGGTGGAACGGACGCCAACGGGCGCTAGCAAGGTTTTCAGCGCGAAGTGCGCAGTGGCCGTCTCCGGCAAGGAGGCGGCCATCTGCTGGGTGCGCGGCAAGCAGTTAGGGCTCGGAAATTTCCGAGACCATCTCGCCGGTGCGGTGCTCGTCGGCGTGCCGGGCGGTGTCGGACTGCGACAGCATTCCCAAGAGCTCGTGGCTGTCGGTCACGGGCAGGCGGCGAACCTGATGCCGCTGCATAATTCGGATTGCCTCTTTGAGGGTATCGTCCGCGCCGATGGTGATCGGCTTGCCTTGGGCATGCTCCGCGACCTTGGCCTTGGACGTTTCCACGCCGCTGGCCACCGCGCCCACGACGATTCGGGCCCTTTCCCCGCTGTCTGCGTTGGCGCTGGCGCTCAAGCGTTCCCAGCGACCTCAAAGGCCCGGTGGCAAGCATCCTGACAGGTCCCGATTAATCCTGTACTCACGTTGGCGCCAAGTGATAATCGGTAGAGACAAGGCCGTTGCCAACTGGCGACGGCAACCGAAAGGAGCAGCACCATGGGTTTTCTGGACAAGGCCAAGGATGCCATCAGCCACGCCGCCGAGCGTATCAAGGACCCGGACAAGGACGTAGTTGAGAACAACTGGCCGGCAGGTGAAACACCCGAGGACCTGGGGATCGGAGAAGAGGCTGTCACCGATCCAGAGCTGGATCTCGATCCCATCCAGGGCACCGATCCGGAGCTGGATAACTCAACCGACGACCAATACGACAAGGACTAGGCAGCACAACTTAGCGCGCAGGCCATCGAGCGGAAGGAAGTCGAACAATGCAGAACTGCAATACTTGCGGAGCACCGGCGCAACGCCCTATCAGCGTGGACTTCGAAGGCAAGTCGGGAATCTATGACAGCTTCGAGTGCGCCATTCATGATGTGGCCGAGCGTTGCTCGCACTGCGACTGCGTGATCCTGGGCCATGCCGTATATGCGGGAGAAGCGCCGTACTGCTGCGAACACTGCTCGGGACGCAGCTGAGCCATGGACGCGACGGGATCCCTTCAAAGCCCGGCGCTGTTGCTGATCGACATGCAGGAGGGATTTTTTGAAACCGAGGACTTGGCGCAGCACCGCGCTCGGCTGGCGTCCGCGTGCAACAAGCTCGCCGCCGCGGCGCGAAAGGCCGGGATGCCGGTCATTGCGGTGCGCACCGTGCACAAGAAAGACAAGTCCACCTGGACGTTGAAGATGCTGGAGGACGACCAGGGTTACCTTTTCGAGGGGACCGGCCAAGCGCGGATCCTTCCAGAGCTGGATCTGGCGGGAAGCATCGAGCTGATCAAGCGGCGCGACAGCGCCTTCTGGGCCACGGAGCTGCTGACGCTGCTCTTGCAGCACCGGGTTGCCTCCCTCATCCTGGCCGGGGTCTCCTCGGAAACCTGCATTGCCGCCACCGCGACCGACGCCTTCAGCGCCAATTTGCCGGTGTTTCTTGCCCGAGACGCCCTGGCTTCCACGGACCCGGACTTCGAGGATGTGACCTTGAAGTTTCTGGAGGAGCACTACCGCCAGCGGATCCTCAGCAGTGAACAACTGATAGCACAGCTTCCTGGCGGTGCCGCCGCCACGAAGAATTAAGGAGAAGGACATGACCTTGAATAATGCCGAATTCGACGATGTGCGACGCGACGAGGACGCGGATGAGCCATTCGACGGCCGCGACAGCCAGCCTGCCGCAGGTTCCTCGGACGCCCCGCAGTCGCTGGACGCCGAGGATCCGTTGCGCGGGCCGGACCGGATCCTGGATGAAAGCGACGCTGATCCCCTACAGCTGAACCCGGAAACGCTGCTTCCCGAGCCGCTGGATGAAGATCGCGCGGTCGAGCCCGACGACGAAGCCGATGATGCAGCGGATATCGGTCTCGACGACGAGCGCCGGGTGAACCTCCCCGACCAGCGTGAGAGTCCCGACCAGCTCTGAACATTGACCTCAAGCGGCCGCGGGCCTTGCGGATGGCAATCCATCCGCAAGGCCCGCGGCTTTCCTCGACGTTCCGCGAGGCCGCCGCCCGTGGCTGCGACGCGGCCTAAGAGGGGCGCTTCGTAGACCGGGAGGTGATCCAGCGGGTTGCGAAATACAGGACCGCACCCAAGGCGAGCAACGCGAGCCCGCGTAGCCAGATCCCGCCATCCTGCTGGACGAGCAGCACAGCGCAGGAAGCCAGCGCGAGATACGGAATGATGATCGGAGCCCGGAAATGCCGGTGCTCCACGCGGTCCCGCCGCAGCACGATGACGGCAAGATTGGTGCTGGTGAACACGAAGAGCAGCAGCAGCACGACGGTCTTGGCCAAGGTCGCCAGATCACCGGTCAGCGTCAATAGCATGGCGATCGCCGTGGTTCCGATGATCGCCACCCACGGGGTGCGGCGATGCGGCAGGACGCGCCCCAGGACAGGCGGCAGCAGCCCCTGCTCCGCCATCCCGAACGCCAGCCGGCTGGACATGATCATGGTCAACAAAGCGCCATTGGCCACCGCCACCAGGGCTACCAGGCTGAACAGCCAGCTGGGGATCCCGACCCCGGTGGCCTGCACGACATCCAGCAGGGGGCTGGAAGATCCTGCCAGCTCCTTGGGATCCATGGCGATCGAGGTGAGCACGCCAAGCGCCAAGTAGACCACTCCGGCGGTGAGCAGTGCGGCGAACAGCGCCCGGGGGTAGACCCGCGGCACGTCCACGACTTCCTCCGCGACGTTGGCGGAGACCTCGAATCCGACAAAAGAGTAGTAGGCCAACAGCGAGCCCGCGAAGATCGCGGCAACCGGCGTGGTGTCTTCGGGGAACTGGGCCAGACGTGACGCGTCCCCGTTGCCGTCGCCCAGGAATATGGCCGCCACGACGATCACCAGCAGCAATCCCGACAGTTCGATTGCCGTCATCCCGACATTCGCCCGCACCGATTCCTTGATGCCGCGTGCATTCAATAGCGCGACCAAACCCAGGAAGGCTATTGCGACAGGAATGGCGGGTGCATCGAAGAACACCGAAAGATAGTCCCCGGCAAATGCAATGCTCAAGCCCGCCGCACTGGTGACGCCGGCCGCCAGCATGGAGAAGCCCACAAGGAAGGACACCACAGGTTTTTTGAAGGCCCGCTCTGCGAAAATGGCCGCACCGCCTGCCCTGGGATATTTCGTGACCAGCTCCGCATAGGAGGTGGCCGTGAGCAGCGCCAGGATCAAGGCGACGAGCAACGGGGCCCAAATGGCTCCGCCTGCTTCCGCGGCCACCTCGCCCACCAGCGCGTACACGCCGGCTCCCAGGATGTCGCCGAGGATGAACAGGTACAGCAGGGGGCCGGTGATGCCCTTCTTCAACTTGCTTTCGGTATTGACGCTCATGGCTTGGCCTCCGCTTCCTTGGTGAAGAAGGAGACCTTTCCGCTGGACTCCAGGATGGCGAGCCTGATCGAGCTGTATTCCTCGATCCCCGCCTGGCGTGCCAGCATGCTCAGCTCGTCGAGGCCGATGCGTTCGCCGCTCAATGCCCGCCGGTCGATCACGCCGTCACGCACGAGCACGATGGGCCGGCCCAAGGTGAGTTTTCCGATCCTGGGCCAGCGCATATTGGCATAGGACAGGATCACTGCCAAGACGATCATGGTGAGCGCGGCCAATAGGCTTCCACTCAGCGACCGGTCTTCCATGGTGATGCCCTGCTGCACCAGGTCCCCGAGGACGACGAACAGGATCAACTCGAACGAGCTCAGCTCGCCCAGGGTGGAACGGCCTGCGGCGCGGGTCACCAGCCACAGGACCACGAAGGCGATGGCGGCGCGAATGACAATTTCCATTAGGGAACCCTCCAGGTGGTGAACGGTACGTTGACGGTGGAAGCGCCGACTTCGACCTCGAGGTTCCCGTCGGTGCGCAAGTCCCACTGGTCAGAGGCCCGGCCTGTGATGCGAACCAGCATTTGCGTGGCCCCGGGCTGGGGAGCAACCTCGAATTCCACAGCACCGGCCGCGTCGGAACTTTGTGATTCCGGGTCCGGGAAGACCGCCAAGTCCTCGAAGAACAACAGGTAGTCCTCGGCGAGGCGCAGCTTACAGGTATCGGGCAGCGGTTCGTCGGAACTGACAAGTATTTCCAGCTCGACCTCATTGCCTGCCCGCGCCACCAACGGGTGGCGCACGTGGACTTGCATACGGTCCTCGGACTGGTCGGTGCTGGATTCCACATCGAACGCTCCAAGCGCCGCGGCCGCGACGATGGCTGCGACGATGAGGATGATGATCCGGCTCACGATGCGTCGCGTGCGGTGAGCAGTCTCGTCAATGACATCGTCCAACGTTGAATCAGAGACCTTGGCGTTGTGAATATTAGTCATCAAAACTCCTTGTGCCCATATTTGCCGAGATTAGCCGCGGCCGGTGCCGCTCTCCACGGAAGACCGATGTTCACAGCAGTTATCCAGTACGCCGCAACCGTCCGTTGTTTCTGGCAGTCTGCGCAGGTCCATTGAACTTCGCCCCCTCGGGTGGGAAGGTTGCCGGAGAAAGGAGAAACGCATGCCTGCACAGGACGTAATTGCCCAAGACCAGCTCAACGAATACCTCCAGGGGATGCCGCAGTGGCGCCAGATCCCCGGAGCCATTGCCGCGGTTTTCGAGACCAAGACCTCCGCGGCCGCGATCGAGCTTTTCAGCGATATCGCAAGCGCCGCAGAGATGGACAACCACCACCCCGACGTGGACTGGCGCTACAACCGCGTGTTCGTGACAACCACCTCCCATGACGCCGGCGGCCAGGTCACCACCCGCGACATTGCGCTGGCCAGCAAGATCTCCGAGCGGGCCGCGGCCCTCGGGGCCAAACCCCGCGTCGACCTGATCCGCGCAGTGGAGATTGCCATCGACACCGACAAGCCCCAGGAGATCGCGGAGCAATGGGCCGCCGGGCTTGGGTACAAGTCGCTGGAGGACGGCAGCATCGCCGATCCCCACGGTCGCGGCCCGGCGATCTGGTTCCAGAAAACCGACACTCCCAATACGAACCGGCTGCACTTGGACGTGTGGGTTCCGTATTCGGAAAGCGGTCCGGTGCTCACGAAGCTGGGAGAAGTTGGCGCCCACTCCGACGGCGATGCCGCGCCGTCCTTCACCGTCATCACCGACGCCCAGGGCAATCGCTTCTGCATCTGCACCGAGGCCGACCGCTAGCACCGAGCGAACTGCAGTCAAGGGTGGACTTGTCCACCAGAGTCGATGGCTGATCCGGTGTCCGTACCTGTGAAGGCATGGGCACCGGATCTGCTGTATCCGGCGCCGCGGCCATACTGTCGGTAGCTGCGGGTTAGGCTGGATTCCAAGTTCAAGAGCTGCGACGCAAAGTACCTGGCTGGTCGCACGGCAACCCTCCTCATCGAGCGGGGTGCCCCAGGGGAAGAACCGACCCGGACAAAAGTCCCGGGTAAGTCGGTGGGCCAGTCCGGCACAATAGGTGCTCGGCCGGCTCCCTGAGCAGGAGCGAACAACAATGCAGAACCCAGAATTCTCGATCAATCACCCAGAAGGCACCCTGCAGGAACGGCTGTGGAACAGCGTGGTCATGGACTACCCATTTTTCGGAGAACGTCCGGTCGAGCAGTCGGCTTACCGGCAGGCAACCCGCAGCGGGGAATTCGCCAGCGGCAAGCTCAGCGAGACGCCGGAACACCTGCAGAACTACATCCTCCGCTGGATCGCCGCAGGCTTCACACCTGAACTGTATTGGGCCGTCAGTTGGGAATCAGGGAAGCAGCAGCGCACGCACGTCGGCGTTGCAAGAGTCCGGAGGACCTGCTTCGCCTCGAAGATCGGATGAGACGGCTGGGCATCTTGGCGCCCAACCCGAGGGCAGGGCAGCTCTACAAGGAACTGCAACGCGATGAGCGGGGTGGGGCGGTTCTGGTGGACCGCTGCTACCCGGCGCATGTTGTGCAGCTGGAACCGGAGGAATGGGCGGAGTTTCCGCAACGGTTGCTCTTCGGCCGGCCATCTGCCGCGCTTCAGCAGTTTATTTACGGTGACCCGCTCCATCAAGGGATCACCAACTGAATCGCCCCACGGCAGGAACGCCTTCAAGCGGCAACGATGCGGTGCGCTGGCGCAGCAGGGGGATATTCCTCCCCGGCAAGGAGGAAGGCGCGGCCTACAACCCCTTGCTGCCGCCGTCCTGTTCAGCTTCCGGATCTTGTCCAAATCCGCTGGGCGCTTCGTAGCTCCCTGCCACCCCGGGGAACCATCCGAAGGATGCGTCTTCGCTGAATTCTTCCGGCTCGTCAAGATCCGGGTCGTTGGTTCCCCCGAGGAAGTTTCGCGTGAGAGTGGCCGCATCGCCCATAAGCTCCGCGGCGGCTTCGAGCAGATGGGCGTCACCCGGAGCCTGGTTCGCGACTGCCGCGTTGAGGATGGATCGGCGAACCAATTCCCTGGTGAACGAGGCAGTCGTTCCATCGACAAGGTGCGCAAGCTGTTGCACGGTGTCGGAGCTGGGCTTCAGCTTGGCTGCATATAGTTCGAGCAGGGCAATACGTCCTTCGAGATCCGGGCGTGGAATCTCCACTGCAAGATCGATGCGCCCGGGGCGCTGCACCAAGGCGCGCTCCAGGGAATCCACGCGGTTCGTGGTCAGCAGGAAGGTGACGTCCGCGTCCGGTTCCAGGCCGTCCATGGTGTCGAGGACTTCGAAAAGCAGCGGCTGGGGGCCGTGGCTGAAGCTGCGGTCTTCGGCGATCAGGTCACAATCTTCCAGTACGACGATCGATGGCTGCAGCGCCCGCGCCATGGCGGCGGCTTGGGAGATGTAGGCCAACGAATCGCCGTTGAGCAGGATGACAGTGTGGTCTTCAGCCGCCGAGGCCAGATACCTGACGGTGTGGGTTTTCCCGGTGCCCGGCGGGCCGTAGAGCAGGACACCGCGTTTGAGATGCGCACCGAGCGCAGTCAGGACATCGCGGTGGGTTCCGACGCCGAGGACTTGTTCCTCAATGCGTTCACGCAGGCCGTCGGGCAGCACGAGCTGTTCGCGCGGGAAGGGTTCGCGCCGGTGGAAGGCGACTCCGGCGTTCGATTCCTGGTACTCGTTGCCCTTGAACGAGATGACCTGGCCCTTGAAGATGCTCGAGGTGCGCAACCCGTTGCGAAATTCCTTGAGGAATGCGTCGGTCACCTGTTCGTCGGGGGACAGGATCTCCAATGCAGCTTCGGGCTTCCCGTACTCCGGATTGGCCTTCCGGATCAAAACTGCCAGCGGGCTGGAGTGGTAATGGAAGAGGTGGATTCCCAGTGTCAGGAATCGACGCTGCTGGTCCGGGCCCACGGCAAGTGAAGCGTAGGAAGGCTCACCCACAATACCCATGTGGTTCTCCGGCATCAGCAGATCGGCCAGATCCGCATGGTACCTTTGCTGCCCGGCGATACCGACGATCTTGGCGGAGGGATCACTGCCGGCAATGCGGTCGAGAACGATATTCGCATCCGCGAGCCGGTGGGAGCCGAAAGCCTCGGTGATCAGCGGAAGCGAGCTAGGCGAAACTTTCAGATGTTTTTCCAACACGGGTGCCAGCTGAGCACCATTGGGCTTCTGGCGGAATTCTTCAGCGAGGTCCGCCAGCTTGTTGAAGGACATCATAAAGGCACGTAATTCTGCATCCATGAGCAGAGCCTAGCAGTGAAAGTCTCCTAGTGGGTACGAAAATTACAGGCAGTCAGCCAGCCTGCTCGGAGTGCTTGGCCAGAGCGGGTGCCTGCGCCTAGCGCACCGAGTCCCGGCGAATCGTGGCCCCATAGTCATCCAGAATCTTCAGGATTCGGTCGTGCTGCCAGACGCGGTTTCTGCGCAAACCAGACTTCTCTTTCAGGACCCCGCGATCGCTCAAGGTTGCGATGGCGCGATGAGCGACTGCGTCGGTAACGCTCAGGGCGTTCTTCAAGTAGCTGGCGTTGACGACGGGTTGCGCTATCAGCAGCGGTAGTACCTTGAACGCAGTCGAATTCGACCGGAGTCCATCCAGCTGCCTGCGTGAATCTTCCAATGCATCTGCCAGAGCCAGCAACAGCACTTGCCCCGTTGTCGCTGCGTAGATCGAAGCATCGATGAAGATCTTGATGATTCCGTAGGCGTTTCCCTGCCGATAGGCGGTGAGTGCATCGAAATAACCGGTGGTATCCCGCAGGATGCCTGCTGAAATGGGCGCGGTCGAATGAGTGGTTACCTTGCGATGGCGGAGCATTGCGTGGGCAAGGGCCCGTCCAGTTCTGCCGTTCCCGTCGACAAAGGGATGGATGCTCTCGAAATGGGCGTGCGCGATGGCAACCTGGATGAGGGCAGGCAGGTCTTGACGGTGAATGAACGTTTCAAGATCAGCCAATGCCCCCGCGATCAGTTCATGCTGGGGCGCGATATAGCTGGCGCCACGGGGGCCGGCGGAATCTTTGCCACCGATCCATACGAGTTCTTGCCGGAATTTTCCTGCTTCTTCGACAAGGTCGTCTTGATGCCGCAACAATTCGTGATGCATGGACAAGATGCTGGTGACGTTGAGTTCTTCCGAGAGCTGTAATGCGGCTTCCATTGCGCGTACGTTGCCGATTACCGTGCGAGCATTGGATTTTTCACTTTCGTTGATTTCCCAGAGCGCAAGTTGCCGGGCGGAGGTGGAAAGCTGCTCGATCTGGCTGCTGGAGGCACTTTCCGTGCGCAAGAGAATGCTCGACATGGGTCCGAGCGCAGGGTTCTCTTGCCCCAGCAATAAGAACGCATAGGCATCGAAGAGACGCAATGCATCGTTTGCTTCCTCGAGTTCGGACATCAGGGATGATGAAAAATCGGGTGACCAGTTGGCGATCGATGGAACCACTGCCGATTGGTATTCGCCTGTCTGCCTGGAGACTTGTGCATTTGAAAAGATTTGGGGTTGTTGCGGCCGCCAGTGATGTGTTTCCGAGCCAAGCGCAGGAATCTCCACGAAGCTGTTGCTCTCTTTGGACTCCATGGTTTCGCACTTCCTAAGTGATAGTTACTGATCCACCTTACTATCACTTAACCGCTAAGTGATAGTAAGGAAATTCCTTACTATCACTTAGCGCCATGCGTTCGCGGCCGCTGGCTACTTCTTCAGCGAGACCTGGTCGATGGACCAGAATGCCGAATTGGTGCCGGAGTAGCGGAAGGAGACCTGTGCTTTCTTTGCTTTCTTCGGAACATCGATGGCGATGCGCTCCACGCCGTTGTAGTTCTTGTCGTAGGACTTCACCAATACCGGCTCGCCCCCGTCGAAGCTGACGAAGACCTCGCCGGACTGCGGGCCGTCGATCCTGTAGTTCGAGGCGAAGCTCAGGGTGGCGCTCTGGCCGCCCTTGACCTTGTACTCCGGACTGATCAGGGTGGAGTCGAACTGGCCGGGATCGTGCGCCTTGTCGTCCCACTCGTCCGAGTCGGCAACGGCGAAGACGTTGCGGTTGTGGACGCTGGTTTCGCGGCCCTGGTTCAGATCCGTGTTGGTCCAGAACTCGTCGGTGGTGAAGGACCAGCCGCGCCACTCGCGCACGCCGCCCTTGGGCATGGCCGAGTTGTCGATGGTCCATCCGCTCGGAGCGGTGGTGGTCCAGCCCTTGGTCTTGGCGCTGAGCTTTGACTCGTCCTTGGCCTTCTTCAGGTGCGGGCGCAGGGTGTCGAAGTCGTCGGCCTTGATGGAGTTGATGTTCTTGCCGTCGAGGTTCCACTCGTCCTCGACGCGCACGCCCTGGTGCTTCAGCACGGTAGGGGCGATGTCGGTGATCTTGACATCGTGGCGCTCGGTGCCGGCCTTGAACTGCTTGCCGTTGGCAATGACGAAGGTCGCGCGCTCGCGGATGCTGCTGCCACCGTGGCCGCCGCCCGGGGTGTGGCCATGGTCGGAGGTGACCATGACGACCCAGTCTTCCTTGTGGTAGGTCTTGCGCTGCTCGATGGCTTGGAGCATCTGGCCGATCTGCTGGTCGGCGGTCTTGTGGCCGCGGGTGTAGGCGATCGAGTCGCTGCCGTTGCTGTGCCCGGCGCCGTCGATCTCGTCCAGATGCACGAAGGTGCTGTCCGGGTTGCCGTTCAACAGATAGTCCACGGCCTTGGCGGTGGTGCCTGCATCATTGCCGCCGCGCAGCTTGAGGTCCGCTCCCTTGGCGAAGACCTTGTCTGGAATCGGGGACCAGGTGCCGACCACGAGGGTCGAGCTCTGGGCGCGGGCATTCTCGATGCGGGTCAGGTAATCCGGGTACTGGTCGTAGTTCGGGTTGGAGAAGGAATTGTCCGGCACCTTGTGCTTGTCGGGCCAGACACCGGTGGCGATGCTGGACCAGCCTGCACCCGAGACGGTTGGGGCCATCGGGTTCGCGTACAGGTTCGATTCCGAAACCATGCCTTCGCTGATCAGCTTGGCCATGTTCGGGGTGTTCTTCTTGTTGATCTGCGCCATGGCGGCGCCGTCCAGGCCGATGACGAGAGTCTTCTTCTTGTTGACACCCGACGGCAGGCCTTCGTAGACCGGGGTCGACTTCTTTGCCGCCGCCGGGACAGGCTCCGGTGCAGGCGAAGGCGAGGCAGTGGCCGCGGTGGGAATGACAACTGCCAGGGCAAGTACCGAAGCGGTGATTGCAGCACGGACGCGCGAGGATGACTTCACTGTGATGTTCTCCAGATTTTATGAAAATGGGGGATTTGACCGCCGGCATCCCGGCGAGCCAAAACCATAGTGAAGCCACTTCAAGCTCGGTGACAACGTGAAATGGGGCTTGTTCAAACAAGTTCCGTTTAAGTTAAGACCTTGTCCATTCAAGGCGCTTTGAATCTACCTGCCGTTTCCCGATTGTCCTTGTGAGCGGCGGTTAACCTTATATGAACAGGTTGCCTACCAGCAGCCTTGGAGCAGTGCTTGGAGGTAGGGGGTGCAGATGGCCAGCCATGCGGCGCCGAGCAGCGCGAAGCAGAGCGTCAGTGCGAGCGCGGGCCGGAAATTCGTCTTCCCAGCGTGCGCGCCGACTAGCTGCTGGATGCGTCCGGATCCTGCAGCGTTAAGCACTGCCACGCCTTGCCGTTCAGCTGGCATGGAGGGAGCGGAACCGCCACCCATTTTCAGCAGTGCCGAAGCCAAGGTGGCGGTGTCGACCTCACGCTGGGCGGCGTTGTCAGCGGCGATCTCCTGCAGTTCCGCAATGCTTTGAAGCGTGGCTGAAACCAGTGGGATGCGACGTACCAGCAGCGGCAATGCTTCGAGGATCTGGCTGGTGAGATGGTGCCGCTGGGACAGGTGCGCTTTTTCATGGGCAAGCACCCCGGCAAGTTCGTTCTCGTTGAGCTGATGCAACGTCTGCGTGGAGAGGACTATTCCACCCCTGCGTGCAGGAAAGGTGAAGGCCAGCGGGCGGGAATCCGGGACGACGAGCACCGTGGCTCCGGCAATGGTTCGGGACTCTCCCTGGGCGTGTAGATCCCGAGATAACTGTTCGGTGCTGCGCTCGGTGCGGACCAAGCGCACCAAACCGATGGCGATCAAGCCAGCCAAGGCCAGCAGCGAGAAAGAAATGGTCAGCAACGCCGGCGGGGCCCAAGGCAGCTGGGCGGACGCGAACGGGTTGGTTGCCTGCAGGCAGCTGACGCAGATCTGCGAAGCTCGGTCCGAGAGGATCTGCGGGCCGGTGCCTGCCCAGACCAGCAGCGGCGCCAGTGACAGGGCGGCGGCGATCCAGAGGAATATTCCGGTTCCCAGTAGCCCGACGGCCATCCGGGGTCGGCGCCTGAACGACGGTCCGGCGGCGTGAACGAGCTTCGGTCCCCATGCGCCAAGCGCAATCAGACCGGCGGCCAGGACCAGGGCGGTGACCAGCGCCGTCATGCGTCGGTCCCCGGCTGAGGCGAGTCGAGGAATCCCCGGAGCAGCTCGATTTCCTCGGCGGACATCGACTGAACGAAAAAGCGCATGGAGGCTACACGATCCCCGCCGGTCTCCAGCGCATGGGACATCACGCTCGCCGCATGCTCTTCACGGCCTACAACGGCCCGGTAGCTCACGGATTTGCCCTGGCCACGCAACGGCGCGACCAGTTCCTTGCGTTCTAGGTTTCCCAGCACGGTGGCGATCGTGGTGTACGCCAGGTCGCGTTCAAGGTGATTGATGATCTGCCGAATGGTGCACGAGCCTGCCTGCCACAGGACGTCGAGAACCTGGGATTCAAGTGGTCCCAGCCGCTGGGGCTCGCTAGTCATTGCGCTCCAATCCGAGAGAATTTCACGTTGTCCTGAGGGTTGACGATAGCACCCATTGATCGGTGCGACTGGCCGCCGTTTCTTTACTATGACACATAGTCGACTATGCTTCATAGTAAATTATGGCCGACGCAGGCTCCGCGGGACCTGGACATCAAGGAGAGCTCATGGAAAACCAGACTGAGGCAAAGCCGAAACGCCGGTGGGCCGGCCTGGTCCTGGCCTTGGTGGCCATCGCCGCACTGGTCTTCGTGGCCTTGAATCTGGGAAATATCAATTCCGACGGACAAGCCGCACCGAATGACCAGCCGGCCGTCCAGCAGCCGGGGGAGCAGACCGGCGCAACGGAGGAGATGCCGGACCTGACCCAGTTCGAGCTGCGTGCAGCTGACGATTTGCTGGCCGCCGGACCGGTAGACGCGCCGGTGGGGATCGTGGTCTTCTCCGACTACCAGTGCAAGTTCTGCGCCAAGTGGTCGACCGAAACCCTCCCGCAGGTCCTGGACTACGCCAAGGACGGCAAGGTCCGCATCGAATGGCGCGACGTCAACATCTTCGGCGAGGATTCCGAACGGGCATCGCTGGCTTCCTACGCCGCGGCCAAACAGGGCAAGTTCTGGGAATACCACGACGAACTGTTTGCCGGAAGCGCCATCCGCAAGGGCGCGGACCTGAGCGAAAAGTCGCTGACCGGGCTCGCAACCGAACTCGGCCTGGACACGGAACAATTCCCCAAGGACCTGAAGTCGGAACTAGCCGCAACCGTGATCGAGGGCAATGCGCAGCTCGGGTTGCAGCTGGGCGTCTACTCGACCCCTGCATTCCTGATTGACGGTAAGCCGGTCATGGGCGCCCAGCCCAAGGACGTGTTCATCGACAAGATCGAGTCCGCGCTGGCTGCCCAGGACGCCAACTAATGGATATCGGCCTGCTCTCGGCGTTCCTCGGGGGGATGCTGGCGCTGCTCAGCCCATGCAGTGCGCTGTTGCTGCCGGCGTTCTTCGCTTCCACCGTCGGCAGCGGGCCGCGCCTGTATATTCACGGGCTTGTTTTCTACCTCGGCCTCGCAGTGGTGCTGGTTCCCGCAGGCCTGGGCATGGGCGCAGTGGGGCTGTTCCTCGCGACCCAACGAGATCTGATTGTCCTCATTGCCTCGCTGATGCTCATCATCATGGGTGTCCTGTACTTTTTCGGTGTCGGTTTCGACCTGGCCCGCTGGATTCCGGGCACGTCCAAGCTCCAGCAGCGGGCCAGCGGGGGCAAGGGCCTGCTGAAGACGTTGGCCTTGGGCGCCGTCGGCGGCGTCTCCGGTTTTTGCGCAGGACCGATCCTCGGGGCAATGCTCACCCTCGCCGCGGTCCAAGGCGATGCGGTTTCCGGTGGCGTGCTGCTGGCCGTTTATGGAGCGGGCATGGTGGTGCCGATGTTCATCCTGGCGCGGATCTGGAACCGGCTCGACGCGGGCGGCCGCAGCAAATTGCGCGGACGCACCGTGAAGATCTTCGGGCGTGAACTGCACGTGATCTCGATGGCCACCGGCATCCTCCTGATTGTGGTCGGGGTGGTCTTCTGGCTGACCAATGGCCTGATATCCGCTCCCCAGCTGGTGCCGCTCGAGGTGCAGGACTGGCTTCAGCAAAACAGCGCCGCGCTGTCGAGCCCGCTGGTGGATGTCGCGGCCTTGGCGGTCCTGGCCGCCGTCGTATTCTGGCTGTGGTTTCGACGCGGCAGGAGCCCCGAACGGGAGACTGCCGAGTAGGCGGATTCCGCACTCGACGAAGCCGAACGGGAAGGTCGACAGGGGTAATTCCCGTGACCCAACGCACGGCAAATTCTGGTGTGATTTTTCCCGGAATTCCGCGGGATTTCACTAATTGGTAAAAATCAATCGCAAGGATGACTTCACATGTCGATTGCGGGGGTTAGACTAGCAATCGCTCTTATTTCGCCATGCCCCTAACCCGGAGGGAGATGGCGTCATGGAGCCCGATGCTAGCGAGGACAAACCCGATGCTTCTGAAGCTCATCCTGAAACATTCAAAACCTTATTCGGCATGGATTACAGCGGTCGTAATCCTGCAGTTGGCCACCACCATGGCCACGCTTTACCTTCCAAGCCTTAACGCCAAGATCATCGACGTCGGCGTGGTCAACGCAGATATCGACTACATCTGGCGCACCGGCGGCCTGATGCTGATCGTGGCCTTGGTCCAGGTGGCCACCGCCGTGGCCGCCGTGTACTTCGGCGCCAAGACCTCGATGAGTATCGGGCGAGATATCCGCCAGGCGGTGTTCGAGAAGGTCTCCACGTTCTCCGCCCAGGACGTCAACAAGTTCGGTGCGGCAACCCTGATCACCCGCGGCACCAACGACGTCCAGCAGATCCAGATGCTGACCTTGATGGCGTTGAATTTCATGATCAATGCTCCGATCATGTCCGTGGGCGGCGTCATCATGGCGATCCGGGAAGATCCGGGGCTGTCCTGGCTGGTCTGGGTCTCGGTGCCGGTGGTGCTGATTGTCGTCGGCCTGCTGGTCATCAAGCTCATGCCGTTGTTCCGCGACATGCAGGTTCGCATCGACGGGATCAACGGCGTGCTGCGCGAGCAGATCACCGGCATCCGCGTGGTGCGCGCCTTCGTCCGCGAGAAGCATGAAACCGAACGCTACGCCGACGCCAACCAGAAGCTGACCGACCTCGGCGTGAAGGTCGGCAACCTGTTTGTGCTGATGTTCCCGGCGATCACCATGATCCTGCACCTGTCCACGGCGGCGGTGCTGTGGTTCGGCGGACACCGCGTGGACAACGGCGACGTGGAAATCGGCGCGCTGACCGCATTCCTGCAGTACCTGCTCCAGATCCTGATGGCCGTCATGATGGGTACCTTCATGGCCATGATGGTTCCTCGCGCCATGGTTTCGGCAGACCGCATCAGCGAAGTGCTGGATACCGATCCGAGCATGCGCGACGCCCAGGAACACGACACCCTGCTGCCTGAGCCGGGCACCGTCGAGTTCCGCAACGTGACCTTCGGATACCCGGGTGCCGAAGCGCCGGTGCTGTCCAACATCTCCTTCACCGCGAAGCCGGGACAGACCACCGCGATCATCGGATCCACCGGCTCCGGGAAAACCACCTTGCTGAACCTGATTCCGCGGCTCTACGACACCACCGAGGGCGAAATCCTGGTGGGCGGCATGCCGCTGAAGCAGCTGGGACGCGAGACCATCTCGCAGAACATCTCCGCGGTGCCGCAGCGCCCGTACCTGTTCTCCGGAACCATCGCCAGCAACCTGCGCTTCGGCGCGCAGGACGCCAGCGAGGACGACCTGTGGGATGCGCTGCGCGTGGCCCAGGCCGAGGATTTCGTGCTCGAACGCGAAGGCCAGCTGGAATCCGGCGTATCCCAGGGTGGAACCAACGTTTCCGGCGGCCAGCGCCAGCGCCTGTGCATCGCCCGCGCCCTGGCCGCCAAGCCGAAGACCTACCTGTTCGACGACTCGTTCTCCGCGTTGGACGTCAACACCGATGCCAAGCTGCGCGCGGCACTGGTCGAGCCGACCAAGGACGCGGCGGTCATCATCGTCGCCCAGCGCGTCTCCACAATCACCGGCGCGGATCAGATCCTGGTCCTCGACCACGGCGAGATCGTGGCGCGGGGAACCCACGAGGAACTACTTGAATCCTCGGAAACCTATCAGGAAATCGTGACGTCCCAGCTCAGCGTGGAGGAGGTGGCCTAAATGGCGAAGAAGCAGAACAAGAGCGGATCCGCTGCCAACAGCACCGACACCATGGCGGACCTGGACGCCGAGCTGGCGGCAGTCGATGAGTTCGACGCCGCAGCCGGCTCGGACGACTGGAGCGGCGGCGCGCCGGTCCGCAAGGCGCAGCACTTCTGGCCGTCGGCCAAGCGCCTGATCGGGCTGATGTCTCCGTACAAGCTCGGCATGGTGGTCGTGTTCGCGCTGATCGCGGTGTACGTCGTGCTCTCCGTGGTTGCCCCGCGAGTACTCGGCAAGGCCATGGACGTGATCTTCGCCGGCATGATCGGCAAGAACATCCCGGCCGGGACTCCAGCTGATGTGATCATCCAGCAGCTGCGCGACTCCGGCCAAGGGACCCAGGCTGACATGCTGTCCAAGGTGGACTTCGTGCCTGGCCAAGGCATCGACTTCACCCAGCTGTCGCAGTACATCCTGATCGTGCTGTCCATGTACTTCATCGCCTCGGTCTTCTCCTGGGCCTCGGGCTGGTTGCTGAACCGCCTGGTGATGCGCGTGGTCTACAAGCTGCGCAAGGATGTGGAGGACAAGCTCAACCGGCTGCCGCTGAACTACTTCGACACCCGCCAGCGCGGCGACCTGCTTTCGCGCGTGACCAACGACGTGGACAATATCCAGAATGCGTTGCAGCAGGCGTTGAGCCAACTGGTGCAGTCTGTCATGACCGTGATCGGCATCGTGATCATGATGTTCGTGGTCTCCTGGCAGATGGCGCTGATCGCCCTGGTGGCGCTGCCGCTGTCCGCCGCGGCCGCCGGCATCATCGGCAGCCGGGCGCAGAAGTTGTTCACCGCGCAGTGGAAGAACACCGGCGCGCTGAACGGCCAGATCGAGGAGTCCTTCTCCGGCCACGAGCTGATGAAGGTCTTCGGCCGCGAGGACGACATGGTCGACCGCTTCACCGCACGCAACGAGGAGCTGTACAAGGCGAGCTTCGGCGCCCAGTTTGTCTCCGGCATGATCATGCCGGTCATGAACTTCGTGTCCTACCTGGCCTATGTCGGCATCGCTGTGGTCGGCGGCCTGCGTGTGGCTTCGGGCAGCATGAGCCTGGGCGACGCCACCGCGTTCATCCAGTACTCGCGCGAGTTCACCCAGCCGCTGGGCCAGATCGCCGGCGTGGCGAACATGCTGCAGTCCGGCGTGGCTTCGGCCGAGCGCACCTTCGAGCTGCTGGACGCCGAGGAGCAGGAGCCGGACCAGGCGTCTGCCACGCTGCCAGAACGCACCGACGGGCACGTTGCTTTCGAGAACGTGACCTTCTCCTACACCCCGGAAAAGCCGCTGATTGAGAACCTGTCCTTCGAGGCCGACCCGGGGCACACTGTCGCCATCGTGGGGCCGACGGGCGCAGGCAAGACCACGCTGGTGAACCTGGTGATGCGTTTCTACGAGCTGAACTCCGGGCGCATCCTCCTGGACGACCGCGACGTGACCGAGCTTTCCCGCGCGGACCTTCGCTCGAAGGTCGGCATGGTGCTCCAGGACGCGTGGCTGTTCGGCGGATCCATCATGGAGAACATCCGCTACGGCCGGCTGGACGCGACGGACGAGGAGGTCATCCAGGCCGCCAAGGCGACCTTCGTGGACCGCTTCGTGCGCGCGTTGCCCGACGGGTACGACACAGTGATCGACGAGGAAGGCACGAATGTCTCGGCCGGCGAGAAGCAGCTGATCACGATCGCCCGCGCGTTCGTGGCCAACCCGTCGCTGCTGATCCTGGACGAGGCAACCAGCTCCGTGGATACGCGCACCGAGCTGCTGGTGCAGCAGGCCATGGCTGCGCTGCGCAGCGACCGCACCAGCTTCGTGATCGCCCACCGCCTCTCCACGATCCGTGACGCCGACACCATCTTGGTGATGGAAGCCGGCCGCATCGTGGAGCAGGGCAACCACGAGCAACTGTTGGCGGCCAAGGGCGCGTACTACAACCTGTACCAGTCGCAGTTCGCCGGCCCGGCCGGGGACGTCGACGCCAACCCGGACGCGTTGGCGATCCCCGCCACCGGAGGAATTCCAGTGGTCGGCGCGCCGGCTCCGGAAGCCGGCCAAGGCCTGGATTCGTAGCAACCCGGCATAAATGGAAGCCGTGGTTGCGGAGGATTTTCGTCCTCCGCAACCACGGCTTCCGCTATTCCTCCGGGTGCTTGGACTCAAATCCCGGCAGGGAAAATGGTTGACATAAAAATTTTTTCGAGGGCGCGCAGTGATCAAAATTTTTGTTCACTTTTCCTCGCTCAGGGTGTTGCCTGACTCACAAACGTAAACTAGAGTCTAGTTTCAGTTATTAGCAATAGGTAATCCCGATCACACTGATTCCGGGGTTATGCAGTTCCCTGATTGGAGCACCGGAAATGGCCTTATCCTTGACCGAGGAACAGATTGATCTCGCGTCGGCAGTGGTTGACTTTACCCGCCGCAGCGTAGACACGATGACCACTCGGGACGAGCACGAGAAGTTGGCTACCGGTGCACTGCCAAGCTTCTGGACCGAAATGCTGGAGACCGGTCTGCACGCCCTGCACATCCCTGAGGAGCTCGGCGGCCAGGGCGGAACGCTGGTGGAAACCGCCATCGTCATCGAGGAATTCGGCCACCGCTATGTCTCCGGCCCTTTCCTGCCGACCATGCTGGCCAGCGCCGCCGTCACCCTGGCCGAACCAAACGGCTACAACCAGCCAATCCTCGCGGACTTCGCCGAAGGCGCCACCGGAACCCTGGTGCTGGCCTCCGAACAGCTCAAGGTCGTACAGATCGCCGAAGGCTGGGCCGTTGCCGGCCAGCTGCAGGTCATCGGCGCACTTGCCGCCAAGTACCTGGTGCTGGGATTCACCGTCGCGGATACCGCGCGCTACGCGGTGATCGAAGCTCAGGCCGCCGGGGTCTCCCTAGTCCCGGCCGAAGGCACCGACCTGGGCCGCGACGCAGCCACCCTGGTCCTGGACAACGTGGTCATCCCCGCTGATGCGGTGCTGGGCAACGCCACCGCCAGCAAGATCGCCGCGCTGCACGCAGGCTTCACCGGATCGGAAGCCGCCGGCATCATGCGCTGGGCCAGCCAGGTAAGCACCGAATACGCCAAGATCCGTGAACAGTTCAACACCCCGATCGGATCCTTCCAGGCCATCAAGCACAAGTGCGCCAACCTGGCGATCGCCGCCGAAATGGCCACCTCCGCCGCCTGGTCCGCCGTCGTGTCGGTCGGCCAGGACGAAGCCCAGCAGCACCTGGCCGCCGCCGGCGCGCTGGAAGCAGCGATTGTCCCATCCATTGAAGCAGTTACCGAAGCGATCACCATCCTCGGCGGCATCGGCTTCACCTGGGAGCACGACGCCCACCTGTACTGGCGCCGCGCCATCAGCCTGAACGCGCTGAACGCGCCGCTGTCCGGCGAACTGGCGGCGGCCGGCGAAGCCGCGCTGCACACCGAACGCAAGATCGAGGTGGAGCTGGACGAGCCGGACCCCGAATTTCGCACCCGCATCGCCGCCCTGCTGGACACCGCGGCAGGCCTGCGCAACGAGCACGAAGCAGGACGCTGGTACTCCCGCGGCTCGCGCCGCAGCTTCCTGGCAGAGAACGGCCTGGCCGCTCCGCACTGGCCGGCCCCCTACGGACTGGGCGCCAGCCCGGCCGAACAGGTCATCATCTCCCAGGAATACGCCCGCCGCGACATGCTGCAGCCATCCTCGGTCATCGGCGAATGGGCCATGCCCACGATCCTCGCCTACGGCTCCGAAGAGATCAAGGAGAAGTTCGCGCTGCCCACGCTGAAGGGCGAACTGATCTGGTGCCAGCTGTTCTCCGAGCCCGGAGCCGGCAGCGACCTGGCAGGCCTGTCCACCCGCGCCGTCAAGGTCGACGGCGGCTGGAAGCTGACCGGCCAGAAGGTCTGGACCTCCGGAGCCCACGAAGCCCACTGGGGCATCTGCCTGGCCCGCACCGACGCCGAGGTCGCCAAGCACAAGGGCCTGAGCTACTTCTTGGTGGACATGTCAGCTCCCGGCCTGGACGTGCGCCCGCTGCACCAGTCCAACGGAGAAGCCGAATTCAACGAGGTCTTCCTTGACGACGTGTTCGTCGCGGACGACTACCTGCTGGGGGAGCCTGGCCAGGGCTGGCGCATCACCGCCACCACCTTGCAGAACGAGCGCACCCAGATTTCCTCCGGCGTCTCGGTCGGCACCGAGGACGGGCTGCGCGAACTGATCTCCGGCGACAATTTCGTTGGAACCCGCGAGAACGCGCTGGAGGTGCTGGGCCGCGCCGCCGCGATCAGCACCGCCATCGGCGCGATGAACCTGCGCGAAACCCTGCGCCAGGTCAACGGCCTGCAGCCGGGGGCCGGCTCCTCGCTGGCCAAGGTGGCCCACGGCCGCCTGGCCCGCCAAGCCGCCGGGGACCTGCTGAAGCTTGCCGGCCCCGCGGCGCTCTTCGCCCACGCGCCGGCCGCCGCCGTCAATTCGCAGCTGACCATTCCGGCGGCGCTGATCGGCGGAGGCACCATCGAAATCCAGCTCAACGTGATTGCCGAGCGGATCCTGGGGCTGCCGCGCAGCTAACCCGCCCTTGCAGTACCCAGAGCTCGACCCTCCAGTATTCCTCCGGGCCCCCAGCCCGAAATGCGCCCGCCGACGATGACGGAGCGCGCCGTGAAAGGACAACTAAGGCATGACCGCTGTGACCAATGAAATCAATACCGCAGGCCCCGTCACCCCGGGCCGCTTGCGGGAACTGCTTGAACCGCGCTCGATTGTGATCATCGGGGCGAACAGCAAGTCGACCTGGTCCCACTTCGCCCACTCGAACCTCCTGGCCGCCGGCTTCACCGGGCAGCTGTACCTGGTCAACCGCCGCGCCGAGGAATGCCACGGCCAGGCCTCCTACGCAAGCATCGCCGAGCTTCCCGAAGCCCCGGAACTTGCCATCGTGCTCACCGGCACCAATTCGCTGCCGGATATCCAGGAGCAGTGCATCGCCCGCGGCATCCGCAACCTGATCGTGCTGGCCTCCGGGCTGGGCGAGGCAGGGGCCGAAGGCCAGGCGCTGCAGCAGCAGCTGGTGGACCGCGCCCGCGAAGCCGACCAGCTGATCCTGGGCCCGAACAACCTGGGATTCATCAACGCGCATGCAAAGGTCGCGTCCTTCGCCCATATGACCGAGCTGCCGCTGGTGGCCGGCGGGGTCGGCGTGGCAAGCCAGTCCGGCGCACTGGCCATCTACCTGCTGCCGTACATGGCAAGCCGCGGGGTGGGCACCTCGATTTCCGTAACCGTGGGCAACGAAGCCATGATCTCCGCCATCGACGTCATGTCGCTGCTGGTGGATGACGAGAACACCAAGGTCATCGCCGCTTACCTGGAACAGGTCACGGACACCGAGCAGTTCCTGGACGTGGCCCGCCGCGCCCGCGAGGCCGGCAAGCCGATCGTGCTGTTCAAGGCCGGCGCCTCCGAGGCCTCCGCCAAGGCCGCCGCCGCGCATACCGGCTCGCTGGCCGGGGACGACAAGATCTTCGACGCGGTCTGCAAGCAATTCGGCGTGATCCGGGTGGCGAACATCGAGGACCTGGTGGCCACCGCAGGCATCCTCGAATCCTACGGCGCGCTGCCCGGCCCGCGCTTCGGCGTGGTCACCGGCTCCGGCGCGATGTGCGCGCTGGTGGCGGACAAGGCCGAGGCCGCCGGCCTGCAGCTGCCCGCCCCCGCGGAGTCCACGGTGCGCCAGCTGCGCGAAGACGGCCTGCCTGAATTCGCCGCGGTGAACAACCCGATGGACACCACAGGCTACATTTCCGTGGACCCGTCCATCCTCACCAAGGCCGGGGACGCGTTCATCAACGACGAGAACTTCGACTTCGTGGTGCTGAACACCTCCTGGCCGAACAACCAGTTCATGGTGGACCTGGGCAGGCCGACCCAGGAGGGCCTGCACCGCCAGCTCAAGGGCTCGGCCAAGCCGGTGGTGGCCATGAGCTTCCTGCCCACCGAGGTCAACGAGTTCGCGCGCAGCTTCGCCGCCAAGCACGGTCTGCCGCACGCCTCGGACTCCTTCGACCGCGGCATCGAAGCCGCCGGGCACAGCGTCTGGTGGGGGCAGCGCACCGCGCAGCTGTCCGCCGAGCCGAAGCTGGAGGCTCCGGCCGACATCGCCAAGCCAGAAGGCGCCGAGCACTGGACCGAAATCGAGACCGGTGACTTCCTGCGCGAACAGGGTGTGCCCTACGTGCCGGGACGTGTTGTCACCTCCGCCGCGGACGCCGTGGCTACCGCACAGGAGATCGGCTACCCGGTGGTGCTGAAGGTCGCCAGCGAGGACATCGCCCACAAGACCGAGGTCGGGGGCGTGCGCCTGATGCTCAAGGACGCCACCGAGGTGTCCGAGGCCTATGAATTCATCGTGGATTCCGTGGCCAGGCTGGCTCCGGACGCGCAGGTCCAGGGTGTGGCGGTCTCGCCGATGCGCCCTGCCGGCAACGAGCTGCTGGTCGGCATCATCACCGACCCGCAGTGGGGTAAGGTGCTGGCCGTCGGCTTCGGCGGCGTGCTGGTGGAGATCCTGAAGGATTCCGCGCTGCGCCTGCTGCCGGTCAGCCCGGAGGAGATCCGCCGCATGCTCGAATCGCTGCGCGGCATCGACCTGCTCAAGGGCTTCCGCGGCAGCGAGCCCACCGATCTGGACAAGCTCGCGCAGGTGATCTTCCAGATCACCCAGGTCGCCCAGGGGCTGGGTGAGGATCTTGAAGAACTTGAAATCAATCCGCTGCGGGTTGCCGGAAACCAGATTGAGGCGCTGGACGCCCTGATCCGCTGGAAGGACCGGTAAATGAATACCGGTGATAGGCAATTCGCCCAAAACTTGGTGATACCGTGGGAATCCACGGCACACACCACTTACGAGGCACATCATGGCAGGAACCATTTCCACGGAGCAGGCAGAGCTTCCGGCCTACCAGGTCGTCAGGCGCCAGCGCATCATCGAAGCGGGCAAGGACCTGCTGCGGGTGCAGGACTACGACTCGATCCAGATCCGCGACGTGGCCTCCGAAGCGAACGTCGCGCTGGGCACGCTGTACCGGTACTTCAATTCCAAGGAACACCTGTACGCGAACGTGGTCTACGACTGGGCGTTGCCCTTCGCCCAGCGGACGGCGGCTCCGGATGCCGGGCTGAGCACCACGGAAGTGATCTCCCGCAGGCTGCGCAATGCCTTGAGCAGCTTCGAGAAGCACCCGTACTTCTACAAGGCGATCCTGCAGCTGCGCAGCAGCACCGCGGAGGACGTCGCCCCGGTCATGGCCCGGCTCGGCGAGGTGCTGGAAGCACCGATCCGCGAGGCAATGAGCGCTCTGGACGATGCGGAAGCCGCGGACATCACCGTGATGGTGTGGGCGCTGCTGCTGGACGTCGTCTCGCGGGTGATCCTGCAGGACAAGACCATGGAACAGGCCTACGGGGTGCTCGACCGCTTCGTGGCGCTGATCCAGCACCGTCTGGAGCAGGCCGAAGCCTAGGGGCCAGTCCTTTTCCTTCCCATTCCATCTCCCGTCTCGGGGGTGTCTCATGAGCGCCCACGAACTGGACCATGTGGCCTTCGCCGTGCCTTCCTGGCGCACTGCCGGGGATAGCGTGCACCGCGCGCTCGGCGCCCGCTGGGTCTCGGGATTCCACCAGGGCGCCTTCAGCCCCTGCCAGCTGGAACTGGCTGAAGCAATGCGCCTGGAACTGCTGCAGCCTCCCGCCGACGGCGGCGGATTCGTCGCCGAGCACCTGGCCCGCAGCCACGGCGCAGCCAACCCGCACCACATCACCTTCAAGGTGGCGGACATCCATGCCTCGATGACCCTCGCCCGCGCGGCCGGGGTGCGCACCATCCTTGAAAACCTGGACAACCAGTGGTGGAAGGAGCTGTTCCTCCACCCCAAGGACACCGGACTGGGGTTCCTGGTGCAGCTGGTGCAGACCGAACTGACACTTGACGGGCAGGACGAGTTTACCGCGCCCGGTGCGGTCGACTGCCCCTGGGACGAACAGCCCCGGGCGCAGAATCCGCCGCAGCGGCTGGACTTCATCGCCGGCCGCATCCGTTCCGCGGCCCAGGCCCGGCTGGTGCTGGGCACGGTGCTCGGCGCCCAGGTGATGAACCTGGAAGACGACCCGCAGACCCTCATGTTCTCCTGGCCGCTGGGCTCCAGCCTGGTGCTCCAGGTCGACGAGCAGGCCGAACCGGGACTGCAGGCCCTGTCCTTCACCGACCCCGCGCTGCCCGCACCGATCATGGACGCCGGCCAGCTGCAGGCGCTGCGCGAATCCGGGAGCAGGTTCGACGCCCTGGGCCTGGACATCCTCGCCGGCCAGCACGCGCCCGCCGCCTGACACACGAACTTCACCATCAAAGAATTAGCACTAAGGAGTCACCCCATGGGACTGAGAGGCGAAGCCGCCATCCTCGGCTACTGCGAACTTCCACCGCAGCGAAAGCTCACCCGCGAACCGTCGTTCAACCTGGAGCAGTGGGCCCGGCTGTCCAAGGCCGCGCTGGATGACGCCGGACTGTCCGCCACGGACGTCAACGGCGTGATCACCCCGCTGATCGGGGAGGCGGACATGTTCGTTCCATCCACCGTCACCGAATACCTGGGCATCGACGCGAACTTCGCGGAGATCGTCGACCTGGGCGGCGCGGGATCCGCGGCCGGCATCTGGCGCGCCGCGGCCGCCGTGGAGCTGGGCCTGTGCGACGCGGTGCTGGTGACCTTCCCCGGCACCCACCACTTCCCGATGGACGACCGCAAGCCGTTCGTGATGGACGACAAGATGCACTTCGGGGCTTCCTCCAACGCCTTCGGCTCCCCACAGGCCGAGTTCGAGATCCCCTACGGCAACCTGGGCCAGAACGGCCCCTACGGGCAGATCGCCAAGCGCTACGGCTACGAGTTCGGCTACGACGAGCGGGCCATGGCCAAGATCGCCGTGGACCAGCGCACCAACGCCTGCGCCACCCCGGAGGCGGTGTTCCACGGCCAGCCGATCACCGTGGCCGACGTGCTGAACTCGCCGATGATCGCCGACCCGCTGCACATGCTTGAAATCGTCATGCCCTGCCAGGGCGGCGCGGCAGTGGTGGTGGGCAACGCGGATCTGGCCCGCAAGTCCAAGAACCGCCCGGTGTGGATCACCGGCTTCGGTGAACGCGTGCCCTACAAGACCCCGACCTACGCCCGCGACCTGATGACCTCGCCGATGGTGCACGCCGCCGAGCAGGCGTTCTCCATGGCAGGCATCACCCGCTCCGAGGTGGACATGGTCTCCATCTACGACTGCTACTCCATCACCGTGCTGATGAGCCTGGAAGACGCGGGCTTCGCGGAAAAGGGCAAGGGCATGGACTTCGTGACCAACCACGATCTGACCTTCCGCGGGGACTTCCCGATGAACACCGCCGGCGGGCAGCTGTCCTTCGGCCAGGCCGGTGTGGCAGGCGGCATGCACCACGTCATCGACGGGGCGCGCCAGATCATGGGCCGCGCCAACGCCGCCCAGGTGGCCGACTGCAACCGCGCGTTCGTCAGCGGCAACGGCGGCATCATGAGCGAGCAGACCGCGCTGATCCTGCAGGGCGACTAGAAAGGGAAAACCAGAAAATGACCACCTACACCCCGGAAACCCTGTCCCGGCCGCTGCCGGTTCCGACCCCGTTGACCCGCCCGTTCTGGGACGCCCTTGCCGAGCGCAAGATCCGCATCCAGTACTCGCCGTCACTGGGGGAGTACATCTTCTACCCGCGCCCGCTGGCCCCGCGCACCCTGGCCGACGACCTTGAATGGCGCGAGATCTCCGGCGCCGGCACGCTGTACACCTACACTGTGGCCACCCGCCCGCCAGCCGCCCATTTCGCCTCGGCCGGGGAAATGATCCTGGCCATCGTCCAGTGGGACGAGGGACCGAAGTTCTCCACCGAAATCGTCAACGCCGACCCGGCGCAGCTGGAGATCGGCATGCGCGTCCGCCCGGTCTTCTGCGACCACCCCGAGGGAGACATCACCATGCTTCGCTACGAACCGGAGACCAACTCATGAGCGTCGAAACTGGCATCCAGCTGCCTGCCCCGTCCCTGCGCATCGGTGCGCAGGTGATCCTTCAGGGCGACACCACCCACGAGCACATCGACCCTGCCACCGGAAAGGTCAATGGCCTGGTGCCCATGGCCTCCACCGAACAGATCGACCAGGCCGTGCAGTCAGCCCACGCCGCCTTCCTGGAATGGCGCGCGCTGCCCGCCAGCCAGCGCTCGCGCAAGCTGATGAAGCTCGCCGAGCTCATGGAGGAGAACACCGAGCTGCTGGCCGCCGCAGGCATGGCGGACAACGGCGCCCCGCGCGTCACCGCGGGGAACATGGTCGGCGCCGCAGTGGAATGGACCCGCTACTACGCAGGCTGGGCGGACAAGCTGCCGCTGGGCCGCATCACCAGCAACGGCGGGGCCGGCGGATCCTTCGGCCACACGCTGCGCCAGCCCTACGGCGTCATCGGCGCCATCATCACCTGGAACGCGCCGCTGATGTCCCTGGCCATGAAGGTCCCGGCGGCCCTGGCCGCCGGCAACACCGTGGTCATCAAGCCCAGCGAGCTGACCCCGTTCACCCCGACCGTCTTCGCGGACCTGGCCCGCGAGGCGGGGATCCCGGACGGCGTGATCAACATCGTTCCCGGCGGCCCGCAGGCCGGCGCCGCACTGGTCGAGCACCGCCTGGTCAAGAAGATCACCTTCACCGGGGGACCGGCCACCGCGCAAATCATCGCCGCCTCCTGCGCCAAGACCTTCAAGCCGATGATCCTGGAACTGGGCGGCAAGTCCGCCAACCTGGTCTTCGAAGACGCCGACCTGGACAAGGCCGCCGGCCACGCGGCATTCTTCGCCTTCGGCATGATGAGCGGCCAGGCCTGCGCGCTGCCGACCCGCCTGCTGGTGCAGGAATCGGTGTACGAGCAGTTCATCGAAAAGGTCGCGCAGGCCGCGGCGCAGTTCCCCATCGGGGATCCGGCCGGCGAATACACCATGTGCGGACCGGTCATCAACCAGGCCGCGATCGACCGCATCGACTCGATGCTCGGCGACGCGCTGGAAGAAGGTGGACGCCTGGTCACCGGCGGGCAGCGCCTGGGCGGGGATCTGGCCGAGGGCTTCTACTACCCGCCGACCATCGTGGCCGACGTGGAGCCGGATGGATCGCTGGCGCAGAACGAGGTATTCGGCCCGGTGCTGGCGGTGATTCCGTTCCGCGATGAAGCGCATGCGCTGGACATCGCGAACGGCACGGATTACGGACTTTCGGGGTACATCTGGACCTCTGATCTGGGACGCGGGCTGCGGCTGGCCGAGTCGATGGAGACCGGCGAGATCGCAGTCAACGGCGCCTTCAATGCCACGGCCGAACGCCCCTTCGGCGGCATCGGCCACTCAGGCATCGGAAACGAAGGCGGACTTGAAGGTCTGGAAGAGTTCTTCTGGACCAAGTCGGTGGGTATCGCAACCCACTAAAACAGCTGCCCGCTCGGGCAAGAACATCACCGCATGGCCTTGCCCGGGCGTCCTGTCCGGAGGGTGCCTAGGTGACCCCTCAGAGCGCCGAAACGGCGCGGTAAGGCAGGACAAAGATGTCTCAGGCTAGACCCCCAAAGCTGAGTGCGACGCGTGCATCGGCTCCGGGATTCGTGGCGGTAGTCGCGGTCTTGGTGCTGACAGAGATTGTTTCAGCGTTCGAGCTTTCAATGATGTACGTAACCCTCCCGACGCTCATGGCGGACTTCCACGTGGATGCGAATGCCGTGGCCTGGGTGGTCACCATCTACCTTCTGGTGTCCGCGTCGGCGGCGCTGCTCGGCGGACGCTTCGGCGACCTGTACGGCAGGCGCCGGGTCATGGTGGTGGTGCTAGCCCTGGCCGCCATCGGCTCGCTGATCTCCCTGGTCGGCAGCAGCCTTGAAATGATCATCCTCGGCCGCGGCATCCAAGGTGCGGCCGGTGCCGTCATGGGTCTGGCATTCGGCCTGGCCCGCGAGCACCTCGACGAGAAGCGCCTGCCCGTGGGCGTCTCCATGATCGGCGCCTCCGCGCTGATCGCCGGCGCCGGCGGCGCCCTGATTGCCGGCCTGATGATCGACTCCTTCTCCTGGCATGGAATCTTCCTGTTCGCCGGCGTGCTGGCAGTGCTGGCGGTCATTGCCGTCCTCGTGGTGCTTCCGAAGGACAAGCCCCGCGAAACCACTTCCGGCCGGCTGGATATCGCCGGCGCGCTGCTGCTGCCGCTGGGTGCTTCCGGCATCCTGCTGGGCCTGTCCAACAGCGCCAAGGCCGGCTGGGCCTCGCTGGGCGGCGGCGGACTGCTGATCGCCGGTCTGGTGATCGTCGCCGTATGGGTCTGGTGGGAACTGCATTCCCAGCGCCCGATCGTTAACCTGAAGATGTTCAAGAACCGCCAGATCGCCCTGGTCATGACCGCCACCTTCTTGGCTGCGGTCGGGCCTATCGGCGGCATGTCGGTGCCGAGCCAGTACGTGCTGCAGTACCCGGTGGAAATGGGCTTCGGCCTGGGCTTCTCCGCCGCGGCCGCAGGCCTGTTCAGCGGCGGCACCGCGCTGCTTGGCTACTTCTTCTCCCCGCTGGGCGGCAAGCTCGCCCAGGTGTTCAACGCGCGCTTCGTGTTCATCACCGGCCTGCTGCTGATGCTCGCCGCTGTCGCAACAATCATGTTCACCCTGGGCAACATGCTGGTCTTCCTGGTGGCCATGTCGGTCAACGCGGTGGGCATCGCCCTGACCTTCGGCGCCCTGCCGAACGTGCTGATCGAGGCGGTTCCCGAGACGCATACCTCGGAGAGCGCCGGAACCAACACCATGGTCCGCAATATCGGCCAGTCCGTGGCCACCGCCGTGGGCGCCTACCTGCTGGCCCGCCACCAGGACCCGGTCACCACCGCGGTGGGGGAGCAGGGCGTCTTCGAGGCCTTCGGCTTCGTCGCGGTCTTCGGCCTCGCCGCCCTGGTGATCGCATTCATGCTCAGCCGCACCCCGAAGGTCTGGGTACCGCAGGATGCCGCCATGGTGACGCCGGTCAAGGCCGAACCGGCTGGCGACTTGATTTAGGGCAACACGCCAAAGGGTGCAGCACTCCCCGGAGCCCGCCGGGGGGGTGCTGCACCCTTTGGCGTGTGAACTGTCCCTGCGGACATCCTGCGCAAACTCCCCTCGAATCGGCGCTGGGCAAGAATCATTTCCAAGAAAAGCTGGCTCAGGTTCGCGTGCCCGCGCGGACAAGGTGCGGGATGCAGCAAGGAAGCATCCCGCCAGCGGCGTTGCCTTCTTGCGCATTTGGATTCCTGATGTCGTGCGATTACGCCATTGCCGGGAACCCACCAGTATCACGTCCCACGGCGGAACAGCTCAAGAATTATCCAGGGCATCTCAGTGCCCCCGCGCGGAGGCACCTGCAGGTTCTGGTCGGCAAAGGGCTCCTCCCGCCCAGCGGAAGGGTACGGGATGCGTAGGAGCCCAGGGCCGCTGGGACAAACCGGGGCTTCCCCTGAACCGGGTGCACCGATATCACGACGCCCGGTTGCCGAGGCCCGGTGGACAGCGGGGAACTATGCTCCAGGAACATCGACGCCTCGGAGCCGGTGGTGAAGCAGCTGCCTGCATTCCGTGAAGCTTGAACTCCAGTGCCGCTGCTTTGCCGGATGGCAACGGATGCGGCTTCTACTATTCACTGTGGGGTCATGCCGGGGCATCGGCAGCCGTCGAAGGCGAGGCCTGCGCCTGCCCAAGTTTCTCCGCATTTCCCGAAAAACACTCCCCGAGGCATCTTGCGTACCGCCACGAGGCCGTGTTATAAAATCTACATCGTCAGACATAGATCTGGCGGGATGTGAATTGCACCATCACCGTATGTCAGCTTCGAAAGGAATGAGTTTCGATGATGCAAACCGATGTTCTTCGTGATTTCGACCGCTTGGTCCAACGCGCTTTCAACACCCAGCTCAGCTCCGAGCCAGTCCACGCCATGCCGATGGAGGCGTGGCGGGACGAGGAGGGCTTCCACGCGGAGTTCGACCTCCCGGGCGTGGACGCCCAGCAAATCGAGATGGTTGTGGAAAAAAGCATTCTCACGATTCGTGCCGAACGCGCCAAGCCGGAAGGCCGTCAATATATCGCGGGCTCCGAGCGCCTTTGGGGCCAGTTCAGCCGAGAGCTGGTGCTTGGCGACCATCTCGATCCGGCATCCATCCAAGCTCGTTACGCAGACGGTGTCCTGCGCCTTGACATCGCGGTGGCTGAGGCCGCGAAGCCGCGTCGCATCAAGATTTCAACGGCGGCAAAGGGCGAGGCTCCCAAGGAACTAGCGAGTTGACCCTAGCCACAGCAATTGGGACGAGAGCCGAGGCGAGCGGCCATCGCAGTGCCGCTGGCCTGATTCATGAACCGCTGGTTGTCGATGGCGCGTTGTTCTCGGTAATGTGCGGGCTTGGATTGGCCGCTGAGGCATGTCGAGATCAGGCACTTTCCCCACACGGGTCCATTTCGCCGCGGTAAGCTTCGAGGCTCGGTATGCGCTGCCAAGAAGCACAAGGTGCTTCGCAGTTGCGCGAAACAGCGAAGCGGAGAGATATGCAGTGGCGGCCTTATTCACGATTTCCGCTGTCGTAGCGGGAAATTTCTGGTAGGGCCTAAGTAGTTGTTCGAAGTGTGTGCCTGGCAAAGCCGTCAGGCCCACCCCGGGATGCAAGGAAGGTCTGAAATGTCAGGGTCGTTATTGAACATCCACCTCGACGATGATCAAATCGCCGAGCTGAATGCTGCGCTTTGCGCTTATCGCGATCACTTTGTTGAGCTGATTGAGTCGAATGACGGGTACGAGGGATTCCGGGCTCGGGAGAATGATGCGTTCTGGCGCGGGAAAGTCGCATCGCTCCAAGATCTCATCGACCAGATCAATCGATCGTTATACGGGATCCAACCCCATGCGCCCAGCGTATCGGAGCAGACCCTGCCCGCTCAGCAGGGGACGCCGATGCTCCTGTCGTGACTCGCTCGCGTCGCGCACCAGGGCCGGCATCCTGTGAGGGATGCCGGCCCTGGCGCTAATCGGTTTTCGTCAGGCTTGGTCCTTGTAGTCCTGGACGCTGCTCTTGGCTTCTTGCTTCAGATGCTCGGATTCGCTCACGGCCTCCGCTTTCACCCGATCCACGGACTGCTGAGCGGTGTCCTTGAGGTCATCCACTACGGCCGACACCGGCTCTTTCATGTCTTCAGCCACCTGCTTGGCCGCATCGCTAAGCTCAGTCGTCAACGGCTCGGCCTTGTCCTTCAAGCGTTGAACCATCTCTTCCTCCTGGCGGCTTCCCGGAATAAGGGACGAGGCGAGCAGCCCCGCACCGAAAGCGATGAGCCCGGCGGCCAGGGGGTTGCCGCGGGTCTGCTCTGCGACCTTCTGCGGTGCTTCATGGACTGCGTCGCTGGCATCGTGCGCTGCTTGCTGGGTTCGTTCGCTCACGTCTTCACTCCGTCCCATGACTGTTTCCTTGACCCTGCTCACCGAATCCTTGATTCTGGCGGTTTGCCGGTGTGCGATGTGGCTGGGGCTGACCTTGTCGACAATCGCATCGACATCGTTGCGCAGCTCATCGCGGGTCTGCGCGATGTCTGCTCGAAGTTCATTTGAATCCTTGCTCATCGGGTTTCCTCTTTCGGATTGAAAGCTGACGGGATCTTCTTCACTGTTTGGGCGGTCTTCGGCATGCCCTTGACCGACTTGAGCTGCTTGCGCGCCACGACCGCGAGAATCGCGGCAATGACTGCCCAGATCACCGCGACGATCACCGCGGACCAGCCATGGCCAGTCCACTGGCCGATTCCTACCCATGCGGCTACGGAGAGGAAAAGCAGGACGAAATGCGCTGCGATCCCGGCTCCGGCGTACATCCCGGCCCCCTTGCCCGCATTGCTCGCGGACTCCTTCAGCTCTGTCTTGGCCAGCTCCACTTCCTGCCGGACCAGGACCGAAACGTTCTGCGTCAGGTCGCTGAAGAGGGTTCCCAGAGTGTTTGGTTCTTCCATCCGGGGGTTATGGGGGCGGGTATCGGGGTTCTCTGGATGAGGTTCGTAGTCTGGAGCAGAATGACTCATCGGTGCCTCCTACCGGTAGTCTTCAGGGCGCGGGTTCAGCCCTGGGTATTTCTGAAGTGGATTGTCGTTCAGCTCGTCCTCGGTCGTGCCGGTGCGAAGCGCCGATGGATCGGCCTGCCCCACCGGTGGCGGCGTGACACGGGGAGCGGTCTTCAGCGGTTCGGCGTGCGGTCGCTCGGAAGGATAGCTGGTGCCCGCCGGGGCATTGGCGGTTGCCTCTGGCGACTGCCGCTGACGTTCTTTCGAGGCGCTGGCGTTGCGCGTGATTCGACCCGCCAGCAAGCCAGCGCCCAGGGCGATGCCCAAGAACGCGCCGGGGCGTTTGCGGGCGAAATCCTTGACCTCGTCCACCAGATCGCCGGGTTCGCGTTGGTCCAACCAGTCCGCGACGCGGCCACTGTGATGGGACGCCTGATCCACCAGCGTAGCCGCGGTGCCGGTGGCCTGCGATTGGTCGAGCATTGAGCGGAACTCGTTGCTGATATCTCGAAGGTTCTCGGCAACCTTGCGTTGCTGCAGCGAAGTTTGCTCGCGCAAATCCGCGCCGAGCTCTTCAAAGAGGTGGGCAGCTTGTTCCTTGGCCTGGCCAGCGACCATGGTCGCTTCCTGCTTCGCGGTGTCCATGACTTCGGCTGCCGAATGCTGGCTCTCGGCGGCAAGGTCCTTGGTCGCCTCGCCGGCCTGGGCTAGCTTGGATTCGTCCTCCCCGCCGTGGGCAGCGCCGACGCGCGATGCAGAGTCGGTTTCCACGTGCTCAGGGAGGAACTGGTCATTCATTGGAGGAACTGGCGGAGCCGGGGCCACCCGTGGCTGGGGAGGGACTCCCGTCCCGTTGGCCGGCTCGGACAGATCGGGAGACGGGCTGGTGTTGGGAAAGTTCTCGTTGCTCATGTCACGCCTTTCTCTAGGGACGTACGTGAAGTCGGATGCGCATTCCGACGTTCGGTTGCCATGGATCTATACAGAGCGACCCTGTATGCCCTTGAGCTTAGAAGTGGGTCTTCGGGCAAGGAGGCATCTTCGAGAATCAAGAGGTTTCTCTCAGGTTCGAGGGGTGTTCATTGCCAGCAATGCCAAAAGCTGGCCTATGGCTCTGCTATGGGCAGGCAGCTTCCCGTTCTTGATCTGGGCAATCCCTGAGGCAAGGACCCAAAGCAGATTTTGCGCGGGGAAGCCCTAGACGAAAATTAGAATCTAGTTATAGTCTTGGTGGAGATAAGTGACTCGCATCATAAGATTGCGGGATGGAAGGGCAAGATCATGGCAATTTTTACTGAGAATATCGGCAAGGTCACCGTAGGAGAACCCGTCACTTGGGACAGCGATGCAGCCCTGCTCTATGCGCTGAGCATCGGTGCCGGGCGTCCGGACGCAACCGAAGGCATCGAATACACTACCGAGAATTCCTTTGGGGTCCGCCAAAAGGTCTTCCCGACCTTCCCTGTCGTCCTCGGCGGCAGTGGCGGTTCCATGGATCACCTCGGAGACTTCAAGCTGCACCAGATCCTGCACGGAGGCCAGTCGCTCGTACTGCACCGGCAACTCGCCCCGCAGGGTTCCCTCACCCCGCGCAGCTACATGAGCGCCGTCTACGACCAAGGCAAGAACGCAATCATCGAGCTGACCACCGATCTGGTGGACCCTGAAGACCAGCTGGTCGCCACGACAGTGATCTCCATGATCATCCGCGGCGAAACCGGCTATGGGCCGCGACCGGAAGGAGCTGGCGGTTGGACCGATCCGGCAACCGAACCTGACGCAGTCATCACGCAGGCGACCAGCGTCGACCAGGCGCTGCTGTACCGCCTGAACGGCGACCGCAACCCGCTGCACTCCGACCCCGTGATGGCCAGCAAGGTCGGCTTCCCTCGCCCGGTGCTGCATGGCCTGTGCACCTACGGCATGGCGGCCCTTGCGCTGGTGCGCAACTCGCGGCTGCTGGCCGAACGAGGCCTGGGCTCAATCAACGCCCGCTTCGCCGCTCCGGTCTTCCCGGGGCAAATGCTGGAAACCCGCATCTGGAACACCAGCGACGGCGCCCTGTTCCAGGTGCTCGCCGACGGGAAGATCGTGCTGGACCGCGGAGTCGCCACGGCCGCGGCAGTCGCGGAAGGTTCCGTTGAGCTCAAGGACGCTGCCGTGAAGTAGCCGGCAATTGATCGACCCATGCGCCGCACCGGGCTGCCGAATAGGCCAGCCGGGTGCGGCGAATTATTTTGCAGGCAAACGGCGACTCAGTGTCATTCCCGCGCACCGGATATGATCGGGTTTAGCGTCCACAGCTAAGGAATCAAGAACGTGAAGACTGAGCAACGCCCCATGAAGCCGTCCGGAGAGAAGCAGGGCAGCCGCGAAAAGATCCTCGATGTCGCCACCGATCTGTTTGTCGAGCACGGCTATGCAGGAACCCCGCTCAGCGCCATCGCCGCGCAACTGGATTTCACAAAGGCCGCGCTGTACTACCACTTCAAGAGCAAGGTCGATATCCTCTCCGGAATCCTCTCGCCCCTACTGGACACCATTGACGAGCTGCTGGAGCAGGCTCCCGAGCGTTTCCCCGACGCGCAGCAGCGCTGGGAATTCCTCTACACCTATTCGCAAGTCCTGCTCTCGCACTCGCGCGCGGTGGAAGTGCTGGCCATCAACAGCAGCAATACCTGGCTGCCGGATGAGATCAAGGAACGGATCGAGTACCACCGCCGCCGCACCATGGAATTGGCAATGCTCCCGGACATGAGCGACGAGGACCAGGTCAAGGCCATCCTGATCATGGACATGCTGCACCGGGAGATCGTTTTCACCGATGACCGCATGGTGGTTCCGGGGATGACGCCCGAACGCCGCCGCGAGATCGTCTATGCGTTCATCCACGAGGTGCTCGACGCGACCAGCTCCGCCCACTGACTCCATGCCAGGGCTGCGTTACGCGTCCGGGTTTCCGCTGGAATGAAACTGCCGAACCGCTGGCCGGCGCGCGGACTATGAGTCCAGGGCACCGCGCTTGATCGACCAGCGGGAACCAGCGGCAGGCGTTCGTCCGAGGAGCAATACGGACCACCTTCCGAAGGCTCGAATCGACGGGTTTATTACGAGGAGAGCCCCCGTCGATTGCTTGATTTCGGCAGTTTTCTGCCACCGATCTTCCCCCGGAAAAATTTCCGGGGGATTTTTCGTCCCAGTGGCCGGGACTGCTGGATTTTCACAGGAGCCATTGGCTGCTCGCTACCGAAGCTCCGCGATGCAGCGGGAATGAAAAATCATCATTTCTTGCTGCGGACGGCATTCGTGGCCGTTCGGGGGCGGCTTCACCGGCCCACTGCGGCCCGGGTCCCTGTGCCGTCCGGCGCCCAGTGCCGCTTGGGTCACCTGCATCCGCTGGATCCCCCCCGTTGAACTGCAATAAGATTCCAATTTTTGTTCAGCCAGGATCCATTGCCACTTTGCGACGCGGAGCCTGGCTAACAGATTCGCGGATGACGGTTCGGCGCCGGTGGGCTCTGGTTCGGTGGAAAGAAACGCATTTCTTCGCAGCGGGGGTCGTTGCGCCCCGCGAAGAGGGCTTTGCGAAAAGAAATATTTATCCCTAGGGAATTCCTCCGGGTAGCCGAACAACGTTCAGCGCGCAAGGCGTTGACTACTTGCCGGCCGGTAAGTAATCTGAATCACATTCCACCGTTATTTTCGGTAAACGCCTAGTCAAAGACGAAAGGCAACGTAATGCATTTACGTTCTTCCACGGAGATCCAGTCTCTCCGCGAGGAGCTTCGCTCCTATTTCGCAACGCTCCTCACCGACGAGGTGCGCGCGGGCTTGAAGCAAGAAGGTGAGGCCGGGGGCCCGGTCCACTCCGCAGTGCAGCGACAGATGGGCCAGGACGGATGGCTCGGCATCGGATGGCCCGTCGAGTACGGAGGCCAAGGCCGCGGCCCAGCCGCGCAGTTCGTCTTCTACGACGAGGCCTACCGCGCCGACGCCCCGATCCCGATGATCACCATGACCACCGTGGGCCCGACCCTGATGAGCCACGGCAGCCAGGAGCAGAAGGACTACTTCCTTCCCAAGATCCTGGCCGGCGAGCTGGTCGTGTCCATCGGCTACACCGAGCCGGAGGCGGGCACCGACCTGGCCTCGCTGACCACCCGCGCGGTGCGCGACGGCGACGAGTACGTCATCAACGGCTCCAAGGTCTTCACCTCCGGCGGCGACGGCGCGGACTGGATCTGGCTGGCCGCCCGCACCGACCCGGATGCCCCGAAGCACAAGGGCATCTCGCTGATCCTGGTGCCGACCACCGACCCCGGCTTCTCCGCCACCCCGATCCACACCGTGGGCGGCTTCAGCACCACCGCCACCTACTACGACAACATCCGCGTTCCGGTCTCCAACGTCGTGGGCAAGGAAAACGAAGGCTGGAAGCTGATCACCACCCAGCTGAACCACGAACGCGTGGGCCTGGCCGCCTTCAGCGGCATCTGCGAAGCCCAGCTGGACGAGGTCCGCGAATGGCTCAAGGACCAGGTCACCGCCGACGGCACCCCGCTGGGCGACGAGCCCTGGGTCCGCTCGCTGCTGGCCACCTCCACCGCCCGGCTGCGCGCCATGCGCCTGCTGAACTGGAAGCTCGTGGAGACCACCGCCCAGGGATCGCTGGATCCGGGTTCGGCTTCCGCCGCCAAGGTCTTCGCCACCGAAACCGTGATCGACGTGTACCGGTCGCTGCTGGAGATCGTGGGCGGCACCGCCACCCGCATCTCGGACGCCCCATGGAACTTCGACACCGGACGCCTGGCCCTGATGAACCTGGGCGCCCAGATCAACACCTTCGGCGGGGGAGTCGCCGAAATCCAGCGCGAAATCGTCGCCTGGACCACCCTCGGCATGGCAAGGAGCGCACGTTGAGCACCGCGAGCATTAACAACACCATCGAGGCCCCGAGCATGGAGTTCTCGCTGGACGAGGAGCAGCAGGGCCTGACCGACCTGGCCGCGCAGATCTTCTCCTCGCTGAGCACCGACGAGCTGTACACCGCCGGCGAAAAGGCCGGCGCCGCCTTCGACGAGGCCCTGTGGGGCCAGGTCGTTGAATCAGGACTGATCGACGCACTGCTGCCGATGGACGAGGAGGAGCCGGGACTGGGCATGGCCGGGCTGGCGCTTGTCGCCCGTGAACAGGGCCGCACCCTGGGCCGCATCCCGTTCATCACCACCGCAGTCGCCGCCTTGGCCATCGCCGAATTCGGCGGCCACGAGCAGCTGCTCGAAGGCATTTCCGAAGGCTCGGTGCGCATCGCCGCGCTGCAGCCGGAGGTGCGCCGCCGCGTCAACGGCACCGCCGCCGGCACCGGCTGGGTGCTGGACGGCGCCATCGAGCTGGGCTACCTGGTCCCTTCGGCCACCCACCTGATGGTGCAGTTCCACACCGCATCCGGCCAGCTGACCGCGCTCATCGAGGCTGACCGCGCAGGCATCGCGGTGGACGAGTACCGCGGCCTGTCCCGCCAGCAGCACGCCGAGCTGTCCTTCACCGGCGTGCAGATCGAGGCAGCCGACCTGATCGGCGCCGACCAGCCGGCCGGCGCGGTCTCCGCCTGGATCCGCCCGCGCCTGCTCACCGCAGCCGCCGCGCTGATCTCCGGCGTGGGAGCCGAGGCGCTGCGCCGCACCGCCGCCTACACCAACGAGCGCAAGCAGTTCGGGCGCGCCATCGCCACCAACCAGGGGGTGGCCCTGCGCGCGGCGGACGCGTTCATCGACACTGAAACCACCTGGCTGTCCACCATCGACGCCGCCTGGCAGCTGGACAACGACGGCGACGGCGCGGAAGCTGCCTTCGGCGCGTCCTGGCTGGCCCGCGAGGCCGGCTTCCGCGTGGTCCACACCACCCAGCACCTGCATGGCGGCATGGGCGCCGACCTGGACAACCACATCCACCGCTTCTTCCTGTGGATGCGCGAACTCGACGTGCTCTGGGGCACCGCAGGGCAGGTATCCGAAGAACTCGCAGCAGCAATCCTGGACGGAGACACCGCGTGAGCACGCCAGCAGCAGCGGGCAAGGCCCGCACCCACGCCGGACAGAGCGTGGCGGCAGTACTGGCGATCCTGGTGATCGCGGAGGTCGTCGCGGCCTTCGAAACCTCCATGGCGGTGCAGCTGCTGTACACGCCGGGCGAGTTCTTCACCTCCGACCTCTCCCAGCTGGTCTGGGTGGTCACCTCCTACTCGCTGGTCGCGGCGCTGGCCACCAGCTTCGTCGGACGCCTGGGTGACCAGTTCGGCCGCCGCAAGATCCTGGTCTGGGTGCTGCTGCTCTCGGCACTGGGCTCGGTCATCAGCGCGATCGCCCCGACCTTCGGCATCCTGGTTGCCGGCCGCGCCTTGCAGGGCGTGTCCGGCGCGGTGCTGCCGCTGGCCATCGGCATGGTGCGCTCCACCTTCCCGGAGCACAAGATCGGCACCGGCATCGCGGTGGTCTCCACCTCCGCGCTGATCGCCGGCGCGGGCGGCATGCTCGGCGGCGGACTGTTCCTCGACTACGCCACCTGGCACTGGATCTTCTGGACCGCGGCGATCTTCGCCTGCGTGGCCGCGGCGCTGGTGCACTTCGGCATCACCCGCGAACCGAAGTCCTCGCTGGCCTCCGCGGTGCACGTGGACTGGGCGGGCGGCCTGATGTTCGGCATCGGCATCGCCGGCGCGCTGTACGGCCTGACCCTGAGCAAGTCCCTGGGCTTCACCAACCCGCAGGTGCTGCTCTTCTTGGTCGGCGGTCTGGTGCTGCTGGCGCTGTGGGTCCGCTGGGAGCTGCGCACCCGCGAGCCGATGATCGACGTGCGGATGTTCGCCCAGCGCAAGTTCGCCCTGGGCATGCTGGCCACAGCGCTGATCGCTATCGGCCCGATCGGCACCACGAATATCCTCACCGTGACCCTGTACCGCAATCCGAACAGCATCCCGCTGGCGGACGGCAGCGTCATGGAGCTGCCGGTGGGCCTGGGGCTGAGCGCCTCCGTGACCGGCCTGCTCGGCTTCATCACCGCCGCCGCGGCGTTTGCGATCTCGCCGCTGATCGGCCGGATCTCCAGCCGCTTCGGGGCCCGCATGGGCCTGATGATCGGCTCGCTGCTGACCATCATCGGCCTGCTGATCGTGTGCATCGACCCGACCAGCATCGCGGTGGTCATCTCCGGCATGGTGGTGGTGATCTTCGGAACGGGTTTCCTCTACTCGGGAATGCCGACGGTGATCGTCGAATGCGTGCTGCCGGAACAGACCAGCACCGCCACGGGCGTCAATGCAGTGACCCGTACGGCCTTCCAGGCGGTTGCCGCCTCGGTCGTGGGCCTGTTGCTCGTGTTCTCGCCCGTTGCAGCAGGCGAGAACACGTTCGTCTCGATGACCGGCTTCCTGCTCGTCGTGGGTGTGCTCATCGCCACCTGCCTGCTGACCATCGTCGTGGTCCTTTTCATTCCAGCGACGAAGCCGGCAGGCGCGGCCAGCGGCAAGCCACAGGTCTCCAACCTCACCCTTAAGGATTGACAATGAACACCGTTCTCGAAACGAAACTTCAAACTACCAGAGATCTACTTGACCTGCGAGCCGAGGACCACCATCCCGGCCTGCTCTTCGAGGGGCGCATCTGGACCTGGGCGGAAGTCGTGGCAGAATGCAAGGTCCGCGCCCATCTGATGCTCTCGCTGCACGACGAAGGCAAGCCCTTCCACGTGGGCGTGATGCTTGAAAACGACCCCGAATACATCTTCGCCATCGGCGGCGCGGCCTACGCCGGCGCCACCGTGGTGGGCATCAACCTCACCCGCCGCGGCGAGGAGCTGGCCCGCGACATCGCGTACACCGACGTGGAGATCCTGCTGACCACCCGCGAGCTGGAAGGCTACTTCAACGGGGTGGACTCCGGGGTGCCGGCCGCGCAGACCCGCTACATCGAGAGCGCGGAGTACGCCCGCGAGCTGGATTCGCTGCGCCACCTGCCGCGCCCGGAGACGCCGGCGGCCGGGGACCCGGATACCACGCTGCTGCTGCTGTTCACCTCCGGCTCCACCGGGGACCCGAAGGCGGTCATCTGCACCACCGGGCGGCTGTTCCGCACTGCGGAATTCCAGCACATGGGCCTGGGCCGCCAAGATGTCAGCTACAACTCCATGCCGCTGTTCCACGGCAACGGCATCTTCGCCTGCTGGGCCAACCCGCTGTACACCGGCGGCACCTTCGCGCTGGCCCGCAAGTTCTCCGCCTCCGGCTTCCTGCCGGATCTGATGCGCTACAAGGCCACCTACTTCAACTACGTGGGACGCTCGCTGTCCTACGTGCTGGCCCAGCCGGAGAAGGCCGCGGAGGCCGACACCTACCTGCGCTCCTGCTTCGGCACCGAGGCCAGCGAGTTCGACCTGGCCGAGTTCCACCGCCGCTACGGCGTCTGGCCCACCGAAAGCTACGGGGCCTCCGAGGGCGGGCTGACCCTGAAGCGTTCGGACGACAGCCCGGTGGGCGCGCTGGGCACAGCCCCCGAGGGCATGGACGCCGCGGTGGTCAACCCGGACACCATGGAGCAGTGCCCGCGGGCGATCTTCTCCGAGAACGGGCGCATCCTGAACGCGGACGAGGCCATCGGCGAACTGGTGAACCTCACCGGCGCGGCCCTGTTCGAGGGCTACTACAAGAACCCGGAAGCCGTGGCCGAGCGCGTGCGCGGCACCGCGTTCCTCACCGGCGATTTGGCCTACCGCGACGAGGCGGGCTACTTCTACTTCGCCGGCCGCACCTCGGACCGGCTGCGCGTGGACAGCGAGAACTTCTCCGCCGCCCCGGTGGAGCGTGTGCTCTCCCGCTACCCGGGGGTCACCCTGGCCGCCGTCTACCCGGTGCCCGACGCCCGCACCGGCGACCAGGTCATGGCCACGCTGCAGTTCGATGACCCGCAGTCCTTCGACCCGGTCGACTTCGCGCGGTTCCTGGAGTCCCAGCCGGACTTGGGCACCAAGTGGGCCCCGCGCTTCCTCTCGGTGGTCTCCGACGTGCCGGTGACCGCCACCCAGAAGATCAACAAGCCCAGCCTGCGCCGCGAGGCCTGGCTGGTCAACGAGAACGTTTTCCACCGCCCGGGGCGGGAGATCGCCTTCGAGGTGCTGGACGAATCCGCCCTGGCGCAGCTGGAAGCCCTGTTCGAGCAGAACGGCCGCGCCCACCTGCTGCCGCTGAAGCCCGCCGAAACCACCATTAAGGAGACAGTATGAGCCAGGATCCCAATGTCCTGATCGGCGAGATGATCGCCGCCGGCAACGAGAGGATCAGCGTCGCCCGCGACGAGGTCAACCGGCCCATGATCCACCACCTGTGCGACGCGATGGAGGAAACCAACCCGATCTACCTGGATCCGGAGGCCGCCCGCGCCGCCGGCCACCCGGACGTCGTGGCCCCGCCCTCGGCGCTGCAGGTCTGGAACATGATCAACCCCTCGGACCCGGAGATCGAATCCGACGTGGACCGCGCCTACGCCCACCTGGCCGAGTGCGGCTACCCGAAGGTCGTGGCAGTGAACTGCGACCAGGAATACGACCGCTACCTGGTCCCCGGCGACCTGCTGACCGCCAGCGAGAAGGTCGAATCCTTCGTCGGCCCCAAGCAGACGGGCCTGGGCGAAGGCTACTTCATCACCACCTTGACCACCTACACCGACCAGCAGGGCGACCGCGTGGGCACCATGCGCTTCCGCACCCTGTGGTACAACCCTGAAAAGAGGAACTCGTAATGAGCGAAACGCTGACCGAGACCCCGGCCACGGCCAAGAGCCAGGCCCTGCGTCCCCGCCCGGCCATCAACCTGGACAACGCCTTCTTCTTCGAGTCCCTGAACGAGCGCGGCGAACTGAGCATCCAGCACTGCGACGACTGCAACGAGCTGCGCCACCCGCCGGTGCCGATGTGCCCCGAGTGCAACTCGCTGCACTGGTCGCCGAAGACCATGTCGGGCCGCGGCATCCTGCACAGCTACGTGGTCATGTACCACCCGATCGTCCCGCCATTCGAGCCGGGCTACATCGTGGCAGTGGTGGAGCTTGAAGAGGGCGTCCGCGTGGTCATGAACCTGGAGGGCGTGGCCCGCGAAGACGTGCGGATCGGCATGCCGCTGCACATCGCCGCAGAGCGCATGGACGCCGAGCTGGTCCTCCCGGTAGCCCGTCCGGCAGGGGGCGCCGCATGAGCACCGTCGACACCGCCGCCCGCGCCGGGCAGCTGACCGCCGAGCAGGTGCAGGCCGGGGAGGCGCTGCCCGAGCTGCGCATCCCGATCACCGCCACGCTGATCGTCACCGGGGCCATCGCCACCCGCGACTTCCAGAAGGTGCACCACGACAAGGACGTCGCCCAGGCCGCCGGCACCCCGAACGTCTTCATGAACATCCTGACCACCAATGCGCTGGTCAACCGCTACGTGGGCGAATGGGCCGGCCCGGCCGCCCGCGTGGGCCGCATCAACATCCGCCTGGGTGCCACCAACTTCCCGGGCGACGAGATGGTCTTCACCGGCACCGTGGACTCCGTGGACGGGGAAAACGTCGTGGTGAAGGTGGTCGGCACCAACTCCCTGGGCCCGCACGTGACGGGCACCGTAGACATCGTGATCCCATCGAAAGGGGAATCGGCATGAGCAACCTGCTGAATAAGGCAGTCATCGTAGGCATCGGCGCCACCGAGTTCTCCAAGAATTCCGGCCGCTCCGAGCTGCAGCTGGCCCAGGAGGCCGCCCTGGCCGCCTGCCGCGACGCCGGGGTGAACCCGCAGGACGTGGACGGCATGGTCACCTACTCCATGGACACCAACCCCGCCATCGAGGTCGCCCGCGGCCTGGGCTGCAAGGAGCTGAACTTCTTCAGCCACGTGGACTACGGGGGAGGCGCCGCCGCCGGCACCATCCTGCACGCGGCGATGGCCGTGGCCACCGGCGTGGCCAAGACCGTGGTCTGCTACCGCGCCTTCAACGAGCGCTCCGGCGCCCGCTTCGGGCAGGCGATGAGCACCGCGGGCATGGCCCCGGACGCCCGCGCCGCCGCCTACGCCTGGACCCTGCCCTTCGGCCTGATGACCCCGGCCTCCTGGGTGGGCATGTTCGCCCAGCGCTACATGCACCTGACTGGCGCCACCTCGGAGGACTTCGGCCGCGTGGCGGTGGCCGACCGCAAGCACGCGGCCACCAACCCGAAGGCCTGGTTCTACGAGAAGCCGATCACCCTGGAAGACCACCAGAACTCGCGCTGGATCGCCGATCCGCTGCACCTGCTGGACTGCTGCCAGGAATCCGACGGCGGCCAGGCGTTTGTCATCACCACCCCGGAACGCGCCAAGGACCTGCCGGGCAAGGCAGTGACCATCCGCGCCGCCGCCCAGGGCGCTGCCTACGACCAGCACACCATGGTCAGCTACTACCGCAAGGACGGCGACCGCCCGCTGCCGGAGATGGGCAACGTGGCACGCCAGCTGTGGAACGACACCGGGCTGCGCCCGGAGGACATCGACACCGCGGTGCTCTACGACCACTTCACCCCGTTCGTGCTGGCCCAGCTGGAGGAATTCGGCTTCTGCGGCCGCGGCGAGGCCAAGGACTTCATCAAGAACGGCGCCATCGAGCTGGGTGGCCGCCTGCCGATCAACACCAACGGCGGCCAGCTGGGCGAGGCCTATATCCACGGCATGAACGGCATCGCCGAGGGTGTGCGCCAGCTGCGCGGCACCGCGGTGAACCAGGTGGAAAACGCCCGCAACGTGCTGGTCACCGCCGGCACCGGCGTACCGACGAGCGCATTGATCCTGGGCAATGACTAGGCAGGTGGCCCTGCCGGACGGCGGGGAGAAGGTCCGCGCGGCCGGCGGGGAGAAGCTGCTGGAAGCCGCCGGTCAGGTGCGCGAGCTGCTGGATGCCATGGTCCGGTTGGATGTGCGCACCCCGGCCGCCCCTGAACTGGTCGAGCGCCTGGACGAGGTGCTTGAGCTGCTGCGCGTGGAAATCGCTCCGGAGAGCGCGATGGTTCCCGACCTCTTCAAGGACCGCAAGGGCGATTACATGGACCGCTCGCCGGTCTCCGGGGCGCTGAACCCGATGGCCCCGCCGGTGTCGTTGCGCATGGACGGGGAGAACGGCGTGCGCACCTCCACCCGGCTGGGCCTGCCCTACCAGGGTCCTCCGGGCCGGGTGCACGGAGGCTGGGTGGCCACGCTGCTGGACCACGTGATGGGCTTCGCCGCTGGAACCGTGGACCAGTGGATCTTCACCCGGTCGCTGACCGTGGACTACGACCACGCGGTCCCGCTGTTCGAAGAGCTGGAGTTGACCGCGTGGGTCGAGGAAATCGACGGCCGCAAGATCTGGGTCAGGGGCCAGATCGAGGCCGGCGGCAAGGTCGTGGCCCAGGCCCGCGGGCTGTGGCTGCCGCCGCGCAACCGCCCGGCGCCGCAGGACTGAGCGGCCGGGCAGGGCGGGGTGCGGGCGAAGCGGAACTTCGTCCACTCCCTGCCCTAGACAAAAACTAGAATCTAGTTATAGTATTTCAGAAACGTGACCCGCGCCACGCGAAAGCGCGGCGGCGCACGGGCAGCGCCCGCGGCCACACCGTGAACGCACCCAACCCGGCGGAGGAGCCGGGCGGTGCGGAACCGAACCAAGAAAAGAGCAAACCATGAAGATTGCAGTGCTGATCAAGCAGGTGCCGGACACCGAAGAAGGCCGCCACCTCACCTCCGACGGACGCGCAGACCGCGACGCCAGCGACCGCGTGATCGACGAGATCACCGAACGTGCGCTGGAAGCCGCGCTGAAGCAGAAGGACGCTGACAAGTCGGTGGAGATCACCGTGGTGACCATGGGTCCGGCCGCCGCCAATGAAGCGCTGCGCAAGGCACTGAGCATGGGAGCCGACAAGGCGGTGCACGTCCAGGACGACGCACTGGCCGGATCCGACGCGCTGGCCACCGCCCGGGCGCTGGCCCAGGCGCTCTCGGGCCTGCAGGCCGACCTGATCGTCGCAGGCAACGAGTCCACCGACGGCCGCGGCGGCGTGGTCCCCGCCATGGTCGCCGAACTGCTGAACCTTCCGTTCCTCGGCCCGCTGGGCACCCTGGAGATCTCCGGCGGCACCGTGCGCGGCACCCGCTCGGACGCCTCGGGCACCACCGCGCTGCGCGCTTCCATCCCGGCAGTCATCTCCGTGGCCGAGGCCATGGGCGAGGCCCGCTTCCCGAAGTTCAAGGGCATCCTGGCCGCCAAGCGCAAGCCTGTCGCCGTGCAGAGCGCCGCAGAGCTGGGCCTGGGCGCGCCGGATCACGCCGCGGGCAACCTGGTGCTGGCCTCCGCCGCCCGCCCCGCCCGCACCGCCGGCGTCAAAATCATCGACGAGGGACAGGCCGCGCAGGAACTTGCCGCGTACCTGGCCGCCGAGAAGCTGATCTAAGGAACGAATGACATGACTAACATCCTGGTACACATCGAACTGGCCGAAGACGGCACCCCGACCGCCAGCGGCGTGCACCTGCTGGCCCTGGCCTCCAAGCTGGGCACCCCGGTGGCCGTCGCCGCCGCAGCCGACTCCGCCGCCACCGCCGCCGCCATCGGCGGGCAGGGCGCCGAGCAGGTATTCATCGGCGAAACCGCCCAGGCCGCCGCCCACCCGGCAGCCAGCGCCGTCGCCGCCCTGCAGGCTGCCATCGAGGCCTACGCACCGGCCGTCGTGCTCGCTTCCAACAGCGCCGTGGCCCGCGAGGCCATCGGCCGCCTGTCGGCGCGCACCGGCAACCCGGTGGTGCTCGAAGCCGTTGAGCTTGAGCAGCGCGACGGCCGCATCGCCGCCTCGCACTCGGTCTTCGGCGGCACCTACGTCACCGAATCCACCGCGGGCGCCGGCATCCCGCTGGTCACCGTGGCCTCCAGCGGTGCCGAGCCGCTGCCTGCAGCAACCCCGCAGCTGGCCACCACCGCCATCGAGGTGGCCACCGCCGCCTCGGCTGAAATCGAATCCGTGACCCCGCTGGCCGCCGCGTCCTCCCGCCCGGAGCTGCGCGCCGCCAAGATCGTGGTCTCCGGCGGCCGCGGCCTGGCCTCGAAGGAGAACTTCTCGCTGGTCGAGGCGCTCGCCGACTCGCTGGGCGCAGGCCTTGGCGCTTCGCGCGCCGCCGTGGACTCCGGCTACATCCCGCAGAGCCACCAGGTCGGCCAGACCGGCGTCAGCGTCTCACCCGACCTCTATGTTGCAGTGGGCATCTCCGGCGCCATCCAGCACCTGGCCGGCATGCAGACCGCCAAGCGCATCGTGGCTATCAACAAGGACGAGGACGCGCCGATCTTCGACATCGCCGACTTCGGCATCGTGGGCGACCTGTTCGAGATCCTCCCGCAGCTCACGCAGCTGCTGGAGGCCAAGCAGCCAGTCACCGCCGGCTAGATCAGGGGGTCATTTCCATGTCGCTGACAACCAAGGAGGGTGCCCGCACCGCCGACAAGGCGGCGGGAAACCCGGCCCTGAAGAAGATCTGGATCGCCGTCGGCGTGGTGCTTGTCCTGGCCCTGCTGGTGCTGGCTGCCCGCTGGTGGCGCGGAACCGCGGCGGGGGAGCAGTTCCTGGCCGCCTATCCGGGGCACTCCGCGCTGCCGCAGAACGCGCCCACCGGCATCCCGGCCTGGCTGGGCTGGCAGCACTTCCTGAACGCCTTCTTCATGGTGCTGATCATCCGCTCCGGCTGGCTGATCCGCACCACCGCCCGGCCGAAGGCCTACTGGACCCGGAACAACACCGGGCTGTTCAAAACCAAAACCAAGCCCAAGAAGATCAGTCTGGAAATCTGGCTGCACCTGAGCCTGGACGTGCTGTGGATCGTCAATGGCGTGGTGTTCATCGTGCTGTTGTTCGCCACCGGCGCGTGGATGCGCATCGTGCCGACCAGCTGGGACATCTTCCCGAACGCGCTCAGCGCCGGCCTGCAGTACCTGTCGCTGGACTGGCCTGCCGAGAACGGCTGGCTGAACTACAACGCGCTGCAGGTTTTGGCCTACTTCGCGATCGTGTTCCTGGCCGCCCCGGTCTCCGCCATCACCGGGCTGCGCATGTCCCCGGCTTGGCCTGCCAAGCTGGACAAGGCATTGCCCATGGAAGCGGCCCGCAAGGTGCACTTCCCGGCCATGCTGTTCTTTGTCGGCTTCCTGGTGATGCACGTGCTGCTGGTGCTGCTCACCGGAGCGCGGGCGAACCTGAACCACATGTTCGCCGCCCGCAGCGACGACGGCTGGCTGGGCGTCATCATGTTCGTGGTGGCCGTCGCGGTCACCGCCGGAGCTTGGTTCGCCTGCAAGCCGGTGGTCATCCGGGCCCTGGCGGGAATGTCGGGCAAGATCTCCAAGTAGCTGCCCGCCCCGGGGCCGTGCGCTCGCTCGCCGGAACCGGCGCACCGCAGGATTGTGATCCCGCGGTGCGCCGGTTTTCGCATGCCCCGACGTGGTGACCCGCGGCGCGTGGTGCAATGGACAGGTGATGTTAAGGCAGTTGGAATACTTCGTGGCGCTGGCCAGGGAACAGCATTTCGCGCGGGCCGCCGAGGAATGCAATATTTCCCAGCCGGCGCTCTCCGAATCCATCAGGAAACTTGAAACCGGTCTCGGGGTGCCGCTGGTGCGACGCGGCCACGCGTTCCAGGGGCTGACCCCGGAAGGCGAGACGGTGCTGCGCTGGGCCCAACGCCTGCTGGCGGACCGCGATGCGCTGACCCAGGAGGTGGCGGCGCTGCAGTCCGGACTGACCGGCACGCTGCGCCTGGGTGTGGTGCCCGCCGCGTCCTCCACGGTGGCCCAGCTCTGTGACGCCTTCGCCCGCGCCAACCCGAAGGCCCGGGTCCATGTCCAAGGCAGCCTGCGCTCCACCGAGATCATTGCCCAGATCCGCAGCTTCGAACTCGATGCGGGGCTGGTCTATGCGGACCCGGCGGAACTCGGCGGACTGCTCGCGCTGCCGCTGTACCGCGAGGAGCACGTGCTGCTCACCAAGGAGGGCATGTTCGCCAGTGCGGGGGAGCCGACCGCCGTGGACGAGGTGCTCTCGCTGCCGCTGTGCCTGCTGGATTCCTCCATGCGCGGCCGCCAGCTGCTGGACGAGGTGCTGGCCTCCCATGGGCGCAGCGCCGAGCCGCGCATCGAGTGCGACTCGATGATCACGCTGCTGGCGCAGGTGGCCACCGGCCGCTGGGCGAGCGTGGTCCCGAAGCAGTGGCTCGCGCCCCTGGGCGAGTTGCCCGGCGTGGTCCAAACGCCCCTTGTCAGTCCGCGGATCACCAGCCAGATCAGCTTGGTCATCCCCGAGCACCAGCCGCTGCCGCTCTTATTACGCGCATTACTCTCTGCGACGGGCGACGTATATCCGTCCGTCACAAACGATTTTGACTTGGCTTGATATGTTTTTCCGATTGAACCATCAAAAATAATACTTGGACATGATCAAACTCTCGATGCAACTCTGAAAAGGCAGAACCGTTCCTTTCCGCAGGAAGCTGCGCGAACCAGAGGAGCGATCATGGCCAACTTCCAGAATGCGCCAACCGAGCAGGCCAGCGCCCCGACATCCCGAATCCCAACCCCGGCGCTGGCCGCCGCGGCGTGGCAGCGCCTGGTGCTCTCCCACAGCCCCGAGATCCGCCCCGCCCTGCGCGTGGGCTTCGGGCTGGCGATCCCCGGTGCGGCACTGATGCTCCTGGGGCACGTGGACCTCATGGTCTACGCGGTCTTCGGTTCGGTGGTCGGGATGTACGGACGCAGCCCGCACCGGCTGCAGCGCCTCAAGGACCAGGTCCTGGCTGGAACCATGATGCTATGCGCCGGAATTTCAGGCATCGTCATCGCGCCGTGGGGGCCGGACGGCTGGGCATTGGTCGCCGGGGGCATCTTCTGGGCCTGCGCCAGCTCGCTGACCACCGACCGCTACGGCCTGAAGCCCGGCGGCTCGTTTTTCCCGGTCTTCGCCTTCGGGGCGCTGGCCAGCCTCCCGGTGGGGCAATCGCCGTCCACGGCGGGGCTGGCTGCATTTGTGCTCACCGCGCTGTTCTGCATCGTTCTGGGGCAGACCGCCCGCTTCGGTGCCGCGGCCCGGGGATTTCCCGGACACGAGCCGATCGGCTGGCCCGACGCGCTGCGCCGCTCGGCCTGCTACGCCAGCGTGGTGCTGCTGGCCGGCACCTTGGCCATCGGCCTGCAACTGGAGCACCTGCAATGGGTCATGGCCGGAGCGGTGGTGCCGCTGGCGGCCGGCAACGCCCGCGGAAGGCTGCGCAGGGGTGTGCACCGCGTGGCAGGCACCGTGGCGGGGCTGGTTGTCCTGCTGGGCATCTACTATCTGCAGCTGCCGGAGCTGGCCCTGGGCGTGGTGATCATCGCGCTGATGTTCCCCGCCGAGGGCTACATGACGCGCAACTACGGGCTGGCGCTGAGCTTCTTCACCCCGCTGATAATGCTGATGCTGGAGCTCGCCGACCCGAGCGTCAACGCGGACGTGCTGTGGGAACGCGCCGCGGGGAACCTGCTGGGCGTGCTGGCAGGAATCCTCGGAGCGCTGCTCTTCGATCGCAAACCCCGCTGACGATGCCCCGGATTCGGCCTGGACGTAGCATGATTAACTATGTCAGGCGTCGAATCGGCAATCTCGCTCGCACCGGGAACGGCTTTGCGCAGGACACCAGTCAAGCCCGCGCCTCTTGGAAGATTCCACTGCCGTGAAAACAGATTTCAGATCATCTCGACGATTCGCTGTGTCAACCGCCGGCGTGCTGCTGGCCGGTTCGCTGGCCCTGGGCGGTTTGGTGCCGGCCAGCGCGGCGCAGCCGCTCCCGGCTGCCGCGCCTGCCGCGGCACCCGGAACACTGCAGGCGGCCGCCGCCAAGCGGGTGACCCAGATCAAGACCACCAGCAACCTGAACATGCGCTCCGGTTCCAGCACCGCCTCCCGCGTGATCCTGACCATCCCGAAGAACAAGACAGTAGCGGTCAAGTCCCAAGCCTCCAACGGCTGGTACCAGGTCACGTACGACAAGAAGACCGGGTGGATCTCGAATAAATACGTCAAGGTCACCAAAACCGCCGCCACCGGCGGAACGACGAGCAGTGCGAAGCGCGTGAAGCTGTGGGTCACCCCGAAATCCACGATGAACATCCGCAAGGGCGCGGGAACCGGGCATGCGGTCGTCGGCAAGCTCAGCAAGGGGCAACCGGCCTACGCAAGCTCCAAGACCGCCAACGGCTGGTACAAGATTTCCACCCAGGGCAAAACCGGATGGGTCTCCGGCGCCTACGTCACCACCTGCTCCAAGGGCTGCGCCATTGACGCAGGCCCGTACACCACCAACCGCGCTGGCCTGTCGGACCGCTACTTCACCAAGTCTTCCGGCGCAGACCTGCATGCTTCGGTCAACGGCAAGAAGCGCATCGGCGACATCCCGAAGAATTCGATCGTCTACCGGGACGCCGCATGGGAAAAGAAGGCCGGCCCGGTCTCCGGCTGGTACTACGTGCGCACCCAGGGAGCGGACGGCTGGATGCAGGCTTCGGCGCTGAAACGCAGCACCAGCGCCAAAACCAGCAACACGAGCAAGACGACCCGAAGCAAGGTGCAAAAGCAGGCCAACGGGAAGCTGCCCGAGTCGATGCTGGTGGCCCTGAGCTGGGACAAGGAAAAAACCCTCATCGCCGCCCCGGCCGCCGCGGATCTGGGCCGGCTGAATTCGGCCTTCAAGAAGAAGTTCGGGAAGAACCTGGACATCGATCTGGCCTACCGCACCCTGGACACGCAGAAATTCCTCTACCAGGAGCTCGGCTCCTACATCGCGGCCAAGCCGGGGACCTCGAACCACGGCTGGGGATTGGCCATCGATGTCCCGGAGACCTACAACTACTCGTTCAAGGGCAAGTACTACAAGTGGCTGAAGGCCAATTCGAAGAAGTACAACTGGATCCACCGGAAAAATCTGGAAGAATTCCGGTCCAACGGAAGCCGAAATCCGTACGCCGAAGCATGGCACTTCGAATACGTTGGCAAATAATTCCCATGTCATGACCGGCAACAAATCATTCTTGAGAATGAATGTCGGATCTCTTTTCAATAGAGAGATCTCCCAGTAGCCTTAGGGCACGGCTCACGCTGTCGTGGAACTCGCTTCATCTTTTGAGGAATGGAACAAGACATGTCAGATACGTCCGCGCCTACAACCGGCGCCAAGATTGCTGCCGAATTCCTGGGGACCTTCGTTCTCGTCTTCGGCGGCTGCGGCTCGGCGATTTTCGCAGCCAAGGTGATTTCCGATGAAACGGTCAATATGGGCATCGGCTTCCTGGGTGTTGCCCTGGCCTTCGGCTTGACCGTGCTGGTCATGGCGTACGCCGTGGGCCACATCTCGGGCGGCCACTTCAACCCGGCCGTCACCATGGGTACCGCCGTCGCGGGCCGCACCGCATGGAAGGACGTCCCGACCTACATCATCACCCAGATCGTCGCGGCTTCGGCCGCCGGCGCGGTGCTGTACTGGATCGCCAGCGGCAAGGACGGCTTCGACGCCGTCGAATCAGGTTTCGCCAGCAACGGCTACGGCGACCGTTCACCGGACGGATACTCCATGCTGGCCGCGCTGGTGGCCGAGATCGTGCTGACCGCCATCTTCCTGTACGTGATCCTGGGATCCACCGATCGCCGTGCTCCGAAGGGCTTCGCCCCGCTGGCCATCGGCCTGTCGCTGACCCTGATCCACCTGGTCGCCATCCCGATCACCAACACCTCGGTCAATCCGGCCCGCTCGCTGGGCGTCGCCTGGTTCGCCGGCGGCGAGGCGCTGGGCCAGGTCTGGCTGTTCATCGTGGCGCCGCTCATCGGCGCCATCATCGCCGGCGCCAGCTACAAGATGCTTGAGCCATCCGTGAAGGCCGCAACCCGCGAGGGCTTCGACCCGAAGTAAACCGGCCATAGCCCAGGCGGCCTCATGGGGCCTTGGAATATTTCACACCTGTGTGGATCTTCCAAGGCCCTTTGCCGTCTGTGACGACGGGCTTCACCAGGGCATTCAGGGTGAGGGCGCTCAGCGCGAGCCGAGGCTGGGAGCCTGCCGGCGGCGGAAAGACCTAGTTCAGCACGGCTTTCACCGGGGCGGGAATGTCCAGTGCGGCCACCAGGTCCTTGCTGTGGTGGTGCTTCGGGCTGGACAGGAAATCGTCGAGCCGTCGGTGTTCCACCAGCCGCCCCTCGTAGAACACCGCGACATTGTCGCTGACGTAGCGGATTACGCCCATGTCATGGGAGATCACTACCAAGGACAGACCCAGGCGGGTGCGCAGCCCCAGCAAGAGATCGAGAATATGGCGCTGCGCTACCGAATCCAACGCCGATGTCGATTCATCGCAGACAAGCACCTGCGGCTTGGCCAGCAATGCCCGGGCGATGGCCGCGCGTTGCAGCTGGCCGCCGGAGCACTGGCCTGGTTTTCGATCCAGTAGTTCGACCTGCAGCCCCACCTGGTCCAGCGCCGCATCTATCTCCGCCGAGGCTTGGTCGGCAGGCAGCCGGTGCACGGCAGCAAGCAAGCTCGTACGCAACGGCAGCCTCGGATCAAAGGAAGAGTAGGGCTCCTGAGCGATCAGCTGGACGGCGGCAGATTTCCCGTCGCGTTCGGGGCTCAGGATCTGCCCTTCCGTGGGTTTTTCCAAGCCTGCGAGCAATCTGGCGAAAGTGCTCTTCCCCGAGCCCGAACGCCCGACGACGCCCAGGACTTCGCCACCATGCAGGCTCACGGTGGTGGCCTGCAGCGCGGCGGGCCCCTTGGCCTTGCGTGTGTAATTCTTTCCCGCGCCCACAACTTGAAGCAGGGAACCGGCGGCAAACTCCCTTGGCGCGTGCGCGGCCGGCAACGCGGCCTCGATCAATTCACGCCGCTTGGCGTGGCTGTCCTTGGCGAAAAGCTGGGATGTCAGGCAATGGTCGACAATCGACCCATCGCTGACCACCAGCACGCGGTCGGCGATGTGCTGGATGCTGGCAATGTCGTGGGTGATCAATAGGACGCCTAGGCCGCGTTCAAGCTGCTTGCTGCGCAGCAGCTGCAGCGTTTCCGCTTTCAGAATGGAGTCCAGCGAGGAGGTCGGTTCGTCGGCGAGGATGAATTCCGGGTCGGCTGCCAGGGCGATGGCAAGCATGGCCCGCTGCGCCATTCCGCCCGAGAGCTGGTCCGGGCGCTTGCCGGCGATATCGGCGGCGGGAGAGAGCCCGACCTCTTCCAATAGGGACTGGACTTTTGCCTCGTGTTTCTTGGCCTTGCCCGGGCCGAAGACTCCCAGTGCTTCCAAGAGGTGGGAGCGAATGCTCATGCGCGGATTCAGCACCCTCTTGGGCTGTTGGAAGAGCATGCCGATGCGCCGCCCGCGCACCGTATCCATGGCCTTTCCTTCCAGCTGGTCGATGCGTTCGCCATCCAGCAGTATCTGTCCCTCGGCCTGCAGCTGCGGCGGGAGCAACCCGAGAATTGCCTTGGTCAGCAGCGTCTTTCCAGACCCGGAACGGCCCACCACGGCTACCAGCTCGCCGGAGCGGATAGCCCCGGACATGGCAGTGAGCAGGGTTTTCCCGCTGCTGCGCACCGACAGGTCGATGAATTCAAGTGATTCAGTCATTGGCTTCCGCCTTGGTCTCGGTGGCCAGCACGTCCTGCCCGTTCAGCGCACGGGTGATGCGGTTGCCCAACAGGGTGACGCAGAAGCTCACCAGGAAGATCGCGGCGCCGGGAGCGACCAGGCCCCAGGGAGCACGCAACGCGTGCGGCTGCGCCTCGGCCAGCATGGAGCCCCAATCCGACTGCGGGGGCTGGACACCGATGCCCAGGTAGGACAGCGAACCCAGCAGCACCAGCAACAGGCCGAAACGCAGGGCCGTCTGGGCCAGTACCGGCCCCGCCAGATAGGGCAGAACATGGTGGCGGAGAACGAACCAGCGCGAGGCGCCAGCATGCCTGGAAGCCTCGACATGGTGGGTCGACAGGGCCTGGGCCGCCATGGAACGCACCAGACGGGCGGTAGGCGTCCATGCCACCACTCCCACGGAAAGCACCATGGTGGAAAATCCCGGCCCCATCACGGCGATGATCAGCAGCGCAATCACGATCTCCGGCAGCGCCAGCAGCAGGTCGTTGGCGCGCAGGAACAGTTCATCCAGCCAGCCTCCGCGCAGCGCGCTGAGCAGGCCGAGAACGGTGCCCACCAGCAGCGAAAACAGCGTGGTGATGAACGCTACCGACAAGGAGAAGCGTCCGCCGTGCAGGACGCGGCTGAAGGTGTCGCGGCCCAGGGCGTCGGTGCCCAGCAGGTGCGCCCAACTGGGCTGCTGCAACCTGTCCGCCAGGGACTGGGCATCCGGGTCGTAGGGGGAAATCCACGGAGCCAGCAGGGTCATGAGCAGCACCAGCAGCAAGATGGCCGCCGGCCAGCTGACGAAGATCGAACGCAGCATTTTCCTAGCCACGGCTGGCTCCTATCCGTACCCTTGGATCTGACCGGCGGTGCAGGAGGTCGATGATGCCGGTAGCCAGCACCGCGCAGGCCACCGCTACCACCACCCCGCCTTGGGCTACCGGGATGTCCGCGTCGACAATGGCGTCGAAGATCAGCCGGCCCATGCCCGGGATGGCGAAAATGACCTCGACTATGACCGAGCCGCCCAGCAGGCCGGCGAACCACACACTCACCATGGTCCACAGCGGCAGCAGACCGTGCGGGATGACATGGCGAACCAGGGTGCGGGTGGCGCCCAACCCGCGGGCGCGGGCAGCCAGCACATGTTCGGAGTCCAGCGCCTGCAGGATGCCCGAGCGCACGGCGATGGTGAAGAAGCTGATGGGGCGCAGCGAGAGGACCAGCACCGGCAGCACCATGGAGGCGGGGGAGTCGAAGCCCGCCGAAGGCAGCCAGGACAGGCGCACGGCGAAGAGCAGCACCAGCAACGGCGCCAACGCGTATTCCGGGATGGCGATCAGGGCATGGGTGGCCGAGGTGATCACCCGATCCGGCCATCCTTCGGCCCGCACCGCGGCGACAACTCCCAGCATGATGGAGACCAGCACCGCCACCAGCAAGGCGGTTCCGGTCAGCGAGAGGGTAACGCCGATGGCAGGCAGCACCAGGTCGGCGACCGGAGTGCCGCTGATATAGGAGATTCCCATGTCTCCGCGGAAGAAGCGGCCGAGCCAGCGGCCGAATTGCAGCAACAGCGGGTCGTAGAGCCCGAACTGCTCGGCATAGGCCTGCACGGTGGCCTCGTCCATGGCGCCGACGTCCATGCGGGCGCGCAACATGGATCGCACCGGATCCCCGGGGGAGACGAAGGGAACCAAAAAGACCGCGAAGGATGAAAGCAGGACGGCTGCGCCGAGCCCGAGGACCCGGCGCAGCGCGGTGGCGAAGTGCACCAATTTACTTGGTCTTCGCCAGGTCCTTGGTCAGCACGTATCGGGTCAGCGGGTCCTGGACGTACCCCTGAACGGTGCTGCCGAGCGCGTCGATGGCCTGCTCGTTGACCAGCCAGACATTGGCTGCGTCCGCGGCCAGGACGTCGCCTGCCTGGCGGTAGAGATCATGGCGCGTGGCCTGGTCGGTTTCCGGCAGCGCCTTCTCGATCAGTGCGTCGAAGTCCTTGTTGCAGTAGTGGCTCAGGTTGTAGCCGCCGTCGCAGGTGTAGTCGGACTGCAGGAAGCCGATGGGATCGGCAATGTCGATCATGCGGTTGCGCTGGCTGAGGATCATGTCGTAGTTGCCTGCCAGCACCTCGGGCTCCACCGAGCCGTAGGATTTCGTGACAACATTTGCCTGCAGGCCAATCTGCTTGAACTGCTCCTGGATGATGGCGCCCACCGCTGCGAACTCCGCGCGCTCGGTGATGGCGATGATTTCCAGCGGCTTGTCCTGCTGGTAGCCGGAGTCGGCCACCAGCTTCTTGGCCTCTTCGAGATTCACCTGCGGAACCTGCAGGTCCGGGTTGGCCCAGCTCTCGCTCGGAGCAAAGGGGCCGGTGGCTGGCTGCGCGGCGCCTTCGTAGACGCTGGCGGCGATGGCCGGCAGATCCAGCGCCATGGTGGCGGCCTGGCGCAGCTTCAAGTTGTCGAAAGGCGCCCGCGAGTTGTTCAGGTAGAGGGTTGCGGTGCGCGGGGAATCGGCCTTGAGCACCTTCACCGAGTTGTCGGCTTCGAGGGTGGCCAGGCTGGTGGCGGGGATGGACATGGAGATGTCTGCCTCGCCGGTCTGCACCTGGGTGGCGCGGGTAGGACCTTCGGTGATGTAGCGCATTTCGCCGCCGGCGAGCTGGACGTCACCGCCCCAGTAGTTCTCGTTGCGGTCCAGGCTCAGGGACTGCCCGGCCTTTTCGGAGACTGGGATGAACGGGCCGGTGCAGTGGCCGAAGGGGTCGATGCCGTCGGCACCGTAGGCCGCAGGCGCCAGAATGCCGGCGTTCACACTGGCCATGCGGTAGGGCAGCAGCGGATCGGCGGCAGGGGTGGTGACGCGCAGGGTGTCGGCGTCAACTGCACTCACCTTGGAGATGGTCTTGGGATTGACGGCACGGGCCGGAGCGGTCGCCTTGAGCACGTGGTTCAGCGAAGCGGCAGCGGCCTTGGCGTCCAGGGCGGTGCCATCTTGGAACTTGACGTTCTGACGCAGGGTGAAATCCCAGGCGGTGTCCGAGGACTGCTTCCATGACTCCGCGAGCATCGGCTCGATATTTTGCGTGGTGGAGTCGTACTTGACCAAGGTCTCCAAGCAGCCGGCGATGGAAAGCACATAGGCGTCATCGCTTTCCAAGGCCCAGTTCGAAACCGGGGCCCGGAAATTAGCTACCACCGCGCGGGCCTCTCGGTCCACAGACGGTGCCGAAGTAGGGCTCGGGGTGGAAGCGCTGCAGGCAGTCAAGGCGAGGGCAGTAGCCGCAAATACTGCGGTTGCGCTCAGTCGTCCAAGGTTCATGGAAGTCCTTCGGCATTACGTGATGAATTAGCTTCTAATGCAATAGAGCCTTGGTAAGCGTATCCTAATCGCCTGGAATATTTGGCGGTGTGACCGCGAGCGAGGCTCCTGGGAAAACATGCTTCCATCACGGGTTCGCTCAAAAATCACATTGAGTAGGGGGGAGTTGCTATGGAATTTGGAAGTTCTGTACACCGTTGACCAAGTGTGCTGCAGTTCACGTCCTGTCTGGCGCTGTGCCCACGCCGCGGGCAATGCCGGCGGCCCGCCAGGAAGCCAGCAGCAAAGGCAGGATCAGCACCATCCACGGCAGGAAGCCTGGCACTACCAGCTGGCCTGCCTGGGTCGCCAACCATCCGATGAGGACATTTCCCAGCAGCACCGCCAGACCTCCGCAGCTGGCGAGCAATCCGAAGTAGGAACCGGTCGGCCGTTCGCCGGCAAATTGGGGAACCAGCGAGAGCGCTGTCGGATGCACGCTCATATGCCCCAACGTCAGCAAGGTGATGGCACAGAGAATCCGCAGCAACCCCGCGTCTGGTTCGAAGGCCGAGGCTGGAACAAATGCGAGCACGCCGAATCCCAAGGCGCTGAGCAAATATCCGCAGCGCAAGGTGGCCTCGGCGCCGATGCGAGCGGCAACCCATGAAACTGGAAGCTGGAGGGCCAAGGTCAGGATGGAAATCCACGCGAAGAGCACCCCCAGCCACTGGGCCGGATGATTCAGCCGTTCGAGCTCGAGCGGGATGGCGAGGTAGAGCTGATTGTAGGCCAGAAGGTCTGCCGCGTGCAGTCCGCAGAATGCCAGGAACCTCCGGTCCTTGAGGCACTGCCGCAGGCTTCCGCTGCGAGGAGGCGGCACGGGGACATAATTGGCGGATTGGTTCGGGACGTCGGTGGTTGCCGGCTTGCGCAGGGCCACGGCAAGGAAGATGCCGATGGCGACAAAAAAGGCAGATCCAAAACCGGCAACCGTCGAAAAACCCCATCCCCACAGAGCGGCACCGACCAGCGGTCCGGTGACGGCGCCTATTTCGCCGGTGATGCTCAACCAGGCAAAGAGCGTAGCGCGTTTGGCTTCGGCGGCCCGCTGCTGATCGAGTGCCTTCTGGGCATTCGCCACCAGAATATTCAGACCCGGGGAGAAAAGTGCCCCGCCGAATCCGGTGCACAAGGTCCCCAGGATGAACAGCCAGAGTATTGGGCTGCTACCCCAGAGGGAAGCCGCCAACATGAGGAAGCCCGAAGCGCGCACCGCGCAGCCAATCAAAATCATGATCCGGGCGCCGAAGCGGTCCGCGAGGCTGCCGCCGGCTAAAAAGAGGCCTTGCTGGGCAAAGGTCCTGATACCGAGAATCAGCCCTACCGCGGCAGAGGCAAGCAAGAAGTCCTTGGCCAGAACTACCGCGAGAAAGGGAACTACTGCGTAGAAACCGATATTGAAGAGTGTTTGGGTGCCAAGAAGCACCGAAACCTCGAAACGGGAGGAGCTGGTTTTCATGGACCTCGATAACAGTGATCTCTCCTGCAACGCAGGCTTCTTAGATTCTAGCCAAATGACGCGCCAAGGGTAGGGTCCTGATTCTTCGGAACTCTTCGGTGGGCACGAGCTCATTCGCACGTGCCTGCGTGGATTCCTGATGGCTCGGACGTGCCATCCGCGGCCTATCGGGATCACGGCGGCCTGCTCGAACACTGCGGATCCACAGCAGGGGCGGATAGGCTAGGAAACATGCACCAGCTGCCTGACTACCCGAACTATCCTGTTGTTCCCCGACGCAGACAGCGTGTATTCGACGCAGGGCGGTTCACCCGCGGCGATCTGTTCACCGTGCTGGCCTACATCGTGTTCTTCGTGCTCGGCGGGGCGAGCCTGATCGGGCTGATCCCCGGCTACATCGGCGCCTTCGAAACCGAGCAGCAGGCGCTCTTCGGCATCAACCTGATCCTCTACGTGTCATTCTTCGTGCTGGCGATGATCCAGTGCGGGCCGCAGTTCTTCGACTCGTTCAAGACCATGCGGTACTACCCGTGGGCCAAGTGGCTGATGCTGCCCGGAGGCTGGATCATCACCATCTTCTCCACCGCGATCGTCTCGCTGTTCGTAGGACAGATGGCCACGAGCGAGAACCAGGCGATGCTCGAAGAGATGTCCAACGCGGTGCCGCTGCCGGTCATGCTGGTGGTGACGGCGCTGTTCGGTCCGTTCGTGGAGGAATACCTGTTCAGGCATCTGCTGATCGGCAAGCTCTCGCGCAAGCTCAATGTCTGGGTCTGCGCGGTCATTTCCGTGGTGGCTTTCGCCAGCATCCACTTCGTCGGTTCCGGCATCGGGAATTGGACCGAGATCCTTCCCTACATCATGCTGGGCGTGATGATGTCGGTGGCCTATATCCTGTCCGGGAAATCAATGGCCTACTCCTACATGCTGCATGTCATCAACAACGCCATCGCGTTGCTGATGGTCTACCTGGTCTACCCGCTGCTGCCGCAGGGAATCTAGCTCTAGGTGTTCAGCGGCCACGAACCCGGCACCCCCGCCTATCGGGGCATGCTGCTGGCGCTCTTTGCCGGCGGTGTCGCCACCTTCTCCCAGCTGTACGCGGTGCAGGGGCTGCTCCCGGTTATCGCCGAGTACTTTGCGGTCTCCTCCTCGGACGCGGCGCTCACGGTCTCGGCCGCGACCCTCGGCCTTGCGCTGGCAGTCACCCCCTGGGCCATCATTTCCGACGGCATCGGGCGCCGCAGGGTCATCGCCATCGCGTTGGTGGCCTCGGTGGTCCTGGGGCTGCTCAGCTCCGCGGCTCCGAGCTTTCAGTGGCTGGTGGCCATCCGCTTCCTCGAAGGGATCGCGCTGGCCGGGGTGCCCGGCAGCGCCCTGGCCTATCTGGTGGACGAGGTCAGCGCGAAAACCGTGGCGGTGGCCAGCGGCACCTATATTTCCGGCACGACCCTCGGAGGCTTGGCCGGGCGCCTGCTGGCCGGATTCGCGGGCGAACCTGCCGGGTGGCGCTGGGGCGTCGCGGCGGTCAGCCTGATGGCTGCGCTGGCGACACTCTTCTTCCTGGCCAAGGCGCCCGCGGCCCGGGGCTTCACACCGATCCGCAACCGGAACCTGCGGTCCATCGGAGCGAAGTTCGCCCAAGCGCTGCGGGGACGGATGGTGCTGCTCTACGCGCAGGGCTTCCTGCTCATGGGCGGCTTCGTCGCCGTGTACAACTACCTGGCATTCCGGCTTGAAGCCCCGCCGTTCCTGATCCCAACCTCGCTGGCCGCCCTGGTGTTCCTGGCCTATCTCTCCGGCACCTACACCTCGGTGGCCAGCGGGAAGCTGGTCATCAAGTTCGGCAGGAAAAACACCCTGCTGGGCAGCATCTTCACCAGCGTCCTCGGCCTGATCGCCACGCTGAGCGGGAGTCTGGTCGTGATCATCGCCGGGCTGCTGGTCTTCACCGCGGGTTTCTTCGCCGCCCATGCGGTGGCCAGCGGCTGGGTGCCGGTTCTCGCGTCGCAGGCCCGAGCGCAGGCAGCCAGCCTGTACAACCTCTTCTACTACATCGGATCCTCGCTGCTCGGCTGGCTGATCGGCATCCCATTCATGGGCCACGGCTGGCCGTTGGTTGTGCTCTGCGTCGGCGGACTGCAGCTGGCGGCAATGCTCCTGGCCTCCTTCCTGAGGCCCGCGAGATCGCGCTGACCAGCAGGAATCCATTATATTCCATGAAAAGAATATAAAATTCTTCCCGCTCAGGTCAGGTGGTCGAAGTGCCCGCCAACCCAGCGCGCGTAGCGTTCGGCTGAAAACTGGACGATGCGGTGGGCATCGCGCGGCACCACGCTGGAGAAGTTGTTGTACAGCCGGTCGAACTCCAGCTCGCCGACCTTGGCCGCCAGCCGGCGCACCACCGCGGCGGAAAGCGGGATGCGGTTGGGGTAGCTGCGCAGGAACGTCACGTTGCCATCGGCCACGGGGAAAATCGCGTCTCCCGCCAGCAGGACGCCCCGGCCTCCGGCTCCCGCCGGCCACAGGGCCACCGTGCTTCCGGGGAAGTGCCCGCCGACCTGGTGCAGCCAGACTCCAGGCAGCACTTCGAAAGGTTCGTCCCATTCGACAACTGCGTTCGAGGAATACTGGACCCACCCGGCGTCCTTGCGGGACACATAGATCGGCGGGTCGCCCAGGGCTTGGCTGTACTGCTGCTGCACCCCGTACATGTGCGGGTGGCTGGCGACGATGGCCCGCAGCGGACCGCGCTCCGAGATCCGCCGGACCGCCTCGTCGGTGATGATTCCCGGGACGTCGAAAAGCAGCGACCCCGCTGCCGTTTCCAGCAGCAGGCCACTCTGGCCGATACCCACCTCCGGCGCCGTCACCGCGGTCAGTCCCGGTTCCAGCGTGGTGAACTCCAGGTCGCGGCCCGCCGCGACGAGTTCCTCGGTGCTCACCCAGCGCTGGGTTCCGCCCGGGATGTACTGGCGTTCATCGGCGCAGATGGGGCATTGGCCGGTGGGCTTGGCACCGGGCGGGAACTCGACGGCGCATCCTGCGCATTGCCAATGCGGTGCGGAATCGCTGGAAGCAGCGGTTGCTGGATGATCTCGGATCACCGGGTTGCCTTTCGCCGGGTGCAGGGTTTGATGCTCCCCAGTATGCCCAGCGGCGGACACCAGTGGAATAGCGGTGCCGCGCCATTTGTGCGCCGGGGCGACGTCGAATGGAGATTGGGGGTGGGGCTTCGTAGAGTTGAGCAGGTGAGCTCACCTACGCCCGTTGAACCCAACCGCAGCATATCCCGCCAGATCCTGGCACTGGCAGTGCCCGCCTTGGGCGCGCTGATCGCCGAACCGCTGTTCCTGATTGCCGACTCGGCCATCGTGGGACACCTGGGTGTCGCCGAGCTGGCCGGCGCCGCGCTGGGCACCACGGTGCTGCAAACCGCGGTGGGCCTGATGATTTTCCTGGCCTATGCCACCACCCCCGCCGTGGCGCGGGCGCTCGGTGCGGGGCAGCCGGCCCGGGCCATGGCCGCGGGCCGCGACGGCATGTGGTTCGCCGTTGCGCTGGGTGTGCTGCTGACGATTGCCGGGTATCTCGGCGCCGAGGCGGTGGTCCGCGGCATGGGCGCCGAAGGGGCGACCGCGCAGTTCGCCGTCGACTACATCCGCTATTCGCTGCCCGGGCTGACCGCCATGCTGCTGGTCTTCGCGGCCACCGGCATCCTGCGCGGCATGCAGGACACCAAAACCCCGCTGGTGGTAGCCACCGCGGGGTTCGGCCTGAACATCGTGCTGAACTTCGCCCTGGTCTACGGCGCGGGCCTGTCCGTGGCCGGAGCCGCGCTGGGCACCTCGATCGCCCAGTGGATCATGGCGCTGGTGTACCTGTGGATGATCATTCCGCGGATCCGCCGGGAGAACGTATCCCTGGCCCCGAGCTGGGCCGGTTTCATCTCCACCGGGCAGGTCGGCTCCTGGCTGATGCTGCGCAACCTGACCATGCGCGCCGCGCTGCTGCTCACCGTGGTGGTGGCGACCAGTGCTGGGGAGCAGACCCTGGCCGCCCACCAGCTGGTCTTCACGGTCTTCTCGTTCCTGGCCTTCGCGCTGGACGCGCTGGCCATCGCCGCGCAGGCGATGATCGGCAAGGAGTTGGGCCGCGGGGACGCGCAGCAGGTGCGCAAGCTGACCGGGATCATGAGCCGTTGGGGCATCTACTTCGGCCTCGCTACCGGGGTATTCCTGCTGGCGACCTCATGGGTGTTCCCGATGGTCTTCACCGCAGACGAGCAGATCCGGTCGCTGACCACCGTCGGGCTGTGGGTGCTGGCGCTCGCGCAGCCTTTGTGCGGGCTGGTCTTCGTGCTGGACGGCGTGCTGATCGGCGCGGGGGACGCCCGCTACCTGGGACTGGTCGGCGCGCTGAACCTCGCCGTCTACGCGCCGATGCTCTGGGCGGTGCACCGCTTTGCCCAAGACCCGCACAGCGCGCTGGTCTGGATCTGGATCGCCTTCTCGCTGGGCTACATGGCGTCGCGCGGCGTGACGCTATTCGTGCGTTCGCGCGGCACCGCATGGATGCGCCTGGGCGCCTGATCCCGCGGTTTCAGATCTGGGCAGGCCCAACATGGCGGAGCGGATCGAAGCCAGGTGCGAGCGCATGGCCTGCGCCGCGCCGTCGGCATCGGCCCGGGCCAGCGCGGCCAGGATCGCACGGTGCTCGGCGATTTCTTCCGACTGGGACATGTAGGGCTGCATGGCCGGCAGGACGTAGTGGGCGCGGGCTGTCTGCGCGAAGCAGGTGTCCAGCGCCGCGAGGATCCGGGAGTTACGCGCCGCATGGGTCAGTTCGGTGTGGAAGAGCCGGGCGGCATGCATCGAGGCGATCGGGTCGCTGACCGCGAGCCGCTCCTGGTCGTCCAGGAGCCCCTGCAGGCTCTGGATCAACTGGGCGCTGTGCATCCGGGCCACCTGGCTGCACACATGCGGTTCGAGCAGCAGGCGCATTTCGAGCACTTCGTAGACGTCGTTCATCGAGATGGCGCGGACCAGATAGCCCTTCTTCGGCAGGATCTGCAGCAGTCCCTCGCTGGTCAGCTGGCGCAGCGATTCGCGCACCGGGGTCTTGGAGACATTGAATTCCTGAGCGAGCGCGGGTTCGATGAGCATGGATCCGGGAGCCAGGACGCCGCTGTTGATGCGCTCGCGCAAGGTGACGGTCAGTCGCTCGGAGATAGAACCTGCCATGAGTCCCCATTTTTCTCGGTGCCCGCAGCGACCGGAATTTTTTGTAATGTTTGGGATCCAGTTCACTTTTGATCCCGAGAACACCTTAGTCTGGATTGAAATATATTTCAGGAATCTCACACTTGAAATCCGGACGAAGGAGACCACTTCCGTGACCACACTTCAGCATGCTGGAAGCGCCCAGGCGCAGCGAAACCGCCGCAGGGCGCTTTTCGCTTCGGTGTTCGGAACCGCCATCGAGTGGTACGACTATGCGCTGTACGGCGCCGCCGCCTCCGTGGTGATCGGCCCGCTCTTCTTCTCCGGGGCCGGCGAATCCGCCGCGTCCATTGCGGCCTTTGCCACTTTCGCCGTGGGCTTCGTCGCCCGCCCGCTGGGCGGTGTGGTCATCGGGCACCTGGGCGACCGCTACGGGCGCCGCCCGGCGATGCTGCTGTCGATCATCCTGATGGGCGTCGCGACCGTGGGCATCGGGCTGCTGCCCACTGCACAGACCTGGGGAGCCTGGGCCGTGGGGCTGCTGGTGTTCTTCCGCCTGGTGCAGGGATTCGGCGCGGGCGCAGAGCTGACCGGCGCCATGACGCTGGTCGCCGAATACGCCGAACCGAAGAAGCGCGGCTTCTACACCTCGCTGGTGCTCTCGACCCCTCCGCTGGGCATCGCGCTGGCCACCATCTGCTTCTTCGCGGTGTCGCTTCCCGGCGAAGAGGTGCTGCTGGGCTGGGCCTGGCGCATCCCGTTCCTGATCTCAGCCCTGCTGTTCGTGGTGGCCATCTACATCCGCAACAAGCTCGAGGAAACCCCTGAATACGCCAAGACCATGGCCGCGGCGAAGGCCAACGCCGACAGCGCCAAGCTGCCGGTGCGCGAGGTCTTCGAATCCCACACCCCGCGGGTCGTCCTCGGGTTCTTCGCCATCACCGGGCACAACGCGGTCAACTACATCATCGCGGTCTTCTCGATCAGTCTGATGGTCTCCTCCGGCATGGATCGCTCGTCGGCACTCCTGGCAGTCACCCTCGGCTCGCTGGTCTCGGTGCTGCTGACCCCGGTGGGCGGCTGGCTGGCCGACCGTTTCGGGGCCTCCAAGGTGCTGGCGGCCGGCAACATCTCCGGTGTGCTGCTGACGTTCCCGATCTTCTGGATGCTCTCAACCGACCAGTTCGTGCTCGGCCTACTGGCCGTGGCCGCCGGCTACGCCTTGATCATCCCGTGCACCTCCGGTGCGCAGGGCGCGTTCCTGACCGAACTCTTCCCGGTCAAGGTGCGCTTCTCCGGCATCGCCATCGCCCGTGAGCTGAACGGGGCACTGGTTGCCGGGCTCTCCCCGCTGATCGCCGCGGCGCTGCTGGAACTGGGCAACGGCTCGATCACCCTGCCCGCCACCTACCTGGCCGCCTGCTGCCTGTCTTCGGTCATCGCCATCTACCTGGGGACCCGCGCGGCCAAACGCCAGCTGTACTAGGCTGGCGCCCGCGCGCCACCATTGCCAACCACGAGTACTACCTAAGGAACAACGACATGGGAAACCTCAAGCGCCAACTGCCGGATCTGGGTGAACTGGTGAGCCTGATGAGGTTCAAGGTTCCATCCACCGACCGCCGCGCGGTCCGCTTGGCAGCGGCCGCCGACCTCTGGGACCTGCGCAAGATCGCCAAGCGCCGCACGCCCACCGCGGCCTTCGACTACGTGGATGGCGCCGCCGGTCGTGAGATCACCGCGGACCGGGCACGCCGGGTCTTCGACTCGGTGGAACTGCTGCCGCGCATCCTGCACGGCACCGCACATTCGGACCTGTCCACCACCATCGCCGGCGGGCACTCGGCCCTGCCCTTCGGCATCGCCCCGACCGGCTTTACTCGGTTCATGCACTCCGAAGGCGAAATCGGTGGCTCGCGCGCGGCGATGAAGGCGGGGATCCCCTTCAGCCTCTCCACCATGGGCACCCGCTCCATCGAGGAGGTCGCCCAGGCGGCCCCTGAGGGGCGCAAGTGGTTCCAGCTCTACCTGTGGAAGGACCGCGAGAAGTCGAAAGCGCTCGTCGAGCGCGCCGCCGCCGAAGGATTCGACACCCTGCTGGTCACCGTGGACACCCCGGTGGCGGGGCAGCGCTTCCGCGACACCCGCAACGGCATGAAGATTCCGCCGGAGCTGACCCTGAAAACCGTGCTGGATGCCTCCTACCGCCCGGAGTGGTGGTTCAACTTCCTGACCACCGATTCGCTGAAATTCGCCTCGCTGTCCGATACCTCGGCGGACTTGCCGACCATCATCAACTCGATGTTCGACTCTTCCTTGGACTTCGAGGACCTGAAGTGGATCCGCGAGCTGTGGAAAGGCAAGCTCTTCGTCAAGGGAGTGCTCACCACCGAGGACGCCGCCAAGGCGAAAGCCGCCGGCGCGGACGGCCTGGTTGTTTCCAACCACGGCGGACGCCAGCTGGACCGGGCGCCGATCGCTTTCGAAGCCCTGGGCGAGGTGCGCGCAGAAGTCGGCGAGGAGATGGAGATCATCATGGACTCCGGCATCATGTCCGGTGCCGATATCGTGGCCAGCCTGTGCGCCGGAGCGGATTTTGTACTCATCGGACGCGCCTACCTGTACGGCCTGATGGCCGGCGGCGAACAGGGTGTCACCCGCGCCATTGAGATGCTGGCCAAGGAAGTAGAGGTCAACATGCAGTTGATGGGAGCTGCAAGCATCAAGGACCTCACCCCCGAATTGATTCGCCGGCGCACCACCGTCGGCTAGCGGGCATTGCCTCGGCGTCGCCGGCCCGCGAACCTCCCCCTGGAAGGACGGTTCGCGGGCCGGTGTGATTAAGCCCGGCCAAAGTGGCGGATAGTTCTATCGGCGGTAGAATGGAAAGCGTGCCAGCACCAAAAACCACTCAAGTTCAAGCCCAAGATGTATTCCGCCCCGTATTGCTGCGTGGCCTGACTGCGGCGATCTACGCGCTGCTGTCCATCTTCTGGGTGGGCGCCGACGAGAAGGTCTTGTCCTACTCGACGGCGGCGTTCCTTGTGGTCACCGGCGTGTTCATGTGGCAGTACGTCACCGTGGACAGCGCTCCCGAGAAGTCGCGCGGCCCCTACGCGTTGGGCGCCGGCTTGATGCTGATGGCAGGCATCGCCACCATCTTCGCCACCACCACCATGTGGATCGGCCTCCTGGCCGCCTTCGCCTTCCTGGTCACCGGCCTGGTCGAGCTGTACGTCTTCTTCACCCTGCGCGCCCAGTTCCCGCCATTCCGCAACCAGCTGGTCACCGGCGTGGTCGGATTGATTCTGGCCGCTGCGACGATTTTTGGTTTCAACATGGACGCCCACGCAATGTTCGGCGTCATTGGCGGCGGCGCCATCGTGCTCGCCGTGTTCGTCCTGATCGCCGGTTTCGGCCATCGACATGAAATGAAAGCCCCCGAAGCCGCTGACGGCCTGGAAACCGGCGGCACCTCGAATCCCGGCACCAACGGGACCAACTAGCCTTGACGACCTCAGCAAAAGTAGAAACGGAGTTCCCGGTGGGAAACAACCCGAAGAAGAAGCAGCCGTGGAGCCAGTCCATCAAGGGCCCGCTGAGCTTCTCTTTGATTTTGGCCCTCGTCGCCGGCGGCGTCGGCATGATCACCTCGACCGGTGGATCGCAGAACGAGATCCGACTGGATGTCGGACTGGCCTGCTTCGGCATCGCCTTTGTCGCCAGCCTGCTGGTCATTTCCGTCTTGACCATGGCGTCGAAGGAAAACGACCCGGAATTGGGCAAGGGCACCGGGGTGAATCGATCCTCGGCCAACCCGGACAAGAAGTTTAAAAAAGACTGATAATAAACTTGACCAAGCGTCGCGACGCGCTGGGACTGTCCGTCTGAGGAAGTCCCGGCGCTTTGTCGTTTGGTGGAGCCGAGCGTGCCCCGGCGCACGTGCAGTGCACTAACTAAGGAATCAAGTGAGCAGTACCAGCAAGAGCACGTCCGAAGACGGCACCCCACTGGGGCGCCAGTTGATGCGACGCAAGTCCATTGCCGCAATGACCAGAGACGCGGCGGACAACGCAGGCATGGGTCAGCTCAAACGCACCTTTGGCGTCTTCCAGCTGGTCATGATCTCCGTGGGAGCGACCCTCGGCACCGGCATCCTGGTGATCCTGGGAGATGCGGTGCCCAAGGCCGGTCCTGCCACCTGGATCGCATTCGTGATCGCCGGGATCACCGCACTGCTCTCGGCCGTGTCCTACGCTGAGATGGCAGGCATGGTCCCGGTCTCGGGATCCAGCTATTCCTATTCCTACGTGACGCTCGGCGAGGGCATCGCCTGGATTTGCGGCTGGTGCCTGGTGCTCGAATACGCGGTCTCCGCCGCGGCGGTCGCGGTCGGCGCCGGAGCCTACGTCAACCAGACGCTGGAGATCTTCGGCCTGTCCCTGCCCGACTACCTCTCCGCCGGTGCAGCCGATGGCGGGCTGGTCAACCTGCCGGCCCTGCTGGTTGTCGTGCTTGCGACCTTCCTGCTGGTGCGCGGCGCCCGCGAGTCGGCCTTGGCCAACACCGTCATGGTGATGATCAAGATCGCTATCCTGATCTTCTTCGTGATCGTCGCCTTCACCGCCTTCGACTCGGGAAACTTCGAACCACTGCTGCCCATGGGCATCGCCGGTGTCAGCGGCGCCGCCTCGATGGTGTTCTTCTCCTACATCGGCTTCGACGCCGCTTCCACCGCAGGCGAGGAAGCGAAGAACCCGCAGCGCGACCTGCCGCGCGCCATCCTGATCGCCATGGCCCTGGTGACCGCCATCTACGTGCTGGTGGCCGTGGCCGCAGTGGGCGCGCGCAACTGGGAATGGTTCGGCGAATCCGAAGCTGCCCTGGTGCAGATCGTCTCCGAGATCACCGGCCGGCCGTGGCTTGCGTTCTTCTTCGCGCTCGCCTCGGTGGTCGCGATCGTCTCGGTGGTGCTGACCGTGCTCTACGGCCAGACCCGCATCCTGCTGTCCATGGCCCGCGACGGGCTGATCCCGCGCTTCTTCGGCAAGGTGTCCGCCGAAACCCGCACCCCGGTGGTCGGCACCCTGGTGACCGGTTCGGTGGTCGCGGTGACCGCGGCGCTGATTCCGCTGGGCCAGCTGGCCGAAGCGACCAGCATCGGCACACTGTTCGCCTTCGCCCTGGTGGGCGTCTCGGTCATGTACCTGCGCCGCACCCAGCCGGACGCCCCGCGCACCTTCCGGGTGCCTCTGTACCCGGTGGTTCCGTTGCTGGGCATTGCGGCCTGCCTCTACCTGATGTTCAACCTGGCCGGCATTACCTGGGTGGTCTTCGGCATCTGGATGCTCATCGGCGCGCTGATCTACCTGGCCTACGGACGCCGCCATTCGCGGCTCGGCGGACTGACCGAGGTCGACTACAAGGCGGAACACCGCCTGAAGTAACACGCAGGGGCCGCCCCCGCGCTTCGGGGCAACTGCGGCTAGGCTGTCAGGTGTCGGATACCTACGATTCCTTGCCCGGGAGGACCCCATGCATCAAGATCCAGTCAGCACCGCAGACCTCTACGACCAGCACGGGGACGACCTGCAGTCGATCTCTGTCCAGTTCCAGGATTTCGGCGGCAGGCTGTCATTCCACGGCCCGGCCCGCACCATCAAATGCCATGAGGACAACGGGCTGATCAAGGAAACCCTGAGCTTCCCGGGCAACGGCGCGGTGCTCGTGGTGGACGGCGGAGGGTCGCTGCGTTTTGCGCTGCTGGGCGACATGATCGCCAAGAACGCCGAGGCGAACGACTGGGCGGGCATCATCATCCACGGCGCAGTGCGCGACCGCGCCGAACTGGCCGGCCTGCAGCTGGGCATCAAGGCGATCGGGAGCAACCCGCGCAAGACCGTGAAGCGCGGCCACGGCACCGTGGACGAGACCATCAGCATCGGGGACGTGAAGATCCGCCCCGGAGCCATGGTCTACGCCGACATCGACGGAATCCTCGTCCAGCACTAGGACGTGGCCGGGCCGATCAGTGGTCGTCGTTGGCCGGGAGCCACTCGTTCTTGAACTCCTCGATGGTCATCGAATCCAGGTCCTCGCGGATCTGGACGATCAGCCGTTCGGCTTCCTCTAGGCTTGAGGTATGCAGGCTGAGCAGCACGGAATCATCCAACCGGGAATGCACAACTACCTGCGGTTCATTGGCTTCGAATTCGGCGTCGCCCAAGGTGGCGGAGGCCAGGGCCACGACCCAGCGTCCTGCGGCCCGCAACGGGCCGGTCTTGACGGCTTCCAAACGTGCCTCGAAGCCGGAGGATGCATGTGTTTCTTCGGTCATGACCTGTCCTTTCGACATGACACTCGGCGTGCCGGGTATGTCTTCATCTTAGAGTTCGGCATCGCCAAAGGCGAATAGGGATCCCCAAATTTCGAAGTTATTTGCCGACGGAAGCCTTGCGGGCGCGGTAGGCCCGCACGTGCTCCCGGTTGGCGCAGTTTCCCGCATCGCAGTACAGCTTTGAACGGTTCCGCGAGAGATCCAGCAAGGCGTTCTTGCAGTCGGTGGAAGCGCAGATGCGCAGGCGTTCCAGCCCGCCGGCGAGAATGACCTCGGCCAAGGCCATGGCGGCATTCACCGCGAAACGGTCGTAGAGCGGGCTGCTCGTGGTGGTCGCATGCAGCTTGTAGCCGCGCTTCGGGGACTTGATCAGCTGCGGCTGGGCGTTAGCGGTACGCAGGATCTGGTTGACGCGGAACACCGCTTCTTCCTCGGAGGCCGTCCAGATGCTCTTAAGCTGCGAGCGCAGTTGCCGGATGGAACGCAGCTCGGCCTGGTTGTGGGCGCGGTCCGCGGTGAAATGCTGTGAGTCCAGGAATTCGTCCAGGTCCGCCACGCTGGAAAGCATGTCAACGATCTGCACCTCGGTGTTTAAGAGGTTCACGATGACCTTCAACGAGGCTTCGATATCTGGCGTAAAAGTCATAATTCAGTCCTGAACGAGCTAGCGGATTGACTGTGCTTCAAGCCTAACCGTATCGTCTGGAACATATGTCCCATCTCCGCCGGGTCTACTTCGAGCCGGCGGAAGTTCTTTGAAGGCACCGCACACTTGATGACTCACCCTGAGGAACCGCTGGATTCCCCTGCCCTGCGCACGGCTGCCCCGCGCGTTTCCAACTCCGCCCGCGGAGTCTGGATTGCGCTGGCGTCCTCGGCGGCGTTCGGCATTTCCGGAACTTTCGCCCGCGGGCTCTTCGAAGCTGGATGGTCGCCGGTCGCCGCGGTGACCGCGCGCATGGCGGGCGCGGCACTGGTGCTGGCGATCCCGGCCATGCTGGCCATGCGCGGCCGCTGGACCCTGCTGCGCACCAACTGGGTGTCGATCTTGCTGTTCGGCCTGTTCGGCGTGGGCGCCTGCCAGTTGTGCTACTTCCTGGCGGTGCAGCGGCTGGATGTCGGCGTGGCACTGCTGCTGGAGTACCTGGCTCCGGTGCTGATCGTGCTGGTGCTGTGGGTGCGCCACAAGAAGCGCCCGTCGGTGGCCACGATTGCCGGGACCCTGCTCGCCCTGGGCGGCCTGGTGGCGGTGCTGGACCTGACCGGCACTTCGGACATCGACCCGATCGGCGTCTTGTGGGGGCTGGGCGCGGCGGTTGGGCTGACCGTGTACTTCTTCATCAGCGCCCGGGTGGATGGAGCGCTGCCGCCGATCATGCTCTCCGCCGGAGGCATGGCGATCGGCGCCCTGTCCATGGTCGCGGTGGCCGCCTTCGGCATCCTGCCCATGGAGTTCTCCACCGGCACCGGTTCATTCGCCGGCTACGAGACCCCGTGGTGGCTTGCGCTCATCGGCCTGATCCTGATCTCCACGGTCTTCTCCTACACCACCGGCGTGATGGCGGCGCGGGCGCTGGGTTCGAAGGTCGCCAGCTTCATCTCGCTGACCGAGGTGCTGTTCGCGGTGCTGTGGGCCTGGCTGCTGCTCTCCGAGCTTCCCGGCCCGGTGCAGCTGCTGGGCGGGCTGCTGATCGTCGGCGGCGTGGTGCTGGTTCGCGTCGACGAGCTGCGCAGCGCCCGGCTGTAGCCCGAACCGTCAGCGGGAGGCGGCGTCGACCGCCAGCCCTTCCAGCTTTGCGGCTTCCTCGGAAATCCGGGCGGCCAGGTCGAAGTCCCGCTTCGCGATGCCGTGGACGCTGCGCAGCGAGATCCCCACGTGGACGGACTCGTAGCGCCAGTCGACGGTCGGGTGATGGTTGAGCTGTTCGGCGGCCAGCCCGATGACCGCGATGAATTCCAACGCGGTAGCGGTTGTGTCGAACCGATAGCTGACAGCCAGCGAGCTTTCGCCCAGTTCCCAATCCTGCAGTTCGTCCATCAATTGCCACACCTGCACGCGTGGCAACGGCCCGGTTTCCGTCATGGCGATCCTTCCGAAAACAATGTCGCTGCTCCAAGGAGCCGCGGCACCCCTTTTTCGGGTCATCGTGGCATGGGTCCACCCCGGAAGCCAACAGGTGTCAGACATTGCACAGGACGAAGCGGGTGCACCGGGATTCGGGTGCCGGAAAACCACGGCTGCTGCCGCCGTCCGGGGCCGGCGCGCCGGGCCCGACTGAGGATGAGTACAAATGAGTGACGAATATTCTCTCATGAGATCGACGGCTGGCCAATTCTGGTGTCGTTCCATGGCCAATACATCGGCCCGCTCACCGATTCTTTTCTACCGCTGGTCGCTTGGTGGCGAATAATCCGTGACTTCGGCCGATTGGAGTGTATCAGTCACGGGATGATTCTTGGCGGTGTTCCAACGCCATCACATGCTTGACTGAAAGGGGCGAAGTTGTCCACAACACGTACAAATAAGGATCCGGGACAGGTGTCCCTGGCCAAGACCCTGGGCAACTGGGATGCCCTGGCCCTTGGCTTCGGCGCAATGATCGGATTCGGCTGGGTGGTCCTCACCGGCGGCTGGCTTTCGAGCGCAGGAACCCTGGGAACCATCGTCGCCGTGCTGGTCGGCGGCGGCATCATGGCCGTGGTCGGCCTGACCTACGCCGAGCTGACCGCTTCCATGCCCAAGGCCGGCGGCGAGCACAACTTCATCCTGCGTGCGCTTGGCCCGCGTCCATCCTTCATCGGCTCCTGGGCGATCACCGGCGGCTATGTCACGATCGTGGCCTTCGAAGCCGTGGCGTTCCCGCGCACCGTTGAATACATCTTCCCCGGCATGAGCCAGATCCCGCTGTGGACCATTGCAGGTTTCGAGGTCCACCTGACCTGGGCGCTGGTCGGCGTCCTGGCCGGCATCCTGATCACCTGGATCAACATCCGCGGCGTGAAGCAGGCCGGCGTGGTCCAGACCTTCACCGTGATCTTCCTGCTGGCCATCGGCCTGCTGATGATCTTCGGCTCGGTCACCGGCGGCGAAACCGCCAACATGGAGCCATGGTTCACCCCGGGCATGAAGGGCTTCTTCACGGTGCTGATGGCCGTGCCGTTCCTGTTCATCGGCTTCGACGTGATCCCCCAGTCCGCCGAAGAGGTCAAGATCCCTTCGCGCCAGATCGGCAAGCTCGTGGTCATTGCTGTCATCATGGCGACCCTGTGGTACGTCATGGTGGTGCTGACCACCGCCTCGGCGATGCCGGCCGCGGATCTGGCGAACGCCAACATCGCCACCGCCGACGCCTTCGGCGCGCTGTTCAACTCGGATTTGATGGCCAAGATCCTGATCGCCGGCGGCATCGCGGGCATCCTGACCTCCTGGAACTCCCTGCTGCTGGGCGCGTCCCGTTTGGTGTTCTCGCTGGCCCGCTCCGGCATGCTGCCCGACTGGTTCGCCCGCCTGCACCCGAAGTACAAGACCCCGCACAATGCGCTGCTGTTCATCGGCGGCATCTCGCTGGTTGCCCCGTTCTTCGGCGAACGCATGCTGGGCTGGCTGGTGGACTCGGGTGCCCCGAGCATCATCATCGCCTACTTCCTGGTGTCCGTGACCTTCCTGCTGCTGCGCCGCCGGGAACCGCAGATGGACCGCCCGCTGCGCGTGGGCGGCGAAGGCCGCTTTGGCGAGGTCATCGGCTGGGCCTCGGTGCTGCTGACCTTCGGCCTGTTCAGCCTCTACATGCCCGGCATGCCGGCGCAGCTGACCTGGCAGCCGTGGCTGATCTTCGCGATCTGGTGGGCCATGGGCGCGCTGTTCTTCTTCAAGGTCCCCGGCGGCATCCCCGCTGGTGTCGACGCCGAAGAAAAGGTGCTCGAAGTCGTCAGGGCACGACGCAAGAAGTAGCGTTTGTCTGGCACTGCGTGCAGGGCGCGTCCGTTCGCGGACGCGCCCTGCACGTATTTCATGCGCAGTTCCCGGCGCTCGGGTGTGCGCGGCTCCTACCGCTTGACCTCGTAGCACAGACGCATGACCCCGCCGCTGAGCTCCTGGGCGGAGAGCAGTTCCAGATTGGTGCGGGCGAGGCCCGGGGCGAAGTAGGGAATCCCGCCGCCCACCACTATCGGGAACAGGTTGATCCGGTATTCGTCGATCAGTCCCAGCCGCGCCGCCTGGGCGGCCAGGTCCGCCCCGCCGATGGCGATCTCCGTGTCGCCTCCCTGCGCCTTCAGCGACTGGATCTCCTCGCCCAGGGACCTGGTGGCCAGCCGGGCGTTGCCCTGCACTTCATTCAGCGTGCGGGAGAACACGACCTTGGGCAGAGGGTTCCACAGTGCGATCCAGTCCAGATCCAGCTTTGTGCTTTCCGGGTTGTCCGCGGCGGTCTCCCAGTACAGCATGACCTCGTAGAGCTTGCGCCCCATGAGCTGGACACCGAGATTCTTCGCCTCGTCGATGGAGGCCTGGTAGATGTCGTCACCCGGAACGCTCCAGTCGATTCCGCCATCCGGACCGGTGATGAATCCGTCCATGGACATGGACATTGAATAGGTAACCTTGCGCATTGCCGCCGCCTCTTTCGAAGTTGCTTCCACGGTACGCACCGCTGGGCGCGCTGGAAAGGGCCTGCAGCGCACTGCCAGCATGGGACCCGTCCTGCGCTGGAAGCCAACCCGCGTGCGCTGCAGGCCAATCCCTAAATCCCGAATCCGTAGCAGACTAGGTTCGATATGTGTGACACGGCCAACACCTGGGGCCGACATCGGCGCTGGCCTGCACGGGAGAAAAGGGGAATTGTGGAGAACAAAACCGTCATTGTCGTAGGCGCAGGTTCGGCCGGATCGGTGGTCGCGCGCCGGCTCGTGGACGCCGGAGCCAGCGTCACCTTGTTCGAGGCAGGCAACGAGGACACCAACCCCGCCATCCACGACCTCTCGCGCATGGGGGAGCTGTGGCACAGCGAGGACGACTGGGACTACTACACCGCGCCCATGAACGGCACCGCCAGCAAGCCGATGCACCTGCCGCGCGGCAAGGTCATGGGTGGCTCGCATGCGCTGAACGCCACCATCTGGGTGCGCTGCGCCCCGCAGGACTTCGACCACTGGGCCAGCGTCAGCAGCCCCGACTGGGCCTGGGAGAACGTCCTGCCGGTTTACAAGGACATCGAGAACTTCTCCGGAGGCGCCAGCGAGCTGCGCGGCGGCGCGGGCCTGCTGCCCGTAGTCGACAAGTACCCGCTGGACGAGATCCACCAGTCGATCATCCAGGCCGCAGTGCAATCCGGCGTCGAGCACAACCAGGACTACAACGGCCAATCCCTGGAAGGCGTCTCCCAGGAGCAGGTGAACATCGTCGACGGCGAACGCATCAACACCTGGAAGGCCTACCTGAAGCCGGTGCGCGACAAGCTGCGGATCATCACCGGCGCACAGGTTCACTCGCTGCTGGTCGAGGACGGCGCGGCGGTGGGCGTGCGCTACCGCAGCGGCGGGCAGCTGCACGAGCTGCGCGCGGACGAGGTGGTGCTCAGCGCCGGCGCGCTGGGCTCCCCGCAGATCCTGTTGCGTTCGGGCATCGGCCCCTCGGCGGAGTTGGAGGCCGCCGGCGTCGCTCCGCTGCTGGATGCCCCGCAGGTCGGCAAGAACCTGCACGACCACCTGCTGGCCCCGGTGATCGGGCAGACCACTGCCAAGGACATCCCGGCGCCGCGCACCGGCATCTCGGTGTCGCAGACCCACCTGTTCGCCAAGTCGCGGGAGGATCTGGACGTGCCCGACACCCAGCCGATCTTCTTCTCCGTGCCGATGTACTCGCCGGGCATGGAACCGGTTCAAGGCACGGCATTCACCCTGCACTCGGGCATCATTGCCCCTCACAGCCGCGGCGAGCTGACGCTGTCCGGGCCGTCGCTGGACGACCCGGTGCGCATCGACCTCAACGCGCTGGATGACCGGCGGGACATGGACGCGTTCCTGTTCTCCATCAAGCAGTGCCGCGACATCATGGCGCAGCCGGCGCTGGCTGGGGACTGGGGAGCGGTGGAGGTCTATCCGGGCGCCGAGGTGCAGGACGACGCGGCGCTGGAGGACTACATCCGCAACAACGTGGTGACCTACCACCACCAGGTGGGCACCTGCCGTATGGGCGTCGACGCGCAGGCGGTGGTGGATCCGCGGCTGAAGCTCAACGGGCTGAAGGGCCTGCGGGTCATCGACGCGTCCATTATGCCGCGCATCACCACCGGCAACACCAACGCCCCGGCGGTGCTGATCGGTGAGCTCGGCGCGAAGTTCCTGCTGGAAGACCTGGCCGCGAGCCGGTAGCCGCCGGCCTGTTCTCCCGTGCTGACGCCAAGGGCCTCGCACCGTCATCCCGTGACGTTGCGAGGCCCTCGATGGTTGCCCAAAGGCGCTAGCTGTCGATGCTTTCTTTGGCCTTCTCGGCCTGGGCTGCGCCGGCTGACACGGTGCTGCGGTAGGCGGCCGCCTCGCGGCGCTCGTGGGCGACCTTGCCGGCGTGGGCCAGGCGCAGCGCCTCGTGCTTCGGATCGCGGCGGACCCCCAGGTAGCCGATGCCCAGCCCGATGAACCAGAGCGGGGTGGCGATCAGCGCGACCAGCGTGTCGGCCTGGGTGGTCAACGCCCACAGGATGAAGACGAAGAATGCCAGCACGACGTACGGCATGAACCGTCCGCCGGGCATCTTGAAGGCGCTGGCGTCATGCAGCTGCGGGCGGCGGGCCCGGTAAGCCAGGTAGCTGAGCAGGATGATCGACCAGACGAACATGAAGCAGAGGGCTGAAATGGTGGTCACCAGCGTGAACACCGCCATCACCGAGTCGCCGCTGTAGAGCAGCGCGACGCCTGCCAGCAGGAACATGCATGAGAACATCAGCGCGTTGCGCGGCACCTTGCGGGAGGAGAGCCGCTCGAACTTCTTCGGGGCGTCGCCTTCCAATGCCAGGCCGCGCAGCATGCGCGAGGTCGAGTAGATGCCCGAGTTGGCGCTGGAGGTGGCGGAGGTGAGCACCACGAAGTTGATGATGCCCGCGGCGCCGGCCAGCCCGGCCAGGGTAAACATGCCGACGAACGGGGATTCCTCGGCGGAGAACAGCGTCCACGGCTCGACCATCATCAACACCAGCAGCGCGCCGACGTAGAAGAACAGGATGCGCAGCGGGATCGAGTTGATCGCCTTGGGCAGGGTCTTCTCCGGGTCCTTGGTCTCGGCCGCGGTGGTGCCGACCAGTTCGATGCCCACGAAGGCGAACACTGCGATCTGGAAGCCGGCCACGAAGCCCATGGCGCCGTTCGGGAACATACCTCCATGCGCCCAGAGGTTGGAGAAGGAAGAGCTGATGCCGTTGTGCTGGAATCCAGTGATGACCATGGCCAGACCCACCACGATCAGCGCACCGATGGCGATGATCTTGACCAGGGCGAACCAGAATTCGGTTTCGCCGAAGGCCTTCACGGTGCTCAGGTTCAGCACCAGCAGCAGGACGATGCAGGCCAGGCCCGGGATCCACAGGGGCAGGTCGCCCCACCAGAAGGCGACGTAGTGCGCGATGGCCACGACATCCGCGATGCCGGTGACAACCCAGCAGAACCAGTAGGTCCAGCCTGTGAAGAAGGCGGCCCAGGGGCCGAGCAGGTCGCCGGCGAAGTCGGCGAAGGTCTTGTAGTTGAGGTTGCTCAGCAGCAGCTCGCCCATGGCGCGCATGACGAAGAAGAGCATGAAGCCGATGATCATGTACACGAAGATGACCGAGGGGCCGGCGACGGCGATGGTCTTGCCGGAGCCCATGAACAGGCCGGTGCCGATGGCGCCGCCGATTGCGATGAGCTGGATATGGCGATTGGAGAGTCCGCGTTCGAGCTTGGGGGCAGAGCTGGTTGAGCTCATTCAGGCGCCTTCCGGGAGTGGGGGATCCCGCACCCGACGCAATCCGGGACAAGCCGGTGGGCCTGTCCGCGGACAGCGCTACCTTCGAACACGCGCATCGTGGTGTTCTCCTGTTTTCGGCCGCATAAGGCTCAAGCGCTCAAAGCAAGTGCCTGCCGCGACCACGGGGGAGCATCATGGGCGTGCCCGCGAGTGCGGCACTGTTCTGATGTTCCTCCCCAATCTGTTTGCGTACCTGAGAGTTTTCACTTCGCGCCGAATACTGGGCGAAGCCTGCTCCTTCGGTGAGCGCGACCTTCATCGCGCTACTTTCCAGATGTGCCTGTTCGTGGCGGTACGGGGGCCTGAGAGTTTCCCGGGGAGGAATTGCTCCTACGGCGCCCGCCCTTGGTTCAGGACGGGGCTCTCCCGCCACGCATCAATGGCTGTTTGGTGACTGCCATCACAGTATGCCTTGGAAACGTGAAGCGATGCAAATTGAATCTGCCGGAAAATCATCGTAAAGCCTCAAAAGGTCCTTTCGAAAATCCTTATTGACAAGTGCGTTTCAATTCCGTCTTGTGGCTTAAAGTTTGAAACGGCGCAACGCTTAATATGAGACCCCAGGTTCCCGCCCCTGGGTCGCGTTCGGGGCGGCAATCTGTCCCGCTATGAAATCATTTCATTGTGAAATGATATTCTCGGTGGGTGAATGAACAGAAACCGCCCCAATTCCAATGGAACTCCTTGAGTTATCTGGCGACCCGGGTTGGGCGCGTGGGTACCACGGCGCTCGGTGCGCTCATGGACGCCGAGGGGCTGACGCGCCACCACTTCACGATCATCAGCGCACTGGAAGAGTCCGGCGCGATGTACCAGAACGACCTGGCCGACCGGGCCAATATCAACCGCGGCCATATGGTCGCCTACCTCGACCGGCTGGAAGCGCACGGTACGCTGCAGCGCACCGTGGACCCGGCGGACCGCCGCCGCCGGCTCATCGAGCTGACCGCTGAAGGGCGTCGTTTTGCGGACCGTGCCGTCGAAGCGGCCCGCGAAGGCGAGGAGAAGATCTACAGCGTGCTGGATGCGGCCCAGCGCGACCAGCTGCGCGGCCTGCTGCAGCTGGTAGTCGCCAGCGAGGAGGAAGCTCGCCCGTGATTGCCCACGCACAACAGATCTGGAAGCACAGCGTTGCCGTCGCCCCGCGCATGCCGGCGTTGCGGCCCGCGGCCCGGGCCACGTTCTGCCTGGCGGTGCCGCTGCTCATCCTCGCCAGCCTGGGACGGATGGATTGGGCGATGTATGCAGGGTTCGGCGCCTTCTGCGCAGTCTTCGGCCGCTACGACAACTACGCGGTCCGCTTCTGGCAGCAGCTCAGCTGCGGCGCGGTGCAGGTAGCATCCATGCTGCTGGGCACGCTGTTCTCCTTTCTCCAGACGCCGTTCATCGTCGATGCACTTGTCTTGGCCGTGATCGCCTTCGGCTCCAATCTGGTGTCGCGCGGGGTGCGCTGGCTTCCGCCGGGACCGATCTTCGCGGTGTTCGCCGGCGGTGCCTGCCTCTCGGTTCCGGCAAGCGGCGAAAGCTTCATCGGGGTGCTGCTGGTCGGTGCGGGCACCGCATTGTTCAGCCTGCTGGTCATGCTCGGGCTGTCGGCCCGACGCGGCCGACTGGCGGCCGCGCTGAAGGCGGAACCGACCTGGGCGCCGACCGAGAAATCGGTCCATGAATCCGTGCGCATGGGCATCGCCGTCTTGTTGGCCGGTGTCGTGGCCTATCTTCTTGGGGGAGACCACTGGTACTGGGCGAGCCTTGGCGCAATTTCCGGGGTGATGGGGGCAACCGTCCACAGCCGGGTTGCCCGGGCCCTGCAACGCTGCGTCGGAACCTGCATCGGCGTGCTGCTGACCTGGGCGGTGTTCGTCTTCGAACCCAATCTCTGGGTGCTGCTTGCGGTGGCGCTGGTCGGCCAGTTCTGCATCGAGGTCGTCATCCTGCGCAATTACGCGGTGGGCATGGTCTTCATGACCATGGTCGCGCTGCTCATGGTACACCTCGCCAGCCCCGAGGATCCCATGGTGCTGCTGGTTGACCGGGTCACCATGACGGTGCTCGGGGCGGCCACCGGTGCGGCGCTGAGCGTGGCGATCGGCATCGTCGTGGGTCAGCAGAAGCACGTCGAGCAAAAGCAGAACTAAGACCGCGTGGGAGAAGCCATTCCAATTGGCGCCCCAAAAACGAGTTTAAGGGCGCCAATATTCGTCGCCGAGCATGATCTACTGAGACTGCCCGGTTGCAGAGACAAGGAGCGCATCCGCTGGAACGAATTGGCCTTGTACAACGCGATGAAGTACTTCGGCGAGAAGATCTAGTCCAGCTAGCATGTCCTTGTCGTGTGTCAGCTCGCGTTCATTGTGGCTGATACCATCCACGCTGGGGACGAACAACATGATGGTTGGGACAATGTCTTTCATATTCGTTGAATCGTGTCCGGCCAGTGTCCGGACTACCCCATGCCGGAGGCCCAGGGATTGCGCTGCGTCGGCAGCCAGCTTGAGTCCCGCCTGATCGTAGGCTTTTGCAGCCCAGACATGCTCAGCACCCCGTTCGATGCTGACATTTGCCAGCTTTTCGATTCGCTTCACACGGGAGCGCAGATCCGCATCCGCTGCGGCTAGTACGTCAGCATCGGTAGATCGAAGATCCACCAGAAGATTTACACGACTAGCTACAACCACGGGCGAGTTGGGGTACACGGAGAATTCGCCGCAGGAGGTGATTACCATGTGTTCATCGGTGGAATGTTCCAAAGCGACCTCTCGCGCAGCGACGACGAGCGCGCTGGCACCAAGCAAGGCATCTTGTCGGTCTGCAATGATGGTAGCTCCGGTATGCGCTTGTTCCCCGTGAACTATGAATTCGTACTTGTTTGCACCCCAGGTCGATTCGACCAGCCCTATGTCTAGCCCCTGGTCTTCCATAGAGCGTCCTTGCTCAATGTGGATCTCTACGTATGCAGCCACCTCGATCTCAAAATCACCTATGGTTCCAATTGATTCGAGAGCTTCGCGAACACTCACACCGTGAGGATCAGTTGTTGCCAGAACCTGCGGGGCTGGAAGCTTACCCGTAAAAACTGCGCTACCCATCATGGATGGCTTGAAACGACAGCCTTCTTCGTTAAACCAGTTGACGACAACAATATTGAATTTCGCTGATTCGTTGTCTTGTATGGTTTCACGCACGCGTAATGCAGCGTGGGCCCCTGCCAAAACGCCATACGCGCCGTCGAAACGCCCTGCCAATGGCTGTGAATCAAGGTGCGATCCCACAGCGATCCATGGAGCTCCTGGAGATAGTTCCAGTAGGGAAAACTGGTTGCCCACGTTGTCATAGTGGACGGAGAACCCGTGGCCCTCCACTAGCCCACGGAACCAGTTTCGATTTTGTCCGTCTGCCGTCGTAGCTGCCTGTCGGTCAACGCCACCACCAGGTGTGGCACCGTTGCGGCTCATTGAAGCGAAGTCTGCCAAGAACGATTCGTGATGGATTTTCATCTTCTCTCCTGAATTTTAATCTATTGACCTGCACCCTGTGGGTCTACACATGGGCGGGAATTTCTGACTTGGTGAAGCTTGATCGGCCTCCGACGTAAGTCCCGAGTACCTCAATGGCTGCGATTTCGTCAGCCTCCAGCGGCGATTCCGAGAGCACGACAAAGTCGGCCAGCTTGCCTCGGGAAAGCGATCCTCGATCCTCGAACTGTCCAGTACCTTTTGCAGCATTGACGGTATACAGGCGCAAGGCCTCCAGAGGCGAGAGACATTCGTCGGATCCTCCGAGGACCAGTCCCTTGTCGGTTCGCCGCGTCACTGCGGAATCAATTGCTCGAAGCACGTTGTTATCTGCAACAGGAAGGTCTGAACTGCCGGCAACCAGTACACCAGCGTCCAACAACGACTGGCCGCGATATAGCCAATTCTCGCGATCCGGTCCGACTAATGCTGCGAACTGGTCGCCCAGCGGCCCGATGAATGATGCCTGCGGTGTCACTACGATTCCGTGGCTAGCTACAGCAGAGACTTGATCGGGCCTAGCAATGCCGAAATGTTCGATGCGATTCGGCAATGCGTTAAGGCCATAGCGTTCCTGTAGCTCCGCAATGATTTCTATGCCCAGATCGATGGCCGCATCGCCAATTGCATGAAGCGCTACAGGCCAGCCGGCCCGGTACGCCGCGGAAACGCTTTCTCGGTATTCCTCGGGAGTGTTCAACAGGTATCCAGTGTTATGCGAATGCCCGCAGTAGTCCTCTGTCACCGCAGCCGTAGCACCAAGCAGAGAACCATCCATGAATACTTTCACTGGACCGAAGGAGACGAATTCATTTCCGAATCCGGCTAAGACGCCTAGGTCCAGCCCTCGTCCACGCCCTGTGCCATGTGCGTCCGAGACATGAGAATCCTGCTCACGCAGAGCATCCAGCGCGGGCATCAGCTGTGCGCGGGCATGAAGACGCTTTTCTGCTAGTGCTTGTTGATACGCGGTGACCTCAATAGGAGAATGACCAATCCAACCTCCTCCAACACCCGCTTCGGTAAATGAAGTAATTCCGCAGGCCGCATATCGGGAGGTTGCTTCATCAATAGCCGCCGTCAGCTGTTCGATCGAATAGGGCAGGACCAAGCGCTGCACCAACGATTGTGCTGATTCCTCCACCACACCGGTGAACTGTCCAGAGGCATCCCGGACGATGGCACCACCGATAGGATTTTGGAAATCGGATTCAAAAGCACCTGCGAGTTTCAAAGTGGCACTATTGGTTATAGACGCATGTCCGGAAACATGTCGCAAGTACATTGGTCGGTCGCCCGTGATCTCGTCTAAGCGGCGGAGGTCGGGAAACTGACCGTCATGGTCTTTCTGATTGAAACCAGTGCCGTTGAGCCAGACACCTGGCTGATCCTTTAACTCGTGCATCTGCGCTTCTAATAGGGCATAAAGCTCCTCCAAACCACGAGCTCCGGACAGGTCCACGGCGGATAACCCCAAGCCCCACCATGCGGTGTGGCAATGGGCATCAATGAATCCTGGAGTAATGACGGCGGAACCAAAATCAATGGTTTGCGTGGCTGAGAGGCCCTGAATCTGCTCGTCGAATCCTAGAATGCGTCCAGCGAAGATACCCATGCATTGTGCTGTAGGACGGTCCTCATCCATGGTTAGGATGGTCTTGGCTCGCACCAGAAGATCGAGCATCATGCCGAGACCTCCTGGCTGTGCGCAACGGTTCCTGGCCCCATAGTTTCGGGATCAGTTTTCAAGTGCAACAATGCAGGACCACCATGGGCCAACGCGCGGCGCAAAGCTGGAGCGAAATCCTCTGTTTGATCCACGTACTCACCATGTCCGGAAAATGCCTCGATCCACCGTGCGAAGTTCGGGTTCACCATGTCTGTTCCAGACGGCCGGCCTGGGTAGTGAAGTTTTTGATGTTGCACAATCGTTCCGTAGATCCCATTGTCGACAACGATGACTATTGGCGAAGCGCCTTGGGCAAAAGCGACAGCAAGCTCCTGAGCATTCATGAAGAAATCTCCATCCCCGCAGATCGCCACCACCTGGCGTCCTGGATTGCTGATGCTAGCGGCTACCGCCGCCGGTACTGCCAAGCCCATTGCCCCGTTGCGGGGTCCAACCAAAGTTCCTGGACCGTGGTGGCTGAGATACCGATGGCCCCAAAGAGTCGCGTTTCCTGCACCATAAGAAATGATCCGGTTGCTGTCTAAAACCTCTTCAAGGGTCTCGAATGCTGCCGCCAAATCAACACCAACTCCACCATCGCGGCCAGGCCTGGTGAAGGCCACCTGTTCCGCACGAAGCCTTTGCATCCACGTAGCTTCGCGTTTTCCGCGGACGGAATCGGAAGAGGGCAGGGCCGAGATGAAAGATATAGGCGAAACTCCTACATGTATGTCTAGACGACCTGCATGCCCTTCCAATGAAGCATCCGGAGTCACGACAATTGTCGGGGTATTCATCGCGGCGGTGTAGCCCTCAGATAGAACATCGGTTCGGCTGCATCCCAAGAAAACTAACAGGTCGGCTTCGCCAAGTGCCACAGCTGCATGGTCAGACCTGCCGTACCCGAGCCAGCCGGCGTAAGCTTCGCAGTCGTGATCGACTGCATCGTAGGCTCGCCAATCAGCAAACAACGGGATCCTGGCGGCCACAGCGAACTCACCTAGTATCGCAGAGGAGTTCGTATCCCAACCGTCACCACCGACGACGATGGCAGGCCGGTCTGCGTCTGCAATCAAGCTCGTGATGATGGAAAGCGACTCGGAATCAGGTGCCGCGGTCGGCAGGGGTTGTGGTGTTGGCACCGGAGACGATGTGAGTCGAACCAGTACATCTTCTGGAAGACCCACGACTACCGGTCCTGGCCGTCCAGACGATGCCAGCCGCAGGGCTCTGGCTACGACTTGGCCAGCCTGATTCTCATCGTCCAACTGGTAGACGGCTTTGGAAGTAGTGGAAAACCAACCTTCCAGGCTGAATTCTTGGAATGCACCACGACCTCGGTCAGACAACGGAACCAAGCCTACGAACAAGACAAGAGCCGTGGCATCTTGCCAAGCCGTGTGAACTGCGATCATCGCATTCGCGGCTCCGGGGCCACGGGTTACCATGGCGATTCCTGGAGTACTACTTAGCCTTCCTTCGGCCAAAGCCATGAATCCGGCTCCGCCTTCGTGACGGGTGACTACCGTATTGATAGGCGAGTCATGCAATCCGTCCAATACGTCTAGGTAGCTTTCGCCGGGAACTGCGAATACGCGTTCCACTCCATGTGCTTCGAGAGTTTTTACGATCAGATGTCCGGCAGACATAGTCATGGTTCGGTTGGTCCTTTGTGGTGAAAAAATCAGATCAGCGATGAAACTAGTGCTTGAAGCCGGGGAGGCTGACGCTCATCCTAGGGGCCAGAATGCCAGCTACTGCGGTGAACAATGACAAGAAGACCAACATGGCTGCTGCGGGCCACCAGTGATTCGCTGCGGAAGCGACCAATGCGGTGGCAACCAGCGGGATAAAACCGGAAATCATTCCGGCAGCGTTCTGAGCAAATCCGACTCCGGTGTAGCGAGTTGCCGCAGGGAATAATCCGGTAAGCACAGTGCCGGAGGCCGCGTAAGGCAAAGACAGGGTGCACACAGCCAGAGACATACCGAGAATTACGACTACAGGGTCTCCGGATTCAACGAGCAGGAATGCTGGCCATGCGACTGCTGCAGATAGCAGGCCACCGTAGGTAATCACCTTTGACGCTCCGAAGCGCTCGCCAAGACGGCCACCGAGAATCAATGTTGGAATCTCCAGGACCGCTGCAACGATCCCACCAAGTAGCATCAGTGAGGGCTCGTAATTAAGTACGTTTACTCCGTACCAAACCATGAATGCGGTCACCAGGTAGAAGCCACCTACACCGAGTAGACCTGCCGCCATGCCGATGATGATGTGCTTCCACGACTGGATCAGCGTAGTGCGGATCGGAGTTTTCTCGGTTTCTCCGTTTTCTACCAGCTCCTTGAAAACCGGTGATTCATCCAAGCGGCTTCGAATGTAAAGAGCGATCAGAAGCATTGGAATTGCTGCAAGGAACGGTACGCGCCAGCCCCAGGCATCGAAGCTTTCCTGCGAAACGAACACGGTCATCAAGAAGAATCCACCTGATGAAAGGATAGTGCCGATAGGGGAGCCGATCTGTGGCAGCGCAGCGTAGCGAGCCCGTCGATGCAGTGGCGCATTTTCTACGACAATCGTCATCGCACCGGACCATTCACCACCCACGAAGAGCCCCTGAGCTACACGGAGAAGTACTAGAAGAATTGGTGCCGCGATACCGATGGCTGCGTAAGTTGGCAACATTCCGATGAGTCCTGTGATCAGACCGATGCCGACGATGGTGATCATCAATGTCTTGCGTCGGCCGATCTTGTCGCCCATGACTCCGAAGATCATGCCACCGACAGGGCGGGCGACTAAGCCCACGCCAAATGTCGCGAAGGCAGCCATGGCGGCAGCTGTCGCATTCTGGCTATCAAAATACTGGACATTGAATACAAGCGCAGCGGCAGCACTGAAAAGGAAGAAATCGTACCATTCCATGGCGGTGCCGATGAGTGCGCCGATTGCTACCTTGTTTGCTTCCTTATCGGAAAGCTGATGGGTAGCACCGGCTTCTTGGGTTGCGGTGTGTGTCATGGGAAACATCATCCTGATCGGAAAGGGATGAGCCGGTTATGCGTAAGGCTCATTCGGTTGTCATGATGTAGTCCATCTTTTCAATAAAGCGGAGTTTGGTGACCAACGATTTGCAACGCGTTCCAGATCACAAACAGTGCAAAAGCACATAAAATGTACGAGTTGGCTGAAAAAACTGGATAGGAACCTAATGAATTCTCAGGATGTTGATTCACGCCGTTGGAATGAGTTGCTGGATCAACTAGATACGTTGGAACTCACTGACAAGTTCTTGAAACGTCTGGAATCGATTCCCATTTATGCTGAGTCGCCACTTCCAAACAGTGAAATTAGGCGCACTGGCCAGGCATCATTCGAAGCGTTGATTCTTGCTATGAGAACAGATGATGATGACCCGGGCTATCTTCGCGAGCGAGACGCAATTGCTTTGGAAGTTGGGGTTTCTAGAGCGAGAGCGCAAGTTCCCGTCGAAGCCTTGATGACTGCGATACGTTTGGACTTCTCGATAATCTGGCAGGCGATTGCCGAAATTGCTGAGCCTGGGGACGCTCAACTTATCGTGCAACGCACGGCTCGAGTCTGGGAAGTCGTGGATGGGTATGCCGGCGCGACGGAAAGTATCTACGTCGAAGAGCTGGCGCGCGTTCAAGCCGAAACCGCAGGTTTGCGCCAAAGCCACCTCGCGACCTTATTCAGCGGGCGCAATTTGACCCCGGCTGCTCTAGAAGGAATTTCCGTTGTTCTTGGGCACCGTCCAGACACTGAATTCGTGGTGGCAGTAGCACTTTGGGAACATATACCTTCCCTGAGGCTCATCTTGGCCAATTTTCACGAAGCTACCGGAGTGGTTACGTTTGCGACTGCTGATGCCTTAGTCGTTTTTTATCCACTGGACGCTTCGCCTGGTTCTAATTTTCACAAGCTCACCGTTCGGCTCGGAAATCTCAACTGCGGCTTGCTCGCCGAAGGATGCACATTGGAGCATGTGCCACATAGTGCTGATGTCGCAACTATTCTGGCGGAGCTTCTGGTTGACGGGGAACAAGGTGCCATGACATGGGCACGAGGGTGGGCTCGCATGGCTAGGCGAGAAATGAGCAAGGTGGGTGCTCCTGGCATTGAAGAAGTTGATCGGGCCTTGAGTACCTGTGCGGCTGCGGAACAGCGTCGGTTACGAGAGGCTGTGCAGTCCTACATGCGGACCGGTAGCATAGCGCGATCTGCCGATGAACTTTATTGTCACCGAAATACCTTGATGAACAGATTAAAGCGGTTCGCGCAGTTGACTGGTGTAGATCCAACGATCCCGGTACAGGCCGCTAGATTGGTTGTCGGTTGGTCGTAATCGAGATCGCCTAGTTTGTGGAATGAAAATTGGCCGCCGGGTGGGAATTCAGTTCATGGATTCCCACCCGGCGGCTTGGTGCTTTGGGCTACTTCTTGCCGAAGTTGCGCAGCCGCAGCGAGTTCAGCACCACCAGCACCGAGCTGGCGGCCATGGCCGCGCCGGCGATCATCGGGTTCAGCAGGCCCAGCGCCGCGATCGGGATGCCCGCGGTGTTGTAGGCGAAGGCCCAGAACAGGTTCATCTTGATCGTGGACAGCGTCTTCTCCGACAGCGCGATGGCCTGGGCGACCTGATGCAGGTCGTTGCCCATCAGAGTAATGTCCGCAGCCTCGATGGCCACATCCGTGCCCGAGCCCATGGCGATGCCCAGGTCCGCCTGTGCCAGAGCCGGGGCGTCGTTGACGCCGTCGCCCACCATGGCCACGACCTTGCCTTCGGCCTGCAGGCCGGAGATCGCCTTGACCTTGTCCGCCGGGAAGACCCCGGCGAAGACGTCCTCGGGCTTGATGCCCACCTGCGCGGCCACCTTGGCCGCCACGGACTTGTTGTCCCCGGTCAGCAGCACCACGCGCAGCCCGCGCTGCTGCAGCTCGGAGATCGCCTTGGTGCTAGTCTCCTTGACCTTGTCGGCCACGGAGATCACTGCTTGGAACTGGTGGTCCACCGAGACCAGGATGGCGGTGGCTCCGGCCTGCTCGGCCTCCGCCAGCATGTCCAGCGCTGCCTGGTCCAGTTCGGTGCCCTGGGACTGCAGCCAGCTGTAGCGTCCCACAACCACGGTGCGGCCGTCGATCACGCCCTTCACGCCGCCGCCGGGATCGGAATCGAAGTCCGACACCTGGGCCAGCGGGCCGAGCTGCGCGGCCGCGGCGGCGATGGCCTGGGCAATCGGGTGCTCGGAATGGTGCTCCACGGCGCCGGCCAGGGCCAGTGCCTCATCCGGGTGCACGCCGTGGACGGCACGGGTGCCGACGTGGGTCATCACGCCGGTAGTGACGGTGCCGGTCTTGTCCAGCACGATGGTGTCCAGCTTGCGGGTGTCCTCCAGGACCTGCGGTCCGCGGATCAGGATGCCCAGCTGGGCGCCGCGGCCGGTGCCGACCAGCAGTCCGATCGGGGTGGCCAAGCCCAGGGCGCACGGGCAGGCGATGACCAGAACTGCCACCGAGGCGGTGAACGCCGCGTAGCTGTCGCCGGTGGCCAACCACCAGACCAGGAAGGTGAGCACCGCGATACCCAGCACGATCGGCACGAAGACCGCGGAAATGCGGTCTGCCAGCCGGGCGATCGGGGCCTTGCCTGACTGCGCCTCTGAGACCAGACGGCCCATCTGGGCCAAGGTGGTGTCGGCGCCCACGCGGGTGGCGCGGATGACCAGGCGGCCGGAGGTGTTCAGCGTGGCTCCGGTGACCTCGTCGCCTTCGGCCACCTTCTGCGGCACGGATTCACCGGTGAGCAGCGAGGTGTCGATGGCGCTGGCCCCGTCGACCACCACGCCGTCAGTGGCGATCTTCTCGCCGGGACGGACCACGAACTGGTCTCCCACCTGCACCTGGTCGGCCGGGATCTTCACCTCGGCGCCGTCGCGCAGCACGACGGCTTCCTTGGCGCCGAGATTCAGCAGGGATTTGAGCGCATCGCTGGCCGAGGACTTGGCCCGGTGCTCAAGGTAGCGTCCGAGCAGCAGCAGCGTGGCGACCACGCCGGCGGTCTCGAAGTACAGCGCATGCTCGCTCATCTTCATGCCCACATGGGCGGTCATCATCGGATCGAGGATCAGCTGGATAGCGGAGAACAGGTAGGCGGCCAGCACGCCCAGGGACACCAGGGTGTCCATGGTGGAGGCCAGATGCCGGGCGTTGACGGCGGCGGCCTTGTGGAACGGCCAAGCGCCGTAGAGCACGACAGGGGTGGCCAGCGCGAACGTGACCCAGCCCCAGTGCGGGAACTGCGCTGCGGGGATCATGGAGATGACGAACAGCGGGATCGTGAAGATCGCGGAGACGACCAGGCGGCGCAGCAGGTGGTTGAGGACCAAGTGCTCGTGCCCTCCGCCGGAGCCTTCGTCGTGCCCCGAATGCTCCGGGGTGTTCCCGGGGGAGCGGGGCTCCGGGTGCAGCGGGGCCTTGAGATTCGCCGAGTAGCCGGCGGCCTTGACGGTTTCGATCAGCGTCTCGTCGGTGACCTCGGCCGGGACCTGGACCTTGGCGCTTTCCAGCGGAAGGTTGACCACGGCGCTCACGCCGGGCAGCTTGCCGAGCTTGCGTTCCACGCGGTTCACGCAGGACGCGCAGGTCATGCCCTGGATCTCAAGGTCGACAGTGCGCAGGTCCAGGGGAGAGGGGGTGTCGGTTTCGGAAGTCATGGGGGTAACCCTGTACTTTCCTGCCCGAGATCGGGCAATTACGCGTTGATTGCCTCGACGGTGTATCCGGCTTCGTCGATGGCGTTCTTGATGGTCTCTTCGCTCAAGGCCGCAGAGGAGCTGACGGTGGCGGTGGAGATGCCCGTGGCGTTCAGGATGACTTCGACGTCGTTGACGCCGTCGATCTCCTTGAGCTCCTCGGTCACCGATGCCACGCAGTGGCCGCAGGTCATGCCAGAAATCTGGATCTCGGTGCGGGCGATGGCCGGCGCGGCGTCCGGGCGGGGCACGATCTGCAGCAGGTCGTTGCCGTTCTCGGCCTTGTTGGAGGAGCATCCGCAGTTGCAGTTGTGGCTCATGATCTTGCTCTCTTTCGGGTATCCGGGGACAGCGCCCCGGGAATGGGAAAAATCCATTGAACTAGCGCACCAGGCGGGCGATGGCCGCGGAAGCCTCGGTCACCTTGTCGTTGACGTAGCTTTCATCGCCGGTCTCGATGGAGGTCTTGGCGGCGTCCACCACGCAGTGGCCGATGTGGTCCTCGACCAATTGCACACTGACCTTGTGCAATGCGGCATTGATGGCGGAAACCTGGGTGAGGATGTCGATGCAGTACTTGTCCTCGTCGATCATCTTCGCCACGCCGCGCACCTGTCCCTCGATGCGCTTCAAGCGCCGGGCCAGGGCATCCTTGTCCGCGTGGTAACCGTGGTGCTGGGCGTCTGCAGCAGGGGCTGGTGTCGTGTTCATATTTAGATAATACCCCTCAGGGGTATGAAGTCAAATACCCTCCAGGGGTATGATTGGTCACGTAATTCCCAGCTTGGTCGCGATAGGATTTCATTCGTGAGCCACAACGAACTTCACGTGCGTCCTATTTCCAGCACCGAACACTCATCCTTCCTCGCTACCGCCCAAGACGTCAGCTTCCTGCAGCGTCCCGAATGGGCGCGCGTCAAGGGCGGCTGGCGCGGCGAATCGCTGGGCTGGTTCGACAACGACTCGCTGGTCGGCACTGCGCTGGTGCTTCACCGCAGCGCGCCGGTCATCAAGAAGACCCTCGCCTATGTACCGGACGGGCCGGTCATCGACTTCGAAGCCTACGGGGCCGACGCGGTGCTGAAGCCGCTGGCCGCCTACCTGAAGAACCGCGGCTCCTTCCAGCTGAAGATGGGCCCGGGACGTGCGGTGCGCACCTGGGGCGCCGCCGCCGTGCGCAAGAACCTGGGCAAGGAAGGCTTCGCCCAGCTCTCCGACCTCGATGTGCAGTCGCAGTCCGACAGTGCGCTCGCGCTGAACGACGCGCTGGGCGCCCTGGGCTTCACCAAGGAAGACGTCGGCCTGGACTTCGCCGCCGGCCAGCCCGAGTACGTGGCCCGCGTGGCCCTGCAGGATGCCGAGGGCAACCAGCTGGACACCGAGAAGGTCATGGCTTCCTATTCCTCCACAACCCGCAACGAAACCCGCAAGGCGCTGAAGAGCACCCTGCAGGTCGAGGTGGGCGAGTGCAAGGACATGGCGCGATTCCATGCCCTGTACAACCACACCGCCGACCGCCAGGATTTCACCGGCCGCCCGCTGAGCTACTTCGAGAAGATGCACACCGTGCTCAACGAGGCAGTTCCCGGCTCCTGCACCCTGTACATCGCCAGCAACGAGGGCGTGGACCTGGCAGCGTCCATCATGATCCGCTCCTCCAACCTGGCCTGGTACCTCTACGGCGCCTCGTCCTCCGAGCAGCGCAAGCTCTTCGCGCCGAAGGCCATCATGCACCATATGATCAGCGACTCCATCGAGGCCGGTTGCCGCTACCTGGACCAGGGCGGCGTGAGCGCAACCCTGGACAAGGACCACCACCTTTCGGGGCTGACCAAGTTCAAGACCAACACCGGCTGCGATATCGTGCAGACCAACGGCGAATGGGACCTGGCGCTGAACAAGCCGTTGGCGTGGGCCTTTGAAAAATACATGAACTGGCGCAAGAAGTAGGAACCGCAACCCCCATGGAAATTGATCCAACCCAGCGCTTCGTCCCGGTGATCCTGGGCGGAGACATCGGCACCTACACGCTCGCCCGCGAATTCTACGAGGCCTACCAGGTCCGCTCCGTGGTGCTGCCGGCCGCCGGCAACGGCGTCATCGAGCACTCGGTGGCCATCGACCTGCGCCCCATCGGCTCCATGGCCGACGAAGGACGCGTCGTGGAGGCGCTGCTGGAACTCGCCGCGGAGCTGAAGGCCTCCGGGGACCGGCCGCTGATGCTCTTCGGCTCGCTGGATTTCCACATCATGCTCATCGCCAAGCACCGTGCGGCGCTCGAAGAGCACTACGTGATCCCGTACCCGGAACTCGACGTCATCGAGGCCGCGGCGCTGAAGGAGAACTTCTACGCGCTCGCCGACCGGCTGGGCATCGCCCACCCGCGCACCGCCGTGTACCGCCCGGGAGCCGACCTCGAAGCCTTCGCCGGCAATTTCACCTTCCCGCTGATCGGCAAACCGTCCAGCTCGGGAGACTGGATCGCCGCGAAGTTCGAGGGCAAGCAGAAGATCCACACGATCCAGGACTTCGCGCAGCTGGCCGAGCTGGTGTCCAAGATCGATGCCAGCGGCTACACCTCGGGCTACATCCTGCAGGAATACGTACCCGGCGGCGACGACGTGATGCGCCTGTGCACCTACTTCGCCACGAAGGAGGGCAAGGTCATTTTCGCCGGCTACGGCGAGGTGGTCATCGAGGAGCACGCGCCGTTGGTGTTGGGCAACTCCGCCGCCATCGTCACCGGCCGCAATGATGCGATGGCCGCCGACGGGGCGCGCATGCTGGAGGAACTGGGCTGGCGCGGCATTGCCATGATCGACGCCAAGTACGACCACCGCGACGGGCAGATCAAGTTCTTCGAGATCAATCCGCGCCTGGGCCGCAACCACTTCTACCTCACCGCCGCCGGGGTGAACCCCGCCCGCTTCTACGTCACCGAATTCCTGGGCGCCGAGTTCGACTCGGCCAGCGTGGAAACCACCGCAGTGGTGGAAACCGAGGCGGGAGTGCTGCAACTGAGTCGCGAGCACCTGTTCACCGTGCTGCCGCACCACCTGCTGCGCCGCTTCCTGGACAGCGGTACCGGACGCAAGGCGGCCGTGCTGCTGAAATCCGGCAAGGTCTCCAACCCGCTGAAGTTCGCCCCGGAAAAGCACCCGCGCCGCCGGGTCTACCTGGTGCTAAATGCGGTCAACCACTACGTGAAGTACAAGAAGTTCCCTCCGCGCAGCATCTAGGGTGCCCGGCTGCCGGGGCGTTCGCCCGATCCGCTGGACTCCCCGGGCTTCGACCAGCCCTCGGCGGCCTGCACCCAGGGGCCCAGATCGACCCGTGCCCCGTCGAGGATATCCAAGGACGTCGGACGTTCCTGATGCATCGGGGTCAAGACCACTGGTTCCAGGTTTGGCAGTGCGGCCACGCTCAGGTCGGTGGTCTCATCGGGATCCTGGCTGGTGGACATGGCTTTCCAATTCAGGGTGGAGATGGCGTATTCCCCGGAAGGAACCACGATCCGCTCCGCGCTCACATGGGTTTCCGGGCGGGTGACCGCATCATCCTGCACGTCGCCGTCGGCATTCAGGAACGTGATCTGCGCATAGCCCTGCAGGGAGCAGGCGCTTGCGGAAACATTGTGCGCGTAGAGAGACAGGAATCGTGAACCGAGCGCCGCATCCGGGCTGCTCAACGAGAGCTTGAGGTCGTCCTGGGTGCAGGTCGGGGCGTTCGCATCGCCAGGCCAGGCCGTGACGCCCTCGGGCAGCACCGGCGGCTTGGCCATGAGATGATCGGGCAGCTCCCGGCCGATCCAGCCGTCGAAGATCGTTCCGACGTCCGGGCTGGACAGGGTATAGGCTGTCGGCTCCGACAGGGGTTCATGCGCGTCGAGCCACCGCTTGATGTCGGCCGTCTGCTCGGAGTCGTCCGCAGCGCTCGAATACACGGACAACGAGCCCGAACCGAAAATGGCGTTCGCAACGTTCGGCTGCTGCGCGGCTTCGACTGCCAGTTGCACCTGCTCCAGCTTGAATTCCCCGTTGGGGGTGTAGCGAATCGAGCCGTCGGGGAGTTCAAGCGTGGGTTCGTAGTCCAGCCTCCGCGCGAGCTGCGCCAATTCAAGCAGTGCTTCGGTGTTCGGGGCGGACACCGATCCGTTGCCCACTTGCGTTGCTCCTTGCTGCCAGAAGCTGAAAGCCTGCGCCGTCTCTTGCCTCGGACGGTCTCCCAGCATCAACTGCAGCGGGTAGGTTTCCATGCCGGGAACCTGGGATTCCTGCGGGATACCGGCTACGATGCTGACTGCATGCTGGAGTTCGACATTGCCAACCACGACGGCCTGGGCCTGTTCGGCAGCGCGGGCCGCAAGTTCTGCCGCCTGCTGTGGGCTGAGCGTTTCAGGCAGGCGGAACGTCCACAGGACCAGCACCGGCCCCGAGCCGTTGGCGGCGGACGACCCCGCATCGTAATCCACCTCGGTGTCCAGGACATTGTCCAGCTCACCGATCTCGCCCAGCGCGGTGCACACCGGTTCGGGTGCGTCGCAGCGATCCCACGGGTCCCACAGCGCCACTGCCGCCGCCGTGACGGCAAGAGCTGCCAGCACGGCGATCAGCAATCTGCGTTTCATAAGGCTCAAGCTACCAAACGCCGTTCACGGCCCGCGGCCACCATGCCGCAAGCGAGTAAAGTCGGGGGTGGATGAGAAGACGTACGACGAAGGAGAATCACATGACTTTGAAAGAGCGCCTGCACGAGGACAGCATCACCCACCTGAAGGCGGGCAACGAGATGGAGAAAACCACGCTGCGCAATATCATCAGCACCATCGGGACCCGTGAGAAGTCCGGGAAGAACCCCACCGAGCTGAGCGACCAGGACGTGGAGAACTTGCTGCGCAAGGAGGTCGCCAACCGCGAGGAAACCGCCGCGCTCGCCGCCAAGGACGGGCGCGCAGATTTGGCCGAACGGGAACTGGCCGAGGCGGCTTTCATCTCCACCTACCTGCCGAAGATGCTCGACGAGACCGAAGCCCAGGGCATTGTGGACCGGATCATGGCCGAGCTCGCGGCCGACCACGAGCTGACCATGAAGGACATGGGCAACGCCATGAAGCTGGTCGGTGCCGAGATCGCCGGCCGCTTCGACGGCAAGGCCGTTTCGCAGATGGTGCGCGCGAAACTCGGCTAGCCAACGGCGTTGCCTGTGGGCGGCGCGGGGACCAAGCGGCGCCGGATAGGCCGGGAGCGCCCGGCCCGATAGTCTGTGCCTACTATGTCTGATTTTTCCCCGCCCCGCCTTGCGCTGCCCAAAGGATTCGGCGTCCTGCTGGTCCTGGCCATCATCTTGGCGTCGATCAACTTGCGCCCTGCAGTCACCTCGCTCGGGACGCTGCTGGATCCGGCCATCGAGGACCTGCAGATGAACGGGTTCATCGCAGGCATGATCACCGGAGTCCCTCCGCTGTGCTTCGCGCTGCTGGGACCGCTGGCCCCGCGCCTGACAGGCAAGCGCGGGCCGGAACTGGTCGTGATCGCCGCCATGGGCGCCATCCTCGCCGGAATCCTGCTTCGGTCGGCCGCGCCGGAAACCTGGACATTCCTGCTGTGCACCGCGTTGGCGCTGGCCGGAATCGCGGTGGGCAACATCCTGATGCCGGTGCTGGTCAAGCGGTGGTTCCCGCACAAGATCGGCGTGGTCACCGGGGCATACACCACGGCGGTGGCGCTGGGCGCCTCGGCTGTGGCAGGAGTGGCCGTCCCGGTCAATGACATGCTCGGCGGCCACTGGCGCATCGGTTTGGCGGTGTGGGCGCTACCCGCGCTGCTGGCCCTGGCGGTCTGGCTTGTTGTCTACCTCGGCTTGCGCTCCCAGATCGCCGCGCAGCATGGCGAATTCGGACGGAACCATGTCCAGGCCGCAACCATAGGCCCCATGTACAAAAATCCGACGGCCTGGTGGGTTGCCTTGTTCTTCGCCGGGCAGTCCTCGGTCGCCTATATCTTCATGGGTTGGGCTCCGAAGATCTTCGCCGATTTGGGCATGGATCCCATCGAAGCCGGTGCGCTGCTGGCGATCCTGCTAGGCGTGGGTGTCCCGTTGTCATTTGTGATGCCAGCGCTGGCCGCGCGGTTCACCCACCAAGGGCCGTTGGTGATCATCAACGGCGTGGCCGGGCTTATCGCGGTGGCCGGCATGCTCACTTTCCCGCTGGAAGGCGCCTATCTCTGGGTGATCCTGTTGGGCATCTGCGGATCGAATTTCCCGCTCGCCCTGACCATGATCGGGCTGAAAGCCCACAGCGCCGCCGGGGTAGCGAAGCTTTCGGCCTTCGGACAGTCGGCCGGCTACTTGATCGCGTTCCCCGGTCCGTTCGCCGTCGGGGCGCTGTATGAGGTCACCGGGTCATGGACCTCACCCATCTGGCTTATCGCGGCGTTGATCGTGTTCCAGACCTACACCGGAATCATGGCCGGGCGCCCGCGCTATATCGAAGACCAGCAGCGCACGCAGGTGCGTTGATACCAATTTGCCGTTGGCATCTCGTGCAACGCGTTTAGCGGCCCATGAAACGGTTGCACCCAAGCAAACGAGTGCGAGCTGCTTGGCGTACCTCCAGCTCGCTGTCAGCCTAGCCCGAACGGGTAGCGTCGACCATGCCTAGAAAATCTAGGCAGAAATCTATATAGTTTTTTTATGGCCACCATGAGTATTACAGACGCATCCCGTACGGGAATTTCGGCATTGGTAACCGCTGCTGAAGAAGGCAAAGATACGTCTTTGTCACGCCACGGAAAGGTTGTGGCTGAAATCGTGTCAGCTAGGGAGATCGCGCAATTACGCCGTGATCGCGAAACCCTTCGGGATGCTGCTCTGGTAATGGCGCGCTTCGCAACAGATAGCGGGGTGCGTACCGATCTGGATCAAGCCATGGAGTTCTTCAACTTGAATCGTGCGGAGCTCGAAGCGGAGAACGCTCGCGAAGCCGATCCTGAGAATTCGTGAATCAGCCCGGGGAACGGTTGTGCATCGTCCGGTTGACCGAAGACGCGGTAGCTGACCTCTATCGACTGCATAGGAAAGATCCCTGGATCGTACGCGCCGTTTTCAAGAAGATGCTCCTATTGGAAAAGTCACCCGATGCGGGGGAGCCCTTGCTTGGTGCCCTGATTGGTTTTCGTAAACTCGTCGTGGGAGACAGGGACTGGAGAATTGTTTGGCGCGTTACCGAAGATGCGTCCGGCGTACCAGTGCTCGATATTTCTGAAGTGTGGGCAGTCGGTGTCCGCTCGGACGGAGAAGTGCATGACGAGCTGACCCGGCGGGTCGCACGCATGGGCGATGATCCTCGGGTTCAGCCACTCAAAGACGTCATTGTTCAAATGGGCAGACTCTATGAATCGATCGAAGCTACGCCCGAACCCCAGCAAGGAACTGGTCTCCCGGAATGGATGGAAACCGCATTGAAGGAACAGTTGCATCTTTCGAAGCAAGCCATCTCGCTACTTACCGAACATCAAGCGCAGCAAAAGCTGATGGAGCACTGGTCCCAGAATCGAGGCAACTAGCCAGCGTGTCGAACATGGTGCTCAAGAATTCCAGTTGCTGTTGGCTAATGGACCGGGAACCCGGACCCGTCTGAGATCGGCGGGCAAGCAATTTGACGGCCTCGCAAGCGGAATGAGCGGATCCACGATTTAGCCGGCAATGGCATCCGGAGCCTCATTGGACCCGTCCACGTGTTTGCCGATTCCCAAGTCCGCCCGTCGCCCGGCCGCTTGCCCGGCGAGCACGGCTCCCATGCTGCCCCTGCTCGCCCGGTTTCTGGAAGCGCGCAGGTACGGGTAGTTGTCGCTGACAAACTCGTCGACCTGGTGTTTGCGGTCCACCAAGACCAAGTCGGTTCCCGTTCCGGCTTGGGCGCTTTCCTCCTGGTAGAGCCCCTGGATCCTCATGGCGACCTGCACGTAGAAGCTGCGCTGGAATTCCCGCCGCTCGATCTGCTTTGCCGAATCGGTCCACAGCGCTGACTGGAATTTCCCCTCGGTATCCCACCAATGGGTCATGGCAAGGGTTGCTTGGATGACCAGCGACGAAAAGAGCGTCTTTACGGTTGCCACATCGGATTCGTGGCCGATGATGTAGAGCCTGCATGAATTCGAGTAGTTGGTCTGGAGGAGCGTGACGGTGCGGAACGCTCGCCCAACTTGCGACAGGCCGTCGCGCTGTCCCAGCCGATAGACGCCGTGCATCTCGAAGTGTTCCTCGATGATGGCTTCTTGCTTCTTGCCCTGGTGCGCGGATTGCGCATCGAGTTCCGCCCTGCCGATGCCGTAGCGCACCATCAGCCGCTCGGCATGTTCCTGGAAGGCCTGGGCCTCGTGCGGGTAGCTGGTGTTTTCGGCCTTGTTCAGCAGGAGCGTGATGCGCTCCTTCAGGCGCTGGAGCTTGTGTTCTGAATTCTTCATGATGCTTTCCTTGGCGGTGGCGAGCAGGCTTCGGATGAAGCCGGCGGGGCGTTCTCAGGCCCAGTGTGGCACGACGGAGGAAAGTCGGCTGACAGGGATGTGGATAACTACTTTGTACCAGTTGAAACGGACATAAATCGGCTCTAGCCGGTTTGCGGAACCGCGCGTAGAGTGAAGGAACCCAACTGGTCCTGTGGTTTTTGGTTCAGGGACCCCAAGTGAACTCCGAGAGGTTGTCATGGGAGATTTTCGGACATACACCATGGAAGAACGCGCCACCTACCTTGCTCCGCCCTGCGAACGCTGCGGGCAGCACCGCCATGTGGTCTGGGAAAAGGTCGAAGGCACCAACGGCTACAAGCCGCGCGATGCCGGTTGCTCCAACGAAGCCTGCACCGCCTAGCTCGAGGAGCTGCGGCAACGGCAAGAGCCGGGAAAACTGTTCACGCAGTTTTCCCGGCTCTTGCCGTCTGAGCGGAATCGTCCTAGATCCGCAGGCCCAGCGTGGAGGAGATGCGCACGGAGGCTTCGGCGAGCACCGAGGCGATATGCTGTTCGTCCAGATCGCGCGGGGGATAGATGACCGCGATGGCGGCCGGCTTGCCCTGTGGCAGCAACAGCGGCACGGCGATCGATGTCAGTCCCGGGATCACCTCGTCGTGGCTGAATTCGAAGTCCTTGGCGGGGTATTGCTCGGGATGGAGCTGGGAACGGATGACGCGTCCCGGAGCCCCGTTGTCGATGGGGTGCCGGGTGCCCGGGCGCTGGGCCACGGTGGCATCGGCCAGCCGGGGTTCGGCGGTGCTCAGTGTGACGGCGGCTTCGCCGTCGAAAACCACCAGCAGGGCGGTCATCTGCAGCTGGTCCGACACCGTGGCTAGATGCGGGGCGGCGGCGGCTTGCAGGGACTTGGCGACGTTGCGGGCCAGGGCGCCCAGCCGGGCGCCGAGTTCCAGGTCTCCGGAGGGCATACGCTCGACGAACCCGTACTGCTCGAAGGTCTTCACCAAGCGGTAGGCCATCGATCGGTGGATGCCCAGTGCCTCGGCGAGTTCGGGAACGCTGAGCGGCCGCGTGGATTCACCGATCAGGGTCAGTGCTTCCAGCCCGCGTCCCAGGGTCTGGGATCCGCCTTCAATGCTGCCCTTGGAGGTTTTGGTCATTGAACAATCTTTTCATTGCGGGCGTGGAGCACCGCATTTTCACGTATCGGAAGTGACGCAGGTCGACAACGCTTGTGACCTACGTCTTGAAGACAGCGTACTTGAAAGCTACTCTTGTATCTATAGTTACAACCGTGTCGCAAATATAGAGACAAAGATGTTTGTGTGACACCTCGAGGAGCCAAATAATGCAGATTCACCACAGGGGCTACGTCTCCGGAGATCCACGCGTCAAGCCTGCCGAGGGCTATGGCATTGACCGTTCCATGGAAATCCCTGATGAGATGGATGTGCTGATTGTCGGCACCGGCCCGGCCGCCGCAGTGGTCACCGCGCAGCTGTCCCGCTTCCCAAGCATCAACGCCCGCGCCATCGAGCTGCGTCCGGGCCGTCTGGACGTCGGCCAGGCTGACGGCATCCAGGCTCGTTCGGTGGAGACCTTCCAAGCCTTCGGTTTCGCCAACGAGGTTGTCGAGGAGGCCTACCGCAACGTTGAAATGTGCTTCTGGACCCCCGATCCGGAGAATCCAGCCAACATCAAGCGCCACTCCCGCGCGGCCGATGACTCCACCGGCATGAGCGAATTCCCGCACATCTACGTGAACCAGTCGCGCATCCTGGACTACTTCCTGCGTGACGCCGAGCGCGCCCCGGGCAAGATCGTCCCGGACTACGGAGTCGAGTTCCTCGACTGCGACATCGACCCGGAAGCCGAGTACCCGGTCACCGCGCGCATCAAGTACTGCGCCGGCGAGCGTTCCGGCGAGGAGCGCACCGTCAAGGCCAAGTACCTGGTCGGCGGCGACGGCGCCCGCAGCTCCGTGCGCCGCTCCCTGGGCCACAAGCTGCACGGCGACGCCTCGATGCACGCCTGGGGCGTCATGGACGTCATGGTCAACACCGACTTCCCGGACATCCAGGTCAAGTGCTCCATCCAGTCCCACGACGCGGGCAACATCCTGCTCATCCCTCGCGAGGGCGGCTACCTGGTGCGCTTCTACGTGGACCTGGGCGAACTGACTGCCGAGGACGCCGGCGCCATCCGCAAAACCCCGGTGGAAGAGATCGTTGCGACCGCAAACCGCATCATCCACCCGTACACCATGGACGTGAAGAACGTCGCCTGGTTCTCCGTGTACGAGGTGGCCCACCGCATCACCGACGGCTTCGACGACGTCTCCGAGGACGAGCGCGGCTCCCGCACCCCGCACGCCTTCATCATGGGCGACGCCTGCCACACCCACTCGGCCAAGGCCGGCCAGGGCATGAACGTTTCCATCCAGGACGGCTTCAACCTCGGTTGGAAGCTGGCCGCGGTGCTCGAAGGCCGCGCCCCGGAATCCCTGCTGGATTCCTACGCCGAAGAGCGCAAGGTCATCGCCCAGAACCTGATCGACTTCGACAAGGAATGGTCCACCCTGATGGCCAAGTCCGTGGACGACTGGGAAGATCCGGACGAGCTGGAGAAGTACTACACCAAGACCATGGAGTTCCCCGCCGGCTTCATGACCCAGTACACCAAATCCTCCATCACCACCGGCACCGAGCACCAGGCGCTGGCCGCGGGCTTCCCGGTGGGCAAGCGCTTCAAATCCGCCGAGGTCATCCGCCGCTCGGATAACCGCTGGCGCCACCTGGGCCACCTGCACGAGGCGGACGGCCGCTGGCGCGTCTACGCCTTTGCCGACCAGGCCGCCCCGGCGCTGGAAGGCACCGCCATGGCTGACTTCGCCGCCTGGTGGAGCCAGGATGAAGCCTCGCCGCGCAACCTGTACACCCCGGCCGGGGGCGATGAGGATGCTGTCTTCGACCTCAAGGCGGTCTACCAGCAGGACTACACCGAGGTGGAGCTGCACGACGTGCCCAAGGCGTTCCAGCCGGTCAAGGTTCCCTTCGGCCTGCACGACATCAACCAGGTGTTCTGCGCCGGCCACGGCCGCGACATCTTCCGCGACCGCGAGATCAGCACCGACGGCGCCATCGTGGTGGTCCGCCCGGACCAGTACGTGGCAGGCATCTTCCCACTGACCGCCCGCGCGGAGATCGCTGACTTCTTCGCCGGGAACATGGTTCCGGTCAAGAACAGCATCAAGGCCTAGCCTGGCCGCTTGAACACAGATCGGCGGCAGCCGGCGGTCCCTCGGGGCCGCCGGCTGCCGCCGTGTTGCGTGCGGGAGCCTGTTCCGGGGGGGGTGGGTTTGGTAGCGTCGGGGCATGAGCGGATTCCTTGACTTCCAACCGGTGCGGCGCGTGGCCGAGCATTCCCTGGCCCCGATGCCGCGCGGTGCTTGGCCGGCCACCATCCCCGCCGTGGCGCAGCTGCTCGACGACGGCCTGGAGCTGGCGCCGCTGACGGTGCTGGTGGGGGAGAACGGCTCGGGGAAATCCACCATCGTTGAAGCCATCGCCGCCGCCTACGGGCTGAACGCGGAGGGCGGCACCATCAACGCGCGCCACCAGACCCAGCCCACCGAATCGCGGCTTTCAGGGCATCTGCAGCTGGTGCGCAGCGCGGGGGCTTCGCGGGCAGGGGTGTTCCTGCGTGCCGAAACCATGCACGGGCACTTCGCCTACCTGGATTCCATCGACTCCGCCGGGATGCACAACTTCCAGAGCCACGGCGAATCCTTCATCGAGTTCTTCACCGACCGCTCGCGGATCAACGGCTTATGGATCTTCGATGAAGCGGAGTCGGCCCTGTCCTTCAACGGCTGCCTGATGCTGCTCTCGCACATCAGCGACCTGCTCAGGTCCGGATCCCAGGTCATCATGTCCACCCACTCGCCGATCCTCGCCTCCCTGCCGCGGGCAAGGCTCTACGAGATCGGCGAATGGGGACTGCGCGAAAGCACCTACGACGACCTGGAGATGGTGCGCAACTGGCGGCTGTTCCTCGATGCGCCGGGGCGCTACCTGCGGCATTTCGAGAACTGAGTCATTCCGACTCGGCCTCAACCGCCGCCCCGGCCAGGACCAGGTCCTCCCAGGCCATGCCCGAGCTCTTGAAGACCACCGGCCCGTTCCCGCGCAGCAGCTGCGGCTCCCGGACCGCGCGGGCCATCGGCACCAGGTCCTGCGCTGACAGCTCGCCCTCGGTGATGGCCATGACGACATCGCCGCATTCACGCAGCGCGGTGGCGATATCCTCGACCACCACGGTGGAGCGTCCCAGCAGGGCCGCGGGCAGCTCGCGGGCGTCCGGCTCGTGGGAGCCCACGGCCACCACCACGGCGCAGGGGTTGATCAGCTGCGCATCGAACAGCGGCTGGCGGGCGGTGGTGGTGCAGATGACCAGCCCGGCTGCCGCGGTGGCTTCTTCAGCCCTGGCGCTGCCGGCTGCCGCCACCTCAATGTCCTCTAGGTGCGCGTAGCTCCGCGTCGACCGCACCACGGCGGTCACCGACTCGATCTCCCGGCGGCCTTCCAGCACCGCGCGCAGGGTCAACAGGTGGGACATGCCCTGCTGCCCTGCACCGTAGAGCACCACGCGCAGCGGGCCGTCGCCGACCAGCAGGGCATCCTCGATAGCGGCCAGCGAGACCGCGGCGGTGCGCACATTGGTCAGCGCCACCCCGTCGATCAACTGGCGCGGGGTCAGCGTTTCTGAGTCGAAGAGGATGTAGGTTCCTTGGATGCGCGGCAGGTTGCGCGCGGGATTTCCCGGGGCCACGGACAGCACCTTGATGCCGGCGATGTCTCCGGCTTCCGAGGGCATGAGCAGGAACTCGCCGGAGCCCAACCGGCTGCTGATCCGCTGGTGGTCTGCGGCGGGATCGAAGCCCGCGCGCAGGGTGTCGCGCAGTGCGCGCACGGCGCGGACCGGGCTGACGCGGTCGTAGAATTCTTGGGCGGTGAGAAACGGGATCGAGATGCTCATCGCAGCACGAATCCCGGAGTCAGCTCATCGCTCGCGTCCACGATGAAGGTGTGCTCGCCGGCCTGGTAGGCGGTGCCGGTGACCTGCGGGATGACCGCGGAATACCCGTCGACCTGCTGGTGCTCCAGCACCACGGCCCGGAACTGCGATCCGACAATCGAGCCGTGCTCCAGCAGCTGGCCTTCGGCGAGGATGCCGCGGTTGGTGAGCGTAGCGATGCGTGCGCTGGTTCCCGACCCGCAGGGGGAGCGGTCCACCTCTCCGTCGGCGAAGACCGTGGCGTTGCGCTGGATCACCTCGTCACCGGTCGAGAGATCCTCGAACACGATCGTCCCGTAGATGCCGCTGAGTCGTGCATCGCTCGGGTGCTGGGCGTGGGGCGAATCGTTCAGGGCCCACTTGATTTCGCGGCCGATCGCGATGATCTCGCCATAGTTCTCGGGCGTGACGCTCAGTCCGACCGAGGCCGCATCAAGCTGGGCGTAGATGGCGCCGCCGAAGCTGACGTCCACGGTGACTTCCCCGCGCGCGGTCTGCACTGCGACGTCCTTGGAGATGACGTAGCTGGCCACGTTGATGAAATCCGCGTGGGTGACCGCACCGTGGGCATCGGTGTGGACGCGGGAGACGACCCGGCCGGAAGGCACGTCGATGACCACGTCGGTCACGCCGGTTGGATCCGGCTGCACGATGCCGTGTTCCAGGGCCCAGACGCCCAGCGCGATGGTGCCGTGGCCGCAGGCGGTGGAGAACCCGTCCTTGTGCCAGAACAGCACGCCGAAGTGCGCGCCGTCGTCGTTCGGGGCGGTGACGAAGCCGCCGTACATGTCTGCATGCCCGCGCGGCTCGAAGCACAGGATCTGGCGGATCCGCTCCACCTGGGGTGAATTCATGGCGAAGACCCGCTTGGAGGGAACATCGGGACCTTCGAGGGCCACGGGCAAGTTCGCTACGATACGGAACGGCTCGCCCGCGGTGTGGTAGTCGATGCTGGTGTACTTTTCGGGTGGCATTCAGGCTCTCCGTCGGGGTCTGGATGAAATGGAATCATGCGTGATCTCTGATTCCAGTACAGGAAGACAAGTGCTATGTAATATATTACTTCTCCTGTGGCGTCGCGGGGAGCGGCCAATCCCTTGACAGGGTGGGCGGCATCGTTGAAACAATTCGCAGATTCGGGAACCATCCATGCTTCCCCTAAGGTTAAAGAGGTAGACGAAGGGATGGCACGTGGCCAAGAAACAATCAATTTGGGCTCGAATTTTCGGTATCGGCAAGGCGAACGCTAACGCGGCAATCGACGCGCTGGAAGACCCCAAGAAGATGCTGGACCAGACCGTCCGCGACTACACGAACAACATTGCCGAAGCTGAGCAGGCGGTGGCCCAGACCATCGGCAACCTGCGCATGGCCGAGGAAGACCTGGCCAAGGCGCGGAACGAAGTGAAAGAGTGGGGTTCCAAGGCCCTGGCCGCCTCGAACAAGGCCGAGGAATTCGCCGCCGCAGGCGATGCCGCCAACCAGCAGAAGTTCAACCAGCTGGCTACTGTAGCGATCCAACGCCAGATGGCCGCGGAGAAGAAGGCCGGTGCGCTGGCTTCCACCGTGGGAACCCAGAGCGAGGTCGTTGACAAGCTCAAGGCTGGCCTGAACACCATGCAGACCAAGCGCCAGGAGCTGGTTTCCAAGCGCGACGAGCTGGTGGCCCGCGCCCGCAACGCCAAGACCCAGAACCAGATGATGGACACCATCAAGGCTCTGGACATCAACGACCCGAGCAGCGAGATCAGCCGCTTCGAGCAGAAGATCCGCCAGGACGAAGCGAAAGTCCGCGGTGCGGCCGAGCTCGCGGCGTCCTCCCTGGATTCCCAGTTCGCGCAGCTCGAGGATCTGGGTGCCGCCACTGAAGTCGACGCGCGCTTGGCCGCGATGAAGGCTGCCAATGCCCCGGCCGCCGAGATCCTGGAAGAAGCGGACGGCGCGGCGCAGCTGGAGGCCTCCGCCCCTGAAATGTCGGAAATCGAGGCGCGGCTGGCTGCCATGAAGAAGAACCAGGCCTAAAACCTCACCGAACGCACGAAAACCCGGGCAACGGGTCTGCATATCGTGCGGGGTGTCCCGGCGGACGCAGGCAATGATGCTCGGTGGTTCAATCGTTTCGAAGGGAAATCGAGAAGCAGGGCTCCACGGTGCGCGCCGTTGGAGGAGACGGTCGCCGTGCCCGAGCGCTGATTTCGCCGAATATCCCGCGTGCTGCTCGCAAACGTGGGTTTGCCGCATTCAGAGTGCCCGGCATTAAGGATGAGTCGCTGGAATTCGATTGGGCCATGGTTGAACAGATCCGTCCGCAGATCGACCAGCCGGATCCAGCGTGGCCGAGCACCTTCGCGGGTATTGCCATCCGCACGCTTGCCATCGGAGGCGGGCCGCAAAGCTTCGTCCCCTCCGAACACGTTGAACAACTCGGCCGCATCATGCCTGACTGCCGTGTGGAATCCCTGGACACCGGACATCTGGTGCATGCCACCGACCCGGAAGGGTTCGTACGGCTCGTCCGCGTGCATCTCGACCACGTTTAACGCTGCAAGGGACCCGCAAAGGGAGTGCACCGGCTTCTGCCGGCGCACTCCCTGGCTGCTTCTTTTTTCTATTCGCCGCTGGCTTCAGTTCCCGGGGTCAGCACCGCGGAGCCAGCCGATACTTCCACGCTGATCTGATGCTTGGAGCTGCTGGAATTATCCAGGTTGTTCTCCAAGGATCCCGCTGACGCATCCGACACCACGTGGTAGCTGGTGTCCGGGACAACCAAGTCCATCCAGCCGGCGCTGACCCGGGCATTGACGGAGCTTGGCGCGGTCCCGTCGAGCTCGGCCGACATGCGCCCGGCCGAAACTTCCAGGGTCGCGGTGTCCACGTCGCTGAGCACCAGGCCGGCGAATCCTGCACCGAGCTTTGCATCCACCGTATGCGCCGATCCCAGCATATTCAGTTCGCCTGCGCTGACGTCCAGCCCGAGATCGTTGAAGTTGCCGTTGGCCCGGAATTCGCCGGCTCCGAGCTCGAACTTCGCATCCAGGGTTCCGTTGTTCAGTTCTTCCGGCAGCGTCAGCTTGATCTCATTGTCGGCCTTGGTGCAGCCGAAGAAGCAGAAGTCGTTCCAGCCCGCCGGTGGGCGGACTTGCAACGTCGATCCCGACCGGTTCAGCGCCCAAGCGCTTCCCGAGGTGCTGCGGACCTCCAGCACCGCTTCGGTCGTGTCGGTGAACTGCAGCTCGAAGCTGCCGGAGTTCGCCTGGATATCCAGCGCCGTAATGCCTTTGGCATCCGCGGTCTGCACGACATGGCTGCTGTTCAGCGTGGCCATCGCGCTGCGTGCCGCACCGATCCCGACGGTCAGCAGCGCCAGCACGCCGATCACGGCCAGGATGATGTTCAGCGCCGTGGCGGACCCCCGCGGCGCGGGTTCCTGCGGGGGCAGGGGGTTCAGGGTCTGGGTGCTCATGGGTTCGTCCTGTCTGTGCGGTTGGTGCCCAGGGTTTCGATGTGGGCCAGGGCGGCCAGCACACGCCGGTTGCCCATTCCGTCGGCTTCCAGTCCGAGCTTCTGGAAGATGGAGGTGATGTATTTTTCGACGCTGGCCTCGGAGAGGAACAGCAGCGCGGCAATGGCTTGGTTGGACTTGCCCTCGGCCAAGGCTGCGAGCACGGTGCGTTCACGGTCGGTCAGCTGCTGCATTTTTGAATCATGGTTTCGCCGGGTCAACAGCTGTGCCACCACTTCCTGGTCCAGTACGGTGCCGCCGGAGGCGATCTGCTCCAGGGAGGCGATGAAGTCCGCGACATCCGCCACCCGGTCCTTGAGCAGGTAGCCCAGGGCGCCGGACTGCGTGGCGATCAGATCCGAGGCGTAACGCTCCTCCACGTATTGGGAAAGCACCAGCAGCGGGAGGTTGGGGTAGCGGCCGCGGACTGCCAGCGCCGCCCGGATGCCCTCGTCCGTGTAGGTGGGCGGAAGCCTGACGTCCAGGATGCAGATCTGCGGGAAGTTCTCCGGTTCCGCAGTCTGAAGGAAGCCCATGAGTCCGGTGGTGTCCGGCAGGTCGGCCACGACCTCGTGGCCCGAGTGGGCCAGCAGGCGGACCAGGCCCTCGCGCAACAGGACCGAGTCTTCGCAGATCAAGACGCGCATGGCACGTTCACCTCCAGCGCGGTGGGACCGCCCTGCGGGCTGTCCAGCGTAATGGTTCCCCCTGCCGCGACCACGCGGTTCGAGATGCCGTCCAGTCCGCCGCCCGGGATGATGCGGGCGCCGCCGGTGCCGTTGTCCTCGATGCGGGCCCACAGCATCGGCTGCTCCTGTCCGATGGCGCGTTCGCGCACCGTGACCCGGCAGTTCGAGGCCCGCGAGTGCTTGGCCGCGTTGGTCAACGCTTCGGCGATGGCGAAATACACCGCCGCCTCCGCATGCCGGGCGTAACGCCCGGTGAGCTGGACATCGAGCTGTACAGGGATGTGCGAGCGTCCGGCGATGGCGGACAGCGCCGCGTCCAGCCCGCGGTCATCGAGCACCGAGGCGTAGATGCCCCGGGTCAGTTGCCGCAGCTCGGTGATGGCCGATTTGGTGGAGGCATGCGCCTCGGCCACCAGGGCCTTGGCCTGCTCGGGGTTGCTGTCGATCTGCTGGTGCGCCAGGCCGAGGGTCATGGCCACGGAGACCAAGCGGGGCTGGACCCCGTCGTGCAGGTCGCGTTCGATGCGGGTGCGCTCAAGCTCCGCGGCGCGCATCGCGCCTTCGCGCTGCACCGCGGTGGTGCGCACGCGTTCGGTCAGTTCGGTTTCCCGAGCGGTGGATCCGATGATTCCCACGGTGACCGCGCGGTGCATGAAGATCATGGCCACGGCCAGCGCCGCGCCGAGCAACGCGACGACCAGCATCCAGGGAGCCTGGCCGGCGGGGATATCCATGCCGAAGGGACCGGGGACGATTTCAGCCTGGGTCAGCGGGGCGAAAGCGGTGACGCACAGTCGGATCATCCATTCCAATCCACTGAGCATGGTGGCGCCGGCGAAGCATGAAATCACGAAGCTACCGAAGGCCGCCCACATCCGGCCACTGGCCAGATTGCGTCCCAGCGATCGGACATAGGCTCCGAATCCGGGGTGCTGGCGGGGGCGCCAAACCAGCGGCTCGACCCGGAGGTCGTAGAGGTCGGAAACCCTTCGAATCTCGAACCGTGCCAGGCCGAAGAGCGCGTAGAGCAAACCTGTCAGCACAAGGAGCCCGAAGCCGAGCAGGAACGTCAGCCCAACGCCCGCGGCAAACCAGGCAATGACCAGCGGGAGGACAACCACGCCGAGGGTTCCGAGGGCTGCCAGATGCAACAGCGTCAAGCCAAGTCGCAACGGGGGACGAGCAGGAAGCACGCCCGATTGGGTCTGCAGTGTTGAAGTCATGACTCAATCCTATTGAGCAGGGTTTTGCTGCAACACCGAGGGAACCGGAGAACATTGGTAGGGAAAACCCGAATGCGTGCCCGCCGAAGATGACAGACTGATGCCATGCACAATCTGGTGGCAGCAGTATTCGTTGAACCGGTGGCCCCCGACCAGTACTTCCGGCGCGAGGACTGGCCGCTGCACATCACCCTGCTGCGTTTCGACCTGCCCGAGGCTCCAGGAGTCCTGGACCGCTTTGCCGAACAGCTGTCGGAGGCCGCCCGTCCCGCGCTGGGCGTCGGGCTGGAAGTCGCCGGACAGGCCTGGTTCGGCCACCAGGAGAACCTGCTGGTGTCGCTGGTGGAGCCCGATCCGGCCCTGCAGCTGCTGCACGAGCGGCTGTGCGAAATCGTGCTGGAAAACCGGGGGCGCATTGCCTCAGTCCGCTTCACCGGCCCGGGCTATCGTCCGCACATCACCCATCACCACGGGCGCAGCCGCGCGCAAGGGGATGCCGTTGCGCTGGAACGGATCGCTCTGGTGGACATGGCCCCGGGCGCAGACCACGCGTGGCGCCAGGTGCTGCATCTGGTGCAGCAGAACAGCTGAGCAGGGCACGGTAGGCGCCCCCGCACCGTTCCTGCGTACTTCGCGGCGGGGAATTAATCTGGTGTTAGCGCCGGCTCCACCAACCGGCCAAGCGCCGAACCTAGATTGGCTCCCATGGGCAGGTTATTTGTTGCGGTGGGCGACTCATTCACCGAAGGGGTAGGGGACTGGGAACCCCGGCTGCCCAACGGGGTTCGCGGCTGGGCGGACCGCGTGGCCAAACAGCTGTCCAAGGCGGACCCCAGCTGGCGATACGCCAACCTGGCCATTCGAAGCCGGCGGCTGGATCGGATCATTAACGAGCAGATCGACGCCGCCATCGCGTTGAAGCCGGACGTCATCAGCTTCTACGCCGGCGGCAACGACATCCTGGAACTGCGGCAGGACATGGACCGTTTGCTTGACCGCTACGAAGCGGCGGTGGACCGCCTGGCCTCATCCGGGGCGCAGATCTTGCTGTTCACCGGATTCGATATCCCGGTGCATCCTGCGTTGGTCCCGTTCAAGCACCGGAACTGGAAGTTCAACGACAGGGTCCGGCAGCTGGCCCGCAAGCATCCGGATACCGTGACCTTAGTCGACTACTGGGCCTGGGACATCTACCACGACCAGCGCATGTGGGACACCGACAAGCTGCACATGAACCGTGCGGGGCACCGCTACATGGCCATCAGGATCCTGGAGATCCTCGGATCCCAGCACCAGCTCGAATTCCAACCGCTGGAAGACATAAGGTGTTTGAGCCAGGTCCAGCTTCTACAGCGGGACATCGAATGGATACGCCAGTGGGTGCTGCCGATGTTCGGCAGACGGCTGCGTGGAATCACCTTGGGCGACAGCCTCGAACCGCGCTGGGAAACACCGATCTATCCGGCGAAGGGCATGAAAAAACAGTTCCGCAGACGCCAACGGGCGGCTGCGGAACTGCTGCACGGCGATGCCGAAGGGTCTGTGCGCTGACTAGGTTCCCGGATTCTCCATGGCTTCGGGGCTCATCCACGCGATTTCCCAGACATGGCCATCGGGATCCTGCACCGCGGCCTGGTACATCCCGGGGAACGGCTCATCTGCGGGCCGGTAGATGGCCCCGCCGCCGGCCTGAGCATTGGCGACGAACTCATCGACTTCTTCGCGGGTATCCGCCGACAACGCGTTGAGGCATTCGCGATGGCCCGGGCCTAAGGCAGGCTTGTCCTCGCCCACCAGGAAGCTCGAAAAGAACTCTTCTTGCAGCACCATCACCAGAATGTTCTCTGCGATGATCCATGAGGTGGCATTCTCGTCCGAGAAGGTGTCGTTCTTGGTGAAGCCCAAGGCTGCGTAGAACTTGTCGGCCCGCGTCAGGTCCGAGGTTGGAAGGTTGACGAATATCATCCGGCTCATGGGAGTCTCTCTTCGATATTGGATGGGATCAAGGCAATTCCGTCACAGTACTCTTCCGCATGACAGGCCCATGTGCAATGGTTTTGGCGAATTTCCCGGGCGAGCGGGAAACCATGAATTTGGCATGTCGATCCCGGTCCTCAAAGTGGCCAGGCACGAGACTGGGATCATGTGGAAAACCAGCATCTCACCAGGGGCGGCGTTGGTTGTTGCCGCGCTCTTCGCCAGCATCGGAATCTGGCGTGCGCTCGATGCAAAGCCTTGGCAGGGCGGAGTAATGTTTGCGTTGGCGGCGGTCTGGATGGCGGTAGCCATGCGCCAAGCCCGGAAAACGGATCGTTAGCCGGTTCCCAGGCGACAATTCGGGCAATGGAAAACGCCGCGGCCCCGGCGCTGGTGGAGCGCGGAAGCCACGGCGGATTCGTGGACCAACAACCTGGAAATGGCTGCGGGTATCGTGCGGAAACCTAGATGAGAGCCTTGGTGATTTCCAGCGGGATACGATCGCGGGTGTAGGTGATCTGGTCGTAGCCGTGGGGTTCGGGCTTGCCGTCCGAGCCCATGTTCACGAACACCAGCTTTTCGATGGTCAGGATCGATTCCTGGGTGAAGATGTTGCGGACCTCTGCACGCAGGGTGATCGAGGTGCGTCCGAAATCGATGGCGGTCAGGCCCATCTCGATCAGGTCGCCTTCCTTGGCGGAGGCGATGAAGTTGATTTCAGACATGAACTTGGTGACCACGTGCTTGTTGCCGAGCTGGATGATCGAGTAGATCGCCGCTTCCTCGTCGATCCAGCGCAGCAGGCTGCCGCCGAAGAGCGTGCCGTTTGCGTTCAAGTCTTCTGGGCGAACCCACTTGCGCGTATGAAAAGTAATACCCTTAGCCATACTCAAAATGCTAGGTCAGGTCGGGGGCTGTTCGCTGTAAGTTGCTGCACAATGTAGGTGAAAACACACGCATTTGCGGCGTGCGGCAAGACGATGGAGACGCGGACCACCTGGGGGAAACGCCGCGGGCGTCATGCCGGGAATGCCAAAGTACGTCGAACGCGCCGGCTGGAGGTCTTCAGGGTGCCGCGTGCCAACAACCTGAGCTGTTGATAGTCTCTGAACGAAGCCAGAATTCGATTTCTTCGACGAAGAGCAAGGTGATCATGACCTATACCTCGGACGGGAATGAGAGCATTCCTACCGATTTTGATGACGTTGTCCAGCAGGTATCCACCGGTACTCTCGCCCATCAACGCATCGACGAGCTGCTGCTCGAAGCACATGAACGTTATTCGGACGTTGACGAGGGCCTGCTCGCCCACTACATACCAGTCCTGGGGCAGGTCGAGCCGGAAACCTTCGCCATTTCCATGTCGCACGTCGGCGGCACCGTGCACGGGGTGGGCGATTGCCACCACCAATTCTCCATCCAGTCCATCTCCAAGATGTTCGTTTACGCCCTGGTGCTGCAAGAGCACGGGCACGAAGTTGTCCATGAGAAGATCGGCGTCAACAACACCGGCATGCCATTCAATTCGGTGATGGCGGTCGAGCTGAACAACGGGCACCCGATGAATCCGATGGTGAACGCCGGGGCCATCGCGACGACCGAAATGATCGCAGGCAAGAGCGCCGCCAAGAAATGGGAGAACGTGCGCGAAGGGCTTTCGGCTTTTGCAGGCCGCCCGCTGACGCTGGACGACGAAGTGTACGAATCCGAATCCGAGGCAAACGAACGCAACAAGGCGCTGGGGCGGCTGCTCAAGAGCTACGGTCAGCTGGACGGAGACCCGAACAACGCGGTGGACATCTACACCAAGCAGTGTTCGCTGAACGTCACGGCGCACGATTTGGCGGTCATGGGTGCGACCCTGGCCGACGGCGGCATCAACCCCGTGACCGGCCAGCAGGTGGTCAGCGCGGATGTCTGCCGTGACACCTTGGCCACCGTCGCCACCAACGGGCTGTATGAGCGTTCCGGGGACTGGCTGTTCGAGATCGGTATCCCCGCCAAGTCCGGGGTTTCGGGAGGCATTGTCGCGGTGGCTCCGGGCAAGGGCGCCATCGGCGCGTTTTCGCCGCGCCTCGACATGGCGGGCAACTCCGTCCGCGGCCAGCTGGCCATCGGCCACCTTTCCCGTGCGCTGGGTCTGAACCTCTTCGCCTCGGCGCCTGACTCCGCCAGGTAGCCGCCACGATTCCGCATGGCTGATCGGCCATGTACCCTGGCCGGTCGGCCAGTCTTTTTTGTCGACCCGCAGCCCGTGCTTGGCCAACTGGAAAAACGACTGGCGTAATCTTTTGCGGCATCCATCGACATTCCCATACGGGCTAGTCAAGGTTGCTTTATATGCCTGTTTGGGAGTTCTCGAAATAGCCGGTTGGCGAACGGGTGGGCTGTCGAGGCTATGGTGCCTTGGGTGGTGACCGAGTGCATGTTGTGCCCGTGTGGGAATCCGGATTCACTCGAAAGTAAGTGCGCGGGGAGCGCTCGGAACTTTTGAGGATTTGAATCATGAAGAAGACAACCAAGGCAACCATTGCCGCAGCCGCCGCTGGCGTCCTGCTGGTGACCGGAGCGGGAACCGTCGCGCTGTGGCAACAGACCGAAACCGTCGACGCGGGAACCGTGGACACCGGCCACCTGACGCTCACCGTGGACGACAACGGCGTCTGGACCGACATCAGCGACGGCGGAGCAGGCGTGCCGTTCGATCCGACCACCGAGCAAATCGTTCCCGGCGACGTAGTGGCCTACACGCAGACCGTGCGGATTGACGCTGAGGGCAAGAATATCGAAGGCGCGCTGTCGGTGGGCACGCTGCAGGCGCTGCCGCCGGAGCTGCAGGACGAAATCGATCTCGGCCTTGAAATCGATGCCACGGCCGAAGGCCTGACCCAGGCCGGCAACGTGATTTCCTTTGCGGAGCAGGGTGTATACCAGGTGCCGGTTAAAATCACCGTGACCTTCCCAGCCGGAACTGCTGCATCCACGCCAACCGACACCATGGACAAGCCAATCGATCTGGACGCACTGACGCTGACGCTGGACCAGGTTCGCAGCTAGCGGTTGGTGGACTCACGAACCGGCATGCCGAAATCCCTGAAGTTCGCTGCGGCGGCGGCCGTGGTGCTGGTGCTGGGACTCAGCACCCAGACCACGGTCGCTGCTTGGCGTGCCGAAGGGCAGATCGATGCTGGGCAAGTCCGGACCGGTTCGCTGAGCCTGCTGGCGGGCAACGGCAGCTCGGCGGCGAAGGACTACGTCTTCGCCGAGCTTAATTCCCAGAATCTGCTGCCGGGGTCATTCGTGCAGGCTCCGTTGACCATCTCCAACGCCGGAACGACGCCGCTGGTTTACGGGCTGGCGGGAATCACCACGGGAACCGCATCAGGCAGCGCCAAGGACCAGGCGCTGGCGGGTGCAGGAACCATCAGCATCTATGCGGCAGTGCCGCCTGCAAGCTGCACGGGAACGCAGCAGATCAGCGGACAGCTGCTCTATTCGGGCCCGCTTAACGCGAGCGCGGCCTTCGCCAGCCCGCGCGAGCTTTCGGCCGCAGGAACCCCGTCGGCCTCCGAATCGCTGTGCGTCAGGCTCAGCCTTCCGGCCGGCACCTCGCAGGCCGCGGCCGGAGGCAGGATGGCGCCCACCCTCAGCTTCACGGGACAGCAGAAATGACGGTGCTGACGCGGGCGCAACGGCGTCGGGAAGAACAGAAAACCGGGCCGTTCTGGTGGGCCGGCCAGGTCTTGTCCTGGCTGGCGCTCTTCATCGTGCTCTGCCTGCTTGCCGTCATGGTGGTCATTCCCCGGCTCGGCGGGGCCACCGCCTACACCGTGCTGACCGGATCCATGCGGCCGGACTTCCCTCCGGGCCGGCTGGTCGTGGTCAAACCGGTTCCGGTTGAAGCCATCGAGGTGGGAGACGTGCTCACCTACCAGCTTGAATCCGGGGAACCCGGCGTGGTGACCCATCGCGTTGTCTCGGTGGCCTCGTCGCTTTCCGGCGAGCGGCAGTTCGTGCTGCGCGGAGACGCCAACAACACCGACGATGCGCCGATCGTCGCGGAACAGGTGCGCGGCAAGCTCTGGTATTCGCTGCCATGGCTCGGCTACCTGAATTCAGCGCTCAGCGCTTCGCAGCGGACCTGGCTGACTTGGCTGGCCATCGGGGGACTGCTGTCCTATTCGCTGGTGATGTTCACCGGGGCATGGCGGGAGCACCGCGGGAAGAAGGCGTCATGAAGTTCGCGGCGCCAACCAGGGCCATGCTGTCAGTGGTGCTCGCGGGCAGCCTGCTGGGCGCGGGGACCCCCGGAGCGCACGGGGACGGAGATGACCCGCGGGGCCTGAGCTACAGCGTGGACGGCGGCGAATTCCGGGAAAGCCCGGGCGAACTGTTCGGCGGAGAAATCCGGCTCGTTCCCGGAGACCGGCTGACCGGAGAGCTCTCCATCCGCAATGACCGGCCCCATCCCATCGAAGTCACGGTAAAACCAGTGGTTTCGGCCCCCGCCGCCGGGCTGAAGTTCGCGGTGGCGGGAAACCCCACGATGCGGCTGGATCCGCAGCAGCACGCAAACTTCGCCTTGGAGGCAAGCCTGCCGGTTTCTGCCGGAAATTCCTCGCAGGACCGGGAGCGGTCGCTGAGCCTGGACATCAGCGCGATCGAGGTCGCCGGCGGGATCCCGCAGGAACCCGAATCGCCGGAGGCCCCGCAGCCGCCGGGCAGTCCCCATTCTCCTGACGTGGAAGGGGATCGTCCGCCGGACGAGCTGGGATCCACCGGCTTCAGCGGCTGGGCGATCCCGCTGGCGCTAGGCATGGCCGGGGCCGGCGCAACGCTATATCTACGTTCGAAGCAACACGGCGCCCATGCGCAGGCACCCCAAGGAGCATCTCAATGAGCAGACGATTGGTACAGGTCAAGGCGATCTTGTCGATGGGAATCCTGGTAGGCCTCGGCTCGGTGTCCACCTTGGCGGCCTGGACCGGAACCGCCACGGCGACCACCAGCATCACCGCCGCAAAGGTATCGCTCGGGGTCGGAGCAACGGCCTCCAGCGCGACCTCCGAAAGCTACACCGTGCCGGTCTCCTCGGTGAACTGGTACCCGGGAGCCAGCGCCGCAGCGGTAGTTGTCGTGAAGAACACCAGCACGGTCGAGCTGCCGTATTCCATCAGGGGCAGCATCACCGACAGCGGCGGCGTCGAATTGGGCAAGGCCATGCAGGTACAGGTGAAGACCGGATCCACGGTCAGCGGCACCGCACCGAGCGCGACTTGTTCCGGCACAGCGGCCATCGTAGATAAGAAAGCTGGATCAGCTTTCGGCGGGTCAGTTGAAGTATCGACACTGGCCGCAGGCGCTTCGGAAACACTCTGCGTGCAGTACTCGCTGCCCGTGACCGCGGCCAACAACCTGCAAGGCGCCACCACGAAGCTGGACCTGGTCTTCACCGGAACGGTGGGGTCATAAGGTGGGAAACCAGGAACGGATCAAATCCGATGCACGCAACGGCAACCCGCTCCAGCGCCTTGCGCTGAATGCCGGGGCGATCCTCGGATCCTTGTGCCTGCTCATGACGCTTGCGGCTGTGCTGTTTGGGGTGAAACCGCTGGTTTTTGCCAGCGGCTCGATGGGACCCGGCATCCCCACCGGATCGTTGGGACTGGCTGTTCCCACCCTGATTGTGGAAGTTGCCATAGGCGACGTGGTTTCGGTGGTCACCAGCAACGAAGTTCGGGTGACGCACCGGGTAGCCGACAAGACCGAAGCAGGCCTGATCCTCAAGGGGGATGCCAATCCCGTCGCGGACCTGCAACCGTATGCGGTGGACAGCGCCGACAAGCTTCTGGTCAGCTTTCCGGGCTTGGGCTACCTGGTGACGTGGCTGTCCCAGCCATGGGCGTATTTCCTAGGCGGGTTGTTGTGCGCCTACCTGCTCTATCTCGCATTCTCGCGAAGCCCGCAGCCAGCAGTTGGTGAATCCGTCCCGAGAAGTTCTACCCAGAAACGCAATTCGGAGACTGATGCCGATACTTGTGCAGGATCCCCTGGGCGGGGGGACTTGCCTCGTGCTGGCATATCCCGCCTTTTGTGCATGGTGCTTGTTCTTTCGACGGCGGTCGGTTCGTTGCAACTTCGCCCTGCGGTCGAATCGACGCAGGCTGCTTTCACTTCCACGGCGAAAGCCGGGGGTACGTTGCACGGCGCCGTTATGCAACCGGCCAAGAATCTTTCATGCAAAGATAAATCCTCGCTATCCGGTAACAATGTCATCAACTTCGCATGGCAAGCTCCAGCAGCCCAGGGTTCGAAATTAACGGGATACAAGGTATCTGTCCAAGTCAACGACAGTGAAGAGAAATTCTCCGACCCCCTGCCTGTGTCTACCACCACATACTCTGTCGATATTTCCCCTTCGGGCGGGTTGCTGTCGCTCCTGATAGACCTTCTGGGCAACCTCTTTGGGTCGAAATTTGACGTGAACTTCCGCGTGTATGCGATGTATGACAACGGATGGACCGCCGCTCCCATCGTCCATTCGAAAGCGAAGGGCTCTATCGGATTACTTGGAGTGGTCAGATCGCTGCACTGCTCGTGAGTACTATCGAGCACGATGCAACGATCCGTGCCGGCAGGCTAACTGGAACGAATATTGCCTAAGCCGAGGAGAATCAGCTCAAGTCCCTTGTGAAAGGTCAGTCGCGCTCGCTGTTCCAGCTGGAGACCGGCGTCCAGCGCCTCCTTGAATTCATGCCCCGAAGAATCATTAGCTTCCCATACGATCTCGGGTGCCGCCGCATCGAGCGCCGAGCCCAGCACAAATGAATCGATGATGGTGATCGCGTGCAACCGTTCCTCCGGGGGGAACCCCGCCTTCGCGAGGGCTTCGGCCAACGCATCGTAGACCCGCAGGGTAGTGCGGTCGCGCACGGTATGGCTGGTGAGCAGCGGAATCAGTCGAGGGTGCTTTGAATACGACTCCCAGTAGGACGTGGCGATTTGCCTTACGGTTTCCTGCCAGTCCCCGGAATCGACGTCCGGCAGGCTGATCGCAGACATGGCGCGGCCGCGCATCAGCTCGATGATCTCGTCCTTGCCCGCCACATGGTTGTAGAGCGAGGATGCCGTCACGGACAGCGCCTTGGCCAGTTGCGGGAGCGTGAACTCGCCGTGCTTGTCGACCAGTTTCAACGCCGCGGCGGCAATCGCGTCCGTGCTGAGCTTGGGCTTGGAGGGACGTGCCATGGCATCCACTGCCTTCCTGTCGGGGCCTTCCACCCGAGCATATCCGAATTAAACGAAAATCATTCGTTTACCTCTTGCGTGTGACGCGGGGCACTGCTTATTCTGTAAACGAATCACATTCGTTTTAGCGATGGAGCATAGCCATGAAAGAAATACTCGCCCTCACCCCGCCGGCCTCTCCGGCCCGCGTGGACGCCGCCGAGCGCGGGGAACTGACGGTCGCGCTGGTCCAGCACCGCTGGCACGAAGACCCGCAGGCACTGCGCGACGAACTGGAAGACGGCATCCGCCGCGCGGCCTCCCGAGGGGCCAAGATCGTGTACCTGCCGGAGCTGACGCTGAGCAAGTACCCGGCCTTCGTGGTGCCGAACCCGGACGCTGCCGACGAGTCCGCCGAGGACCTGGAGAGCGGGCCGACCGTCGCCTTCGCCCGCGACATGGCCGCGCGCTACTCCATTCATGTGCACATTTCGCTGTTCCGCAAGGCCCCGGCCGAGGACGGCCTGGGACTGAACACCGCCGTGGTCGTGTCGCCGCAAGGCGAAATCGTCGCGCTGACCAACAAACTGCACATTCCGCGCACCGCCGGCTACTACGAGGACAAGTACTTCCGCGAAGGCCCGAGCGAGGATCCCTACCCGGTGCACCGCCTCGAGGAGCTGAACGGCCTGGCCATGGGCTTGCCCACCTGCTGGGACGAATGGTTCAGCGAACCGCCGCGCATCTACTCGCTGGCCGGCGCGGACCTGGTGGCCTACCCGACGGCCATCGGCTCCGAACCGGACCACCCGGACTTCGACACCGAACCGCTGTGGCGCCAGACCATCATCGGCAACGGCATCGCCAACGGGCTGTTCATGGTGGTCCCCAACCGCTGGGGCGACGAAGGCGCACTGACCTTCTACGGTTCATCCTTCATCTCCGACCCGTACGGCCGCGTCCTGGCCCGGGCGCCGCGCGACGAATCCGCCGTCCTGGTGGCAACCCTGGACCTGGACGCCCGCCGCGACTGGCTGACGCTCTTCCCGTTCCTGCGCACCCGCCGCCCGGAAACCTACGGCGCGCTGACCGAAGCCCGTGCCGAGTCCGGCTTGGGAGAGATGAGGCGCTCCCATGTCTGAGTTCCTCATGCCCGCGGAAACCGATCCGCACGAACGCATCTACATGGCCTTCCCCTCCGGCGGCTACACCCTGGGCGACACCGCCGAGGAGGCCGAAGCCGCGCGCAGCACCTGGGCCGCGGTGGCCAAGGCCGTCGCCCGCTTCACCCCGGTGACCATGGTCGTGGACCCGCAGGCCGAATCGGACGCCCGCCGCCACCTGGGCGAGGAGGTCAGCTACGCGCTGCGCGAGCTGGACGACGCCTGGATGCGGGACATCGGGCCGACCTTCGTGCGCGACGCCTCCGGCGAACTGGCCGCCATCGACTGGAACTTCAACGGCTGGGGTGCCCAGTCCTGGGCCTCCTGGGGCAAGGACTCGAAGATCGCCGCCCAGGTCGCGCAGCTGGAGCAGACCGCCCGGGTGCAGTCCTCGATCACGAACGAGGGCGGCGGAATCCACGTGGACGGCGAGGGCACCATGCTCGCCACCCGCAGCGTCCAGCTGGACCCGGGACGCAACCCGGAGGCCAGCGCCGCGGACATCGAGGCCGAGTTCGCCAAGCAGCTCGGCGCGCAGAAGGTCATCTGGCTGGAGCGCGGGCTGACCCGGGACAACGAGGAGTTCGGCACCCGCGGCCACGTGGACATCGTCGCCTGCTTCGCGGAACCCGGCGTGGTGCTCTACCACGACCAGCAAGACCCGGCCCATCCGGACCATGCGATTTCCGCCGAGGTGCGCAGCCTCCTGGAGGCGGCCACCGACGCCAAGGGTCGCAAGCTGCGCCTGGTCCCCGTCCCGGCGCCCAAGACGCTGAAGGACGAGGAAGGCTGGGTGGACTACTCCTACATCAACCACCTGGTCACCAACGGGGGAGTCATCGCCTGCTGCTTCAACGATGAAAACGATGCGCAGGCCGCGCGGATCCTCGCCCAGGCCTACCCGGGCCGCGAGGTCGTCGCGGTGGACGCCACCGAGCTGTATGCCCGCGGCGGAGGAATCCACTGCATCACCCAGCAGGTTCCGAAGCGATAGAACACCCCGCCCGGTAAAGGATCCAGTGCGATGAAAGACAAGACGAAACCCAGCCGGCTGAGCACCAGCCCGGTCACCGAAACAGGCAAGGGCCTGACTGCAGGCCAGATCGGCCTGTTCACGGCCATCGTGATCGGCGTATCCACCATTGCGCCCAGCTACGTGGTGGCCAGCACGCTCGGCCCCACCGCCGAAGCGGTGGGCACGCACCTGCCGGCCATCTTCATCGTCGGGTTCATCCCGATGTTCCTGGTGGCCCTGGGCTACCGCGAGCTCAACCGGGCCATGCCGGACAACGGCACCACCTTCACCTGGGTGTGGAAGGCCTTCGGGCCGCGTGCCGGGTGGATGGGCGGCTGGGGCATGCTCGCGGCGAACATCATCGTGCTCTCCAACCTGGCCGGGGTGGCGGTGGACTTCTTCTACCTCTTCCTCGCCCAGGCCACCGGGCAGGAACAGCTGGCCGAGCTGGCGTCCAACCCGTGGATCAACGTGGCCACCTGCTTGGTGTTCATGCTGGGCGCCACCTGGATCTCGGTGCGCGGGCTGCACGCCGCCTCGCTGGTGCAGTACCTGCTGGTCGGCTTCCAGGTGGTGGTGCTGCTTTGGTTCACCATCGCGGCCCTGGACAAGGCGGCCCCGGCGGTGCAGTTCTCCGCCGAGTGGTTCAACCCGCTGGGCATCGATTCCTTCTCCGTCATGGCGGTGGGACTGAGCCTGTCCATTTTCGCCTTCTGGGGCTGGGACGTCTGCCTGTCCATGAACGAGGAAACCAAGAACGGCGAGCGCACCTCCGGTCTGGCCGCCGGGTTCACCGCGGTGATCGTGCTGGCCGTGTACCTGCTGACCTCCGTGGCGGCCACGGTGTTCGCCGGGGTGGGGGATTCAGGTCTGGGCCTGGCGAATCCGGAGAACATCGGCAACGTGTTCGCGGCCCTGGCCGGCCCGGTCATGGGGCCGGCAGCCATCCTGCTGTCGCTGGCGACCCTGGCGTCCTGCGCGGCTTCGCTGCAGTCCACCATGATTTCCCCGGCCCGCTCGATGCTGGCCATGGGGCACCACGGGGCGCTGCCGCAGGCGTTCACCCGGATCCACCCGAAGTTCGGCACTCCTGCCTTCTCCACCATCGTGGCGGCGGTGGTCTCCACCGGCTTCTACGCGATGATGCGTTTTGTCTCCACCAACGTCTTGAACGACACCATCCTGGCGCTGGGCATGATGATCTGCTTCTACTACGGGGTCACTGCATTCGCCTGCGTCTGGTTCTTCCGCCACACGCTTCTCGCCTCGGCGCGCAACTTCCTCATCCGCGGGCTGGCTCCGCTGCTGGGCGGGCTGGCGCTGGTGGCGGTGTTCCTGCAGACCACCGTGGACTCGCTGGACCCGGAGTACGGTTCCGGGACGCACGTGGCGGGCATGGGCCTGGTGTTCGTGGTCGGGGTGGGAATCCTGGTGCTCGGCGCGGTGTTCCTGATCGGGGCCCGCAAGCGCCGTGCGGCGTTCTACGAATCCCGTCCGGAAACCAGGTACGTGAAGCAGGAAACTTCCTAGCTCCCGCAGCGCGCAGCCCGGCCCTTCCGCAGGGCCGGGCTGCGCGTGCGCTGGGGCTAGGACACTCCGGCCCGGCTCCGGCGTTCGAGGAACACCGGGATGTCGATTAGACGGCTGGCCGCGAACCGCGGGATCGTTCCGGCCGCCCCGGTGGCCAGCTGGGCCAGGTGCTCGCCGATGGCGGGCACGAACTTGAAGCCGTGGCCGCTGAACCCTGCGCCCACGGTGACCGGCCCCAGCCGGTCGAGGATGAAATGCTCGTCCTCCGTGTTGGCGTAGGTGCAGGACACCGGCTCGAAGCTGTCAGGATCGGTGCCCGGAAGCCAGCGGCGGGCATAGGCCTGCAGGGCGTCGAGCTGCTCGGCGACCGGCCGGTGCGGGCGGCGGTCCGGATCGATGACTTCGCCCGATCCGTGCCAGCCGACCTTGATGCCCTCGCCCGGGGTGTGCATGCCGTACACCGGAGCGAAAATCCTCAGGCCGTCGTGGTCTCCCGGGGCGAGGGTGTGGTTGAAGCCGGGCCAGTGGGCGGATTCCCCGCGCCGGGCGAAGTGCACCGGGTGCTCCTCGGTGACGTGCAGGCGCGGCAGCTCGAAGCCCGGTCCCAGCAGCGTGCGGGTCCACGCACCAGCGGTGAGGATGACATGGCGTGCGGACAGCGTGCCGGTGCGCCGGCCGTCATCCACGTGGATCTTGACCAGCTCATCCGAGACGACCTCCAGCTGGAGCGCCCGGTGCCGGTGGCGGATCTCGGCTCCGGCGGCGGCTGCCAGCCGCTGCAGGGTGGCCACGGCCAGGTCGGCATTCAGCTGCCCGTCGCTGGGAATATGCAAAGCCTGCGTCTGGAACCTCATGCCGGCAAAGCGCTCGCCGGCCTCGGCTGCGTCCAGCAGTTCGCTTTGGATGCCGGCGGCCGTAAGCGTCCTGTGGATCGCCTGCTGGCCGGGTTCGTCGCCGTGATTGACCAGCCCGGTCCGGTTCAGCAGCTTGACCTTGCCGGCCTGCGAAAGGTCTTCCCACAGTTGGTTCGCGCGGCGCAGGAGCCCGACATAGGCAGGATCCGCGTAGGCGGGGTTGAAGTTGCGTGTGCTGCCGTGGGACGCGCCCTCATGGTGTCCGCGGGCGAAACGCTCCAGCAACAGGACCTGGTGTCCCTGGCCGGCAAGGGAGAAAGCGGCGGCCGAGCCCATGGCTCCGCCCCCGATGACCAGGAAATCGACGTCGGTGCTCATCTCTTCAGCCTAGGCCCGGTGACTCGCCGGGCCGACGCCGGGGTCGTAATATTGCGGGTCGGACGGCGCCGTTACCGGATTGGTGCGGAGGCCGGGAATGGTTCAAGTCAGGCCTTGTTGACGTGTATCGTCGAATACAGAGGTCGAGTGTGCATTTTCGGGGACTGGTCTTCCCGCACCTTCCCAAGAACGCCGCGCCTCGGCAAACCATGACAAGCAACCAGGAGCGGAGTCCGCGTGGAGCAAACAGTGCAACTCGGTGCGTTGATCGGCTTGGCGGCAGCGGTGTTCGCAGGGGCATCCACGCAACGCATCTCCGGTATGGGTTTTGCGCTGGTAGCCTCTCCATTCCTGGTCTTGGTGCTCGGGCCGTTCGAAGGCATCATGCTGGTGAACTTCCTTGGAGCGTGCAGCAGCTTGCTGATCTTCGCCCAGGTCTTCCGGCAGGTCGAATACAAGAAGATCGCGCTGCTGCTGGTGCCCGCGGTGATCATGACCTTCCCCGGTGCGTGGGTGGCCACGCTGCTCGGCGGTCCTTGGCTGACCATCGGCATCTCGATCATGGTGATCCTCGCGCTGGGCGCCAGCTTCCTGGTCCGCAATCTGCCGGCCGCGCAAAGCAAGGGGCTGGCCATCGGCGCCGGCGCCATCTCCGGATTCATGTCGGTCACCGCCGGCGTCTCCGGCCCGGCCATCGCCGGCTACGCGGTGGCCAGCCGCTGGCCGCAGGCGAAATTCGCGATTTCCGTGCAGCTCTACTTCCTGGTCCTTGCGGTGTCCTCGCTGGTCGCCAAGGGCGGCATGCCGCAGCTTGACTGGATCCAGTGGACCGCCTGCCTGGTGGCCATGGTGCTGGGTATCGTGCTGGGCAATTTCCTGGCGCCGAAGATCCCGGCGAAAGTCAGCCGTGCCTTCGTGGTGCTAGTCGCGCTTGCCGGAGCGGTCGGCCTGCTGGTCAACGGCATCACGGAACTGGTCTAACGGCCTGCCCGGCACTGCCTGAATTGTTCATGGAACAATGGATGTCGTGCCTCTCCACTTCCCCGAACCGACGAATCCCAAGCGCGTGACCGAACTCGAAATCGAGCGGAACGCGCTGTGGTCGGGACTGTTCTGCGCGCTGTTCGGGATGGCCACGGCCTTGATCATCTTCGCCGGCGAGCGCCCCGCGCTGTTCGGCGGACTGTCGGTGGGTTCCGTGGCTTCGGTGACCGGCGGCGTCTCGGCGGGGCTGTCCAGCGCCTATGCGTTCCGGAGCCTGCTGCGCCAGCGTGAACCGTGGCTGCGCCGCATCCCGGCCTGGCGCCAGTATGTTGCCGCCCTCGGCCTGGTACTGGTCCACGTGGCCAGCACCGTGATGATGATCCTGGTGGCCACGCACCTGTTCCAGCAAGCGTTCATCGGCCTGCGCCTCGATGTGCTGGCCGGGTCGCTGGCCGTCAGCGGCATCACCGGGCTGAGCGCCTATTTGGCGCTGGTGGCTACGGCGCGCACCAGCGCCGAGAACCTGTCGGTGGTCCTGGGCATCTACATGGCCGCCGGAGTGCTGATCAGCATGCTGCTGGCCGAGGACCAAGGCTGGTGGCAGGGGATGTTCTCCCGGCTGGGGACCTCGCAATCCGGTATGGGCTCCTTCTGGACGTTCAACACGACCATGATCATCTCCGGACTGGTGCTGATCTCGTTCACCGAGTTCCTGACCAGGGACCTGGACGTGCTGTCGCGGACCTACCGCTGCCGTCCGAACCTTGAACGCTACCCGCTGATTCGCAAGCTGCGCCCGCGCCCCCGGGTGGTGGGCTGGTGCCTGGTCGCGGTGTCCGTGGGAATCATCGGCGTGGGCAGCGTCCCGATGAACCTGTCCCTTGGGGTGCATTCGGCGTTCGTCCAGCTGGCCTCCGCCGCCATGATCATCCTGCTGCTGGGAACGATGGTCCTGCTGCCGGGGTATCCGGCGGTCTTCCACATGATGTCCCTCTCTGCCGTGGGTGCGCTGTGGGTGGCGTTCCTGCTCTGGGATTCCTGGTCCTACTACAACCTGACCGGTTTCGAGCTGTCGGCCGTGGCGATCCTTTTCACGTGGATCTCCGTGTTCATCCGCACCACCGCGGCGATGATCCGCGATCGGCAGCAGCCGCGCAGCACGCATGGCCCGGGCACACGCAGCGTCCACCGCGATCCGGCGCCAAGGACTGAAAAGCCTGCCGTCTGAAATGTGCCGCGCTGCTCGGCCGGTAGCCGCGCATGGGCCCGGTTCGTAGTGCCCCGTTCCGGGCAGTGTTCCTGCACTTGCCTGACATGCATCCTTGACGTTTCCTTGGAATTATCCAGCGGCGAGACCGGCGGACAACATTTTCTGTAGCGTAATGGGTGTCGTTTCAACCGAATAACTGAGGAGGGCAAGATGGGTCTCGGAGACAAGATTCAGAACAAGTCAGAAGAAGTTGTTGGCAAGGCCAAGGAAGCCACGGGCAAGGCGACGAACGACAGGTCGTTGCAGGCCGAAGGCGTCAAGGATCAGGCTGCCGCGAATGCCAAGCAGGCTGGCGAAAAGGCCAAGGACGCGTTCAAGGACGCAACCGACAACAAGTAGAAGTCGATCACGCCAGTGGCCCCGTCGTTGCGACGGGGCCACTGGCGTGTCCAAGGGCCGCTCCTCCAGTTTCGTGCAAGCCATTGTCCGTACGGCCTAATCTTGCTCCCGCGGGTCCATTCGGGCCAGTTGCAGTCGCACGGGACCACAGACATTGTGCGCATCGACGTCATGCCCTTTCTGGGTCACCCGAATCGCGCCGTCTGCGGCCAGGGAAGCGGCCACCTGCCGGACGCGTTCCATCCGGGACCGCCAGCGTTCGCCACCCCCGCCGACGATGCGTGCGACATCGCTGGGACAGATCGAGGACCCCTGCCTCTTGCGCAGCAGGGTGAAGATCGCCGCCCGGATGCGTTCATCCAGCTTGTCCTCGCGGGCTTCTTCCCACCACGGCTGTCCGCGCTCGCCCAGAGCCAGCTTCGCCTCGTGGACCCTGGCGCGGGCTTCTTCGTCCCCGCGTCCTATCTCACGGCGGGCATTCATCAGTTCGTCGACGAGCTCCTGTCGGAGCTTCGGCGGGATCCCGGGATCGCTCGCACGCCACTTCCGGCCGGAAATGACCAGATATCTGCCGTCTTCCGTTCGCTCCACTGCGTCTTCATTGCTCATGGTTGCCTTTATTCCGCCTCACTCATAACTTGTTCCCATGCCGCCTGCGGCGCATGCATGACGGGGTTTCAGGGTAGGACATTTCACGCTGCCGTTGCGAGGGGTTCCAGACGGCTGCCAGCCGTCGTGGCACGCGACGACGAGTGGAGAGCTGGCACGTGCACCCGCGGCGCTGGCGGCCGATCCTGGTTTCCTGGCAGTTGCGTGCGATGGTTTACACCGGTCGCGCGCAGGTCCTAGGCTCGGGTCATGCCAGTGATCATCAGAACGATCCAGACCGCCGTACCTTCGACAGTCTTGAAGCAGGACGACGTCAGGGACGTCTTCGCCGCACAGCCCGACCTCAGCCGATTGGGACAGCGGCTGGTGGCGACCTCCTTCAACTCCGCGGACATCGACACCCGCTACAGCTGCGTTTCGGAATTCAACACCGAGCTGCCCGAACCGGCTGAACCGATGTTCTATGACCGTTCTTCCGGCCTGCTCAAGTCGCCGAGCACCGCCGAGCGGAACCGGGTCTACGTGGAGCACGCAGGCGAACTGTTCATCGAGGCCGCGCGGAAGGCGCTGGATGCCTGCCCGGGGCTCGAACCTGCGGATGTCACCCACGTGATCACGGTGTCCTGCACCGGCTTCTACAACCCCGGCCCGGACTACCAGATCGTGCGCAGTCTCGGGCTGAATCCCTCGACCGTCCGCCACCATCTGGGATTCATGGGCTGCTATGCAGCATTCCCGGCGCTGCGCGCGGCCCGGGATTTCTGCCTGGCCGACGAGAACGCCACCGTGCTGGTGGTCTGCGTGGAGCTGTGCACGTTGCACGTGCACAGCTCCAACGACCCGGACACCATCATGGGCTCGGCCATCTTCGCCGATGGCGCCGCCGCCGCGGTGGTGGCCCGGGGCGGCGAGGGGCTGCAGATCGACGACCTGAAGACCACGCTGACCCCGGTGGGCGAGGAATCGATGGCCTGGAACATCGGGGACCACGGGTTCGAAATGGTGCTGGGAACCTACGTCCCGCACATCATCGACGACCACATCACCGACGCGCTCACGCCGCTGCTGGACGCCGACGCGGAGGGACCGCTGGAGATCGGGCAGATCACCCACTGGGGCATCCACCCGGGAGGCCGCGCCATCCTGGACCGGATCCAGAACCGGCTGCAGCTCTCCGAAACGCAGCTGCACCCGGCCCGCCGGATCCTCAAGGACTACGGCAACATGTCCAGCCCCACCGTGCTGTTCGTGCTCAAGGAAATCCTCGAAGCCGGCAGCACCGGCGCCGGAGAACGCGTCTGCGCCATGGCCTTCGGCCCCGGGCTCACGGTGGAAACCGGCCTGTTCACGGTGGCGACGGTTTCCGGAACCAGCTGATGCGGCGGCGTCCCGACGAGCTGGAGGCCATGGACCATCCGGACTGCGACCCCGTGCTGCTGAACCGGACCTACGCCCAGTTCCCGCTGGTAAACAGGGCGGTCGGCGGATGGAAGGGGATCTACGCGCAGCAGATCGCCCCGCTGCTGGCCTCCGGCGAACCGGCCCGCCTGCTGGACATCGGCTGCGGCGGGGGAGACATCGCCCTGCAGCTGGCCCGCTGGGCACTGCGCGACGGCTACGAGCTGGGCGTGCTGGGCATCGACCCGGATGAGCGGGCCATCGCCTTCGCCCGGCAGGCCGCGGCGAAAAGCGTCCTGCCGGCCGGGAAGATCGAATTCTTGCGCTGCACCAGCGCGGACCTGGTGCGCGGCGGAGAGGTCTTCGACGTGGTCATCTCCAATCATCTGTTGCACCACCTGGACGATGCCCAGCTGCGCGGGATCCTGGCCGACACCGAAGCCCTGGCCACCGGGCTGGGGCTGCACGCGGACATCCGGCGCTCCCGAATCGCTTCGCTGCTGTTCGGCGCGGCGACGCTGCCACTGGCAAGGACCTCGCTGATCCGCCGCGACGGGCTGGCCTCCATCCGCCGCAGCTACACCCCGGTGGAACTTGTCCGCCGCGTGCCTGCCGGATGGCAGGTGCATACCGCCAAGCCGTTCAGGAACCTGCTGGCCTACCGGCCGGCCTGGGCATGACCGCAAAGGCAAAGGGGGCGAAAATCATGGATGGCGCGGCGATCATCGGCGGCGGGCCGGTGGGGCTGGGTCTGGCGGTGCTCCTGGCCCAGCAGGGGTGGACCGTGCGGGTCTTCGAGCGCCGCCGCGGAATCTCCGCGCACTCCCGGGCCATCGGCCTGCACCCTCCGGCCCAGCAGGTGCTGGCCCGCGCCGGGCTGGCGGCGCAGCTCGCAGAGCAGGGCACCGCAATCCGCCGGGGAGTGGGAATCAGCAACGGCCGGCAGATCGCCGAGCTGGACTTCTCCTCGCTGCCCGGCCCCTACCCGTACGTGCTGGCGCTGCCGGAACACCAGACCATGACGCTGCTGCGGGACCGGCTGCGCGAACTGGATCCGCAGGCCCTGGCCGAAGGCCATGAATTCCATGGCATCGAGGGACAGTCGCGCGAATCCATCCGCTTCACCGTGGCCGGGCCCGGGGGAGTGCAGACCCGGGAAGCCTCCTGGCTGATCGGCGCCGACGGGGTGCAGTCGGCGGTGCGCGCCGAGCTCGGAGCGGGGTTTCGCGGCAGGCAGCTGCCGGACCGCTACCTCATGGGCGACTTCCCCGAATCCACCGGCTGGTCGCAGACCGCCGCGCTGTTCATCGAGTCGCAGGGCATCGTCGAGTCCTTCCCGCTGCCGCAAGGCCTGCGCCGCTGGGTGGCCAGACTCGGACGCCGGCAGTCGGTGGACACGGACCTGCCGACGCTGATCCGCGCACGCACCGGCCACCGGCTGGACGCCCAAGCCTGCACCATGCGCAGCAGCTTCGCCACCGCCAACCGCAGGGCAACCCGCATGGTGCAAGGCCGGGCGGTGCTGCTGGGCGATGCCGCGCACCAGATCAGCCCCATCGGCGGGCAGGGCATGTGCCTGGGCCTGATCGGTGCGGCGCAGCTCGCGGAGCTGTTGGCCTCCGGCGCCGGCCCGGAGGACGGGCAGCTGCAGCAGTTCCAGGCGCGGCAGCTGAAAGCCGCCCGGCAGGCTGGCCTGAAAGCGCACCTGAACATGGCGCTGGGCCGGCCGGTGGCGCCGTGGCTGCTGCCGGCGCGCAACCTGCTGTTCAGCGCCGCGGCGGGGAACCGCACGGTGCGCGATACGGTGGCCCGCAGCTTCACCATGACCTGAATGCCGCGCGTGCCCAAACTCACCGCCTGCACCCAGCTGATACGTGAAACAATGGATGGTGATGACTTCGAGCAACCCCACCACACTTTCCGCTGACGAGCGCAAGGCCCTGCGCCAGGAGCAGGCCGCCGCCCAGCGTGCCCAGCAGCTGCGTATCTCCACCTCCCGCGCCCAGGCCGAAGGCCGTGCGCAGGTCATTCCGACCGCCGAGGGATGGAAGCAGGAGATGGGCGCCGACGGCCGCCCCGAACTGCAGTTCGCCACCAAGCGCCGCGTCTCCCAGCCGCCGACCCACCTGGCTGACCTCACCCTGGCCGAGCGCCAGGAGAAGCTGAAGGAACTGGGGCTGCCGGCATTCCGCGCCAAGCAGCTCTCGGTGCACTACTTCCAGCACTACACCACCGACCCTGCCAAGATGAGCGACCTGCCCAAGGACCGCCGCGAGGAACTGGTCGACGCGATGTTCCCGAAGCTGCTGACCGAGGTCAAGCGGCTGACCACCGACGACGGCAAGACCATCAAGTTCCTGTGGCGCCTGTTCGACGGCTCGCTGGTCGAGTCCGTGCTGATGCGCTACCCGAACCGCATCACCCTGTGCATCTCCTCGCAGTGCGGCTGCGGCATGAACTGCCCGTTCTGCGCCACCGGCCAGGCAGGCCTGACCCGCAACATGTCCACCGCAGAGATCCTGGACCAGATCGTCCAGGCCAACCGCGTCATCGCCGAAGGCGGACTGGGCGGCCAGAAGCACCCCGACGAGCGCGTGGGCAACATCGTGTTCATGGGCATGGGCGAACCGCTGGCCAACTACAAGCGCGTCATGAACGCCGTGCACCGCATGGTCGCCGAAGCCCCGGAGGGCCTGGGCATGAGCGCTCGCGGCATCACCGTCTCCACCGTCGGCCTGGTTCCTGCCATCCGCAAGCTGGCCAACGAGGACGTGCCGGTCACCTTCGCGCTATCGCTGCACGCACCGGATGACGAGCTGCGCGACGAGCTGATCCCGGTGAACTCGCGCTGGAAGGTCGACGAGGCGCTGGATGCCGCCTACGACTACTACGTGAAGACCGGACGCCGCGTCTCCATCGAGTACGCGCTGATCAAGGACATGAACGACCACGAGTGGCGCGCCGAAATGCTGGCGAAGAAGCTCAACGCCCGCGGCCGCGGCTGGGTGCACGTGAACCCGATCCCGCTGAACCCGGTGCCGGGCTCCATCTGGACCCGCAGCGAGCCGGACATCACCTCGAAGTTCGTGCGCCGCCTGGACGAGCTGGGTGTGCCGACCACCCTGCGCGATACCCGCGGCAAGGAAATCGACGGCGCCTGCGGCCAGCTGGCCGCCGACGGCGACAAGTAGCCACCGCTACGCCGGGCGGAGAAGCCTATACTTTGGCTAAGACCTAAGTAGAGGGAGGACTGCTCATGAGCACGATTCGGCTTCCGAGGATTGCCGTCTCCCGGGACCTGGCCAAGGACCTGGTCTGGGCCGACGAGGTGAAAGCCGACGAGCCGGTGGTGCTCGACGGGCGCTGGATGGTCGTGAACAACGAGGACTTCGCCAGCCAGCTCGCCACCGAGCTGCGCAACCGGAACATCGTGCACTTCGAGGTGCTCGGCGGCAGCCCCGAATGGCAGGACGCCATTCGGGCCGCCGGGGCCACCCATGACGTGCAGATCAACGTGCAGTCGCTGGACTAGGCGTCGATCCAGCGGATGTTCTTCCCCGAGCGCTCCAGCACGGTGTCCCAGAGCTTCTGCTCCTCATAACCCTGCTGCCTGCCCGAGTTGTTGAAGAACAACTCCGCGTACGTCTCCCAGCGGGCGTACTCTTCCCGCAGTTCGTTGTTGTCGATGCGGCTGGCCGCGGTGCGGAATTCTCCCTGCAACGCGGCCTGGGCCAGCGCCGGAAAGGGATCGGGACCTCCGGAGCCCGACTGCAGGTGGTCCAGATGCGCCGTCCATTTGCTGCGAAGCTCCAAGGCCACATCCTGGACCGCGATCAGCGCACGCAGCTGCGCGGTGTTCCGGCGTTCGGTGCGCTGCGCCCTGCGGTTGCCCAGCACCGTCACCCAGGTGATGGCCAGACCCGTGAGCAGGCCGAGAATCGCGGTGGTCCACGGGGTCAGGCTCAGCGAGGAAATGTTCTTGCGCATGAAATCGCATAGCTGGACCAGGTCCTTGGAATCCAGTTGCCCGCACGTTTGAATCTGCATCACGCCACCTCGCCGCCGCCTATCCAGATCATGCCGGTATTCTATGCGCGAATCCAGCAGGCCAGTAGGGCAACGGGCAAGCATCCTGATGGGTTGCTATCGAATGCGGCAGTCTCGCCGCCGCCGTCACGTAACCTGCAGCTTTTGTTGCTACATCGCAATATATTGTCCTGAAGGGCACGAACAGGGACTTGAGGGTCTTGTCCCATAGTCGGTGGCTGAGCGCCCGAAGCGAACTAGGAGGTTGCAAGCGCCGGGCGGTATGGTTCAGATATGGCTGTCTCAGATCCTCTTTTCCTTGATAAATCCAATCCGGAGTTGTGGAACTCTATTGGGAAGTTCGCCAATCAGCTGACCAAGTCCTACCAGGACGCAGGCATCAGCGACCGGCTGGCCGAACTGGTGAACCTGCGGGTCTCGCAGATCAACGGCTGCGCCTACTGCCTTGACCTCCATGCCCGCAAGGCCATCGACGCAGGGGAGACGATGCAGCGTATCAACTTGCTGTCCACGTGGAACGAATGCGGCGGGCTGTTCGACGAGGAAGAGTGCGCGGCGCTGGCCATCGCCGAAGCAACAACCAACCTGCCCACCCCCGAGGAACGCATTGCAGCTGTGGCCTCGGCCCGTCTGGTGTTCTCCGATGAGCAGGTGGCGGCCATCCAGTGGATCGCCGTGGCGATGAACGCGTTCAATCGCATCTCGGTGCTCTCCCGGCACCCGGTCAAGGAACGCAGCCTGGCTGAAGGCGCAAAGTAGTGAAGGTGTCGAAGCGCGGAGAAGTCCCGCCGTTCGAAGTCATGCAGATCGTCGAGGAAGTCGCGCACCTGCGTGCCGCCGGCCGCGACGTGATCTCATTGTGCGTCGGGGAACCCGGTGGGGGAGCGCCCGCCGCGGTCAATGAGCTCGCCGCGCAGCTGCATGCGCAGAACGCAGATTTCGGCTACACCCCGACCGCCGGGCTGGCCGAGACCCGCGAGGCCTTGGCCGCGCACTACCTGGCCCGCTACGGCGTCCAGATCCCGGCGCGGAACTTCGTCATGACCACCGGATCCTCCGGGGCGTTCCAGCTGGCCTTCCTCGCGGCCTTCGACGCCGGGGACGTGGTGGCTCTGGCCCGTCCAGGCTATCCTGCCTACGCCAACATCCTCGGAGCCTTGGGCCTGCAGGTGGTGGACCTCCCCACCGGGGAAGCCGAACGTTTCCAGCCGACCGTGCAGCTGCTGGAGCAGGCCCTGGCCGAGCACGGAAGGCTCGACGGCCTGGTCATCGCCTCGCCGAACAACCCGACCGGCACCATGTTCAGCGCCGAGGAACTCGAAGAGCTGTGCAGCTGGTGCGACGCCCATGGCGTGCGGCTGGTCAGCGACGAGATCTACCATGGCATCGAATTCGTCCCGGAGCGCAAGGGGCGCACCTCCTGGGAGTTCTCCCGCTCCTCGATCGTGGTTTCATCCTTCTCCAAGTACTGGGGCATGACAGGGTGGCGCCTGGGCTGGATGATCGTCCCCGACGACATGTTGGCCGCGGTGGACGCCCTGGCCTCGAACCTCGCCTTGTGCGCGCCGGCTCCGGCCCAGCGTGCGGTCATCGCCGCCTTCGAGCCGTCGAGCCTTGCCGAGGCGGAGCAGCGGGTCGCCGAGTTCGCGAAGACCCGCGACCTGGTGCTGGCCAACTACAGAAAGCTGGGCATCGAGCAGGCAGCGCCGGCCGACGGCGCGTTCTATCTCTACGGGCGGCTCAGCGAGCGTGTGCTCGACCGCTTCGGCACCGCCGGAGAGTACTGCCGGCAGGTGCTGGAACATGCACAGGTGGCGCTGACCCCGGGCGGCGACTTCGACCCGTTCGAGGGGCACCTGTTCATCAGGCTGTCGTTCGCCGCCGGTTACGAACGGGTGGCCGAGGCGCTGGAGCGGGTGGAAGCGTTTTTGCGCCAGACGCTGTCCGGGGTATAGGACTCGTGGATCGGTGGTGAGAAACTTGGGTGATCTGCACCGCCGGTTCCGCACGAACCTTGTGGTCAATTTCGATGTTGAGCTTCTTGAAACCAACCATCCTGCGACAGTCGTGACGCCAAGCGGCCGATGACATATTAGGCGCTTTCAGGACCGCCGCGTCCTGATCCGCCTGCCTTTGGGCATCCACTATGGCGATGCGTGTGCACGACGTCGGAGTTCGGGCCGGGGAACGCCTGCTGTTCCACATAATGCGGGCCGTATTCTCCCTTATCAGGATGGGTAGATCTTGTTGTGTCCGGTGTGGCAAAACCCCGGAAACGTGCACACTCCGATAGCTGAAATCTGCGCCTTTCGAGCTGCTTGATGAGGCTTGGTGGTGCGTTTTTGGGTGCATTTTTACTATGGGTTGAGCATGCATTCCAGAGTACAATCGAATCATGAAAGCAGCAGTGTCACCTGATCAGCGTCCGGGACTTCGCGCGTACGAGGATTCCGTCGGTCTTCCGTTTCATGAGCTCATTTCGCAGTTGCGGGAGATATTGGGTGTGCGCCTGGTTGCCTATATCGGTGGGGTGAAGTCCTCCAGATCGGTATCGACTTGGGCAGATGGCTCATCCGTTCCCGGCGAAGTCGACCAAGAACGACTTCGTCATGCTTTTCATGCCGCGGCACTTCTGCGGGATCGCTACGACGCTATAACTGTGCAGTCCTGGTTCAAGGGGATGAATCCCGGCTTGAATGATGACGCACCCGCCCAGGTCCTGCGCGAGTCTGACCCGATAGTTGGTTCTCGGGACGTGATCGTCGCCGCTAAATCATTCGCTTACGGCCGATGATGAATCCCGAACATGGAAACAGCGTGGACCTTGAAATAGAGTGCCCAGATGAACCCCTCCATGTTTGGCGCGTCGGATTCTCACCGGAACTTTGGGCTTGGACGCCTTGGCCGTTCGCCGGTGACGACGGACTTTTCAGTGGACGTTGGGATGACCAGCTTGGCGAGTTTCGTACCATCTACACTGCCGAAAGCCTTCTTGGATGCTTCCTCGAGCTGCTTGCCCACTTCCGTCCCAGTCCCGAGCTGGTCGCCGGGCTTGACCAGATTATCGACGACGACGGCAGCATTGGCAGCTACCCCGAAGCTCCCCAATGCGCCATTGGCTACTCATGGTTGGAAGACCGGCGGTACGGTTCTGCACGCCAAAGCGGCAAATACTGCTACGTCACCCACTCACGCAGTATTGCCGCGTTGAGCATCCACTACCCCTTCGACCGACATGATATTTCCCTCGCCGACGTCGATACTGCCCTGTTGAAGGACGCCCGAGACCGCGTGCTCACTAGATCCATCGCCAGATGGCTTTACGACCTGCACGAAGAGACAGCGGGCGAGCCTGTCGTCGATGGTGTGAGGTTTAATTCCCGCCACGGTGATGAGATCCGTGTCTGGGCAGTGTTCGAACGTGCCGATGACTTGGCTGTCAGTCCTCGGATCCAACCTGTGATGGAGCTTCTCCCGTGCCGCCCGACCTTCCCGAGCTGCAAGAGGCATTTGCCCGCTTTGGTCTGCAATGGCATGAAGGCTGATTGCCCAGAACGTGCGCACGGCACCACGCGTCCAGCAAAAGGAACGGTGTGCCGTGGCGGCTTCGGTGAATCGGAAAGGCCAATAAGCCGAATCCCTGATTCAAGCTTCTGAGTCATTGCGCATGATCCCAGATTCGTTCCTGCAGGTTCGAACTCCTTAGGACTGGAACTCGCGGTATGCGAAGAAGCGGGCACGGAATGATCCGTGCCCGCCTCTCTTCACGCATGGTCAATACGGTTTCGTGATGATTCAACTGGCCAGCGGACCGCCGACCTCGTCCACCATGGCGAAGAGCCTGCGCAGCACCGCTGGGTCGTTGATCCCGTCGTGCTCGTGCTCATTGGTGACCCAGGCCTGCAGGCCGCCGACCTTTTTCGCGGTGTCCAGCGACAGGCCGGCATCCACATACATGTCGTCGTAGTAGACGGCGGCGGCCATCGGAACCTGGTTCGCCGCGATCTTCTGAAGGTCGTAGATCTTCCGGTGGGTGCCGCGCGCTGCCAGCACCTCGACGGCCGGGATATACGGGCGCAGCAGCCGGGTCTCCTCGAAAGTCCAGCGGAACATCATTTCGCCGGTGAACAGCAAGGTGGGCGCATCCGTGGCGAAATCCGCGTGCTGCTCCAGCTCCGCCTGGGCGGCGAACGCGTTGGGGCCGTTGGCCCCGTTGCCGTAGATGTCCTCCTGCAGCACCGCGAACAACGGGTTCCCGGCAAAGCTGGTGCGCGCCTGGACCTCCTGCAGCAGGCAGTCGCTGAGCTGGGTGCCGTCGCCGGATTGCTCCAGCAGCCAGTGCAGGCGTTCGAAGCCCGGACCCATGCCGAAGTCGATGCCCAGCGACTGCAGCCGGCGGACCGTGAAGCGGTCGCCGTCGGGCAGCAGCAACTCGCGTTCGGCCAGCGTGCGGGCCAGATTGGCGGCACGGGCGCGGTCCTGCGGGTACATGCGGTAGAACTGCTCGTTCTTGGCACGCACCCGGTGGATGGTGCGGGCGTAGACCCCGGCGGCGCTCGGCTCAAGGCTCGGCAGCCCGCCGGTGATGAAGCAGGCGGTCAGCGCGTCGTCGAAGTAGCTCAGGTAGCTCAGGGTCAGGAACCCGCCGTAGCTCTGGCCCAGCGTGGCCCATTTGCGGCCTTGGTAGCCGCGGCGGCGGATCGCCTCAGCATCGGCCACGATGGAGTCCGCGCGGAAGTTCTCCAGGTACGCCGCGCCGCTGTCGCCGTCCGGGAATCCGGAGATCACCTGGGCGGTGACCGGGGTGGACCGGCCGGTGCCGCGCTGGTCCATGAGGATCACGCGGTAGCGTTCAAGCGCCGTATCCAACCGGTCGGAACCGCCCACCGGGCGCGGTCCCTGCCCGCCGGGCCCGCCCTGCAGGTAGACCATCAGCGGCAGCTGCTGCCCGTCCAGGTGCGCACGCACCATTTCGCGGTAGAACAACTCGATGGCGGGGCCGCCCGGATTGTTCCAGTCCAGCGGCACCTGAAGCACGTAGTCGCGGAAGCGGCGTCCGCCGGCCACGTAGGTTTCCAGCAGCCGCGGGGCCGCATCCAGGTTCTGCACGGCCTGTGCCAGCGCGGTCATTTGGCGCCCTCCAGCAGTCCCAGCGAATCGAAGACCGGGGCTCCGGCCTGGATGACGGTGCGGCCTTTGGCCTCGGACACCAGGAAGTCCACATCCTGGCGCGGATCGCCGTCAAGCACCAGCAGGTCCGCGGCCTTGCCGGCGGCCAGCGAACCGATGGACTCGTTGCCGATCAGCTGCGCGTTCACGCTGGTGGCCGAGCGCAGCAGGTCTTCCACGGTGGAAGCCGCCGCCTGCAGGGCCAGCCCGTTGAGCTGCTCGTCGCCCAGCTCGCCCATCAAATCGCTGCCGAAGCCGACCTTGACCCCTGCATCCAGCGCATGGCGCACCGCCTGCTGCCCGCGCTCTAGCACGATCCGGTTCTTCTCCTGGGACACCGCGGCCAGGCCCAGTTCCTCGCCGCGCGCATCCATGGCGGCATAGGCGGCCAGGGTGGGGACCAGGAAGGCGTCGTGCTGCGCCATGAGCTTGGCGGTGTCGGCATCCAGCAGGTTGCCGTGCTCGATGCTGCGCACCCCGTTTTCCACCGAGTGGCGGATCGCCGGCACCGAGTAGGCGTGCGCGCAGACATAGGAGCCGCGGCGGGCCGCCTCGGAGGTGATGATGCGGATTTCCTCGGGGGAGTATTGCGGGATTTCCAGCGGGTCGGTCAGCGAGATGACCCCGCCGCTGGTCATGATCTTGATGGCGTGTGCCCCGGTGCGGAAGGCATTGCGCACTGCCACGCGCAGGTTGTCGGGCCCGTCGACAATTTGGCACATGTGCCCGTGGCTGAAGCAGGTGTCCAGGTGCGCCTCGCGCGGGTCGCCGTGCCCGCCGGTCTGGCTGAAGGCGGGGCCGGTGAAGTAGTAGCGCGGCGAGTCGAACAGCTTCTCCTCGATGGCGCGGGCCAGGCCCAAGTCGCCGCCGGCTACGTCGCGCACGGTGGTGAAGCCGCGGCGCAGCGCGGCTGCCAGGCGGTGGGAGCCGGCCAGCGCGGAGTAGGAGAGCGGGCCCAGCTCGTTGTCCAGGCCCTGCAGGGCCACGGCGTAGGCGTGGAAGTGCGCGTCGATCAGCCCGGGCAGCACGGTGCGCCCGGCGGCGTCGACCAGGATTCCCTCGCGCTGGGCGCCCACAGCGGTGATGGTCCCGTCGACCAGGGTGATGTTCGCCGGCTCGTCCAGGAAGCGTTCGCCGTCGAAAACCGTGGCGTTGCACAGGGTCAGGGTGCTCATGCGCGCACCGCCAGGTTCATCGCCTGGGCCATCCACTGCTCCAGGCCGGTGGCGTCCAGCGGCAGTTCGCCGGAGAGGTTCTCGTAGCCGGTGGCGGTGATCAGCAGGTCGTCCTCGATGCGTACGCCCAGACCGCGCAGCTCCGGCGGGACCATGGCGTCGTGGGCGTGGAAGTAGAGGCCAGGTTCCACGGTCAGCACCATGTTTTCCTCCAACAGCGCGCCCTGGTAGTCCTCGTAGTGCGAGTGCGAGCAGTCATGCACGTCCAGGCCCAGGTGGTGGCCCACACCGCACACCAGCCAACGGCGGTGCTGCTGGCCGATGGGGGACAGCGCCTCGTCCACCGAGACCGGCAGCAGGTCCCAGTCGTGCAGGCCCTTGGCGATTTCCTCCATGCAGGCGAAGTGGAAGTCGCTGTACGGCTTGCCCGGAGCCAGCGCGGCCAGTCCGGCGCGGTGGGACTTCTCCACCAGGTCGTGGACCTGGCGCTGGGCGTCGGTGAAGGCTCCGGCCACCGGGAAGGTGCGGGTGACATCTGCGGTGTAGCAGGAGCGTTCCTCCACACCCATGTCCAGCAGCAGCAGCTGGTCTTCGCGAACCGGGCCGTCGCAGCGGGTCCAGTGCAGGGTGGGCGCGTGGATGCCGGCGCCGATGATGGTGGCGTAGCCCGGGCCGTTGCCGTAGGTGCGGGCGGCGCGGTCGAAGGTGCCCTGCAGCCAGCGCTCGCCGCCGGAGGTGATGGCCTGCGGGATCTCGGCCAGCACCTGGCGGAAACCGTCAATGGTGTGGTCCACCGAAGCGCGCAGCTCGGCGATTTCCCACGCGTCCTTGACCATGCGCAGCTGGGAGAGGACCCGCTTCAAGGCGGGGGAATCCTGGGCGTTCAGCTTGTCCAGCTCGCTGGAGTCCACGGCGCCGGCGGCCTGGAACCGGCCCGCACGCACGGCGGACTCGAGTTCCTGGATCGGGCGAACCGGGATGCCCAACGCGCGCTGCCAGTCAAGCGGCTTGTGGCTAGGGCCGACCCAGAGTTCGCCGTGGATGGCATTGGAAAAGAAGTCAGCGGTGCCCGGCGCGTAGGGGACTGGCAGGAACAGTTCGAAGTCATGTCCGTCGCTGGTCGGGTGGCCCAGCAGCACGGCGGTCTCGATCTGGGCATTGACCAGGTACATGAAATCGGAGTGGGCGCGGAACTCGTGGAAGTTGTCGTTGGCCCGCACCGGTGCGTGGCCGGCGAACACCATGATGCCCTGGCCGGCGAAGGCCGCCGAGAGGTTCTCGCGGTGGTTGGCTGCGGCCTGCGACGCCGCGGCATCGACAGGGGCAGGCAATTGGGGTGATTCCCAGCCCTTGGCCATGAAGTCCACGAAGGGCTGGCTGTTCGCCAGCCGGGGAATGACATTCTCCCCGCTGCTTGGTACCGGCATTGACTTGGGGAGTTTCTCACTCATCGACGTGGTGCTCCTGTGAAACGAGAACTGTTGGGATGGCAGGGCTTAGCGCCCCGGTCATTCAAGCTTTTCACGGATCCGCCGCGCCTACGACATAAAACGGTGTCGTAAAACCGACACGTCGTTAATCAGTCTCTGCTGATTCAGTCTGCGGATTCGCGGTCCACGATCAGGTGCCTGGCGCTGATGGCACCGAGCTGGAACCTGCTGGCTGCGCCGAATCCGCGCTGCAGGGTCTGGATTTTGCGCTGCACCGTACGCACGCTGACTCCCAGCGCACGGGCCACCGACTCGTCCTTCTGCCCGGCGGCCAGCAGTCGCAGGATCTGGATCTCGTCATCCTCCAGCAGCGTTCCGGACTCGAACTTCCGGTTGCTGACCTGCAGGGCGGTTTCCCAGACCTTGGTGAATGAATCATTGATGAAATCTGCCAGCACCGGGGAGGTGAGCTGCACGGCCAGATGCGATGCGGCGGAGGCTTCCGAAGTGTGGATGATGAACTCCTCGCGGTCGCGGATCAGCAGCCGCGTCGAGACATTCGTGGAGACCCGGGCTTCCTCGCCTTGGCGGACCGAGTTCAGCATGGCCCGGGTGAGGTCTCCGCGCTCGAATACCGAGGGGTCGTAGACCACCCGGAAGCGCACCCCGCGGGCCAGCGCGGCGGGCTGGGACTTCGATTGGGACTCTGCATGCGCGGGTCTGCCGCCTCGGTCCAGCGCATCGATCGAATGCACCGCCCGGTCCTGGAAGTCGTTGAAGGTGTCCACCAGATCCTGGCGCGAGTAGATCAGTCGCATGGACAGGCCGTCCCGATGCACGTGGGCTCCGTCCGTCGGTACCCCGGTGCGGCGCATGTCGTCGGCCAATGCGGCCAGCTGCTGCGAAATCGAGGTGAGCGTATCGGCATCCATGCGTGTACGACCTTAGTGATGTGTGACGGGGTGCAGTCCGTGCCCCGGACAAGGCAGCACGGGGACAGTTGAATCATGGCACATTTCATCGGACAGGATCCCGGATGCCGGTGGGCGTTAGCAGTTCTCCACAGTTCGCCAGGCAGTTGCGAAGCCTTGCGGATCGTGACTGACAGTGGGAGCAGGCAGCCGCAACGGGCCGCCGGAACCGCATCCCAGAGTTGAGGAGAAAACCATGCCGTCACTGCCGGATCCCGTCGACCGTGAATGCCTGCCGTGCTATCTATATCGAGTCGCAGGCGCCGAACCTTGTGCCGCGAACCTGCGCGCGCTGATGCACTACCGCGATTATTCGGCCCCGCGGGCTACCGCCCTGGAGCGGAAGATCAAGCTGCTGGGCGGCTTCTGCGACTGCGAGGTGCTGCTGAACGTTTTCCGGCCCATTACCGATGAGGCTGCGCGCGCGGTGGACGAGGGGCTGGACATGGTCTGCAAAGGAACACGCCGCGGCAGCATTCAACCCTGCGAACAGTGGATGATGCGCCGCGGCGTGCAGTGGGGCGGAGGCCAGTTCCGCTCCCGGAGTGCTTAGATTATCTAGTCTTCCAAGCTCCCGTTGGAAGTGGATTTGTTCTTCTTCCCGGACATGAAAGCCTTCAGCAGTTCCACGCCGATCGGAATCACGGAGATGAAAACAATCAGGATGAAGATCAGGTCGATATTCTGCTCGATCCAGCTGAACTGTCCGAGCCAGAAGCCCAGCAAGGTGACGCCGACACCCCACAACAGAGCGCCAATCAGATTGTAGAAGACGAAGGTCTTGTGGTTCATCTTGGCAACACCGGCGATCACCGGAACGAAGGTGCGGACCACGGGAACGAAGCGGGCCAGGATGACCGCGCGGCCGCCGAAACGCTCGAAGAAGCTGTGGGCGTGCTCGACATTCTTCTGCGAGAAGAAGCGTGAATCTGGCTTCTTGAAAATCGCGGGACCGGTCTTTTTCCCGATCATGTAACCGGTTTGGTCGCCTGCGAAGGCGCAGACGAAAATGCACAGGGCAAACAGCCACAGCGGGACATGGATGGTGCCGGTGGCGATGAGCATGCCCACGGTGAAGAGCATTGAGTCGCCGGGCAGGAAGAAACCGACCAACAGGCCGGTTTCCGCGAAAACGATGCCGCAAACGATCAGGACGACCCATGGCGCCAAAGCCGGGTCGTTAAGGAAGACCGCGGGATTCAGCCAGTCTGGCAGGAAAGCCGCACCCATGGTGGGCGATCCAAGTTCGGTCACTATCGAAAGAAATGAAGAATGATCTAGCACGAGAAAAGCCTACGGGATTTCGCTGTGAGTTTGCCCGTGCATAGATGCAGATCACTGCGGTAAATCGATGTGGGAATGGCATTTTGGCCGGGCTGACCGGTAAAGACTTCGATGCCGGCATCTTGCTGTACTGTGCGGGCGCGGTGACGAATGAACCCGCCGGAGTAGCCAAGCTCACATCCGCTGACGCGTCCCCGAAACGACAGTTGAAATGCGGCAACTAAATTCTCGCTGCCGACCCATGACAACGGTCATGTTCAAGTCATGACATTCTGCTCTTCGCCGGCGGACCTTTTCCGCGAAAAATTGAACCATGGAAACGCTGAACCGAACCGAAGCAGTATCGCTGACGGGTCTGCGCAAGACCTTCACGACACCACGCACCAAGGTCGAAGCCGTGCGCGGAGTCGACCTGAGCATCCAAGCCGGCCAAATCGTTGCCCTGCTCGGCCCTAACGGCGCAGGCAAGACCACCACCGTGGACATGATCCTGGGTCTGACCCAGCCGAGTTCCGGCTCGGTCGAGGTCCTGGGCCTAAGCCCGCACCGGGCAGTGACCTCCGGCAGGGTTTCGGCGGTGCTCCAGACCGGAGGGCTGTTGCGCGACATGACCGTTCGCGAAACCATCACGGTGATTGCCACCATGCACGGGCAGGCCGGCCGTGTTGCGCAAGTCATGGACCGTACCGGGCTGACCGCCATCGCCAAACGGAGGGTCGGAAAGTGCTCCGGCGGCGAGCAGCAGCGCATCAAATTCGCGTTGGCCCTGCTCCCGGACCCCGACGTGCTGATCCTCGACGAGCCCACCGCCGGCATGGATGTGATGGCCCGCCGCGACTTCTGGGAAAACATGCGCTCGGAGGCATCCAGCGGACGCACCATCATTTTTGCCACCCACTATCTGGAAGAAGCGCAGAACTTCGCTGAGCGCACCGTGCTGATGAGCCACGGGCGCATCGTGGCGGACGGGGCGACCGAGGAACTGCGCAAGCTAATTTCCGGACGCACCGTCAGCGCCACGCTGCCCACCGAGCAGGCGATCTCCCAGGCGGAAGCCTTCGACGCCTCGGTGAGCATTGCCGAACGCAATGGACAGCGCATCTCCTTCAAATGCGCCGATTCCGACCGCTTCGCCCAAACCCTGTTGACCGATCTGGGCGCCTGGGACCTTGAAATCTCTGCGCCAAGCCTGGAAGACGCATTCATCCAACTGACCGAGGACGCCCAATGATTGCCACCTATATCCGCGTTGAATTCGCCCGGCACTTCCGCGACGGCTACAACCTGGTCTTCGCGCTGCTGCTGCCGGCAGCCATGTACTTCCTGTTCGGCAACATCCCCAGCTACACGGATGCCGAGGTAGGCAGCGGCAACGTCAAGTTCTACCTGATGGTTTCCATGGCAGCCTACGGCGCGGCCGTCAGCACCGTGGCCATTGCCGGCACGGTGGCCACCGAAACCATGCAGGGCTGGGGCCGGCAGATCGCCTTGACCCGGATGACACCGGCTTCCTTCGTCACCAGCAAGATGATTGTCGCGGCCACGGTGGCGGCAGCCTCGGCGGCGCTGGTCTTCGCCCTGGGCGCAGGTACCGGAGCGCGGGTCACCGACGGCTGGATGTGGGTGGTCAGCTACTTGATCATCCTGGCCGGAGCGATGATCTTCGCCTGCTACGGCATCGGCGTGGGCATGCTGTTCAAGTCGGAATCCGCGCTGGGGCTGGCCTCGGGCCTGATGGTGTTCTTCGCCTTCTTCGGCAACGTGTTCATGCCTCTGGAAGGCGGCATGCTCGACGCAGCCCGTTTCACCCCGATGTTCGGCTATGTGGCCTTAGCCCGCTACCCGATGCTGCACTCAATTCCCGCAGGAGGCGACATGGCGCCGGATCCATTGTGGATTCCAGTGACTAGTGTGGTTGCATGGGCAATCATCTTCGCGCTCTTCGCGGTCTTCGCAACCCGGAAGGCCAAGGCGCGCCAGTGAATAATTCAGGGAGCAATCCCACGGCAATGAGCCAGGCCGGCTGCGAAGTCGACGAAGGCACTGCCTTTTGGGACAAGTGGGGCTGGCTGGTTGCCGGGGTCTGGATCATCTTCCTGATCTTCCCGATCCTGGACCTGCTGTTGGAAGACTATTCGCTGCCCACCAGGATCATCGGACTGATCCTGGTGGTCGTCTTCGCGGTGGTCTACCTCAGGGCCTACGCGGAATTCAGCAGGGTGGTCGGCGAGGGCGGAACCAGGCACCCGCGGGCCTATGCCTACTTCGCCATCCTGTGGGTCATCGTGCTGGCGGGGCTGCCGGTCATCGGGCTGACAGTCATGGGAATCTTCCCGTTCCTGACCTCCTACTCCGCCTTCCTGCTCACCAAGCGCTACACGATCGCCACCTATGTCGCCGTCGCCGTGCTGTGTTTCGTCCTGCCGATCATCTACGGGGAATTCATCGACCTGCTGTTCCTGATCGGCCTGAACCTGGTGCTGATGGTCGTGTACGCCATCACGGTCGCCGCGATCACCCGCTCGGTGGTCTCGGAACAGATCCGCGCCGACTACCTGGTGGTGGCGGAACAGGAACGCATGGCCCGCGACGTGCACGACGGCATTGGCCATTCGCTGACCGCGCTGAACCTCAAGGCCCAGCTGGCGTTGCGGCTCATGGACGCCGGCAGCTACAAGGAAGCCCGCCGGGAGCTTGAGCAGCTCAGCGACCTGGCAGTCACCGCGCTGGATTCGGTCCGCACCACGGTGCACGGGCTCAACCGGCAGAACCTTGAGGCCGAATTGCAAGAACTGCACCAGGCCTGCACGGATAACGGCCTGGAATTCACGGTGCTGGGCACGGTGGAGGACGTCCCCGTGGCCTGGCGGTCGCACATTGCGTGGATCCTGCGCGAGGCGGTCACCAACGTGCTGCGCCACGCCCACGCCGGATCCGTCGCGGTGCGGCTGGGCACCGCAGGGGTCAGCGTGGACGACGACGGCGACGGCATCCAGGGCGGTGAGAGCGGCCACGGCATCCGCGGCATGCAGGAACGCGCCCGGCTGTTCGGCGCCAGTTGTACAGTGGGAGCATCCAGGCTGGGAGGAACCAGCCTGCAGGTGGCATTCGGCGCGGGAAGCGGGGACACATGATCAAGGTGCTGATCGCGGATGACCAGCACCTGGTGCGCGGCGCACTGGCCGCCCTGCTCAATCTTGAGGACGACATCCAGGTGGTCGCCGAATGCGCCGACGGCGACGAAGTCGCGCAGGCGCTGGATGACAGCGGGGCGCAGGTCGCGCTGCTGGACGTGCAGATGCCCCGGTTGGACGGGCTGCGCACCGCGCAGCTGTTGCGCGACAGCCATCCCGAGGTCAAGATCCTGATCGTGACCACCTTCGACCGCCCCGGATACTTCCGCCAGGCCTTCGAAGCCGGGGCCAGCGGATTCCTGGTCAAGGATTCCCCGCCGGCGGAACTGGTCGCCGCCATCCGCCGGGTGCATTCGGGCGGGAAGGTCGTCGACCCGCAGCGCGCCATGCTCAGCGTGGAAACCCGCTCCAACCCGCTGACCGAGAGGGAACGGGAAATCCTCGCGCTGGCCGCCGGCGGGGGACCTGTGTCGCAGATCGCCGCCTCCCTGCACCTGTCGGCCGGAACGGTGCGCAACCACCTGTCCAACGCCATCGGCAAAACCAATACCTCGAACCGGATCGAGGCGGCCCGCAGCGCGCGGGAAATGGGCTGGATCTAGCGGGTGGCGAAGTGGGTGATGACCCCGATCATCCACACCGAGGACGCCAGCAGCACGCAGCCCAGCTCGATCACGATGCCCAGCCCCATGGCCTTCAGCGCCGCCCAGGATGAGGTTAGGGCACCGGAGGTTTCGCCGCGGCGGAGCGCCTCGCCGATGAACAAGCCCACCGCGAAGCCTACGAACAAGCCGACCACCGGGATCAGGAAGGCCCCTGCGATCGCGCCGATCAGGGCCGTGAGGATGGACCCCTTCGGGATTGCGTGTTGCTTGAGCTTGCGACCGGTGAGCACCGCTGATGCGGACCAGCCGAGGAACGCGATGGCGATGCCCAACCCCGCGGCCCACCAGGAGGCGCCGCTGCCCAGCAGCCAGCCCCAGGCCAGCAGCGTTCCGATGGCCAGCAGTGATCCCGGAAGAATCGGGAAGATGGTTCCCAGCGCTGAAACCACCAGCAGCAGGCCGGCAAGAATCGTGTAAAGAATTTGTAGATCCACATGCCTAGTGTGGCACGGTGAGCATGACGGCAGCGCAGACCGGAAAACAGGAGGTCCTCATGTCCGGGGAAAACAAGGCACGGGTCGGCGTGCAGATCCAGGGTTCCACCGCAGTGGTGCTGCTGGAAAACGAGCGCCAGTTCAACGCCCTGACCAAGGACATGTGCCTGCAGCTGCTGGGTGCCTTCGCCGTGCTGTCCGCGGATCCGGCGGTGTCCGCGATCGTGATCCGCGGTGCCGGCGGGAACTTCTGCGCCGGGATCGCCATCGACCAGATGGACCAGGTGCTCTTCGACAAGGACGCCGACGGGCAGCTGCTGAACCACTTCGATCTGGTGGACCGGGCGATCACCGGCTGCCCCAAGACCACGATCGCGGTGGTGGAGGGCAACTGCTTCGGCGGGGCCTGGCAATTGGCTTCGGCCTGCGAGATCCAGCTGGCGGCCGATGACGTGAAGCTGGCGATCACCCCGGCGAAGATCGGGCTGGTGTTCCCGCGTCCGGGCATCGAGCGGCTGGTGCGCACGGTGGGTGAAAGCCGGGCCAAGTACCTGCTCTATTCGGGATCCCGCATCCCGGCGGCCGAAGCGCTGGACTGGGGAATGTTCACCCGGATGCACCCGGCCGCACAGCTGGACGCTGAACTCGGCTCACTGTTGCAGGCGCTGCAGGGCAATTCCCCGTACTCCATCGCGCGGACCCGCGAGGCCATCGCCGCCCATGGGCAGGAGCCGGCGGCAGCTGACTACGAATCCTGGTGGGCGCGGCTCTGGGAAGAGAACGGGGAGAATCCCGAGCTCGCCGAGGGGCGGCGGGCGTTCCTCGAGCGCCGCGCGCCGCGCTACGGCGATGCCTAGGAGGGCTGCCCTGACTGTTCGGCGTACTGCGCCACCAGCTCGCGCTTGAGGATCTTCCCGCTGGGGCCCAGCGGGAATTCCTGCACGATCTCGATGTGGCGCGGGAACTTGTAGGCCGCCATCTGCTCGCTGGCCCAGGCTCCGATGGACTCGGCGTCCAAGGTGGAGCCTGCTTCCAGTGTGATGGCCGCGGCGATCTCCTGGCCGTGGGTTTCGTGCGGCACGCCGTACACCGCGGCGTTGGAGATCTCCGGATGGCTGATGAGCACCTCCTCGACCTCGCGCGGGTAGACGTTGTAGCCGTTGCGCAGGATCATGTCCTTGGTCCGGTCCAGGATGCGCAGGTAGTCGTCCTCGTCCTTGGTGCCCAAATCCCCGGTGCGGAACCAGCCGTCGACCATCGCCTCGGCCGTGGCCTCGGGACGGTTCAGGTAGCCGGCGAACAGGTTGTGCCCGCGGACCACCAGCTCGCCGATCTCCCCGCGCGGCAGCAGCCTGATTTCGTCCAGATGCGCCGGGTCGGCAATCTCCACCTCGACGCCCCACACCGGGGTGCCGATGGTTCCCGGCCGCGGTTTGCGTCCCACATGGTTGAAGCAGGCCACCGGCGAGGTCTCGGTCAGGCCGTAGCCCTCGTAGATGGGCGCGCTGAAACGCTCTTCGAAGGCGGTGAGCACCGACACCGGCAGCGAGGCTCCGCCCGAGACGCCGAAGCGCAGGCGGGATGGCTTGCCCTCGCGCTGCTTGCCCGCCTCCAGCATGGCGACGTACATCGTGGGTACTCCGAAGAACAGGTCGATGTCTTCATCCAGCACCAGGTCCAGCGCGCCGACGGCGGTGAACTTGGGCAGCAGCATGATTTCCGCGCCGATGCGCAGCCCGGTGTTCAGCACCGTGGTCTGCCCGAAGGTGTGGAACAGCGGCAAGCCGCCGAAGACCTTGTCGCCGCGGCGCATGTCGATGGTGTCCAGCAGCAGGGTGTTCGCCTGCTCCAGTAGCGCAACGTGGGTGCCCAGCGCGCCCTTGGGCTTGCCGGTGGTGCCGGAGGTGTAGAGGATCGTGGCGATGTCCTCGGGACGGCGCGGCAAGTAGGTGTCGATGGGGGTGGCCGCCGCGGCGAGGTCCTCCAGACGGATGCTTCCCAGCTCTTCAGGAGCCAGCACGCTGATCGTCTCGACGCCGCTGAGCTCTGCGCCAGCGGCGCCCTCGCCCAGCAGCGGAGCCGCGCACACCAGCAGGCGTGCTCCGGAATCCTCCAGCACATAGGCGATCTCGTGGCGTTTAAGCAGCGCGTGGATCGGCACGACAACCGCGCCGAGTGCCAGCACCGCGTAGTAGACGCGGGCGAAGTCCGTGACGTTCGGAATCAGCACCGCGACCCGGTCGCCTTCGCCGATGCCGCGCTCCCGCAAAGCCCCTGCGTAGGCGCGGGTTTCGTCCCAGAGCTGCCGGTAGCTGGTGCTCTGCCCGTTGACGGTGATCGCGTTCAACTCGCCATGGCGGGCGGCGCCCTCGGCGGGGATTGCTGCAACGGACATGGTGGCGTTTGGCGAGGAAGAAAGCATGGAAAGGCTCCCGGAGATCAGCGCGAAATGCGAGTGTGTGCTGTGTCACAACCTAACATAATGGAACTGGAAACCGGGAGCAGGTACCCGGTGCCAAGCTTCTGGAGCCTGAAAGTCATATCGTTGCCGCGAGGCGGCCCGAAGCCTAGACTCGCCCTAGCAACTGGATCATGTTTGAAATGGGGAAATGATGCAGGAACTTGGGCAGCCCGGCGCGGAACCGTGCCGGGTAGATTTACTGACCGGTGATATGAAACGAAGCGTCGACTTCTATGGGCGGCTTTTCGGATGGAAAACGAGCGGCGGGAATTCCGGCACGGAAGACTCGATCGACATGTACTTGGGGGACGAACTCGTAGCCGGATTCCTGAACAACGATTCAGGCTCCGAATGCAGCGATGCATGGGTCACCTACCTGAATGTGGCAGACGCCCACGCGGCCAGCTACTCGGCCGGGATGTACGGCGGCTGCGTTTTCCTGCAGCCGCTGGAAATCCAGGGGCAGGGCACCTTGGCCATGATTGGCGACCCCACCGGTATCGGTGTGGGGCTCTGGCAGTCCTCCACTGTCAGGGGGCTGACCAAGGCCTCCGGGCGACACGGGACCCGGATCTGGAATGAATTGCACACCACCAAATTCGAGAAGGTCACCCACTTCTACCGCGATGCGCTGGAATGGGATCTGCTCAGCTTGTCTGACACCGACGAGTTCCGGTACCAGAGCTACGGGCAGGGGCCGAACGCCAAAGCGGGCATCTTCGACATTTCCGGCCAACCGGATCCGAAGCCCGGGTGGCGGACCTACTTCGCGGTGACGGATACGGACAAGGCGCTCGCGCTAGCGAAGAATCTGGGGGCGAAAGTCCTCAAGCAGGCGCAGGATTCGCCCTTCGGGAGGATGGCGGTGCTCGCCGATCCCACCGGGGCGGAGTTCTCCATCATCCAAACCGTACCGGCCTGAGTTATCCGGAACGCTTCCAGGTGTACGGGGTTGTGGTCGTCACCTTGACCATGCCCTGGCGCTCCAGGATCGGGCGGGAGTACTCGGTGGAATCGCTGTGCGCAAAAATGTGCCCGGCGGCCCTCGCCGACCGGGCGCGGGCGTCGGTCAACGCCCGGTAGATTCCGCGGCCTCGGTAGGCGGGGAGCACGCCGCCGCCCCACAGGCCGACCACCTCCGTGCCGGCTACGGGCTCCAGCCTGCCGGCACCGACCATGCGGGCCCCGGCCCAGGCCACCCACAGCTCGAGGCCGTTGGCGAGGTCCATGCGCGCGGCCAGCTCCCGGGCCAGGCCCGGGGAAGGCGGCTGGCCGAATGCCTCGGCGGACATGGCGCACATCTGCTCAACCTCCAAGGGGGTGCTGATTCGGCGGACCTGCACACCCTGCGGAGCAGGAAGGCCGCTGATCAGGTGTTCAAGCCGGCCGAGCATCACTGATTCCGGCTGTCCGGCGCTGAATCCGCAGGACAGCAGGGCCTCGTGCAGTCCCGGGGCGTGGTCGTGGCCGCGGGTCTTGAACTCCACCTCGGTGATTCCGGAGCGCGCCGTGAAATACTCCAGCGCCGGGCCAACCAACGCGGACAGCGGTGCCGGTTCGCCGCCGGTGAACCGCGGCGAGGTGATGAAGCCCTGGCCGCCGGGGAAGACCGCCAGATACAGCGGACCCAGCCGGCCAACCCGGAGGGCGCCCTGCATCTCCGCGTCGGTGCGCAGCTGCGAATCGTAGATATCCAAGAGCCTGCCGGCGGGGTTGGTCATGTGAAAATTCTAGGGTCAACCGGCCCGGCGCGCGGCGCTTTGCCCTGAGCCGCGGGTCGGTGGCACACTCGGACGAGGCAGCCAAAGAACAAACAGGGAGCACCATGGGACGCAAGATCATCCGGCGCCGCGTCATCCGAGCCATGTCGGATGGGACCACCCGGGTGCGCGAGGAGAAGCTGGCCGGCGAAGAGCCGCTGGAAATCCGCTTCGGGCACACCTCCTTCACGACCTCGATGCGCACCCCCGGGGACGACTTCGACCTCGTGGCAGGGTTCCTGTTGGCAGAGGGAATCGTCACCAAGTCCGAGCACCTGGTGGCGATGCGCTACTGCCTGGGCACCGACGAGGACGGAAACCAGACATATAACGTCATAGAGGTGCAGCTGGGTTTCGGCGCCGTACCCCCTCAGCTGAGCGCCGCGCGCAACGTGGTGACCAGTTCGGCCTGCGGCATCTGCGGCACCAACTCGATCGACGAGGTGCGCAAGAAGTCCACCTTCGAGCTGCGCGAGGACTGCGGCCATGTGGACCTGGACGTGTTGTTGTCCATGCCGGACACGCTGCGCGAATCGCAGAAGCTGTTCTCCTCCACCGGCGGCGTGCACGCGGCAGGCCTGTTCTCCACCCGCGGGGATCTGCTGATTCTGCGTGAGGATGTGGGCCGCCACAACGCGGTGGACAAGGTAATCGGGGCGGCCCTGCGCGAAGGTCGCATGCCGCTGTCCGACACCGTGCTGCAGGTCTCCGGCCGCGCCTCCTTCGAGCTGGTGCAGAAGGCGGCCATGGCCGGCATCCCCGTGCTCAGCGCGGTGAGCGCGCCCTCCTCCCTGGCCGTGGACCTGGCCCAGGATGCGGGGCTGACGCTGGCCGCCTTCTCGCGCGGGCACAGCGTAAATCTTTATACGCATGCGCATCGCGTCCTGAACGCGTAGCGTGGTAGGTGTGTGGCTGGCGCCACAGCATTTCGGCAGGCATCAGACGGAGGATTGACATGCATCGCCCGGCTCCCAAGGAAGACATCAACGAGGACGACCTGAAGGTCACCGAGCCCGAACACGCGGCCGCGGGACTCAAGGCCGTCATGGTGTCCATGGAACGCGGCTTCTCCGAAGCCGGCCCTTCGCGGACCCTGCGTTCCATGCTGCGCATCAACCAGCGCGGCGGCTTCGACTGCCCGGGCTGCGCCTGGCCCGAATCGATTACCGGCGCCCGCAAGCCCGCGGAATTCTGCGAGAACGGCGCCAAGGCGATCGCCGAGGAGGCCAGCGCCCGCACGGTGACCCCCGAGTGGTTCGCCCAGCACCCGATCTCCGTGCTGCAGGACAAAACCGAGTACTGGCTCGGCTCCCAGGGCCGCATCACCAACCCGATGATCATCCACGCGGGGGAGACCCACTACCGCCCGATCAGCTGGCCCGAAGCGTTCTCCACGATCGCCGAGCACGTCAACGCCACCACCCCGGACCGCTGCGTGTTCTACACCTCCGGGCGCACGGCGAACGAAACCGCGTTCATGTACCAGCTGCTGGCCCGCTCGCTGGGCACCAACAACCTGCCTGATTGCTCCAACATGTGCCACGAATCCTCGGGCACCGCGCTGAACCCGACCATCGGCATCGGCAAGGGCACCGTCTCGCTGGAGGACTTCGAGCATGCCGAGGCGATCTTCGTGGTCGGCCAGAACCCCGGCACCAACCACCCGCGCATGCTCTCCGCGCTGGCCGACGCCCGCAAGCGCGGGGCGCGCATCGTGGCGGTCAACCCGCTGCCTGAAGCAGGATTCTTCGGATTCAAGGATCCGCAGACGGTCAAGGGCATGCTGGGCAAGGCGGAGCCGATCTGCACCGACTTCCTGCAGATCAAGGTCGGCGGCGACCTGGCCCTGTTCCAGGCCTTCGGCCACCTGCTGCTGCAGTTCGAGGGCGAGAACCCGGGCTCCGTGGTGGACCACGAGTTCATCGCCTCGGTGACCGACGGGTTCGAGGCCTACCAGCAGGCCCGCTCCGCCATCGACTGGGACGCCACCGAAAAGGCCACCGGGCTGACCCGCGCCGAAATCACGGATGTCGCCCGGCTGCTGGCCAAGTCCAAGGCGACCATCATCTGCTGGGCGCTGGGCCTGACCCAGCAGCCGCACTCGGTGCCGACGCTGAAGGAAATCATCAACCTGCTGCTGCTCCAGGGCAACTTCGGCAAACCCGGCGCCGGCGCCTGCCCGGTGCGCGGCCACTCCAACGTGCAGGGCGACCGCACCATGGGCATCTGGGAGAAGCCAACCGAGAAGCTGCTGGCCTCGCTGGATGAGGAATTCGGCATCGAGGCGCCACGCGAGCACGGCTACGACTCCACCGAGGCGCTGCACGCCTTCGAGAAGGACGAGATCGATGTGTTCGTCTCCATGGGCGGCAACTTCGCGCTGGCCAACTCGGAGACCGAAGCGCTGGAAGCCGGCATGCAGCGCGCCAAGCTGACCGTGCACATCTCCACCAAACCCAACCGCTCGCACGTGGTGCACGGGCAGACCTCGCTGATCCTGCCCACCCTGGGCCGCACCGACAAGGACGACAAGCACCCCGGCGGCGCCCAGTTCCTGTCGGTGGAGGACTCCATGTCGGTCATCCACTCCACCCAGGGCCGGCTGAACCCGGTGTCCGACCACCTGCTCTCCGAGCCGGTGATCGTCGCGCGCATGGCCCAGGCCATCCTGGGCGACGACCATGCGGTGGACTGGCGTGCGATGGCCGAGGACTACGACGTGGTCCGCGACCACATCTCCCGGGTGCTGCCCGGCTTCGAGGACTTCAACCGCCGGGTGCGCGAGAAAAACGGGTTCGTGCTGCCCAACCCGCCGCGCGATTCGCGCTCCTTCGCCACCGACATCGGCAAGGGCCGCTTCACGGTCTCCGAATTCGAGGCGCTCGAAGCCCCGGAAGGCCACCTGATCCTGCAGACCATGCGCTCGCACGACCAGTACAACACCACGTTCTACGGGCTGGATGACCGCTACCGCGGGATCAAGGACGGGCGCCGCGTCATCCTGATCCATCCCGAGGACCTCCAGGAAGCCGGTTTCAAGGACCGCGACCTGGTGGATGTCATTTCCACCTTCCGCGGGACCGAACGCCGGGCGAACCGCTTCCGGCTGGTGTCCTACCCGACGGCCAAGGGCTGCGTCGCCGCCTACTTCCCGGAGGCCAACGCGCTGGTGCACCGCGATCTGGTGGCCCGCGAGTCAAACACCCCGGGGTTCAAGGCCATGATGGTGCGCTTTGTGGAGCACACCGAGGATCCGGGCCCGACACTGGACAGCTGAGCGCTAAACAAGGGCCCACGGACGGGATTCGAACTGAATTCCGTCCGTGGGCTGTGCTCGTTCCCGCGGAAAACGGGCCGCGCGGGCAGGGGCTGGATGATGCAAAGTGCATCACGTCAAGCGCTTGCCCCCGGAAGAGGCTGTATTGTTGCGACACAATATAAGGTGTCCGGCTCCCGGGTCAGAGGAGCCGCTACAGTCCATCGATGAGGATCTTCCTATGAGCGCGGCCCACAGCAACGCAGCCACCAGCACCCGACCCGAAGACGAACGCCTGCCCCCGGGGCGCACCATCGCCTACGGTTTCCAGCACGTCTTGACCATGTACGGCGGAATTATCGCGCCGCCGCTGGTGATGGGCGGAGCCGCTGGCATGGACACCGCGCAAATCGGCGTGCTCGTGGCCAGCTGCCTGTTCATCGGAGGCCTGGCAACGATCCTGCAGACCCTGGGCATCCCGTTCTTCGGCGCCCAGCTGCCGCTGGTGCAGGGCACCTCCTTCTCCGGCGTGGCCACCATGATCGCCATCCTCAACGGCGGCGGAGGCATGCCTGCGGTATTCGGTGCGGTGCTGGCGGCCGGCGCCATCGGCATCGTCATCGCCCCGTTCTTCGCCAAGCTGCTCAGGTTCTTCCCGCCGGTGGTCACCGGCGTGGTCATCACCATCATCGGCATGTCGCTGTTCCCGGTCACCGCCGACTGGGCCATGGGCGGCGCCACCGCGGGCGAGGACTACGGGTCGCTGAAGAACATCGCGCTGGCCGCCATCACTCTGGTGATCCTGCTGGCCCTGTCGAAGTCCGGAGTCCCGGCGCTCTCGCGCCTGTCGATCCTGCTGTCCATCGTGCTGGGCACCGTCGTGGCCGCCTTCATGGGGCTGGCCGATTTCTCCACCGTGCTGGACGGGGACATCTTCGCGTTCCCGACGCCTTTCGCCTTCGGCCTGCCGGTTTTCGAACTCGGCGCGATCATCTCCATGATGATCGTGATCCTGGTGACCTACACCGAAACCACCGCCGACATGCTCGCGGTTGCCGAGGTCACCGGCTCCAAGGTCGATGCCAAGCGCATCGCCAACGGCCTGCGCGCCGACATGCTTTCCTCCACCGTCGCCCCGGTGTTCAACACCTTCACCCAGTCCGCCTTCGCGCAGAACGTGGGCCTGGTGGCGATCACCGGCGTCAAGAGCCGCTTCGTGGTGGCCGCCGGCGGCGGCATCCTGGTGATCCTGGGCCTGCTGCCGGTGCTCGGGCGCGTCGTGGCTTCCATCCCGACCCCGGTGCTCGGCGGCGCCGGCATCGTGCTGTTCGGGTCCGTGGCGGCAGCCGGCATCCGCACCCTGGCCAAGGCCAAGGACGACAACATGAACATGCTGATCATCGCGACTTCGCTGGCCTTCGGCTGCATCCCGATGGTCAAGCCCGACTTCTACGAGCACTTCCCGACCTGGGTCGGCACCATCTTCCAGTCAAGCATTTCCTCGGCCACCATCATGGCTGTGCTGCTGAACATCATCTTCAACGAACTGACCTGGCGCAAGAAGGAGGATTCGGGCCGCACCGTCTACAAGTACCAGCTGACCGGCTTGCAGGACGGCGACCGGCTGATCGGCGGCAAGCTCTATGACAGCAAGGGCCTGGAAATCAAGGTGATCTCCGAGGAGCAGGGCGAAGCGGGCGACAGGCCCATGCCGCTCTGATTCGGTGAGAATTCTGCAGAACGCGTGAACCGCATCCGGTTCGCGCGTTCTTTTTTCCGTGGCTATACGGCGGAATCCCGCGCAGTGCGAAGCACTCTATGCGCCCGGGTGTGAGCTGGAGCACACTAAGTGTGGTAGTTTCAATAATTGAATGAAGTTCGATGCAACAACCACGGGAGGCGCGTCATGGGCGGGTCCTTGGCTTGGGGGAAGGGCCAGATCGCCCACGGGTGTTAACCGCGGGCCGCGGCTGCATGGTGCTCAGTTCCGCTCCGGGCGGGAATTTCTCCCGCCCCGAGGCTGAGTCCGCCAGCTCCCGGCCGAGCATGCACAAATCGTTCAACTTCTTTCACTATGCGCCCGCGCAGGGCGCAGGAGGTGAGGCGCTGTGGCTTCGGAAGCTGCGGGAACGCCCGGGTGCACCGTCACCGTCAACCAGCAAGCCCGCGAATTCACCGGGCCGCCGCATACCAACGCCTTGGACTTCTTGCGCGGGCTCGGGCTGACCTCGTGCAAGGAAGGCTGCGCCGAAGGCGAATGCGGCGCCTGCGCCATCCTGGTGGCGCGTCCCGACGGAGAGCGCCCGCGCTGGATCGCGGTGAATGCGTGCCTGCTGCCGGCCGCCGCCTTGGACGGCCAGCACGTGCTGACCGCCGAGGGGCTGGGCACCGTTCGAGAGCCGCACCCGGTGCAACGCGAAATGGCCGAGCGCGGCGGATCCCAATGCGGCTACTGCACCCCCGGGTTCATCTGCGCCATGGCCGCTGAATACTACCGCCCGGAACGCGCCGAGGAGCAGGTCGCCGAGGCCCCGGGCCACCATGCCGGAGGGCCCAACGGCTTCGACCTGCATGCGCTGTCGGGAAACCTGTGCCGCTGCACCGGCTACCGGCCCATCAGGGATGCCGCCTTCGCGCTCGGGATGCCAGAACCCGAGGACCAGCTGGCCCAAGCGCCGGCGACGGCCCCCGCGGCCACCGACTACGGCAGGGCGGATACCCCGGCAGGAGATCCCGGACGCTACCGCCGGCCCGCCACGCTGGCCGAAGCGCTGCGGATCCTGGCCGAAGAACCGGGAACCCGGGTGGTGGCCGGGGCGACCGACTGGGGCGTCGAGGTGAACATGAAGTTCGCGCGGGCCCAGTCGGTGCTGGCCATCGACCGGCTTCAGGAGCTGCGCCGGGTGGTGCAGACCGATGACTGCCTGGAACTGGGGGCCGCCTGCACGCTGAGCGAACTTGAGCGCGTGCTGGCCGGGAGGGTTCCGCTGTTGTCGCTGCTCTGGGCGAACTTCGCCTCCCGGCTGATCCGCAACTCGGCGACGCTCGGAGGGAATCTCGGCACCGGTTCGCCCATCGGGGATTCGCCACCGGTTTTGCTGGCCCTGGACGCGCAGCTGGTGCTGGCCTGCAGTGCCGGGGAGCGCGTGGTGCCGCTGGATGAATACTTCACCGGCTACCGGCAGACCGTGCGCCGGCCCGAGGAACTGATCACCGCGGTCCGCATCCCGCTGCCGCTGGCTGGGCTGGTGTCCTTCCAGAAGGTCGCCAAGCGCCGCTTCGACGATATTTCAAGCACCGCCGTCGCGCTGGCCTTCGAGGTCGACGCCGGGCTGATCTCCCGCGCGCGGATCGGGCTGGGCGGGGTGGCGGCGATCCCGCTGCGGGCTACCGCCGCCGAACAGGCACTGGTCGGACAGGCCTGGAGCGAGGAAACCATGAGGGGTGCCGGCGGGATCCTGGCCGCCGAGGGGACGCCCCTGGACGACCACCGCGCCAGCGCCGCCTACCGGCAGGCGATGCTGGGCTCCGCGCTTGAGCGGTTCTTCGCGCAGCAGGACAGCGGAACGGGGGCAGGAGCATGAGCATCCAGCACAACCAGCGCCCGCAGGGTTCAGTGGTGGGGCGGGCCATCCCGCATGAATCGGCCTACGCCCATGTCACCGGCCAAGCGCACTATACCGAAGACCTGGCAGGGGCCCTGACCGGGGTGCTGCACGCCTATCCCGTGCAGTCGACGCACGCCCATGCCAAGCTGCTGAGGCTCGACACCTCCGCCGCGCTGCAGGTTCCGGGAGTGCGGCTGGTGCTGACCGCCCAGGACATCCCCGGGGTCAATGACCAGGGCGCGAAGCACGACGAGCCGATGCTCCCGGTGGACGAGGTCATGTTCCACGGCCAGCCGGTGGCCTGGGTGCTGGGCGAGGACCTGGAAGCTGCCAAGGCCGGGGCCGCCGCGGTGGAGGTGGACTATGAGCCGCTGGACGCGCTGGTGACCCTGGGCGAGGCCATCGCCGCCAACAGCTTCCACGGCATCCAGCCGGTGATCGACAAGGGCGAGGCAGCCGCGGGCCTGGCCGCCGCGCCCCACGTGTTCTCCGGGGAATTCGAATTCGCCGGCCAGGAGCACTTCTACCTGGAAACCCAGAGCTCGCTGGCGCAGGTCGAATCCGATGGGCAGATCATGGTGCATGCATCCACCCAGCACCCCAGCGAAACCCAGGACATCGTAGCCCACGTGCTGGGGGTCGACGCCCACCGGGTGACCGTGCAGGCGCTGCGCATGGGCGGGGCGTTCGGCGGCAAGGAAATGCAACCGCACGGTTATGCAGCGGTCGCCGCCCTCGGAGCGGTGCTCACCGGCAGGCCGGTGCGGGTGCGGCTTGAACGAGCCCGGGATCTGACCATGACGGGCAAGCGCCACGGCTTCCACGCCTCCTGGAAGATCGGTTTCGACGAGCATGGGAAGATTGTGGCCCTGGCCGCGCAGCTGACCAGCGACGGCGGGTGGAGCCTGGATCTCTCCGAGCCGGTGCTGACCCGCGCCATGTGCCACATCGACAACGCCTACTGGATCCCCAACATCCAGGTGCGCGGCCGGGTGGCCAAATGCCACAAGACCTCGCAGACCGCCTTCCGCGGCTTCGGCGGGCCGCAGGGCATGCTGGTGATCGAGAACATCCTGGGTGAGGTGGCCCCGAAGCTGGGGCTCAGCGCGCAGGAGCTGCGCCGCCGCAACCTCTACGTCCAGGGGCAGGACACCCCGTACTACCAGCCGGTGCGCCATGCCGAACGGCTGCACCGGGTCTGGGACCAGGTGCTTGACTCCGCGCAGTTCGAGGTTCGGCAGCGGGATATCGAGGCCTTCAATGCCGCGCACCCGCACGCAAAACGCGCCCTGGCCATCACCCCGGTGAAGTTCGGTATCTCCTTCAACTTCACCGCCTTCAATCAGGCCGGCGCCCTGGTGCTGGTCTACAAGGACGGGTCGGTACTGGTCACCCACGGCGGCACGGAAATGGGCCAAGGGGTGCACACCAAGGTGCTGCAGGTGGCCGCCACGGCTCTGGGCCTGCCGCTGTCCTTCCTGCGCCTGGCTCCGACCCGGACGGACAAGGTGCCCAACACTTCAGCCACTGCGGCGAGCACCGGCAGCGACCTGAACGGCGCCGCCGTGAAGGACGCCTGCGAGCAGATCCTGGCCAGGCTGTCCGTGCTGGCCGCCGGGGAACTGGAGGCCGAAGCTTCGGAGGTGGTCTTCGCCGACGGGGCGGCCCATGCCCGCGGGCGGTCCGTGGACTGGAAAACACTGGTGTCCAAGGCCTACTTCAGCAGGATCCAGCTCTCGGCCGCGGGATACTACAGCACGCCGGGACTGCACTGGGATCTGTCAGCCATGCGCGGGGAGCCGTTCAAGTACTTCGCCTACGGGGCGGCCGTCTCGGAGGTGCAGGTCAGCCGTTTCGACGGGTCCTACCAGCTGCGCCGCGTGGACATCGTGCACGACGTGGGTGATTCGCTTTCGCCGCTGGTGGACCGCGGGCAGATCGAGGGCGGCTTCATCCAGGGCGCCGGCTGGCTCACCCTGGAGGACCTGCGCTGGGAAACCAAGGGACCGCACCGGGGCCGGCTGGCCACCGCCAGCGCCAGCACCTACAAGCTGCCCAGCTTCTCCGAGATGCCGCCGGTGTTCAACGTCGAGTTCCTGGACGACGCGCACGAGGACGGCGTGGTCTACGGTTCCAAGGCGGTCGGCGAGCCGCCGCTGATGCTGGCGTTCAGCGTGCGCGAGGCGCTGCGCCAGGCGGTGGCCGCCTTCGGCCCGGCCGGGCACCGCGTGAAGCTGGCGTCCCCGGCTACCCCGGAAGCGGTGTTCTGGGCGGTGCAGGAAGCCCGGGACGCCTGGGAAGGCGCCGGCCGTGTGGATTGAGGACCTGGCCAGGCTGCGCGCCCAGCGCACACCTGCGGTGCTGGCCACCGTGGTGTCGGTGCGCGGGCACACCCCGCGGGAAGCCGGCGCGAAATTCGTGGTCACCGACCGCGAGCTGCTGGGCACCATCGGCGGCGGGAACATGGAGATGCTGGTGGCCGCCCGCGCCAGGCAGATGCTCGCCTCCTCGGCCAGGTCGCCGGAACAGCTGGTGCTGCGGCTGAACGACAAGGCCGAGGCGGACTTCGGCAGGCAGTGCTGCGGGGGAGAAGCGGTGGTGCTGCTCGAACCGGTGCCGGCGCGGCCGGTCATCGCCGTTTTCGGCATCGGCCATGTGGGCCTGGAACTGGCGCACATCCTGGCCCGCCACGACGTGGAACTGGTGCTCTGCGACGCGCGCGCCGAGCAGCTCGCGCAGCTGGATGCGCTGGCGGCCTCTGCCCCGCCGGCGATGATCCGCCGGCAGCACGCGGTGCTCGGCGAACAGGTCATGGCCGAGCTGCCCGACGGGTCGCTGGTGCTGATCATGACCCACGACCACGCGGAGGACTTCCACCTGTGCGACGCGGCGCTGCGCCGCCCGGGCCTTGGCTATGTGGGGCTGATCGGCTCGGCCGCCAAATATGCGCGCTTCACCATGAAGCTGGCCGATTCTGGCCACGAGCGGCAGGACATCGCGCGGATCACCTGCCCCATCGGGCTGCCGGGCATTCCCGGCAAGCAGCCCGCGGCCATCGCGGTGTCCGTGGCCGCGGACCTGCTGGCCCGGCTTGCCCTAGATGCCGCGCCCCGGAGTCAGGATGTTCTTCCGATCTAGCGCGTACTTGATCATCTGCTGGGTGTGCAAGGTGGCCTCGTCCAGCTGCCAGGGCAGCTCGGCCTGCTTGACCAGGCCGATGCCGTGCTCGCCGCTAATGGTTCCGCCCAGCTTGAGGGCCAGCCTGGTGATGTCGCCGATGACGACCTCCGCGGCGGCGTAGCCCTCCGGGGTGTCCTCGGCCTCGACCGTCGGGTGCAGGTTGCCATCGCCTGCATGGGCCACCACGGAGATGGTGCGCCCGTGGGCTTCGGCGATCCGCTCGATGCCGTGGAACACCTCCGCCAGTTCCCCGACGGGCACCGCGACGTCGCAGGAGACCCGCAGCCCTTGGGCGTTCAACGCGGGATTGGCCAGGCGGCGGGCTTCCAGCAGGCTGTCGCCCTGCGCAATCACCACCTGCGCGGCGCCGTAGCCGCGGCACAGTTCTGCGGTGTCGTTGGCGGCCTGCTCCGCCTGCAGCCCGGTGAACTGGCCGATCAGCAGGGCGCAGCCGTCCGAGGGCAGGCCGGAGGGCTTGTAGGCCTCGATGATCTGCACGCTGCGGGCATCGAGCAGCTCCAGCACCTCGGGGGTCTGCGCGCCGTTCACGATCGCCGTCACCGCGCGCCCGGCGTCCTCGATGGAGGTGAAGCTGGCGCGGAAGGTGCGCGGGGTGCCCGGGGCGATCGCCTTGAGCCTGACCGTGGCGGCGGTGATGACCCCCAGGGTCCCCTCCGATCCGACGAACAGGCTGGTCAGGTCCAGGCCCACGACGTTCTTCAGGGTGCGGGCGCCGGTGTGCAGGATGCTGCCGTCGGCCAGCACCACTTCCAGGGCCGCCACCGAGTCGCGGGTGACCCCGTGGCTGATGCAGCGCAGCCCGCCGGCGTTCGTGGCGATGTTCCCGCCGATGCTGGAGATCTCGGCGCTGGCCGGATCCGGGGCGAAGAACAGCCCGAGCTCCGCAGCCGCCCGGTTCAGCTCCGCGTTGATGACGCCGGCCTGGACCTCTGCCAGCCGGTTGACCGGGTCGATCCGCACGATCTTGTTCATCCGCTCCAGCGACACCACCAGCCCGCCGGCATAGGCCAGCGCCCCGCCGCTCAGGCCGGTTCCGGTGCCGCGCACCGAGACCTTCACCCCGTACCGGTTGGCCCAGCGCAGCGCGGCGGAGACCTCCTGCGTGGATTCGGGGAACACCGCAGCCAGCGCGGGGCCCTGGGGCTCGTAGCGCGACTCGTCCCGCGAAACGCGGTCCAGCTCGGAGCCTCCGGCTATGAACCGGTCGCCGAAGAGGTCCTGGAGTTCATTGGTCGCAGGGGCGGTCGGGGTGCTTGCGTGCATGGGGTCCTTCGATCTGGTGCGAGTGAGTGAGCTACGCAACTTACTTTATATTATAAAATCTGCGGGTCAAGGAAACGGGCCGATCCCCGCCGGTGCGATAGTCTTCAGGGGTGGGAGCAAACATCTTCCGCGATACTCGAGGCCAGCGGTGCGACGACGGAAGCGGGGGATGGTGCCTACTTCGGAGCCACGGCGGCGCGGTGCGCAAAGTAAGGCGGACACCGCATACGCCCACATCAAGGAGCAGATCGAGCGGGGAGCTTTCGAGCCCTACCAGCGGGTGCTGGCAGCTCCCATCGCAGCAGAGCTCGGAGTGAGCGGGGTGCCGGTGCGCGAAGCCATCCAGCGCCTGGCCGCCGAGGGGCTGCTGCAGATCGTGCACAACGTCGGGGCCCGCGTCGCGGTCATCGACGACCATGCCTACCGGGCAGGCATGGAAGCGCTCGCCGTCCTCGACGGCACTGCCACGTCGCTGGCCGCCGGCCAGCTGGGCGCGGCCGACATCGAGCGGGCCGAAGAGATCAACGGCAGCATCCTGTCAATGCTCGATGACTTCGATCCCGCACTCTTCGAGGAGCTCAACGCCGAATTCCACGAGCTGCTGTATTCGGCCTGCCCCAATGACAGGATCCTGGAACTCGCCCGGTCCGAATGGAAGAAGTTCTCCAGCATCCGCGGGCCCGGCGCCGCCGTGGACCGGGACCGCGCGCGCGAATCCGTTGAAGAGCACGGGGAACTGCTGGATCTCATCCGGGGCTCGGCGCCCAGCGCGCAGATCGAGCAGGCCGCCCGCCGGCATGTGCTGAAATCCCTCGAAGCCAGGACCGGGCACCGCAGCCGGCTGCTGTAGCCACTGCGCGGATCGCCAGCGTGAGCGCCGGCCGGCACCCTGTCGCGGACTAGACTCGGGACATGGAACATCGTGAACTTGGAAGAACACAGCGCCGCGTTTCTGCCATCGGCCTGGGCACCTGGCAGCTCGGCGCGGACTGGGGCTCGGTGGACGAGAACGACGCGCTGGCAGTGCTGGACGCCGCCCACGCAGGGGGCGTGGACTTCTTCGACACCGCCGACGTCTACGGGGACGGACGCAGCGAGCAGCTGATCGGCCGCTGGCTCAAGGCCAACCCGGATGCGGAGGTCACCGTCGCCACCAAGATGGGCCGCCGGGTCGAGCAGGTCCCCGAGGCCTACACCCTTGATGCCTTCCGCGCCTGGAACGACCGCTCGCGCGAGAACCTCGGAATGGACACCCTGGACCTGGTGCAGCTGCACTGCCCGCCCACCGCCGTCTACTCCAACGACGCCGTCTACGATGCGCTGGACACCCTGGTCGCCGAGGGGCGCATCGCCAATTACGGCGTGTCGGTGGAAACCGTGGACGAAGCGCTGACCGCCATCGCGCGGCCGAACGTGGCCACGGTGCAAATCATCGTCAACGCCTTCCGGCACAAGCCCATCGAGCAGGTGCTGCCCGCCGCGCGCGAGGCAGGCGTGGGCGTCATCGCCCGCGTCCCGTTGGCCAGCGGCCTGCTGGCCAACCGCTACACCGAGGACACCCGGTTCGCGGCCGACGACCACCGGAACTTCAACCGCGACGGGTCAGCCTTCGACGTGGGCGAGACCTTCTCCGGGGTCGACTACGCCACCGGGCTGCAGGCCGCACGGGAATTCGCGGAACTGGCCGCCGCCGAGGCCCCCGGCGCCTCCAGCGCCCAGGTCGCCCTGGCCTGGCTGGCCGCGCAGGACGGGATCAGCACCGTCATCCCCGGAGCCCGCTCCACGGCGCAGGCACTGGCCAACGCCGCCGCAGGGTCGTTGCGGATCTCCGGGGAATTCTCCGCTTCCGTGCGCGATCTCTACGACCGGAAGCTGCGCGCCCAGATCCACCCGCGCTGGTGAAGGCTCAGGCGATGCGGTAGCCGCGCTTGATGACCGTGGTGATCAGCTGCGGATCGGGCAGGTTCTTGCGCAGCCGGCTGAGCGTCATGTCCAGCGCATGGCGTGAAGGCAGGGTGCTCAGCGAGGTGGCCAGCTCATCGCGGGAGACCACATTGCCGCCGGCCTGGAGCAGGCAGCGCAGGATCTCGGCGTGCAGCGGGGTGAGCGTGCAGTCCTCGTCATTCAGCGACAGCGTACGCCCGCGCAGCTGGCACAGGCCGCGGGAGGTATCCACGCTCAGCGTGCCCTGGTCGGCCAGGGCGGTGGCCAGCTGCAGCACCATGGCGCCCATGCGGTGGCGCTGCGGAACCAGCGGGCTGCGCACCCCGGCCTGGATCAGGGGTTCGGCGGTCACCGGCCCCACCGTCGCGGCCAGCACGCGTTCGTTGAATGAGCGGATCAGCGTGGGCAGCATGCCGCGGGAGGCCGCGGCGGTCAGCAAGGAGTGCACGCTGGGGGCGCTGGTGAAGGTCACCGCGTCGAAGCGGCCGGCGCAGATGCCGTCCAGCAGGGTGAGGATGTGCGGGTCGCCGCTGCTCTCCAGCCAGCGGTAGGGTTCGATCTTCAGCACGTGCGCGGCGCCGAGCGCCCTGATGTAGCGGGCCATCGGGCGGTCGTTGTCCGCGTGCATCTGCACCGCCACGCTGGCCCCCTGCACCTCGCCGTGCAGCAGCTGCAACAGCGCTTCGCTGGTTCCTGCCGCGGCGCTTCCAGCCACCGGCAGGCCCAGAGCCCGCACCGCGCCGAGCGCCTTGGCCCCGCGGGTGAAGATCCGGCAGGTCTCCAGCGCCCGTCCCAGCTGGTCGCCCAGGCCGGCGGCCTCCGCCGTGTCGAACCAGCGGCGCAGCCCGTAGGCGGTGGTCACCACCAGCACTGAGGGGCGTTCGGCGATGACCCTGCGTGTTTGGCCGAGCAGGAACTGCTCGTCCTCCAGCGGAGCGAGCCGCAGCAGCGGGGTGTGGGCGGTTTCGGCCCCGCGGCGTTCCAGGGCCTCGATGAGTTCGTTGGAGCGCCGGTCACTGGTCACCGCGATGCGGAATCCTGCCAGCTGCTGCGCGCCGTTCATGCGGTGGCTCCCAAGCTCAGCGGCGGCATCGCGTCCAGGGCCAGCGGCAGCGCCGCGACCTGTCCGATGACGATCACCGCGGGGTTCGCGCAGCCGGCCGCCCGGGACGCCGCGGCCAGCGTGGACAAGGTGGCGTGGGTGGTGCGCTGGGTGCCGGTGGTTCCCGACTCGATGACGGCGCAGGGCGTGTCGGCCGCCAGCCCGCAGCGGCGCAGCCCCGCCGCGGTATGCTCCAGGGTTCCCATGCCCATCAGCACCACGATGGTTCCGCCCAGGCCTGCCAGCTGGCGCAGCTGGTGCTCCTCCAGGGGATCATGGCCCGAGATCACGGTGAAGGCGCGGGTGACCCCGCGAGCGGTGACCGGGATGCCGGCCGCGGCCGGCACCGTGATGCAGGAGGACAGCCCGGGAACCACCTCGACCGGGATCCCGGCGGCGCTGGCGGTGCGCAGTTCCTCGAATCCGCGGCCGAACACGTAGGGATCCCCGCCCTTGAGCCGCACCACGTGGCGGCCGCGCAGCGCCTCCTGCAGCATCAGGTCCTCAATGCGCTCCTGGGCGACCTTGTGGTGCCCGGGCCGCTTGCCCACGTCGACGACGCGGGCCTGCGGCGCGAGGCGGTCCAGGAATTCACCGGGCGCCAGCCGGTCGCAGAAAACCACGTCCGCGCTGGCCAGCGCGGCGGCCGCGCGCAGCGTCAGCAGGTCCAGGGCGCCGGGTCCTCCGCCGACCAGGGTGATGCGGCCGCCCATTGCGCCGGGGTCCAGCTCGACCACCGGAATGCCTTGGGCCACAGCCTGTTGGCGCAGCGCGGCGAATTTCAGGGACTGCCCGGAACACAGGGCCAGGATGTCTGCCTGTCCCAGCAGTGCCGCGGCCCCCAACGGCGTGCTGGCCTGCAGCAGGGTGTCGACGAACTGCGCCTGCAGGTACCGCGCGGCGCGGGCGGAGGTTCCCGGAGCCGCCGCCAGCAGGACCGTGCAGCCGCCCAGCTCGATGTGCGCCCCGATCATTTTTCACTCTCCCGGGCCAACAGGGCGGTGCGGCCCTCGGCGTGGAGGCACACGGTGCCCAGAGTTGCTGCAAGACTGCGTGGATGATTCTGTGACATGGGGATACGCTCCAGGGTGCTCGCTGTTTCGGCTTGATTCACATGCTATCCAGGTCTTTTTGCCTGGAAATTTCGCAATTGTTTCACCGGCAATAACTTGTCGATTCATTCGTTTCTCAGTTGGCTGCCGGGCGCACGGGGATGCTCGCGCCCAGGTCCACCGGGTGGCGCTGGCCGCGTTCGCTGGCGTATTCCAGCTCGGTGTCGGAGATCTGGGGTGCGTTCACGAAGGAACGGAAGCGCTTGAGCTTCTGGGGATCGGCCAGCGTGGCCGCCCATTCGTCCTGGTAGCTGGAGACATGGCGTTCCATAGCCTGCTCGAGCTCCGCTCCCAGCCCGAGCGAGTCCTCGACCACCACGCTGTGCACGGTGTCCATGCCGCCGGGCAGTTCCTGGATCCAGTGGGCGGTGCGCTGCAGGCGTTCGGCGCTGCGGATGTAGTACATCAGGAATCGGTCGATGTACCGCAGCAGCGTGCGGTCATCCACCCCGCCGGCCAGCAGCTGGGCGTGGGCCGGGTTGGCTCCGCCGTTGCCGCCCACGTACAGGTTCCACCCTTCCGCGGTGGCGATGACTCCGACGTCCTTGGCACGGGCCTCCGCGCATTCGCGGGCGCAGCCGGAGACACCCATCTTGAACTTGTGCGGGGCGCGCAGCCCGCGGTAGCGCAGCTCGATGTCGATGCCCATGCCCACCGAGTCCAGCATGCCGTAGCGGCACCAGGTGGAGCCGACGCAGGTTTTCACGTTGCGCAGGGACTTGCCGTAGGCCTGGCCGGATTCGAACCCGGCGTCGACCAGCTCGCGCCAGATCTGAGGCAGCTGCTCCAGCCGGGCGCCGAACATGTCGATGCGCAGCCCGCCGGTCAGCTTGGTGTACAGCCCGTATTTCTGCGCCACCCGGGCAATGACGCCCAGCTTTTCAGGGGTGATTTCGCCGCCGGGGATGCGCGGAACCACCGAGTAGGTGCCGTCCTTTTGCATGTTGGCCATGACGCGGTCGTTGGTGTCCTGCGCCCCGGCCAGCCCGGCGTCCATCGGGTGCACGTTGGTCTGGCTGGCCAGGATGGAGGCGATGGTCGGCTTGCAGATGTCGCAGCCGGTGCCGGTGCCGAAGCGTGCCATGATCTGCGGGTAGGTGCCCAGCCCGGCCACGCGCACGGCCTCGAAGAGCTGCGGGCGGGAGAGGCTGAAGTGCTCGCACAGGGCCGTGGAGACTTCCATGCCGTTCTTCGCCATTTCCGTTTCCAGCAGCTTCTTGAGCATCGGCACGCAGGAACCGCACTGGGTGCCAGCCATGGTGCAGGACTTCAGCCCGGACACCGTGGAGGCCGGGCCGCAGCCGGCGCAGGCCCCGCCCACCGCGCCGCGGATCGACCCGGCGTCCACGTTGTTGCAGGAGCACACCACCGCGTCATCGGGCAGCTCGGTATCCGGTGCCGGCCCGCCGGCGGCGCTGAGATAGGCGCCGGGCTCTGCCGGAAGCTCCCTGCCCAGCAGCGGCCGCAGCGACTGGTAGGGGCTCGCGTCGCCCACGAAGATGCCGCCGAGCAGGGTGGAGGCATCCTCGGAGACCACCAGTTTCTGGTAAAGCCCGCGGGCGGCATCCGCGTAGACCACCTCCAGCGAGCCCTCGGTGCGGGCGAAGGCGTCGCCGAAGGAGGCGACGTCCACCCCGGAGAGCTTGAGTTTGGTGGCGGTGTCGAACCCGGTGAATTCCCCCTGCCCGCCGGTCAGCCGGTCGGCGGCTACTTCCGCCATCGCATTGGCCGGGGCGACCAGACCCACGCACAGCCCGCCGAAGTTGGCGACCTCGCCGATGGCCCAGACGTGCTCTACCTCGGTGGCGCAGCCGCTGTCGATCACGATGCCGCCGCGCGGTCCCATGCCGAAGCGCGCGCCGTCCTCCGGTTGGGCCTCGTTGTGGGTGCGGGCCAGCTCGTCACGCGGGCGTACGCCGATGGAGACGATCACCATGTCCGCGGCGATGACCTTGCCGTCGGCCATGTGCACGCCGACGACCTGCCCGTTCTCCGAGAGAATCTTTTCCGGGAATACCCCGCCGTGCACCAGCAGGTCCTTCTGGGCGATCAACCGTCCCAGCGCCTGCCCGGCCCCCTGGTCCAGCTGGGTGCCCATGAGCCAGTTCCCGCCGTCGATGACCAGTGCACGGGCTCCGAGGGCCTGCACCCCGGCGGCCGCTTCCAGACCCAGCAGGCCGCCGCCGATGGTGGCCACCACCGGGGTGCGCCCCAGCGTTGCGGCCAGTTCCCTGACCTGCTGCGCGATGCCGCGCACGTCTTCCAGCGTGCGGTAGACATGGGTGAGCTCGGCACCGGGGATTGGCAGCGTGGCGGCGTTGGATCCGGTGGCCAGCACCAGTTCGTCGTAGCCGAACTCGCGCCCGTCCGCGGTGCGCACCACGCGGGCGGCGCTGTCCAGAGCCACCGCGCGGGCCCCGGTGTGAAGGGTGAGGTGCTCCTGCTCCCACAGTTCTGCCTCGCCCAGGGTCAGGTCCACGCCGGGATCGGTCAGCGCCTTGGACAGGGCCACCCTGTCGTAGGGCAGGTGGGCCTCTTCGGTGAGCACGGTCAGGCGGGTGCCGGCCGGACGGCGGCTGGCCATGGCTTCGGCAAAGCGGTGCGCGGCCGGGCCGCCGCCGATCACGAGGATGTGTCGCTGTTCGCTGGAGGTATTCATGATGCCCTTTCGCTGGCGGACCCACGGGGTGTGGAGCGTCTGGCACCAGCCTAGGAAACGGATTTTGCCCCGCAGTTACCCCGGTGTTTCACCGGGCGCAATTTTCTCCAGCAGCCGCGCCCTACGGCGGTGAGGGATTTGAAACATGTTCGTAGCACAGTTCCGCCGCGGGGCTGTGAATCGGGCTTTACCGACCGGCAACCGGGTGGGACGGCGGCTGAAACATTGCGCTTTTAGGCTCGAAGCATCGGAACACCAGCGAAAGGACCCACCGATGACCACGCAACTGATTGACGCACCGGCCGCACTGTCCGAACTCTGCTTCGCGGACGACCTGGAAACGGGCTGGGGCGAAGCCGCCTGGCTGGAAGGTAAGCAGATCGCGGTGTACCGCACGGAGCACTTCGGCTTCTACGCCAGCTCCCACCGCTGCCCTTCCACCGGGGCCAAGGTCATGGCCCGCGGCATCCTGGGGGATGCCACCGTGGACGGCCACCGCGTGGCCACCATCGCCTGCCCGCTGCACAAGGAGATCTACCGCTTGGACACCGGAGATTGCCTGAGCGCGCAGGGCACCGCGCTGCAGGTGTTCGGGGTGCAGGAACTCGACGGTCGGCTATGGATCGAGGCTTCGAAATGAGCAGGCACGCTGACATCAAGGGCGAGGACGTGGCTGACCTTGAACACAGCGCATGGTTCGGCTGGTACGAGGTCAGCACGAACCCGGCAGCCTGCAAGCCTTCATGAGCAGGCACGCTTCAACGATTCCAGTTTCACTAGAACACGTAAACCAGCACACGCCGCCAGGATTTCCTGGCGGCGTGTGCTGAGTTAAGCAGCCGGTCGGAACGAGGCGGGAGCCGGCAGCATCCCGCCTCCCCGCTAGGCCCGGGCCGGGAGCTCGAGCAGTTCCTCGATGCGTTCCTTGCAACCGCCGCAACCGGTGCCTGCACGGCAGTTCGCGCCAACCTCTTCGACGGTGGAGCATCCAGCCTGGACCGCCTGGGCCACCTGCCCGTAGGTCGCACCCGAGCAACGGCAGAACTGGTCATCAGCCCCGGCCGCGGGCGCATGCGCATCCTCGAAGGGCGCATCCAGCCGCAAGAGCAGGGACGGGTCAACCGGCAGTGCGGTGCCACGCTCGAATCCCAGGGCGAGCTCCGCCCCGGTGCGCGGCAGGCCCAAGGCCATAAAGCCGGTGGGGAGCCCATCGCGCGCCACGATCTTCAGGTAGCGTCCGGAGACGGGATCGGCGTACACCGTGACCTGCTGTGCGGGGTCGTCGAAGAGTCCTGCCTGCACCGTGCCGGCAGCGGTGAGTTCCAGCCCCTGCCCCTTGAGCATCAGGATCTCGCCGCCCTGGGCTTGGGGACCGGGCAGGCGGCCCAGATCAGGGGCGGGCGCGGAAGGATGCGGGGCCGGATGGCTCAGCAGGAAGCCGGCCAGCCACCCGGCCTGCGCCCAGCCCGGGGCGAGCAGCCCCGCAGGACGGCGCCCGGCCACCTCGGCGCAGTCTCCCACGGCGAAGAGGCGTCCGCTGGAATCCGCCATCAGCTGCTCGTTGACGGCGATCCCGTGCCCGGCGGCCAGCCCGCAGCCTTCAGCCAGTTCGGTGCGCGGGCGCACCCCGGTGGACACCAGCAGGGCGTCGGCGTGGATCAGCCCGTGGGTGTCGGTGGCCAGCGCATGGAAGCGGCCGTCCTTTTTCTGCACTCCGGTGGCGCGCACCCCGGAGAGCACCTGCACCCCGGCGGCTTCCAACTGGCGGATGAGCAGGGTGCCGCCGTCCGCGTCCACCACGCGTCCCAGCGGTGCCGGTCCGTGGTGCACCAGCACTGGCTCGAGGCCGGCGCTGGCCATGGCCAATGCGGCCTCCAGGCCCAGGATGCCGCCGCCGAGCACCAGCACCTTTCCGCCGCGGCGAAGCACCGAGTGCAGCTGCAGGGCATCGTCGAGGGTGCGCAGCGCCAGCACCCCGGCGGGCAGCGTGGAATCCGCGTGAGGATCGAAGTTCAGCCCTGCCAACGAGGGGATGACCGGTCGGGCGCCGGTGGCGAAAACCAGCCGGTCGTAGGGGACCGTCCCTGCGCTGGTGTGCACCACGCGCCGGGCTCGGTCCACCCCGGTCGCGGCGGTGCCCAGCCGCAGATCCACGCCCGCGGCGCGCAGCCGGGATTCGTCAGCCATGCCCAGGTGCTCGGGCTTGGCCGCGCCGATGGCGACCTCGGCCAGCAGCACCCGGTTGTAGGCGGAGCGCTCTTCCGCGCCCAACACCGTCAGGTGGAGGTCTTTTGAACGCACCGCGGGAAGCAGCCCCTCGACCAGGCTCGCGGCCACCGGCCCGAAGCCGATGACAACCAGTCGTTCACTCATGTCGCTCCAATCGGGACAGCAGCACCAGCGCATGCTTGAACTCGGGCATGGAACTGTCCGGGTCCACCGCATTGCCGGTGAGCAGGTTGGCGTTCTGGGTTTCAGGGAAATGGAAGGGCAGGAACACGGTGTCCACGCGGATGCCCGCGTCCAGGCAGGCCGTCGCTTCGACGCGTCCGTGCGCATTTTCCAGCACCATGTCCTGTCCGTCGCTGATGCCGCGGGCCAGCGCGGTGTCCGGATGGATCCGTGCCAGCGCCGCAGGCGCGGCCTGTTGCAGCTCGGCTACCCGGCGGGTCTGCGTCCCGGACTGGTAGTGTTCCAGCAACCGTCCGGTGACCAGCGAGATGCTCCCTGGCCGCCGCTCGGAACCACCGACCGCCGCCGGCTGCGGGTAGACCGGCTCCAGCCGCGCTTTGCCGTCGGGGTGGGCGAATCGTTCCAGGAACAGGCGCGGGGTGCCCGAGCGCTCGCCGGGAGCCGTACTGATCGGCGTGCCGCTGGGACAAGGCCAGTAGACCGCCGCCCCCGCATCGAGGCTGTTGTAGTCCACCCCAGAGTAGTCGGCGATGCCTCCGGCCGAGGCCCGGCCCAGTTCCGCGAAGACCTCCCGCGGGTCCGCGCTGAAGGAGGCCGGGGCCTGCAGCCGGTCGGCCAGTTCGGCCAGCAGCCACAGCTCGCTGCGCGCCCCGGCCGGGGCGGCCAAGGCGGCGCGGCGGCGCAGCACCCTGCCCTCCAGGTTCGTCATGGTGCCTTCTTCCTCGGCCCACTGCAGCACCGGCAGCACCAGGTCCGCCTGCGCGGCGGTCTCCGAGAGGAAGAAGTCGGACACGACCAGGTAGTCCAGCCGGCGCAGCGCCGCGGCGGTGCGGTTGGCATTGGGGGAGGAGATGACCGGGTTGGAGCCGTGCATCAGCAGCATCCGGGCCCCGCCAGGTTCTCCCAGGGTTGCCAGCAGCTGCGCCGCCGGGATGCCCGGCCCGGGGATGATGTCAGGATCCACGCCCCAGACGCCCGCCACATGCCTGCGTGCCGCCGGGTCGGTGATCTTGCGGTAGCCGGGCAGCTGGTCGGCCTTCTGCCCATGTTCGCGCCCGCCCTGCCCGTTGCCCTGTCCGGTGATGGTGCCAAAACCCCCGGCCAGGGTTCCTGGCAATCCCAGCAGCAGGGCCAGATTGATCGCAGCGGACACCGTGGCGGTGCCGTTGGCATGCTGTTCCACCCCGCGCCCGGTGAGGATGTACACGGGTTTGCCGCCGGCATGGGCTGCTTGGGCCGCGGAAGCCAGAGCGCGCGCGGTCTGCCGGATCACGCTGGCCGGGACTCCGGTGAGCGACTGCACCCGTTCGGGCCACCAGGCCGCTAGCGAAGTACGCAGCGGGTCCAGCCCGGAAACGCGGGCTGCCAGGTAGCCGGTATCGGCCAGGTCCTCGGCCAGCAGCACGTGGGCCAGGCCGAGCAGCAGCTGCAGGTCCGTGCCGGGCGCCGGCTGCACATGGATGTCCGCCAATTCCGCCGTGGCCGAGCAGCGCGGGTCGGAGACAATCAGCCCGCCGTTCTCCCGCGCGGATTCCAGATGCCTGACGAAGGGCGGCATGGTGTCAGCGACATTGGATCCGAGCAGCAGGATGGTGCCTGCCCGGTCCAGGTCCGCCAGCGGAAAGGGCAGCCCGCGGTCCAGTCCGAAAGCCTTGTTGCCGGCTGCCGCGGCCGAGGACATGCAGAATCGCCCGTTGTAGTCGATGCGCGAGGTGCCCAGTGCCAGCCGCGCGAACTTGCCCAGCTGGTAGGCCTTTTCATTGGTCAGCGAGCCGGAGCCGAATACCGCCACCGCGTCCTTCCCGTGGGCCTTCTGCACAGTGCGCACCTGGTGCACCACCAGTTCCAGCGCCCGCTCCCAGCTCACCGGGCGCAGCACGCCGTCGGCCCCGCGTTCCAGCGGGGAATGCAGTCGTTCGGGGTGGTCCAGCAGCTGCGCGGCGCTGTATCCCTTGCGGCACAGCGCCCCGCCGTTGGTTTCGAAGTTCCGTCCGCTCAAGCCCACCGGCGTGGTGCCTGCATCAAGGGTGATCCCGCACTGCAGCGCGCAGTAGGGGCAGTGCGTCGCGACCGCCATCTCAGGCCTTCCCCGCGAAACCCGAACCGCGGCGTACGTAGCAGAACCAGGTCGCCGCCAGCAGCAGCACGTAGAGTCCCACAAACACTCCGAAGGCTGGCACGTAGGAACCCAGCTTCGACAGGGACAAGCCCAGCACCTGCGGAATCAGGAATCCGCCGTAGGCGCCGATGGCCGAAACCAGGCCCAGGGCCGCGGCGGCGCTGCGCGCCTGCTCGGCTCGGGTACGGCCGCTGCGACGTCCCGAGAGGGCGAAGACTGCCGGGATCATGCGGTAGGTGGAGCCGTTGCCGAGGCCTGCCGCGGTGAACAGGGCGAGGAACAATCCCAGGAAGACCGGGAAGTCCACCTGTCCCAGGCTCAGCATCAGCGCGAGAGTCAGCGCGGCCATTACCGCGAAGGCTGCCAGGGTGATGCGGGCCCCGCCGAAGCGGTCGGCCAGCTGTCCTCCGTAGGGTCGTGCCAGCGACCCGACCAGCGGTCCGAGGAAGGCCAGGGAAACGACTGCGGTGCCCAATTGAAGCGAGGAGTACTCGGTGAAGGTATCGGCCAGCAGTTTGGGGAATACCGCGCAGAAACCGATGAACGAGCCGAAGGTGCCGATGTAGAGCCCGGCGATGATCCACAGGTGCTTCTCGCGCAGGCAAGCCAGCGCGCCACGCACGTCGCTGCGCGCGTTGGACAGGTTGTGCATGAACTTCGCGGCTCCTGCCGCGGCCGCCAGGATCAGCGGGATCCAGATCAGGCCGGCCATGGGAAGCTGCAGTGTTCCCGCAGCGAAGATCGTGATTGCGATCGGTACCAGCAGCTGGGCGATGGCCGCGCCCAGGTTGCCGCCGGCCGCGTTCAGTCCGAGGGCCCAGCCTTTCTGGGCCGCCGGATAGAAGTAGGTGATGTTGGCCATCGAGGAAGCGAAGTTGCCGCCGCCGAATCCGGAAAGCCCGGCCAGGACCAGCATGATCCAGAACGGGGTCTGCGGGTTCGCCGTGGCCAGGGCCAATCCGGTTACCGGGATCAGGAGCAGTAGCGCGGAGACGATGGTCCAGTTCCGTCCGCCGAATCTGGCGACCATGAAGGTATAGGGGATGCGCAGGGTGGCGCCGACCAGGCTGGGCATGGAGATCAGCCAGAACAGCTCGCTGGTGCTGTAGTCGAATCCGGCGGCCGGCAGGTACACCGCGAGGATCGCGCACAACTGCCAGACGGAGAACCCCAGGAATTCCGCGAAGATCGACCAGCGCAAGTTAGTCCAGGCGGTGCGCCGGCCCACTGCCTGCCAGAACTCAGGGTTCTCCGCGTCCCAGTTGCGGACCCACCGGCCGCGGGTGGTCTCCAGCTGGTCAACGGCGGGGGTCAGTTGGCGGGATTGCGTGCTCATGCGAATCGATGCCTTTCACTCGTGGATGCTGTTGAGCATTCCAGAGCGACATTTCATCGGCAGGCGTTTGTTGTTGCCTCGGTGGCAATTCTGGGTAACGGCTGCCGAGTCCCGCTGAGAGGAGCCGGTAATCTGCCGGAAATGAACAAATTTTTTGATCAGTTTTCGTGCAGCGAGTTCCGGATCGATGTCCGCCAGCCCTGCGCTTGGTGGCTCGACGTCTCAGAAGTGCGGACACAAAAAACTGGTCCCGTCGCTTTTCGGCGACGGGACCAGCTGTTGTTCGATGCAGGCTACTTCTTCAGGTGGTCAACCAGCTGCGAAGCAATACCGTTGTAGGTGCCCGGGGTCAGCGACTGCAGACGCTGCTCGGCCTCGGCCGACAGGCCCAGCTCGCCGACGAATTCCTTCAGGCGGGCCGCGTCCACGCGGTGGCCGCGGGTCAGGTCCTTCAGGCGCTCGTACGGGTTGTCCATGCCCTCGACACCGGCGATGGCCTCGGCACGCATGACCATCTGGATGGCCTCGGCGAGGACCTCCCAGTTGTGGTCCAAGTCGTCGGCCAGCACTGCCTCGGCAACGTCCAGGCGGTCAAGGCCCTTGGCGACGTTGGAGATGGCCAGCACCGAGTGGCCGATAGCCGAACCGATGTTGCGCTGCGAGGAGGAATCGGTCAGGTCGCGCTGCCAGCGGCTGGTGACCAGGGTTGCGCCCAGGGTGTCCAGCAGGCCGTTGGAGATTTCCAGGTTCGCTTCGGCGTTCTCGAAGCGGATCGGGTTGACCTTGTGCGGCATGGTCGAGGAGCCGGTGGCACCGGCCACCGGGATCTGCGCGAAGTAGCCGATGGAGATGTAGCTCCACACGTCGGTGCACAGGTTGTGCAGGATGCGGTTGAAGCGGGCGATGTCCGCGTACACCTCTGCTTGCCAGTCGTGCGACTCGATCTGGGTGGTCAGCGGGTTCCAGGTCAGTCCCAGGTGCTCGACGAAGCCCTGGGAGATCTGCTGCCAGTCGGCGTTTGGAACCGAAGCGTAGTGGGCGGCGTAGGTGCCGGTGGCGCCGTTGATCTTGCCCAGGTACTCGGTCTTCTCGACGCGGTCCAGCTGGCGGGTCAGGCGCCATGCAAGCACGGCCAGTTCCTTGCCCAGGGTGGTCGGGGTGGCTGGCTGGCCGTGGGTGCGCGAGAGCATCGGCACGTCGCGGGACTCCTCGGCCATCTTGGTCAGCTGCGCGACCAGGTCGCGGGCTGCCGGCAGCCAGACCTGCTGCACGCCACCCTGCACGCCCAGCGCGTAGGACAGGTTGTTGATGTCTTCAGAGGTGCAGCCGAAGTGGACCAGCGGCTTGAGCTGGGCAATGCCGATGCCTTCAAGGCGATTGGCGATGTAGTACTCGACGGCCTTCACGTCGTGGACGGTCACTGCCTCGATCTCGGCCAGTTCCTGCACGGAATCGGCGTTGAAGTCGGTGACGATCTTTCGCAGCGCAGCCTTCTGCTCAGCGGTGAGCGGCGAGGTGCCCGGAAGCACGGAGTTGTCGGTCAGGTGGATCAGCCATTCAACTTCAACGTGAATGCGATCGCGGTTCAAAGCCGCCTCGGACAGGTAGTCCACCAGCGGGGCGACGGCCGCGCGGTAGCGTCCGTCGAGGGCGGTCAACGCCAGGGGTTCATTAGCAAGGGAAGTGCGCGCAATCTCAACCATGCTCTTATTCTTTCATCCCTTGGCACCGCGGCATACTTTTTACGCTCGGGCCTAATCCACATTCCGCGGGCCAGCGCCTGCCCGGGACGGCGGATACGGGCATCCTGAAGGCTCACGGGCCTGCCGTGCAGAGGACGGCCCACGAGGCGGGAGTAGCGCGATGATGTTTCAGGCAACGCTGGATTCGGTGGCATTCCAGCTTTCCGATGCCAAGGACACCACCCGGTTCGCTATTGGCCAGTTGTCCCAGATCAGCGGGCTGACTTGGAGATCTGAAGCGGGCAGGGCTTTCGCTGCGCAGGTGGGGGAGCTGAGCGGACGGCTCCAGGTGCTGGCCGGGGTGCTGGTGGATGCCGAGGCCTATCTGGCAGTGGCCACGAACGAAATCCATGCGTTGGAAGCCCAGATCAACGAGCAGCGGATGGCGTCCTGAGCATGGGATATGACGTCAATTACAACGCCGTGGATTACGCGGATTCCCGAGCCATCTGCGTCGATGTCTATACCCGGCTGCAGCAGATGGAATTGAGCCTGCTGCGCGCCGCGCAGCAGGCTGCGCAGTGCCAGGACGACGTCAACCTCCAATGCAGCATCGCGGGAGTGGCGGCCCGTGGCTACAATCTTGCGCTGCTCGCGGAGCACCTGCGCAACGGCTACCTGCATGCGACCGAGGCAGTTATCGCCGGGCGGCGCCTGGATGAACGGGTGCGTGCGGCCATCGAGAATTACGAGTCAGCAGAGCAAGTGACGGAGAAAATGCTGCTCGCGGCGAATTGGCTGCATGTCGTGACGAGATTTCTCCAAGAGACATCGGGCAACGGCAACAGGCCACCGACGCAGCAGATGGAAACCATGCTGCAATTGTTGATGCTCGCCAACCCGTGGAATATCTTGCGGCCCGAAGCCGGCATGGATGCACTGGTCACCGAAACCACCAAGCAGCTGGGCGAAGCGATCGGCACCATGGACCCCGACGGCCGGCTGGAACTGACAGGGGAGCAGTCGCCCGAGCAACTGCAGGCCAATGGAAATCTGGACGACTACGCCACCTTGCACCGTTTGCTATACGACGGCGGGGCCGAGGAACAGGGCAAATTCGTCATCGCGCAGCTTGATTCGAAGACCTTTGTTCTGGTGCTGCCGGGAACCCAGGACGGTTTCGGGGGAGCCAATCCCTTCGACTCGATGGGCATCGTCGACGGATTCGGCCGCGATTCGGAAAACTTTGCCGAACCGATTGCCCGGGCTTTGGAATACTCGGGGGCGGGACCCGGTGACGAGGTGATTCTCACCGGCTACTCCCAGGGCGGCATCCATGTTGCCAACCTGTTGAAGAACAAGTTGATGCGCAAGAAATTCACCATGACCCGTGCGCTGACCTTGGGCTCGCCGATTGGCGGCATTCCGGTGCCATCAGAAGTGAGAACCTTGTCGGTGGAAGATTCCAAGGACATGGTTCCCGGAACCGATGGACGGCAGAACCGAACCTCGCCCAGACAAATGACGGTGACCTTTGACGGGCCGCGCAAGGACGTCGAGGACGCCCTGCCCCAAGGTGGCGTTTTCGGGCCTCCGCATTCCCTGCCGAACTACGAAGACCACCTGCGTGAACTTCAACGAAATGCAGCTCCAGACGTGCGCAAGCAATTGGAAGCATTCATGCTGCCTCCCGGTCCGTTGACGTTCCGCCGATTCAAGCTGGAACGGAAATCCCTTCCAAAACAAAAACCGCGCGGCCAGGAGCCGCGCGGCAGTGGGAAACAGCGCAAGCCGCTGGACCACGAGATCGCCCCGCCGCACTAAATGGCGGGACGACGGACGGGTGCTACCGGCGGTCGCTGCTGACGAACAATCCGAGCACCGCGGAGACGATGGAGATGATGATGGTGCCCGCGATCGCGTCCCACCAGAAGTGGTCGATGATCAGCTCCGCCGGGATGAACCGGGTGAGCCAGCCGGTCAGCGCAAGCATCAGCGCATTCACGACGATGGTGAACAACCCCAAGGTCAGGCAGGTGATGGGAAGCGACAGCAGGCTGACGATCGGGCGGACCAGCGCGTTGACCAAACCGAAGATCAGGCCGACCACCAGGTATGACACCACGAGGCCCAAGGTGTCATCGCCAACGGCGTCGATATGGATTCCGGGCACAATCCAGACGGCAACTGCTAGTGCCAGCGCATTTACGATGACTCGAATCAGGAAACTCATGATAAAACCTTCGCACATAAAGCTGGGTCGTAGATGAAAACTAAATCACCTTTCCGCACTTCCGGGGCTACGCTGGGATTTATGACTGAGAATTCTGTGCCCCAAGACCAGGTGCAGCCGCGATCGATCGTTGCCCGCCTGCCCAAGTACGCCGCCGGAAAACCGCCGGTACAGATTCAGGGGCTGAGCTCCTTCAAACTCTCCTCCAACGAGATTCCCTTCGGCCCGCTGCCGCAGGTGCGCCAGGCGGTCCTCGACCAGGATGCGCTGAACCGTTATCCGGACCCGCTGAGCACCAAGCTGCGCGAGGCATTGGCGGACTACCTCGACGTCCCGGCCGATGACATCGTCACCGGCGCGGGCTCGCTCGGTGCGCTGGTCCAGATCCTGAACACCTTCGCCGGGCAGAACGAGGACGGCATCCAGGACGAGGTCATTTTCGCCTGGCGTTCCTTCGAGGCCTATCCGATCCTCGTGCAGACTGCCGGCGCGCTTCCCGTGCCGGTTCCGGTGCTTGCCGACGGGCGGCATGACCTTGAAGCCATGATCGAGGCCATCAACGAGAACACCTCGGTGATCCTGCTGTGCACTCCTAACAACCCGACCGGCCCGATCCTCACGCAGGCCGAGGTTGACGACTTCATTTCCCGGGTGCCGCGCAATGTGCTGATTGTGCTGGACGAGGCCTACATCGAGTTCGTGCGTGATCCGCAGTCCGTGGATGGGGTGAAGACCTACAAGGCCAACCAGAACGTGGTCCTGCTGCGCACCTTCTCCAAGGCCCACGGCCTGGCGAACCTGCGTGTGGGCTACTCGGTGGCCCATCCGGAAATCACCAACAACCTGCGGGTCATCGCAACCCCGTTTGCGGTCTCCTCGGTGGCCCAGGACGCGGCGATCGCCTCGCTGAAGCATATCGATGCGGTGTACGAACGGGTGGATTCACTCGTCGCTGAGCGCGAACGCGTGGTGGCTGCGCTGGTGGAGCAGGGATGGAAGTTCCCGGCCACGCAGGCGAACTTCGTCTGGCTGCCACTGGGCGAGAAGACCACGCAGTTCGTTGAACGTGCTGAAGCCAGGGCATTGTCGGTGCGCGGCTTCGCTCACGAAGGCGTGCGCATCTCGATTGCGGAGCCGGAAGCCAACGACCGCTTCATCGAGCTTTGTGCAGAGTCTCTCGATTTGGCGCAGAGCTGAGCGGCGCTGTTTTCTCGCGTTTTTACAGGCAAACGCTATAGGCTTGGAAATTAGACAAGCCGCTATATGTCCCATGCGGAATGTATTCCGTGTGGGGCATATTTATGACCGGAGGAAGATTTATGACGCCTGCTGCGACCGAGGTCGGGCCGAAGGATCCGGTGCAGATCCTGACCCCCGACGGCCAGCGCCTGCCCCACGAGATCTATGACGCCTATTTGGGCGACGTGGACGAGGACATGCTGCGCGGCTTCTACCGCGACATGGCGTTGACCCGCCGGTTCGACCAGGAGGCGACCGCCCTTCAACGCCAGGGCCAGCTGTGCCTCTGGGTTCCGCTGCGCGGCCAGGAAGCGGCGCAGATCGGTTCGGGACGCGCTACCCGCCCCAGCGACTACATCTTCCCGACCTACCGCGAACACGGCGTCGCGCTGACCCGCAACGTCTCCTTCTCCGAGATGTTGCGTCTGTTCCGCGGCATCTCCGGCGGCGGATGGGACCCGCGGGAAAACAACTTCCACATGTACACCATGGTGCTCGCAGCCCAGCTGCCGCACGCGGCCGGCTACGGCATGGCGCTGAGCATGGAGCAGCGCGGCTGGGACGAGGAAAAGCTCGCCGCCGAGGGCAACGCGGTTCTCGCCTACTTCGGTGATGGCTCGTCCACCGAGGGCGAGACCCACGAGTCGATGGTCTTCGCCAACTCCTTCAACGCCCCGGTGGTCTACTTCTGCCAGAACAACCAGTGGGCCATCTCGGTGCCTTTCGAGGTCCAGTCCAAGGTGCCGCTGGTCGAGCGTGCCGCAGGCTACGGCATGCCTGGCATCCGCGTGGACGGCAACGACGTGCTGGCAGTGCTGGCAGTGACCCGCTGGGCGCTGGAGCACGCCCGCAGCGGCAAGGGCCCGGTGTTCATCGAAGCTGACACCTACCGGCTGGGTGCGCACACCACGGCGGACGACCCCACCAAGTACCGCATGACCGAGGAAGAAGCCGCCTGGGCGCCGCTCGATCCGCTGATCCGCCTGGAGACCTACCTGCGCGAGAACAACATCGTGGACGACGCCTTCTTCGAGCAGCTGGCCAAGGACGCGGACCAGATGGCCGCCACCGTCCGCGAGGACGCCATGGCTTTCCCGGTGCCGCCGCTGGCCAAGTCCTTCGAGCAGGTGTACGCCGAGGCGCACCCGCTGATCCAGGAAGAACTGGCCTGGCACCTGCAGTACGAAGCAGGATTCGCAGATTCGGGAGAGAACGCATGAGCACCATGACACTGGCCAAGGCCATCACCTCCGGCCTGGACAAGGTGCTGGAGTCCAACGACAAGGCGCTGCTGATGGGCGAGGACATCGGCAAGCTCGGCGGCGTGTACCGCGTGACCGACGGACTGCAAGACAAATACGGCGCGCACCGCGTGATCGACTCGCCGCTGGGCGAGGCCGGCATCGTGGGCAGCGCGGTGGGCATGGCCCTGCGCGGCTTCTGCCCGCTGGTGGAGATCCAGTTCGACGGCTTCGTGTTCCCGGCCTACAGCCAGATCACCACGCAGCTTGCCAAGATGCATGCCCGTTCCGAGGGCCGGCTGACCGTCCCGGTGGTCATCCGCATCCCGTACGGCGGCGGCATCGGCTCCATCGAGCACCACTCCGAATCACCCGAAGCCCTGTTCGCGCACACCGCGGGCCTGCGCATCATCACGCCGTCCAACGCGAACGACGCCTACTGGATGATCCAGCAGGCGGCGGCGTGCCAGGACCCGGTGATCTACTTCGAACCCAAGCGCCGCTACTGGCTCAAGGGCGAGGTGGACACCGAGACCCCGGCCCTTGACGCGTTCAAGGCGCAGGTGGTGCGCAGCGGCGACGACGCCACCATCGTGGCCTACGGCCCGCTGGTGCCGGTGGCGCTGGCCGCGGCGGAGGCCGCCCGCGAGGAGGGCCGCTCCATCGAGGTCATCGACCTGCGCTCGCTCTCGCCGATCGACTTCGACACCATCACCGAGTCCGTGCAGAAGACCGGCCGGCTGATTGTCACCCATGAAGCGCCGACCTTCGGCGGGCTGGGCGGGGAGATCGCCGCGCGCATCTCCGAACGCGCCTTCCTGTCCCTGGAGGCCCCGGTGCTGCGCGTGGGCGGATTCCACATGCCGTACCCGATCTCCAAGGTCGAATCGCAGTACCTGCCAGACATCGACAAGCTGCTCGAAGCGCTCGACCGTTCCTTCGCCTACTAGGAGCCGAACATGACCGTCTTTAACCTGCCCGATGTGGGCGAAGGCCTGACCGAAGCCGACATCGCCTCGTGGAAGGTCGCCGTGGGCGACACCGTCGAGGTCAACCAGGTCTTCGTGGAAATCGAAACCGCCAAGTCCCTGGTGGAGCTGCCCAGCCCGTTCGCCGGGGTGGTCACCGCCCTGCACGCCGCCGAGGGCGAGACCGTGCTGGTGGACAACCCGCTGATCACCATCGACCAGGAGGGCAACAAGCCGGCCCCGACCGGCACCCCGGAACCGGCCGAGGCGCTGGCCACCGCGGCGCCCGTGGCCAGCGAGGAGCCCGGCCCGCTGGTGGGCTCGGGCCCGACCGCAGACTCCTCGGTGCGCCGCGAGCGCACCAACCGCCCGGCGCCCTCCGCTCCGCCGGCGGCGGCCCGTCCGGCCGTGCGCGCCTCGGCTATTGCCGACACCATCTCCCGCCGCGCCGCCTCGCTGGGAAGCGCGGTGACCCGCGAGGTCGACCGCGCCAAGCCTGCCATGGCAAGCTTCGTCGACCGCGTGCTCGCCAAGCCGCCGGTCCGCCGCCTGGCCAAGGAGCTGGGCATCGACATCAACGATGTCGTGGGCACCGGAACCCAGGGCGAAATCACCCGCGAGGACGTCAACAGCTACCAAGCCCAGCGCGAGGCCGAGCACGCGGCGGCGCCGACCTACTGGGCCCATGGCCAGCTGGCCGACGCCCGCGTGGACCGCACCGCGGTGCGCGGCGTGCGCAAGGCCACCGCCAAGGCCATGGTGGACTCCGCCTTCACCGCCCCGCACGTGTCGATCTTCGTGGACGTGGATGCAAGCCGCACGATGGAGTACGTGGCCCGCCTGAAGAAGTCCCGCGACTTCGAGGGCATCAAGGTCTCCCCGCTGCTGGTGCTGGCCCGCGCCGTGATCTGGGCCGCGGCCCGCAACCCGAGCGTGAACGCCAGCTGGGTGGAAACCCCGCAGGGCGCCGAGATCCACCAGAAGCGCTTCATGAACCTGGGCATCGCGGCCGCCACCCCGCGCGGCCTGCTGGTACCGAACATCAAGGACGCCCAGAACCTGAACATGAAGGAACTGGCGGTCGCGTTGAACGACCTGGCCACCACCGCCCGTGCCGGCAAGACCTCCCCGGAGGACATGCGCGGCGGCACCCTGTCGATCACCAACATCGGTGCGCTGGGCATCGACACCGGCACCCCGATCATCAACCCGGGAGAGGTCGCGATCGTCGCCTTCGGCACGATCCGCCAGAAGCCGTGGGTTGTGGACGGGGAGGTCGTCCCGCGCTGGATCACCACGCTGGGCGGATCCTTCGACCACCGCGTGGTGGACGGGGACCTGTCGGCCCGCTTCATGGCCGACGTCGCCTCGATCCTGCAGGAACCTGCGATGCTGCTGGACTAGTTCCCGACCCGCAGCCAAGGCCCCTTTGAATCCTCTTGATTCAAAGGGGCCTTGGCAGTTAAGAAAAGCAGCTGTTGATACAATCGTTGGATTATGACTTATCTGCTTTCGACTGCCCGGCGAACCGCGACGGCCCTGCTGGTGCTTCTTCTGCTGGTGCTCGGGGGATTTCTTGCGGCGCCCGCGATGGCGGACGAACAGATTTACGAGCCGATCTACCCGGTGGGCCCCAGCGACGCACCGTCGAAAGGCCAAGACGAAGACAAGGGCAAAGGCACGATCCGCGTCCCGGACCTGGTCGCCGAAGAAGGGGACTTCCACCTGGCGGTCATCGACTCGGTACAGTCCCAGATCGACAACCAGAAAGTCCTGGACGCGGTCCGCGAGACCATGGGCCAGACCAACGCCAACATCGTGGTGGGTGTCGATGCCGCCGACAATGCGATGGAAGGCGGGGCAGCCCAGTTCATCCGTGCCTTGACCCTGTTCGGTCCCACCTCTTACCTGCTCCTGCACGACGACTGGCCAGACAGCACCGACACCAAGGGCTACATCCAAGACGGCTGGATTGTCATTGGCCTGATGCTTCCGGACAAGGATGGCCAAGGCGCTCAGATCGCGATCGACAAGGCTTGGAACGTGACCGGGGACCGTTCGGCGGCCCTGTCCAACAGCGTTGCCGCGTTGCGGCCGATGATGGACAAGGAAGACTACACCCAGGCAGTTATCGAATCGGTGCGCATCACCACCGAGGAATTGAAAGCGCCCAAGAACACCCTCGGCGCGTTGCTGCCGGCCAGTTCAGAGGGCAAGCGGACTGTGCTTTTCGTGGTCCTGGGTGTGCTGGGCGCATCGCTCACCACCTACGTTGTTTTCCGCGGCGTCCGCAAGCGCCAGCGTCAGTCAACCACGGAGCGCAGCGCACGCGCAGCACAGCTGGCCCAGCAGCTGCCGCAACAACTGCGCGACCTTGAATCCTGCAAGCTGCCAGCCCTCAGCGCGGATGCCGGGGGCGTCATCCAGCAGCGCGCCGACCTGCTGGAACGGGCCATCGCACCGCTCGCGAAGGCAGGGCAGGAAGCGGTGCACCGGGTCTCGGCGGCAACTGCAGTCAGCCGCGCGGAACTTGAACGGCTGGAAGTGATCAGCCGGTGCCAGAAAGAACTGGTGTCGGCATGCACCGCGCTCAACGGGCTGCTCGGCAACTCGAATCCAAGCCGCCAGCGCTGGGGCTCGATTATCTCCGCGCACCGGCAGCTGCTGGATGAATGCGCGCAGTTCCTCGACCGCGTGGACGTCGCGCCACTGAAGGCCGCCTCGAGCGTGCGTGCGCATTTGGTGACCGATACGGACGCCCTGGATGAAGCCCAGCAGTGGCTGGATAAGCCGATGTCCGGAAGAGCAGAGCCGGTTGACATGCTGGAACGGCTCTGGGAACTGCGGCTCGCGCTGGCTTCGGATCTGGATCAGCTGCTGGAACAGGCAACGAGAAAGCGGATCAAGGTCCCGCACGAGCTTGCCGTCCACCGCGCCGACCGTCCAGAGGGCGGCACACGGAGGCTTGATGACCTGGCCACCCTGGAACAGGCGTCGCGGCAGGTGCAGCGCTGGATGGATGACCACCCGGGGGACAAGGCATGAGCCGGTTCACGGCCTTCGACTCGAGCGGGCGCAAGCTGCGCCGTCCGCACTCGCTGGCGCTGATCCCGGCAGTGCTCATGGCCTTGGCCACCACAGTGATTGCCGGGATGGGTCTGTCCACCTACGTCGCGTACGGGCAGGAGAACACTCCCCAGCACGAGGTGAAGATCGTGGTGGAAGGCACACACGACTGGAACATCAGCCAGGAAACCGTGGATGCCGCCGCCGGAGGTCCGATCCTCGCGCACCGACCGCTCACCTTGACCGTTACGGATCGATTCCTGACCGGCGACGAGCTGCTGCGCGGCATGGTCCCGGATCATGACATCCTGCTCAGCACCCAGCTGGAGAACCTCGAAACCGACGACCACAAGATCCAGCAGCGTTTCGAAGGCACCGCGGTACGCGCGGACCTGCTGGAGGGACGGGACCGCAAGGCGTACGACGAAACAGATATCCGTTTCGAGATCGACAATGCGTTCCGTGACAATCTGGGTTTGGGCCACGGACCGAAATCCGTTGTGGCCGCCGCCCAGCGCGCGGCAGTGGTGCTCTACGACCCGCCCAACACCAACCCGGTTTTCTGGATCTCGCTGATCGCCCTGGCCGCCACGGCGACCACAGTTTTCCTGCTGATGGCCCTGCGCTACAACCTGCGATGGGAAGCAAAACACCGCCGTCTCGTCGCGGCGCAGCGCAAGCTGGCCCGCGTCGTGCTGGACCTCGAAGCGCTCGAAGCGACCTTCTACGCGGCGCCGGAGACCGAGCGCCCACAGGGCTTCCGGAAATCCTGGCTCCAGCTGCAGAAACTGTCTCTGGACTTGGCCAGGTCCGAAAGTTCGCTGACCGAGCTGGTCTATTCGCCCAAAACCGCCTTCAGGGCGCAAACCGCGCAGCAACTCGCCGAATTCGAGGCGTCCGCCCGCAAGCTGACCAGCTTGTCCGACGCGTTGATGGGCGCAGGCTCCGTGCACGCGCGCCTGGTCGGGACCGGGACGACCTTCGACCGGCTCAGCGCGCCGATCAACGATGCCATGACGACGCTGCTGATCCGCTTGGAGCAGGCACCCGGCCGAATGGTCGCCAACGGCGACATCGAACAGCTGCGTTCGGCCCTCGGACAGCTGCTGGACGCAGCCGCCGGGGATCCGAAGAACCTGCAGGCCGTCGAAAAGTGGCAGCGGGCCGAGCAGCATCTGGTCGAGCTTTTGACCAAGCAGAAAAAGAAGATCTCCCGGTACCCGCACGGCAAGGTCGCCGCACCAGCTGGCGCGCCCCAGGAATACCGGGAGCTGAAAACCTCGCTGGGACTGGACGCCTCGACCGGCAGGGACGGCTACGCGAACGCGGCCTACCTGGATGCGCTGGCGAAATCCATCACCGGTGAAACCCTTGAGTCAGACCGGAAGACGACGGCAAAGCAGCGCACTGAATCGGCCTACCGGCCCAGTGGGCCGCGGCTGGCCGTGATGCTCACCGCCCTGCTGCTGGTCGGCATGATTCCGGCCGGCATCACTGCCGCAAACGTGGTTGAGGACCCGTTACCCGACAGGGAAGGCACCGGCCGCGGTGCGCAGCTGGAGATCGACGACCCCAGCGGAGAGCTGTCCGATACCGAAATCATCCGCTACATGGACACCGATTTCCCGGTGCCGACCAGCATGGTGATCGCCGTCCGCGACGCCGAAGCCTACCTGGACCTGAGGACTGATCCTCCCGGATCTGAATACCGCTCGGCAGAGCCCCTGAGCCTGCTGACGTCCCTGTACCGCATCAAGCAGGAATTTCCAGAACTGCTCGACCCGATGACGAAGGAATTGAAGGACGGCAAAGCCATCATCCCGGTGTTCTCCACGGACGAAGGGACAACCATCGCCCCCGGCCTGATCAGCCCGGAAATCAGCACGGGTCAATACACCCTCGGCGGCACTTCGAACTGGGAGCACGGGAGCATCCACGAAAGCACGTATCCGGATATCACCATCGCCAACGTGGTGGACGACTACGCCGAAGGCATCCAACTTAACGGCTTCGAAGAAGATACCTCGATCAGCTTCGGGGGACTGTTCTGGCTGCTGACCATGTTGTTCTTCTTCACCGTGGTGAACATCGTCCTGGTCATCCGGTTCCTGCTCACCGCCACGTCAAGTCTGAGACGTTTCGGGCGCGGGACCGCCTCGTTGCGCTCGGCCAAGAAGAAATTGGCGCGCCTACTCCTGGGACTGGACGAATCCCAGATCAACGCCGTGGCGGTTCTTGGGTCAAGCGGCAGCAACGGCCGCGCCGACGATGCAGGCCAGAGGCTCTTTGAACGTGCTCTGGCCATGGCGCTGCGGGAAGAACGGGAACTGGACGCCACGCCGTTGAACGAACGACTGCGCCGTGAGTTCAGCGCCCGCGTTGAGCACCTGGACCACCTGGCCGATGTCTTGGCCGAGCGCGACGCAGATGTCGCTCGCCGTGCCCAGAGATTGATCGAGGCCACACGCGGAGCCGGTGGAGATACTCCTGGCGGGGTGAAGTTGCCGGGACTGCACCCGATGAAAGCCTAGCGAGGGATGACAAGTCCGACTGGGCGTGAAAGCTTTGCGGATGCCTCAGTCCTGTCCTCTGGTTTTGGGGCTTGAACCATGAAATTGAGCCGAAAATCGCACGATCCTGCCCATTGCTCCATGCAAAAACCGGGAGGAGAATTACCCACACCCAAGTTCCGATGCGATCTGTCCGAAGGAGCGCGCGCATCATGAACAATCCACTAATCTCATTAGCCGATCTCAGATCGCTGGGTGCTTCCCTCAGCGGAACCCTTGTCACGGCAGCAGACCAAGAGTACGACGATGCCCGCGCCCTGTGGAACGCCATGATCGACCGCCGGCCCGAGCTGATTATCAGGGCCGGAGAGCTCACAGACATTCCGCTCGCCCTTGACTTCGCCCGAAGCCATCACCTGCCGCTCGCCGTTCGCGGGGGCGGGCACAACGTGGCAGGGCACGGCACCGTTGACCGGGGCCTCGTCCTCGACTTGCGTGCTTGCAACAAAATAATGGTCAATCCGTCTCTGCGACAGGTGAGCACCGGCCCGGGAACCCTCCTTGGCGAACTCGACCAAGCCACGAGCGCCCACGGACTTGCCGTTCCCGTCGGGGTGATCTCGCGGACAGGAATCGCAGGACTTTGCCTGGGCGGAGGATTCGGCTGGCTAACCAGAGCCCATGGCCTGACCGTCGACAACCTCATTGCCGCGGAGATGTACACGCCGAGCGGCGAAAAAGTCCGTGCCGATGCCCGGGAAAATCCCGAGCTGCTGTGGGGCCTGCGCGGCGGGGGCGGCAACTTCGGGATCGTGGCCGACTTTACCTTCTCCGCGCATACGCTTCCGGAAACGGTGCTGGCCGGAAACCTGATCTACCGGGCAGCGCATTGGCGTGGAGCATTACATGCACTGCGGGACTGGGCCGCGAACCTGCCTGATGCAATGACGGTCATTGCGACAGCGCTGGTCCCGCCGGAGGAATGGGAACTGAGCACTGACACGATCCTCGCGGTCGGCTTCGTCTGGGCCGATCCGGATCATGCCGCCGGAAGCGCATGCGTGGAGCGGTTTACGGAACTTGCACCGCCGGATGTCCAGGATGTCGCGGCAATCTCCTGGCCTGAATGGCAATCATCCATGGATGACGTCTTTCCCAAGGGCGTACGCGCCTATTGGAAGAACACCGGTTTTGATTCCCTCGACGACGACACCATCGCACTGCTGGTAGACAAGGCCACTCAGCTCACATGGCCGGGCACGGCCTTTGATCTGCATGTCATGGGCGGGGCCATGGGACGGGTAGCGGAGGAAGCCACCGCGTTTCCCGACCGCTCCTCGGCCTTCTGGATCAACATCTATGGATTCTGGAAGGAGCAGGCTCAAGACGCACACCATCGGGAATTCATCCGCGGATTCCATCGGGACATGAGTGCAGTGGCCGAAGGCGGCGAATACCTCAACTTCTCCAGCACCGATGCCCCGACGACCGGCGGCTTCGACGCCTTGGCAGTGTATGGGGAGCAAAAGTATGCTCGGCTGGCGGCACTGAAGCGGCGCTATGATCCGCACAATGAGCTGCGCCTGAACCACAACATCAAGGTCACGGGTTGACCCCAGCCCGTGGCGCATCACGGGAAGCCGGCTCAAGATGCCCCACTATCCGGGCACGGCCCGGGGCGTTGACACGCGCCAGCCGTGCCGGGGGGGTACCAGCGCCTTGAAGGCCGTCGCGGGCAGCGTCTGCCCCGGGTATTTGTTGAAGATGGAAGTCACTAACGGATAAGCAGACTTTGCTCGATCAGAACACGTCCGTGAAAGATGCGAAGAGCACCCGCTGAGCTGGAAGCTATCATAGGTTCAAATACAAAATAACCTTTGACAAGGGTCGAGTCGTTAGGCTCTGCCCGCGCCTAGAGTCAGGATCCACGGATGGAAGATACGCCAAAAGCGGTGCACAGCGAAGCCTACATTCTGGTTCCACACACCGTGGAGGACCTCGATGATTTCGTGGAGAACCCCGACAAGTATCTGGTGGACATGTACGAGGCACCAGAACGCGCTGCCGACATTTGGCGCAATCGGCTCAAGCGAAACCCCTATGGCGGAGAAGGATTGCTCCAGGTGGCCTACTATGGAATCGACCTGATTTCAGCGTCCCTCTGGGATAACGTTGCAAGCCTGTGGATGGATCTGGTCGAAGTCATCGATTCGTTCCTTCAAACGGGCGAGGGCGAAGGACTATTCCCCGGTTCTCCAGTGCCGATTCACTTGCGTTCAAAAGGCCGTTCGACACTGTTCACCGTAGATGAGCAGACGAACGTGGTGGATCCGAAGGATTTCATCCCGGGGATGCTGGATGAAGCCCAGCGCTACTTCGAATGGATTCAGGAGAATATCGGCACTGACGAGTCCGGTGACCTTGGGGCAATCAACGAAGTTCGCGACTTGTTCGTTGAATGGTCTGCTCGTCACTAGACGCCTCGTGCATTAGAAAGCTGCAAGCGGCGCACTCGGCTGGTCCTTGGTTCCAACAACAGCAGTACCGGATCGGTGTGTCATGGCCGGCACCTGCGTCAGTGGTGGTGCTGTTTATCGTGCCCATCAACGGGGAAACCCACCAGCCCTTTGGCTCACGCCGGGCGCTGGTGGGTTTCAATACCGCCATCAAGAAGCTGGGCTATCCCAGCAGCTCAGGCAGTTCGCCCGGCTCCTGTCCCAGCACGTTCTCGGCCAGGAATCCGGTGACCACCTGGTACCAGATCTTCGCGTGCTGCGGGGCGAGCACCCAGTGGTTCTCGTCCGGGAAGTACAAGAAACGGTGGGCGGTGGTACCGTCCGCCTGCTGCGGCAGACCCGAGGAAGACAGCAGCTCGTACCACAGGCGCAGTCCTTCGCCGATCGGCACCCGGTAGTCCTTGTCGCCGTGGATGACCAGCATCGGGGTGACGATCTTGTCCACCGAATGATGCGGCGAATTCGCCTCGATCATCTCCGGGCTCATCTCGCGGGTCCAGTAGAACGAGGCGTCGGTGGTCTTCCCGAAGCCGTCCAGTGCCCAGAGGCTGGCGTGGGTGACGATCGCCTTGAAGCGGTCGGTATGACCTGCCACCCAGTTGGCCATGTAGCCGCCGAAGGATCCGCCCATGGCCGCAGTGCGGGTTTCGTCGATGTCGGCGCGCGCCTCGGCCGCGTCGGTGATCGCCATCAGGTCCGTGTACGGCGCCTGGCCCCAGTTGCCCCAGCCGCGCTGGATGAAGTCCTGGCCGTAGCCGGTGGACAGGGCAGGATCCGGCAGCAGCACCGCGTAGCCCTGCGCGACCAGCAGCCAAGGGTTCCAGCGCCAGCTCCACGCATTCCAGGAGTTCAGCGGTCCGCCGTGGATCCACAGCAGCAACGGAGCCTTGTTCTGGGCGCTGGCGCCTTCGGGCAGCGCCAGCCAGGCGCGGACCGTTGCCCCGTCGACCTCGGTGCTGACCTCTTCCAGGGTGCCCGGCAGCTGCGGACGCGGTGCGGGGGAGGGCAGCTCGGTGACCTGGACGTAATCGCCGGCTTCCAGGTCGCCGATGTGGGTCAGGTCCAGTGCGACCGGCTCGGCAGGGTGCTCATAGCTTGCGCGCAGCGCATAGGCGGCACGGGAATCCGGGCTCACCAGCACGTTGGTGAAGGCGCCGGAGTCGGTGAGCCGGGTGACGCGGTCGTTTTCCAGACGCAGATGGAAGACCGGGCCGTGCCCGTCCTCGTCGGCGACCAGCAGCAGCGACCTGCTGTTGGGGACCCACACGATCTCCGTGGCCCAGCGGTCCCAGCCCACGGCGATCTGGTAGGACTCGCCGCTGGCCAGGTGCATGACGAACAGCTCGCAGGCCGGAGCGGAATCAGGAGTCGAGCGGCGCCAGCGCGCGTAGGCGAGCTTGGCTGAATTCGGGCTGATCTTGCCCATGGCGTATTCGTAGGTCTCGTCCGGGGCCAGCAGCATTTCCCGGGCGCCGGTATGCATGTCGATGCGCATCAGGCCGACGGCCTGGTCGCCGCGACCTTCCGGGACGATCCATTCGGTGATCAGGAAGTCGCCATTGGGCGCGACATCAGAGGCTGCCTCCACGAGGCTGGCGCCGATCCCGGGTGTCAGGTCGGCCAGCTCGCTGTGCTCTTGCCCGGCAGGCAGGCTGCTCGCGTACAGGTGCGGAGTGGCCGGACCCAGATCGTGGTCCCAGAAACGCACCGGGTAGCCGGTGTGCAGGATGGCGGAGACCTTCTTCTCCTTGCGGGCCGCGCGCAGCTTGGCCTCGTGCTCCAAGCCGGTGGCCCGGCTGAGCGCCGAGGAACGCACCAGCACGGTCTTCGGAGACTTGGCGCAGGTGGACAGCGATTCGACCCCCGCCGGATGGGTGATGACCGCGCGGGCCTCGCCGCCAGCGGCGGGCAGCAGCCAGCCTTCGGCCACAGCGTCGTCCTTGGAAGAGCGCTTGGCGGTGAACAGCAGGTCGCCGTCGGCGGTGAAGACGGGGCTCGACTCCCCGTGCTCCGAGTAGGTCAGCCGGCGGGCCGGGTTCTTGCCGGCCGGGTCGATTTCCCACAGCGCGTTGGTGTATTTGGTGGCGTCCTCGCTCAAGGTGCTCAGCGTGGTGACCAGCCGGCGCCCGTCGGGGGAGAGCGCCAAGCCGCTGATCCGCGGCATGGCGACGTAGGAGTCCAATTCCTGAAATGAATGCTTAGAGTGTTTCACCTCACACATCATGCCACTATCTGTGCCCTTTGCACTACTGGAAACCCAGATCATGTCGGAGGCCAACTACCCTTGATCGGCGCGGCCGATGCGCGGGGACGACCGATGGCCCGGGAAGAATCCCGGGCCATCGGTGGTGGAACAGCTGCGAAGCGGCTAGACCTTTTCGGACTGCGCCTCGGCGTTCAGCCGGGCGGAAGCCAGCTGGTTGATGCGGCCGCGGCACAGGTACCAGCCGCCGATCAGCATCGGAATGATGACAACCAGCGAAGCGATGGTCCAGGTACCCACGGGGTTGTCGAAGGCCATCATGACCAGCACCGCGGCAAGGAACGCCAGCGTCACCCAGCCGGAGACCGGAGCGAATGGCATGCGGAAGCTCGGGCGCTGCATTTCGCCGGCACGGACCTTTTTCACCAGCGCCATTTGGCACAGCACGATCATGCCCCAGGAGGCGATGATGCCGACGGCGGCGAAGTTCAGCACGATCTCGAATGCCGCGGCCGGAACCACAGCGTTCAGCACCACGCCGAGCACTGCCACCGCAGCGGTGATCACGATGCCGCCGTACGGGACGCCGGAACGGTTCATGCGTCCGGCGAAGCGCGGAGCCGAGCCGTTCAGAGACATCGAGCGCATGATGCGGCCGGTGGAATACAGGCCGGCATTCAGCGAGGACAAAGCCGCGGTGAGCACCACCAGGTTCATCACCACGTCCATGCCCTTCACCCCGATGGAGCCGAAGAACGTCACGAACGGCGACTCCCCGGCCGAGTAGGCGGTGTACGGCAGCAGCAGGGAGAGCAGCACCAGCGAACCGACGTAGAACACTGCGATGCGGATGATCACGGTATTGATCGCCTTGGGCATGACCTTCTCCGGGTTGGCGGTTTCGCCGGCCGCGGTGCCGATCAGCTCAATGGACGCGTAGGAGAAAACCACACCCTGCATCAGCACCAGCACCGGCAGCAGCCCGTTGGGCAGCAGCCCGCCGTTCTCGGAGATGATCGAGAAGCCGACCTCGTGGCCGTCGACCGGGGTGCCGAAGAAGACGAAGTAGCAGCCGATGATCAGGAAGGAGACCAGCGCGACCACCTTGATCAGGGCAAACCAGAACTCCATCTCGCCGAAGACCTTGACCGAGATCAGGTTCATGGTCAGCACCAGGGCCAGGGCGGCCAGCGCCCACAGCCACTGCGGGACCGAACCGATCCATTCCACGTACTTGCCGAAGAACGCCATGTACAGCGCGACGGCGGTGATGTCCACGATGGCGGTCATGACCCAGTTCAGCCAGTACAGCCAGCCGGTGGCGAAGGCCGCCTTCTCGCCGTAGAACTCGCGGGCGTAGGACACAAACGATCCGGTGGACGGCCGGTGCATGACCAGCTCGCCCAGCGCACGCAGGATCAGGAAGGCGAAGAAGCCGCAGACCGCGTAGCTGATGACGATGCCGGGACCGGCCTGGGCCAGGCGCCCTCCGGCGCCCATGAACAGGCCGGTGCCGATGGCGCCGCCAATGGCGATCATCTGCATCTGCCGTGGGGACAAGCCCTTGTGGTAGTCGGAGTCGCCGGCAGTCAGCGCCGCCTCGGGGGTGGTTTTCTCCATAGGGTTCCTTTTTAGTCGGAGAGGTTGGCCAAACGCTCTGGGGAGAGCAGCTCGTTCAGGTCTTCGGCGGACAGCAGGCCGCGTTCAAGCACCAGCTCGGCCACGCCGCGGCCGGTGTGCAGCGCCTCCATGGCGATGGCGGTGGATGCGGAGTAGCCCAGGCGCGGGTTCAGCGCGGTGACCAGGCCGATGGAGTTCTCCACCTCGCGGCGCAGCGCGTCCTCGTCCACGGTGATGCCGTCGATGCAGCGGGTGGCCAAGGTCAGGCAGCCGTTGGTCAGGTGCTTGAGCGACAGGCCGATCGAATGCGCGATCACCGGTTCGAAGGCGTTCAGCTGCAGCTGGCCGCCCTCGGCCGCCATGGTCACGGTCAAATCGTGGCCCACCACCTGGTAGGCGATCTGGTTCACGACCTCCGGGATCACCGGGTTGACCTTGCCGGGCATGATCGAGGAGCCGGACTGCACAGCCGGCAGGTGCAGGTCGTTCAGGCCCGCGCGCGGACCGGAGGAGAGCAGGCGCAGGTCGTTGCAGATCTTGGAGATCTTCAGCGCCACGCGCTTGAGCACGCCTGACAGGTGCACGAAGGCTCCCACGTCGCTGGTGGCCTCGATCAAATCCGGGCTGGTGGTCAGCGGCAGGCCGGTCAGCTCGCGCAGGTGGCGGCACGCGGCCTCGGCATAGCCGGCCGGGGCGTTCAGCCCGGTGCCGATCGCGGTGGCGCCCAGATTGATCTCGGTAACCAGCGACAGCGATTCGGCCAGGCGGGCCCGGTCCTCGCCCAGGGTGACGGCCCAGCCGCCGAACTCCTGGCCCACGGTCATCGGCACCGCGTCCTGCAGCTGGGTGCGGCCCATCTTGACCACGGTGCGGAATTCCTCGGCCTTGGCCAGGCAGGAATCCTGCAGCACCTTCATGGCTTCCAGCAGCGGCTGGGTGGCGAAGTGGGTGGCGATATTGACAGCAGTCGGGTACGCGTCATTGGTCGACTGCGAGAGGTTCACGTGGTCGTTCGGGTGCAGGTACTGGTACTCGCCCTTGGCGTGGCCCATGATTTCCAGCGCCAGGTTGGCGATGACCTCGTTGGCGTTCATGTTGGTGCTGGTGCCGGCGCCGCCCTGGATCGGGTCGATGATGAACTGCTCGTGCAGCTCGCCGGCCACGATGCGCTCGCAGGCGGCGTCGATGGCCGCGGCGCGCTCGGCGTCCAGCAGCCCCAGCTCGTGGTTCGCGCGGGCCGCTGCCTGCTTCACACGCGCCAGTGCGCGGATCAGGTACGGGTTGCCGGAGAGCTGGGTCCCGGTGATGTCGAAGTTGTGCTTGGCGCGCAGGGTGTGCACGCCCCAATAGGCCTCGGCTGGGATGTCGAGGTCGCCGATCAGATCATGCTCTACGCGGGTGGCGGCGAGCTGAGACTGGATCATGGGGATATTTCTCCTGTAATGGATGGGTGTTTCTAGAGTGCGGCCAGGCGGCCGACGGGCTTTCCCCCGCCCAGAGCGGGGCTTGAAAGCAGATCTTCAGGCACGCGAACGTGCGCCGCGAGCAGGGCTGCGGTGATCGGCATGCGGGCGCGGTCGCCGCCGTCGGCGATCTTCACTGCCAGCGCGGTGCCGTCGGGCAGGGCGACGGCCTGGATGCCCTCGAACCCGTCCTTGGCGATGGCGCCGGGAACCTCGCGCATCAGCGCGGTGACGTCGCGGCCCTCGCCGGCCACCAGCTCCGGGTAGGCGCGCATGGCGGCGGCGACGCGGCCCTCCGGGGTACCCTGCGCGGCGGAGGCGAGCCGAGCGAAGCCGCGGGCCAGCGCCGGCAGTGAGAGCAGGTAGACCGGGGTGCCGCAGCCGTCGGTGCTCTGCCCGGCGATGTCCTCGCCGGTGAGCTCCTCGACGGTTTCGCGCAGCAGCTGCAACAGCGGGTGGCCTTCGCAAAGGTAGCTTTCCAGATCCCAGCCCTTGAGCTTGCACAGCGCCAGCAGCGCCGCGTGCTTGCCGGAGCAGTTCTGCGCCAGCTGGGTGGCGGAGCCGCCGGCGGCCAGCCAAGCGGCCTGCTCGGCGGTGCCGTAGGGCAAGTCGGTGGAGTTGCCCAGGGCCTGGAGGGACAGCCCGGCCGCTTCGAGGGTGGAGCGGGCGACGTCCTGGTGGCGCTGCGAGCCCGAGTGGCTGGCGGCGGCCAGGGCGATCTGCTCGTCGCTCAACTCCAGGCCGGCACGCAGCAGGCCCACGGCGAACAGCGGCTTGAGCGCCGAGCGCGGATAGTACAGCGCCTGGGTGTCGCCGCGGCTTTCAAGCACCGAGCCGTCGGGGCCCAGCACCACGGCCGAGCCGTAGTGGATGGATTCGATGGCGTCCCCGCGGGTGGCACCTACCAGGGGGACGTGCTGCGGCAGGCCGTGGGCGGCCAGCGCATGCAGGTCCGGCAGTTGGGTTTCGATGCGGGTCACTTGCTGCTCCTGACGATGGTGGTGATGGCGTGGTGCACGGCGCTGAGGTGTCCGTTCATGGCTTGCGCGGCGGCGTCCGGATCCTGGTCGGCGATGGCCTGGACGATGAGGCGGTGCTCCTCGTTGGACGGGCCGGTGCGGCCGGCAACCAGGTTGACGGTCTCGGACTGGCGCGACATGGCTTCGCGGATGTCGCTGACGATTTTGGTGAACACCGAGTTGTCGCTGGCCAAGGCGATGGCGGCGTGGAACGCCGCGTCCAGCTCGACCCAGGCTGCCGGATCGTCTTCGTGCTCCATCTGGTCCAGCAGCCCGCGCAGCCGTTCGAGGTCTTCGGCGGTGCGCCGGCTGGCGGCCAGGGACGCGGCGGGGATCTCGATGTGCGGGCGGGCCTCATGCAGGTCGTCCGAGGAGAAGGTGCCCAGCTTGAGCTCGCGGGTGGGGCGGTGGGAGATTACGAAGGTGCCGCGCCCGGTCTCCGTGCGGGTGAGTCCCAGGGTGGCGCAGGACCGCAGGGCTTCGCGGATGACCGATCGGCTCACGCCGTAGTCCGCGGCGAGGCTCGCCTCGGATCCCAGCTTGGTGCCGAGCGGGATTTCCTGGGCTTCGATGGCCGCGCGCAGGGAGAGGAAAACTGCTTCCGCAGCGGAGCGGCGTTCAATGGGTTGCTGTCCGGGTGTCCAGCTGTCTGACAGGTTCACGAGTACGAGTCTTGCAGTGTAGAGCTCGTGAGTCAAGGAGCCGCTCTTGGCGGGCTGCTGAATACCCGAGGGGCGATGTTGCGCTTGGGGGACTGCAGCATCGCCGACGTGGATCGGTGCTTGGGGGACACCGGTCCTCGTCCCTCACGTTCGAGGCGCTCGGGCATCTACAGCTTAGTATCTTCGAGCAACTTTTGGGATACCCGTACGGGTGTTCTATCCGGAGGAAACGGGTCCACAGCCCTGACTTGCGTTTTGTCCGATGAGCATTGATGGACATCACACCGCACGTCGAAGACCGGTGTTGCAATGCCGTGACCATAAGCTAAGTGCTCCGTACCGCGTTCCGGACAGACGCCGGTGAGGATCTTCGCGCCGCGGAGAGAGCTGGGCAAATCAAACGAAGGGCGAGACAAGTGAAGCACTCTCGCTGGGGACCGCGCCTGAGGACTTCCTGACCGCTTCTTGTGCCACCCGTGCTGGCAGAGCAGTGTTGGCTGTGAACACCTAGAGGAAAGGAAAAGCCGATGGCTGATTTGTCCAGTAAAAAGGTTCTCGTTCTGGTCTCCAATCGTGGCGCTGAGCAAGACGAATTGACCAGTCCGGTCGAATCGCTTCGGTCTGCCGGAGCAAACGTCAAGGTCGCTGCTCCCAGGAAGGAGAAGATCCAAACCTTGGTGGGAGATTGGGACCAGGGCAAGATTCTCGAAGCTGACATGGCTTTGGAGACCGTGGACGAGCAGGAATTCGACCTGCTGCTGATCCCTGGGGGAACGCTCAATGCGGATAATCTGCGTCTTGACGACGAGGCGCAGCGCATTGTCCAGTCCTTCGCCGCCACCGGACGGCCGGTGGCTTCGATCTGCCACGGTCCGTGGCTGCTTGTGGAAACCGGGCTTGTCCGGGACAAGACGTTGACTTCGTATAAGTCAATTAAGACAGACGTGGTCAACGCTGGCGGACAGTGGGTGGACGAGGAAGTTTTCCGGTGCTCGGCGCAAAATTTCGTTCTCATCACTTCGCGCAACCCTGGAGATCTGGAAGCGTTCAATGCCGCGATCATCGAGGAGCTCGGTGCTTAATCGGCCCTGGACAACTAACGCGAGCAAGGTATAGAAATCCCGAAGGAGCTTTTCAATGAAGAACAACAAGTTCGACAAACAAAGCGAAACAGAGAAGGACGCCGCGGGTGGGGCATCAAGTCAGGAAAAGGCGGCTTCCTCTAACCCCGACCCTCTGGAACAGACAATCACTGGCTTGGAACCGGGTGGCGGAGTGCCGCCCGGAGAAACACCGCCGGCAGAAGGATCGATGAGCGGGGACCAAGGGCACGAAGAGTAGACACTTCGGGGACTGCGGCCTTCCAGCAGCTTCGGACACCTCACGGTTCGGTTGCCGGGAGAAAACGCTTCCCCGAACGCAGGGGTGTTTCTCCTGCGGAAGTCCGTTGTGTCTCTGAGTGGCAGTGACGATGCAGACTTCGAGATTGCAGACTGCGCCTCTGGGCAAGTCAAGACTTGCCCCGAGGCGCAGTCTGCCAAGGGATGCGTTCGAGCTCTCCAGACCAGATGCGATTCTGGGCAGTGCCGGTTCAAGGGCTTTCGATTGCTTCCTTCGACTTGGCGATCGCAAACCCCCAGGCATCAGACGCAGTCGTCTTCGGCGGCAAGGATATCTCCTGAGGATTGGTACGGATGTCGAGCAGATACGGTCCATCGCTGGCAAGCGCTGCATCAATGGAAGCCGCGATGTCTTCGGGCTTCGTGACCAGCTGGGAATTAATGCCCATTGCATGTGCGACTTGGGAGAGATCGGGATTGTCCAGCTCCGTGCCGAATTCCTCGAGACCGCCCTGTTCCTGCTCAAGCTTGACCATTCCCAGACGGCCGTTGTTGTAGACGATGAACTTCACCGGGAGCTTGTAGGTCACGGCTGTCCGCAGATCTCCGAGCAGCATCATCAGTCCGCCGTCGCCGCAGTTGGCGATGACCTGCCGCGAACGATCCAACGCCTGCGCCCCTAGAGCTTGAGGCATGGCGTTGGCCATGGAGCCCAAATTGAAGGACCCAAGCAGGCGCCGTTCGCCCCGCATCTCTATGAACCGCGACAACCAAACCGTTGACATTCCCGTGTCGACGGTGAATATCGCGTCGCGGGCTGCTTTCTGGTCCAGCTGGGCAGCGACTGCTTCCGGACGAATGAACTCCTCCGGGTTCTCCACCAGGCTACGGACTTTTCCCACCAGACCGCGGTCGCGATCCGGGTCGGTGATCCTGCCCTGGCGTTCCAACCAGCGCTCGTATTGCTTGCGGATCGATGCCAGATGCTTGTCCGCGCGTCCGGCTGGTAGTTTCGGCAACAGTTGTTTCAAGGACGGCTCGACATGCCCGACCAGCGCGTGCGAAACCTGGGTGCGACGGCCAATGTGCTCGGCACGCATATCCAGCTGGATGACCGTCTTCCCGCTGGGGTACCAGTCCCTGTACGGAAAATCGGTTCCGATCATGAATACTACATCTGCTTCGTCCAATGCAGCGGCCGCTGCGGGGTTGCCGATCAGGCCGGTCTGCCCTACCTGATAGTTGTTCTCCGATTCCAAGCTTTCCTTGGCCTTGAGCGTCAGCACCATGGGAGCTTGCAAGCGTTCGGCAAGTTCGAGGATCTCGGCGCGTGCTTCGCGCGCACCCATCCCGACCAGCAAGGTGACTTTCTGGGCATCCTGCAATACCTGGGCGGCCTCATCAATCTGTCGCAGCGGCGCAGCGGCTTGCGCCGCCTGCGGGGTGAACTTGGCCGGGCGGACGTTCTTTTCGAGCTTCATGCCGCCCACGTTCCCCGGCACGGTCAGCACGGCCACACCGCGGTTCGAGATGGCGGCGTTGACAGCCTGTTCCAGAAGCTGCGGCATTTGGTCGGCCGAGGTGACTGTCTGCGCGAAGACCGCTACGTCGCTGAATAGAAGATCGTTGTTGACCTCTTGGAAGAAACTGCTGCCAATTTCCGAGGTAGGCACTTGGCCGCAAATGGCCAAGACCGGGGCATGGGACTTCTTGGCATCATAGAGACCGTTGAGCAGATGGATCGATCCCGGGCCCACCGTTCCCATGCACAGCCCAAGACGCCCTGTCAGCTGGGCTTGCGCACCGGCTGCAAACGCAGCGGCTTCCTCGTGTCGTACGCCAACCCACTCCATGGAAGGTTCTTCACGGATTGCGTCGGTCAGCGGGTTAAGAGCATCGCCGACAACACCCCAGGCGTGGGTGACGCCGTATTCCGCGAGGGACTCGACAATAGCTTTACTGACTGTCTTCATGTCTTTCCTTTCCGCAACAAGGACAACGTGGACAATGGATAGCCGCAGTCTTGGACAGATTCGGAAAACTCCGATTCTTGTCTGCTTCCCGACGGACCGAAGACCTCTCTTCCAGGGAAGCTGTGCTTTATCCACCAATTTCATCGTGGCACAACGATCCGCGGGTCGCAGGTGCGTTCAGCCTTTCCACATACTGGCCGGGCGAAAGCTGCGGAAGGTACAAAAAAGCCTGCCGCCGATGGCGACAGGCTATCTGATTTAAGCGTCGATTATGGAATGGTGATGACCTGGCCGGCGTAGGCCAGACCGCCGCCGAAGGCGAACAACAGGGCCTTGGACCCCGAAGGCAGCGGCTCGTCCGAAGCCATCAGCTTGGACAGCGCCAGCGGCACCGAAGCGGCCGAGGTGTTTCCGGAGTAGACGATGTCGGTGGCTACGCGGGCATTCGGCGCACCGATCTTCTCGGCCAGCGGCTCGATGATCCGCAAGTTGGCCTGGTGCAGGATGATGCCGTCGATTTCCTCGGGCTGCAGTCCGGCGCGCTCGATGATCTGCGAGGCGATCTTCGGCAGCTGGGTCACGGTCCAGCGGTAGACGCTCTGGCCGTTCTGCGCGAACTTCATGTCGTTCTCGGCTTCGATGCGCACGGCATCCGACAGCGAAGGCACCGAACCCCATACCGCAGGGGAAATCGCATTCTCCTCGGAAGCTGTCACGACAAACGCGCCGGCGCCGTCGGCGGTCAGCACGCAGGTGGTGCGGTCGGTGAAGTCGGTGTAATCGGTCAGCATTTCCGCGCCGATGACCAGGACGTTGGTCGCGGTGCCTGCGGCGATGGCACCCTGGGCCAGGCCCACAGCGTGCGTAAAGCCCGAGCAGGCAGCATTGATGTCCATCGTGGCTGGACCCTGGTTCATCTCAAGGGCGTTGGCGACGCGGGCGGCCATGTTCGGCGAACGGTCGGTCGCGGTGCACGTCGCCAGCACGATCATGTCGATGTCCTGGGCGGTGATGCCCTCGGCATTGTCCAGCGCCATTTTGGCGGCCTTGACGGCCATGGAATCGACGGTCTCGACTCCGGTGCCCCAACGGCGTTCCTCGATGCCTACGCGGCGCACAATCCATTCGTCGCTGGTCTCCACGAGCTTTTCCAGCTCGGTGTTTGGCACGATGCGCTCTGGCTGGAAGTGGCCAAAAGCGACGACTTTGCTGCCGGTCATGGATGTTGCTCCTTGGTGGATTAAATGCTGCCTCCATTAAGGTTAGTCGTTTTGCACGCTACTTGCCGTTCACATGCTCAAGATGGCATATATTTTGCGAAAATTCGCGGGAAATCGGCGCTTCTCGTTCGTTATACGAGAATCCAAGCATTCCGGGCCTCTTCATATGTCGTCGACGTGGAGTTCACCCGGATGTCAGCGGCGGCCGCTGCAATGGAGGGAAAGCAGTACGGAGGGAGGGGAGAAAAATGGATCAACTGACAATTGTGCACCTGAGCGACACCCATCTCACCGGGAATGCCCGGCTGCTGTACGGGACAATCGATCCGTGGCGCCGGCTGGCCCGGGCATTTGGCGCCGCGGAGCAGCTGAAACCCGACGCGCTGGTGCTGACCGGGGACGTGGCCGACCGCGGAGCCGCGATCCACTCGGATGCGGCCAGGATCCTGGCCGAGGCGCAGTACCTGCTGGGCTGCCCGATCATCACGATTCCCGGGAACCACGATCCCGCCGGATCGATCGGCCCGCTGTTCAACACCACGAGGTTGTCCACCGGACCGCATCCGGCCAATACCGTGCACGACATCGACGGGCTGCGCATCATCGGACTGGACAGCGGCGGATTCCAGCAGGCCCAAGGCCGGATCGATGCCTCCCAGCGGGCCTGGCTCGATCGGCTGCTGTCCGTCGCCGCACCCAAGGGAACGGTTGTGCTGCTCCACCATCCGCCACTGGAATCCTTCTCCGCCGCCCTAGCCGGGCGCGGGCTGGAGAATCCCGAAGCATTGGCAGCACTGGTCGCGGGAAGCGACGTGCGCGCGATCCTGTGCGGGCACTACCACCAGAGTGGAGCCAGCCAGCTGCTGAACACCCCGGTGTTCATGGCGCCGGCAACCTCCTACAACATGAACCCCTTCGCCCCGACGGAGGTCGTCCAGGAGGACTGCGCTTGGTTCTCGGTGCTGCGCATCAGCGCCCAATGCGTGGTGTCGGTGCCTGCGTCCACCGAGCAGATGCGCCCGTCGCAGGAACGAACCGAAACCTATCTCGCCCTGCGGGGCCGCTGAACCTACGACAAACCGCGTTGCCCCGAAAGCGCCCACGAAGGAAGAACAATGACTGCAACAACGATCGTCTTGATCCGCCATGGCCAAACCGAATGGAACCGCGCGCAGCGGCTGCACGGCCGCAGCGACCTGCCGTTGAATGCCACCGGCATCGCCCAGGCCCACTCGCTGGCGGCCGAATTGTCCTGCGATGGTCCGTGGGATGCCGTCTATTCGTCGCCGTTGTTCCGGGCCTGCCAAAGCGCGCAGATCCTGGCCGATGCGCTGGGGATCGCCAAGGTCCAGGAGAACCCGGAACTGATGGAACGCGACTTCGGCGAGTCCGAGGGCCGCCTGGTGAAGGGCCTGGATGATGAACAGCGCCGCCTGCTCATGGAGGTGGGCGAACCCGAGGACCATCTGGTGCAGCGCGGGGTGAACGCCCTGTTCAAGATTTCAGTGCAGCATCCGCAGCAGCGGGTGCTGGTGGTCAGCCACGGGGCCTGGATCGGCTCGGTGCTGACCGCGCTGAGCGGTGAAGCGCATCCGCCGCTGGCCAATGCGCAGATGATCGAGCTCGATCCTGCGCTGTTGGGCAACTTTGTCGCGCGAGAGCCGTTGTGGCACTAGCTGCCGGACTCAACGGGTTCGGGTTCTCGAACTCGGTTCGGATCGTTCCTTGCCGCTCTGCATGAATGCTCTGCAGGCTTTGCTATCGTGCTGGCTGGCTTTGTTTCAAGAGTTCCACCAAGCGTTCGGTGTCCCCGTCGGTCCACTGGCCAGAGGGAAGGATCTGCGCCCATGCTCGGACCGGCACCTGCCCGAATTCGTGTCCCTGGCCATCGGGTATCCCGGAGGCCACCTGGTCCAGCAATAGCTGGAGACCGGTCACCACGGGAATCCAAACCATTGCCGATGGAATATTCCCCGGCCGCTGGCCGGCACGCAGCCAATCCGGCTTGGAAATGAAGACTTCGACATCTCCCCAGCTGATGGGGTCGTTGGAATGCTGGAGATAGCCGATCCGGCTCTCGCCCCACGTGCCAGAACCCGGCCAGTGGACCCCGTCGGCGGAGAACCTGACAATGTCCCCGTTTTCGTAGACAGGGAGGACCGCGGGGCTGCCCGGATCGCGTTCATCGGTGAAGCGCTGCCAGAGCCGGTTGCCGGCGGCTGGGCCGACAAAGAGCGCACCATCGGTGCGCGTCGCGAAATCCTGAGCGCCGCTGAAGGCAGCCTCCGCACCGAAGGACCCCAGCGATTCCCCGCTGACCAGCAGTTTTGGGCGTTCCTTGGTCGGCAGCTGCACCCAGTGCCGATACACGGCGTCGAACAGCAGGCGTCCGGCGTCTTGTGCCCGTGAGGAGTCCATGAGGAATGACATCCAGCTGGGAAGGTAGGAATACTGCATGCTGACCGTCGCCGTATCGCCGCCCCACATGTACTCCAGCGCCTGGATCTGGTTCTCGTTCACCCAGCCGCGTCCCGTGCCGGTGGCCACGTTGAGCACCGCGCGGTTGAATGCGCCGGTGCGCCGCAGCTCCTCAACCGCCAGCGCGGCCCGGGCCGCGAGCTCCGTGTTGCCGTCCTTTCCGGCCCCGGCATAGACACGGATGGGCTGTTTGGCATCCTTGCCGGAGAACGCCGCCACCGACGAGCTGTTGGGGGTGTTGGAAATGAATAGGCGCCCTTGGCGTCCCAAATCGGCCCAGCTGACCGAAGACCCGGGTCCCGCAGACAGTTCGGGATTATGGGGCGGTTGCAGGTCGGTGAGGAATTCGTCATTGATCGACAGGAACAGGTTGTCCAACGATCCGGCGACGCGCTGCACCACTGCCCGGTTGCCGACCATCGCCAACCCCAGCACCATGGCCGCCACGACGATGACCGCCGCGACGCGCCGTGGCAATACCTTGTCCACGATTTCAATGAGTGCCAGGGAAATCTTGCGAATGAATCGGCAGATGACCAGCAGCAGCGCCAGGAGAACCACACCCACCAGCACGACGTACACCAGCGACCCCGCAGATTGGTGCGGCATCGCCAACTGCTCTCGCTGGTCGTTCTGCCAGAGTTGGTAGAACACCAGCCCGGCGGCCGACAGCACCACGCCGAGCACTGCGGCGGCCTTCCCTGCGGTACGCGGGGCAGGATTCGCTTGCGGCGCTTCAGAATGAATCTCCGGCGACGAGGCATCCTGCTGCCCAGCGGCCCGGGGTTCCTGCGACGCGCTCTTCGAAGAGACCAAGAGCCACCGGATCAGCGCTCCTGCCGCATATCCCAGCAGCGCGGCCAGGGCGCAGAGCACTCCCTGGAATACCGCGGTGCGCGGCAGCATGGACGGGGTCAGCGAAAGCAGCGCCAGTGCCAGCGCGCCCAACGCAGGGATCCAGTGCATGCGCCAGGGTTTGAGAACCGGCAGCCGCTCGGCCATGTGGTGCCTCCGTAGGTCCGGGCCGGCCTGCGGTGTTGCCGTCCAGCTCCTGGAATTGAAGTCTAGGGGGCTTCGGCGTATTTCGTGCGAGTATGACTTGTGATGCACGAAATCCGGCGGACGGGTCTCATCTCCCGCCGCCGGCATTCGTTGATTTTTAGGGGCTACAGCGAGCGCAGCAGCACCGCGGTGCCCTGGCCGCCGCCGCCGCAGATGCCCACGGCACCCAGCGAACCGGCCGGCAATTCCTGCAGCTGGCGTGCCAGGGTGCCCACGATGCGGGCGCCGGAGGCGCCGATCGGGTGGCCCAGTGCAATCGCGCCGCCGTGCGGGTTCACGATCTCGGGGTCGATGCCCAGCGCCGCGGTGGACTGCACCGCTACGGCCGCGAAGGCCTCGTTGATTTCCACGACCTTCAAGTCCTCGGCCTTTTCGCCGGCACGCTGCAGCGCGGCGCGGATGGCGTTCGACGGCTGCTCGTGCAGCGTGCGGTCAGGTCCGGCGACAAACGCGTGGGAAACGATCTCCGCCATCGGGGTCAGGCCCAGGCGCTCGACTGCGGCGTCGCTGGCCAGCACCACGGCCGCGGCGCCGTCGGTGATCTGCGAGGAGTTCCCGGCGGTGATGGTGCCATCCTTGGCGAAGGCCGGGCGCAGCCCGCCCAGGGACTCGATGGTGGTGGACTCGCGCACGCCGTCGTCCTCGGAATACACGGTGTCGCCCTTGCGCGTGGAGATGGTGAACGGAGCGATCTCCCCGGCCAGGAACTCGCGGGAGGCGGCGGCACGCTGATGCGATGCGGCGGCGACGGCGTCCTGGGACTCGCGGGTCATGGACAGCTTGGCATTGTGCTCCTCGGTGGAGGCGCCCATGGAGCGTTGCTCGGCGGCATCGGTCAAGCCGTCGTACTCCAGGGTGTCGATCAGCTCGATCGCGCCGTACTTGGTGCCGGCGCGGGCGCGCTGCACGTGCGGGGCCAGCGACATGGACTCCTGGCCGATGGCCAGCACCACGTCCACCTCGCCGCTGGCAATCAGGCGCTCGCCGGCCACCACGGCCTCGGCGCCGGAGAGGCACACCGCGTTGACCGCGATGGCCGGGACGTTCAGCGGGACGCCGGCTCCGACGGCGGACTGGCGGGCAGGATTCTGGCCTGCGCCGCCCTGCAGCACCTGGCCGGCGACGACGCGCTGGACCTCGGAAGGGTCAACGCCTGCACGCTCCAGCGCGGCCTTGGCGGCATGGGCGCCCAGCGCGGTTCCCGGCACGGAGGCCAGGGCCCCGTTGAACTTCATGAACGGGGTGCGGGCATAGCCTACGATCTTGACGGTCATTCTTACTGGTCCTCCTGGATGTCCACGGCGAAGTTCGCCGCGGTGATTTCTTGAATGCTTGCCGCGGTCTCACCCGGGGCGCAGGCCCGCAGGATGAGTGCCCCGTCTTCGATGTCGAAGACGGCGCGGTCGGTGATGATGCGGTTGACGACCCCGACGCCGGTCAGCGGCAGGTCGCACTTTTCAACGATTTTGCTGGTGCCGTCCTTGGCCACGTGGTCGGTGAGCACGATGACGCGCGGGGTGCCGGCCACCAGGTCCATGGCTCCGCCCATGCCCTTCACGAGCTTGCCGGGGATGGTCCAGTTGGCCAGGTCGCCGTTGGCGGCGACCTGCAGCGCGCCGAGGATGGCGGTGGCCACGTGCCCGCCGCGGATCATCCCGAAGCTGGTGGCCGAGTCGAAGAAGCTGCCGCCGGGCAGGATGGTCACGGTCTGCTTGCCGGCATTGATCAGGTCTGCGTCTTCTTCTCCCTCGTAGGGGAACGGCCCCATGCCCAGCAGCCCGTTCTCGCTTTGCAGCTTGACCGAGACGCCCTCGGGCAGGTGGTTGGCCACCATGGTCGGAATGCCGATGCCCAAGTTCACGTACTGGCCGTCGGTCAGCTCGCTGGCGGCGATGGCCGCCATTTCGTCGCGGGTCCACATGGCTAGCCCTCCTGCCTGCTGCGCACGGTGCGCTGTTCGATGTCCTTGGTGCTGTCGGCTTGGACGAGCGTCTGCACGAAGATGCCCGGGGTTTCCACCAGCGACGGGTCGAGGAAGTCTTCGCGGATATGCTCGGCTTCGGCGAAGGTGTGGCGGCCGGACATGGCCGCCAGCGGATTGAAGTTCTTGGAGGTCATGCGGTAGCGCAGGTTGCCTTCGGCATCCGCCTCGTAGGCCTTGACTAAGGCGATGTCAGCGAAGATGCCGCGTTCAAGGATGGCCGGCTTGCCGTTGAACTCCATGACTTCCTTGCCCTCGGCCACCGGGGTGCCGACGCCGGTGGGGGTGAAGAAGGCCGGGATGCCCACGCCGCCGGCGCGCAGTCGTTCGGCCAGTGTGCCCTGGGGGCAGAATTCGACCTCCAGATCCCCGTCGAGGAACTGCTGGGCGAAGAGCTTGTTCTCCCCGACGTAGGAGGCGAGGACCTTGGAGACCTGCTTGTTCTCCAGCAAAAGGCCAAGGCCCTTGCCGTCGACTCCCATGTTGTTGGAGACGATGGTCAGGTTCGTCGCGCCCGAGTCCCGCAGCGCCTTGATGAGCCGGGTGGGATTCCCGCTCAGGCCAAAGCCTCCCACGGCGATGGTCATGCCGTCCTTGACGACTTCGGCCAGTGCGGCCGCCGCGTCGTCGCGATACTTCGTTGTCATCGATTCCTCCATGCCGTCCACGATGTGGAGTGCAGTTCTGATTACCTCCAAACCTACGTAGTCGCAGGTAGGCATTCAATAGGCGGTGCCGCATTGGAGCGGTATTGCTCAGATGATGGGGAATCGTGGACACTGCGTCCATAATATGGACGAATGTTGCCACGGATTAAACCACGTCGAATTCGTTGCCCTCCGGATCCTGCATGGCGATCGCGTAATGGCCCATGGACGGCTCGTCGTGGATGCCGAGGACGACAGCTCCGCGGGCGGCCAGGCGATCGGCCATGGCGCCCACACGCTCGACGCGGGTCTCCAGCGGAACACCCCGTCCTCCGCCGACTTTCAGGTCGAAGTGCCAACGGTTCTTCATGGTTTTCGATTCGGGAACCTGCTGGAACCAGATGCGAGGCCCGCGGCCCGTGGGGTCGATGATGGATTCGGGGAGGTCGCCTGAGCCGGGAGGCAGTTCGTCGTCGGGCACTCCCATGTCCTGCCAGTATGCGCGCCAGCTGGCGTGGCCGGCGGGCGGAGGTTCCGGCACGTAGCCCAGCGCCTCGGCCCAGAACTCCACCATGTGCTGCGGGTGCGCGCAGTCGATGGTTAGCTGCATGGTCATCTCCGGTGTCGAATCAATGCCAGCAGTATGGCAGAGACGCGCTGCGAGGACGCCGGACTGGCGGCTGCCATCCAGATGCTGGTGCACCGTCACAAGTTCCGGCCGTGGACGCCAATCGTCCATAATGTGGGCATGAGTACAACACCTTCCGGGGCGCAGGTTGTCGGACGCCTGGCAGCCGTATTGCGCACCGTGAGCACCTCCATGCCCCAGGGCATCACGACCACGGAGGTCGCGCGGCAGGCGGGGCTGCCGAGACCCACCGTGCACCGGCTGCTGACCGCATTGGTGGCCGAAGGCTTCTGCGACCACGACAACGCCACCGGACATTGGCTGCTGGGCCCGGAGCTCTATCTGATGGGTGCGGTGGCCGCCGAACGCTACGACATCAGCGAACTGGCCCGGGTGCATGTCGCGGCGCTCGCGGAAGCGACCGGCGAGAGCGCGTTCCTCTCCGCCCGGCGCGGGGATGAGACGGTCTGCCTGCTGCGCCAGGACGGAGCTTTTCCCATCCGCTCCTTCGTCCTCTACGAGGGGCGGCGCTTCCCGCTGGGTGTTGCCTCGGCAGGGATCGCGATCCTCGCGTTCCTGGCCGAATCCACGGTGGAGAACTACCTGCAGTCCCACGACCTGGTGCCCGAATACGGGCAGGCCCATTCGGCCGAGGCGCTGCGAGCCAAGGTCGCCGAAACCAGGACGCTGGGATATTCGGTGAACCCGGGGCTGATCGTCGAGGGCAGCTGGGGCATGGGAGCGGCGGTCTTCGACGCCACGGGCCAGCCAGCCTGGGCGCTGAGCCTGACCGGCATCCAGAGCCGATTCGAGGAGGCCCGCCGCAAGGAGCTGGGGCAGCTGCTGCTGCACCACGCGCATGAACTGTCGACGCAGTTGCGCCGCAGCCCCGGAGCGATCACCCGGTAGCCGGACAGGCGGCATCGCCGGGGCCGGTTGGAAGCCAGCTGACCCCGGCGATGCTTCTTGGCTGTGATAACTGGTTAGAGCACTTCGCGGCGTGCGATGCGGGTGACCGTTTTCACCAGCATCAGGACCAGCAGGATCACACCCACATACCCGTTGATCACATAGACCACGTTGACCATCTGGGAGAACGGAATCAGCAGGCCAATGAAAGTGCCCAGTGCGGCCAGGCCGATGGTCAGGTACTTGAAGCCTGGGGTCTTATCGGGGAAAAAGCGCGAAGATACCGTCCACAGCAGCGGTACCGCTGTGGTGTAGATGCCGGCAAGGATGATTACCGAAATGCCGGAGGCAACCCACGGGGCGATGTCATTGGCCAAAACCAGCATGGGAATTTCGGCTCCCGTCAAGCGTTCGATGTTGGCCAGCAGACCCAGCGCAATGATGACGCACGCAATGGAGAATGCGGCAGCACCCAGTGCTCCGCCGGAAGCTGCCTCCTTCTTGCTGCGCGCGGTCTTGCCCAGCGCGGTGAGGAAGGCTGCGAGCCAGAGCATGCAGAATCCGACATAGGACAGTCCGGCCATAAACCAGTTGCTTGACGCTCGGGTCAGGTCAAGGGAATCGGCAATGGCGTTGCCGGAAGCGATGCCGCCGGGATTGTTGACGATTCCGACGATGCCCAGGGTGATGGCGATGACCACGATCAGCGGACCGATCTTGCCAATGACGTCGACCAAGCTCTTGAGCCCGAACCAGACGCTGATTCCTACTGCCAGTGCCAGAGCGAGTCCGCCGATGTACTTGGAGATCCCGAAATGTTCCTCGAACACTGCGCCGGCTCCAGCCACCATGACGGTAAAGCTGAGGAAAACGAAGAGGATGGAGAAGAAGTCGAAGAAAGTACCGAGGTAGCGCCCGCAGTAGTAGTGGAAGATGTGTGATGGTTTGTCGAATTTCTTCGCGTTGCCCACGACAAAGAACTCAACTGCAACGTATGTCATCAGCACCAGCACCAGCGCGCCGGTGCCGAAGACGCCCCAGAAGCCGTAGGAACTGAAATATTGGATGATTTCTTGACCCGTCGCGAAGCCCGATCCGATCAAAAATGCGAGGATGGCTCCCGCGTAGGTCAGTACCCGTAGGACACTGGTTTTCTCGCCGGTGGCCAAGTGTGCCCTGGTGGCAGTTTTGTCTGTCATCTTGCCGCGACTCCTTTGCATATCAGTTTTCTAGGACTGATTGATAGTTAATGCACTATTGATATATCAGTAATGCAAATCACGTTAGGCTCATCGATGTGATCTAGTCAACAAGTTGACGGTACATTTCTAGCCGCATAGGCGTACTGATCGCAGTCATGAGTTGCCGGACGGGATCTGACGGGCTGAATATTAGCGCGGGAGAGTGAGCTTCATGCCCCGCGTAGGTGGAACACTGGACTGTCTGGCTGCCTGTGTGATCTTCCGGCTGCATTTGTGGAACAGACTTGTGACTTCCTGCGGTAGTCTGTGCTCCGGACGTGTTCGCGGCGAAGACGTCGGCTCGAGCTCTGGAAGGTATTTGTGGGCAATATTCCGTCAGGCATCAACACGCCTGAGATCTTGGTGGACGTGGAAAAACTGGAGCGGAATATCGCCCGGGTGGCCCAGCGGGTATCCAGCCAGGGGCTGAAGCTGCGCCCCCACGCCAAGACCCACAAGATGCTGGAGGTCGCCGACCGCCAGCTCACCGCGGGGGCCGCGGGCCTGACCGTCGCCACCGTCGGCGAGGCGCTGAACTTCGCCTTGCACGGGGTGCCGAAGCTGTTCATCGCTTACCCCCTGTGGATCAACGAATCCCAGGCCGAGCGCATCCTTGAACTGATGAAGCGGGCCAAGCTGAGCATCGGCACCGACTCGGTCGCCGCCGTGCAGCAGATGGCGAAAATGCTGGGGGAGAAGGCGCCCAAGGTCAAGCTCATGATCGAGATCGACAGCGGCCACCACCGCAGCGGCGTCGCCCCGGCTCAGGCCGTGGAGATCGCCGACGCCGCCCGCGACGCCGGACTGCGCGTGCATGGCGTGTTCACCTTCCCCGGCCACAGCTACGCCCCGAACGCCATCGACGAGGCAGTCAACCAGGAGCACAAGGCGCTCGCCGAGGCAGCCTGCCTGCTGCGCAAGGCCGGGCACCAGGTCAAGCGGATCAGCGGAGGCTCCACTCCCACCGCAGAACTGAGCGACAACTCGGTGCTGACCGAGGTCCGCCCCGGGGTCTACGTCTTCGGCGACGCCCAGCAGTTCGAGCTGGGGCGCACCGGATGGAACGACATCGCGCTGAGCGTGGCCTCCACCGTCATCAGCCGCCACGAGGGCTCCGCAGACATCCCGCGGCGCATCGTGGTGGACGCCGGCAGCAAGGTTCTCGGCTCGGACCGCCCGGCCTGGGCCAGCGGCTACGGCCGGGTCATGGAATGCCCCGAAGCCTCGATCACCGCGCTGTCCGAACACCATGCAACCATCGACTGGCCCGAGGAACGGGAACTGCCCGGCTACGGCGAGCAGCTGCGCATCATCCCGAACCACGTCTGCGTGGCGGTGAACCTGGTGGACTCCGTGCTGGCGATCCACCCGGATGGCGCCGTCGAGCGCTGGGACGTCAACGCGCGCGGGCTGAACTACTAAGGGCCCAAGGCTGACTTCTTAAGGACAGCGGCTCAGGGCGCCGGCTCCAGCTGCTGGGTGGCGTGCGGGTCCCACAGCTGCGCCTTGGACAGCGCCTGCGGCAGCTCGTGGCCGCAGGCCTCGTCGAGCAGGTCGGGGTCGCCGACCACCACCAGCAGGCTGCGGGCGCGGGAGAAGCCGACGTAGAGCATCTCCGCGGCGCGGCCCATGTCCTTGAAGCCGTTCACGCACAGGATCACCACGCTGCGCTCCAGGCCCTTGAAGCCGAGCACGTGCCCGTAGAACTCGCCGTCGCGGCGGTGGAACTCGGGCCAGTACTCGCTGTCCACGGTGCCGTCCTCGAAATGCCCCTGGTGGACGGGGTGGCGTTTGTTCGTGGTCAGCAGCGCGATCTGGTTGTTCGCCCAGCCCTCGTCAAGCAGCGCGTCCACGCAGTCCGAGGCGGTGTCGATGCTGTCCTCGGTGCTGCTTGCCACGAAGCGCACCGGGATCCCGTCGCCGCCGCGCAGCTTGCTGGCCTGGTCGATGAATCCCTTGAAGGTCTGCGCGATGCTGCGCGTGTTGCGCAGGTTGTCGTCGACATGGATGGGAACCAGCGCGGCGGCCGGGCCGAAGCTTTCGCCCACTGCCTCGCCGTCCCAGCGGCGGTAGACATCCTGCCGGCTGTCCATGAAGGCGTAGACCCGGCCGCCGGTGGGATCCACAGTGCAGGAAAGCAACGCCTCCCACCAGTCCGGGGCGAAGTCCTGGGCTTCGTCCACGATCACCGCATCCAGCTTCAGCCCGGCGTCCAGCCCCGGGCCGATCTCGCGCAGCATCGCGGGCATGGCCACGTCGAAGTATTCCTGTCCGCTGCCGTCGGGCACCCCCAGGCTGCGCGCGTATTCATGGAATTCGCCGGTGTGCACCGGTTTGTTCTGCCGCCAAGTGCCGACCTCGGATTTCAGGTAGTGGCCCAAGCCCTTGTTGTAGCAGAACAGGCCAACCCGCAGCCCCTGCTTGGACAGCTCGCGCGCCTTGGCCAGGGCCATCCAGGTCTTGCCGCTGCCGGCGCCGCCGATGAAGCGCACCCGCGGCAGCGAGCGGGTGGCCGAGAGCAGGATCTGTTGGCGGGCGGTCAGGGTCTCCTGGACCTGCTCGTTGCCCAGCGCCTGGGCGTAGTCGACTTCGGCCTGGTCCCCGCCCAGCGGGCCGGTGGAGGAGGTCAGGTGCTTGACCATGCGTTCGGCGAAGTCCAGGGTCAGCCCGGCCAGGCCTCCGCCCTGGTTCTCGATGGCGCTGCGCACGTGCTGGGCGATCTGCGGCATCTGGCCGCGGTCGATGATCAGCTCGCGGGGGAATCCCACCGAGGTGTAGTCAGCAGGCCACGGGGTGTAGGGCAGGACTACGATGTGCGCCATGCGGCTGGTGACGCGGGTGCCCATCAGCGGGTAGAGCACCTCCTTCAAGGCGTGGGCGGAGCTTTGCACCTGCGCCATGGGGCTCTGCTTGAGCCGGTGTTTTCCCTTGGCATCCGACTGGTACCAGCAGCCCTCCGAGCTGGAGACCAGGCCGCCCTTGACCTCGATGGCGGCGATGCCCACCTCGGGCCAGAGCACCAGCAGGTCGATCTCGTGCTCGGCGCTGCCATCGCGCAGCTGCACCGAGTGGAAGAGCAGGGCATCCTCGGGCAGCGCGTCGCGCAGCGCCTCGAACACCGCCTTCTCCGCTCCGCCCTTGTCCGTGAACTCCGGATCCTGCGGATAACACCGTGCCATTGATTCCCCCGTGTGATGTTCTGCGGCGCGAAGACGGCCGTCCTACGGGAAGTTTAGGCAGATCAGTGGAGATTTGTCATTCAGATGTCGCCGCGGCGGGCTCCGGGTCCGCTTCGGGTTCCGGCAGCGGCAGCAGCGTGATGGCCACCCAGCCGATCCCGACCCCGATAAGCACCGCCAGGATCGGCGCGCCGGTGACGAAGAGGATGATGATCAGGAACGCCGCGACCGGCTTGCCCCAGCCTGCGACCACAGCGGCCGCCATGCCCGTCCCCGTGGCCCGCAGCAACGCTATGAAGCTAGGCGAGGTCGATGACGGTTGGGTGGTTCCGGCCAACGCAAGCGATGGGCTGCATTCCTCGGACAAGTCGCTGCTGATGGCCATTGATCGCGACGGTGTGGTGCTGGCGGCTGTCCGGGCTATGGCAAGCCAAACGATTCATTCACCATCGAGTCGGCGTGGGGCCGGACGGCGAGACCACCTGCAGAGACGCCTCCGCGAACCTGCCGGCCTACCCGTACGCCTTGGAAGCGATGACCAAACTTATCGAAGAGCAGAGCATGAAGCGCGAGGAAATCGCCGTCACCACCGCGCCGATGGGAACCGAATTCGCGGTGATCTCAGGCACCTGCAGCGGCGGCCGAATAAATAGGGCTGAAGACCAAGACCAACACCGCCACCCCCGGGGCGCTTTACCCGCGCTGATCTCCGACCCGGGTGCCCGCAAGGGAAGCAATCTGTTCTACACCAGCTGGTACGTGTCGAGTGGGAACCCGATGGGACGTTCTCGATCCTGCGCACCGATAACCTCTCGAACTACGGCAACCGGTCGGTCTCTGAATTAGATGGCATCGTCAACAAGCCGCTGGGCGCGATGGATTCTGGGAGCGTTTCATTAGGGCAGTAGAAGTGCAGAAAACCACCTACGCGCACATTCCCTGGCTGCCGTGGTAGTCGTCGCCAAGCAGCATCGGGCACCGATAGGAAATGGATTAGCAACAGCCTCCGGATCCGCACGAATCCGGCAGGCTGCTGCTTTCGATGCGAGTCGGATTGCGGGTCACTGCCAGTAGCGGACGGTGATAGAGGGCCCGACTTCGCGTTGAACGTCTTTGGCCAGTCGATGGCCGGTCTGTGTCCACCGCCGAACGTCGAATCCCATGCGCCAGCCGTGATCCCAATGCATGTGCTCCTGGAATTGGGTATTCCACTGCGAAAGCCGGGCGCAGAGGGTGTCGGACAGGCCGTAGTCCTCCGGGACCTGCATGCCGCATTCCCACAGCGGCCATTCGGCACCGTAATCGCAAAAGATCCGGAGGAGCCTTTGGTCCTCGCAGGGTATTTGGTTACTCATCTCCAAAGCGTACGCTGGCCGACAGTGACTAGGAGTGACAGAATGCTCCCGGTCAGGGGGATGCTGAGGCAAGATGCTTGGCGCTCTCGAGGATCACCCTTGCGCCGGCCACGCCCTGACCGAAAAGCAGCGCGAGGCCATCGGCTGGGATATGCTGCACAAGCTGCCCGAGTTGACCGTCCTGGAAATGGCCAAGAAGAAGCCGCTGCCGTTCCCTCCGGAACCGGCGGCTTGGCTAGGGGTTAAGATGATGACTTCGGCCATGGCGCGCGCTGATCGCCGCGAAGGCAAGCGGGGACTGCTCCTGCGAACCATGGATGCTATTGGAATGGGATTTGATTCATGAGCGAAAACACCACCGTCTTCGAGATCGGGGCGAACACCCGCAGCGTCGACGCACTGTCCGTTGAACTGGCCCACGAGCCGGTGCCTGCGGAGCAGTCGCTGGCCGGGGACCCGACCACCGCCGCCGAATCGCTGGGCGAGATCTTCGGCGCCGAGTTCGGCCTGTGGGAGATGAGCGCCGGCACGATGAGCGATGTTGAGGCCGAGGAATTGTTCATTGTGCTGTCGGGCACCGCGAGCGTCACGATCCATCCGGTCAATGGCTTCGAGGAGCAGACCGTGAACCTGGTTCCGGGCAGCATCTGCCACCTGCGCGAGGGCATGAACACCACCTGGGTGCTTGAGGCACCGCTGCGCAAGATGTACCTGGCGAAGTAACCTCCGCCAGACCCGCAGCAGGCGGTGAAATGAACAAAAATTTTGTTCATTTCACCGCCTGCTGCTTTTTCGGCATTCCCAAACGCGGCCGACGGATCTAGCCTGAAATCCCTGCCGGCGTTGAGGAGCGGGAAAATGTCAGTGAACAAGGAAACGGTCCAAAAATACATCGACGGATTCAACAAGAACGACCATACCCAGATCCTGGCCTGTCTGGCCGAGGACATCGTCTGGACCGTCTTCGGGCATTTCCGCCTCACCGGCAAACAAGCCGATGATGCCGCCATAGAGAACGAGGACTTCACCGGATATCCGCTGCTGCGCATCGTGCGCATGGCCGAGGAGGACGACACAGCCATGGCGGAGATCCACGGTGAAACCCACCGAGCCACTGGAGAGCAGTTGCGCATGGCCATGGGAGAGGTCTTCGTCATGCGCTAGGGGCTGATCTGCGAGCGCCGTGCGTTCGTGATCAACCTTGAGGAGAACGACTACAAATGGCTCTTGAAATGCTGTGCAGGAGTAGGACGCGCACTTCATTCGCTGCGGACTACTGCGGACAATGAGATGCCCGGGCCGTCGGAGGAGACAACAGCCCGGTCAGACTCATGAGGTGCTCTAGGCGTTAGCCGCCACCACCTGCGGCCACCATGAAGGTTGGGTCCACAAATCAAGCTCGGCTTCCAGTGCGAGGCCCAGGGCGAAGACCATGACTTATTCTAGGTGCGTCCCCCGATCTGCACGCGGGTGGACACTTCTTCGGGCATGACACCGGAATTGCGCAGGGCGTTTGCCGCCGCACGGGTATCCGCCCAGATTGATGGTCGGCTCGACCTCGACGGTGCGCTGCACCACGGCATCCAGCAGTTCAACAGGAGACAGTTCCTTGATGCGGAAGGGCTCGACGGCCATGGCTGCGGTCAGATGGTGCAGTCGAATTCGCTGGGAAAAGCGGAGAATCAAGTCCTTTCTGCCTGAGGCTAGGCTCCCATCGACTTCCAGGACAGCGATATTGTCAATCCTGTTGAGTTGTTGCTGAAACATGCCGAGGGTGGGGCGACCAAAAAGTGCCCCACCACGGCAGTTGGGGGTCTACGATGGTGGGGCACATGCGGGGAAGCTCAGGCGCGGGGCTTGCGCTCCCGACGTTCCTGGAGCAGCGCTTGGCGCAGCTCGGTATCGGCAGCGACGTTCGCTGCCGTGCCTGCTAGCGCGAAGGCCGCGTCAAGCACCGCCTGGTCGGCGCCCGCCGAGCAGGTCTCCGCGGCGAACGCGGCGGTGTGCGGCATGCCGACCGCGTCCAGCACGGCAATCACCGGGTGGATTGCCGGCAGGTACTGGGACACGTTGCCCATGTCGGTGGAGCCTCCGCCGGTGCTGCCTGCCGGAAGCTGCAGCAGGTTCCTGCCGGTGGCACGAAGGGAGTTGTTCCAGAGGGAAAGGATGCGCTCGTCCTGTAGCACCGGAAGGTAGGCGGGGCAGGACTGCTCCCAGTCCATCTCGCAGCCGCTGGCCAGCGCCGCGCCGCGGCAGGCGCGCAGCACCTTGTCCTTGACCTCCTGCTGCAGCGCGGCGTCGTGGGCGCGGACCTCGATCTCCAGGCTGGCCTGCGCCTGGATCACGTTGGTGACCGCCCGAGTGGGCAACACCACCGCGTTGATTCGGATGCCGTCGGGCAGCTGCTGGCGCAGCAGGCCGATGGCCACCTGGGCGATGGTCGCGGCATTGGAAGCGTTAACCCCGTGCGAGGGGGCGGCCGCTGCATGGGAGGCGGCGCCGGTGAAGTGCACCTTGAAGCGGTCGCAGCCCTGCGAGGAGGTGCCGGTGCAGTCGATGTCCATGCCCGGGGTCGGGTGCACCATGATGGCGAAGTCCACGTCGTCGAAGGCCCCGGCGCGCAGCATCAGTTCCTTGCCGCCGCCGTCTTCCTCGGCCGGGGTGCCCAGCAGCACCACACGCAGGTCCAGCTCCTCGGCCACGCGCGCCAGCGCCAGCGCGGCTCCGACGGCGCCGGAGGCGATGATGTTGTGCCCGCAGGCGTGCCCGATGCCAGGCAGCGCATCGTATTCCGCGCAGATGCCCACCGTCAGCGAACCGCTGCCGAATTCAGCGCGCAGGCTGGTCTCCAGATCGAAGCCGCCGAGCTGCACATTGAAGCCAGCCTGTTCCAGCGGGGCAGCGACGCGGGCCACGGAGCGGTGTTCGTTGAACGCGATTTCCGGGTCGGCATGCAGGGCCGCGGACAGGCCCAGCAGAGTTTGGCTGTGTGTTGCCACGGCCTGCTGCAGGCGCTGTGCGGTGGATGAAGCGGGGGCCAGTTCCATGGGTTATTCTCCTTCGGCCGCTGCGGCCGCTACGGGGGTCGACTCCGCCGGGGCGCCAGCGGGCGTGGGGGTGTCGCGGAAGCGCAGGGCCAGCAGGGCCACTCCCAGGGACAGCACGGCGCAGATGATCCAGACGGCCACGTAGGTGCTGTCGGCCGACACCGTGCTCGAGGCGCCGTCCACCGTGACGGTCACCAGTGCCGAGGACATCACCAGGGCGAACACGGCGCCGGAGACCGAGCCGGAGGCGGTGCGGGTCGTGTTGTACAGCGCGGAGGCGATAGCCACCGAATCAGCCGGGGACTTGCGCACCACGATGGCCGGCAGCAGGCCGAGGATCAGGCCGTTGCCGAAGGCGCCGATGGCCATGGACACCATGAAGGCCGTGGCGTTGTCCGCCATCAGGATCATGCCGCCGAAGGACAATGCGGAGAGCACCGAGCCGGCGATGATCGCGGCACGCGCACCGATCTTCGAGCCGATGCGGTCGGCTTGGGTGGTGCCGATGAACGTCATCAGCGCCAGCACCAGGAACAGCAGGCCGATGGCCGAGCTGCCCAGCCCCAGGCCGAAACCGTAGGTGTTCGGGTCGGTCATGATGAACAGCGACCCGGCGGTCTGCGAACCGAACATCTGGGCGCCGAAGAACGCCGCGGCGACAATCGGCAGGCCGATGCCGGTGCCGGTGAGCACCTTCAGGTCGATCAGCGGGTAGGCCACGCGGCCTTCCACGCGCACCCAGAGCACCAGCAAGACCAGGCCGCCGATAATGGTGCCCCACGTGGCGGCCGAATCCCAGCCCCAGGTCGCGGCGTTGGAAATGCCCAACAGGGCGGACAGCAGGCCCGCGGTCAGCAGCACGGCGCCGGCCCAGTCGATCGTTCCGGCCGTGCGGGTGCTGGACTCGGGAACCAGCCAGGCCACCACCGGGATGCACAACACCAGGAACAGCGCCGGCGCCAGCAGCACCAGGGTCAAGTCGTCAAAAGCGGACAGCAGTACGCCGGAGAACATGGCGCCCAGCGCGCCGCCCAGGGTCAAAGCGCCCACGAGCTTGCCGATGCTGCGCCCGGCCGACTCCTCGTCGCGGCTGCGCACAATCGCGAATTCCAGCGGGAGGAAGGCGCCCAGCGGGGCCTGCAGCGCGCGGCCAACCAACAGCCAGGTGAAGCTCGGAGCAAAAGCCACCAGCAATGAACCGGCCGCGACCAGGCAGACCGTGATCAGCAGCATCTTCTTGTGCCCGTACAGATCCCCGAGCTTGCCGATGATGGGCACGAACGCAACAGTCATCAGCAAGTAGATGACCATGACCCAGTTCAGGGCCGCGGCTTCCACACCGAAATCCGAGCCGATACGGGAGAGCAGGGGAGGGAACCAGCCTTGCAGCAGGCCGGAACCGAATTCCATGACGATCAGGAAGCCGACGGCTCCGCCGGCCACCTTCCTGGTGGTGCGAGTTGTTGATGACATCTGATGATCCGATACTTCAATGAAGGCAGCGAGTTGTTCGAGCCGAGATAAAGCTATAAATACCTGCCGAGTTTCTAAGCACTATGCTTGAAAGTAGACTATTTAGGAGTCATGTTGCAGGATTATTCGGTTGATGCCCTCGATCTGCGGATTATTAACGCCCTGCAAATCCGCCCGCGAGCCCCGTGGACCCAGCTTGCCCCGATCCTCGGCGCGGATGCCGCGACGCTGAACCGGCGCTGGCAGCAGCTGGCCGACCATGGCCTCGCCTGGATCACCACCTTCGACTGGAACGCCTGGGAAGCGGCGGCGCTGGTGGAGATCAACTGCCACTCCGGAGCCAACACCCGGGTCGCGCTCGCGCTGGCCGAATCCCCGGAAGCCATCGCGGTCGACCTGACCGCCGGCGGTCGCGACATCGTGGCAACCGTCGCGGCGCGTGATTCGCACGCGCTGGGAAAGTACCTGCTCGACGAGCTGCCCAAGGTACCCTCCGTGGCCTCGGTGCGCAGCCACCCCATCGCCCGCACCCTCATCGACGGAAGATCATGGCGGGTGCGCGCACTGGACGCCCACGAAAGCGCGCGCATTGCGGGCCTTCCGCTGCCTGCCACCAGCCGTTCCGCGACCCGCAACCCGGAGCTCGAACGGGCAATGCTGGCCCTGCTGAATCGGGACGGCCGAGCCAGCGCCACCAGGATCGCCTCCGAACTGGACCAGAACCCGCGGCATATCCGTGAGCTGCTGGCCTTGATGCAACGCAGCGGATCGCTTATCCAACGCACGGATTTGGCCAGGTCACGCTCGGGATGGCCGGTCAGCGCCTGGCATTTCATGCGCGTCCCGGCCACCAAGCTGGAGGGCATCGCCGGCAGGCTGGAAAACCTCCCCGAGGTCCGTCTGGTGTCCCACACCGTGGGGCCGCACGATGTGATCATGGACGTCTGGCTCAAGGACCTGGGCGAAGTGCAGCGGCTGGAGCAGGCCCTGGAAATCCGCCTGTCCGGTTTGGCCATCAGCGACCGGTCGGTGGTGCTGCGCACCGTCAAGCAGATGGGCCAGATTCTCGACGACCAGGGCCGCTCGATGGGGCGCAGTCGTCTTTAGCGCGGGACCTCGGGCAGCTGCAGATCGCTCAGGGCTCCGTGCGCAGCACCCGCAGCAGGCAGCGTTCGGCAGGATCCAGGTGATGTCGGGTCTTCAGCTGCCGGTACGAACGGCGCAGCCGGTCCAGCCGCTCGGGTTCCTCGCACAACAGCAGGACCCTTGGGTCGATATAGGATTCCCGGGCGATCGTCGGCGTATTGCCGAGCTTCGCGGCCGCTGTTTCCACCGCGTGCTTGGCCAGCTGCTCCGGTGCCTGGGCGTCGGCGCCCGGGACCTCGAGCAGCGCCTGCAGTGCGCAGGTCGTGCCGCCCCAGGTCCTGAAGTCCTTGGCCGTGAAAGGCCCGTCCATGGCCTGGCGCAGGTAGCTGTTCACCCGATCGGCATCCATGCGGTGCGCATGGTTGTTCTCATCGAGAAATCGGAAGAGCTCGTGGCCTGGCATGTTCTTCAACTCCTCGAGGATGCGCATCAACTTGGGAGCGCTCACGCGAATGGACTGGGGCTGCCCCGATTTTCCGGTGAACTCCAGCTTCAAGGATGCGCGGGCCGGCTTGACGTGCTTGCGGCGCAGGGTCGTAGCTCCGAAGGAGACGCCTGCACCGGAGCGGGCCGGCGTTCCGACCCGCAGCAGATGCTCGTCGATGAGCGCGATGACCGCCGCCGCAACCTTCTGCTCATTGGCCGAACGCCGACGGAGGTCCTTGCGCACTTGGGCGCGCAGTTGCGGCAGGGCGGTACCGAACTCCAGCATCCGGGCGAATTTCGCTTCGTCTTGACGAGCCCTGAACACCGGGTTGTAGATCGACTGGGTGCGTCCTGCCGCATCCACACCGACGGCCTGCACCTTGGCCCGCGTGCTGCGTGCAATCCGCACCTGCTTCCACGCCGGTGGAATGGCCAATCCCTTGATGCGGTCCAGCTCCTGCTGGTCCGTAATCCTCTGCGAGTCCAACTCGTAGTAGAATCCGCGGCCTGCACCCTTGCGGATGATCGGGAGCCGATCCTTGCGTGCCATGCGCCCCGTCCTCAATGTTGTTCCTGCACTTGGCACTACCCTAGGAAAATCACGGATGCCGGCGGTACCCGGCTCGGCGAATTCCAAGGCGGGACGGGACTGCGTCCGCTGCCGGAGTTTCCGGCGGATGCGGGACAAGGCATGATGGGAGCATGGAGAATTCATCCGCACCTGCCTGGACCGCCAACTACCAGCCCGGCGTTCCCGCCGAAATCAAGCTGCCCACCGAATCGCTGAGCCACATGTTCGAACGCTCGGTGCTCGAAGCCGGGTCCAGCCCGGCCACCGAGTTCTTCGGCCGGCGGATGAGCTACAAGGAACTCGGAGAGCAGGTCCAGCGGGCCGCCGAAGGGCTGCGGAATCTCGGCGTGCGCGCCGGAGACCGGGTGGCGCTGATCCTGCCCAACTGCCCGCAGCACGTCATCGCGTTCTATGCGGTGCTCCGCCTGGGCGCCGTGGTGGTCGAGCACAACCCGCTGTACACCTCGCGCGAACTGCGCCACCAGTTCGAGGACCACCAGGCGCGCGTGGTCATCGCCTGGGACAAGGTGGTCGAGCATGTCCAGGAATTCCCGAAGGACATCCAGATCGACGCGATCGTCGCGGTGAACCTGCTGGAGGCCTTCCCTGCCGTCAAGCGCCTGGCGCTGCACCTTCCGGTGAAGAAGTTGCGCGACACCAGGAACTCGCTGACCACCCGCACCCGCGGCACCCTCGCCTTCAAGGAGCTGCTCAAGGCCTCGCCGCTGGATTCGGCGCATCCGTACCCGCAGGTCCAGGACCTCGCGGTCATCCAGTACACCTCGGGCACCACCGGGCGTCCCAAGGGCGCCATGCTCACCCACTTCAACCTGTACTCCAACGCCCTGCAGGGCGAAGCCTGGATGCACGGGGCGCAGGAGCGCAAGGAAATCCTCTATGCGATCCTGCCGATGTTCCATGCCTTCGGGATGACCCTGTACCTGACCTTCGGCATCAAGAAGCAGGGCCTGCTGGTGCTCTTCCCGAAGTTCGACCCGGACATGATCCTGGACGCGTGGAAGAAGTCCCCGGCCAGCGTGTACTGCGCGGTGCCGCCGATCTACGAGCGCACCGCTCTGGCCGCCAAGGAGCGCGGCATGTCCTTGGCCAGCGCCAAGTACTGCATTTCCGGCGCGATGAACCTCCCGGACCACGTGGTGGAGCTGTGGGAATCGATGTCCGGGGGCCTGCTGGTCGAGGGCTACGGAATGACCGAGTCCTCGCCGGTGGCCATGGGCAACCCGTTCCATCCAAGCCGCCATGCCGGCACCATCGGGGTGCCGTTCCCTTCCACCTTGATGAAGGTTGTCGACGTGGACGACCCGAGCCGCGAAGTGGCGCAGGGCGAGCCTGGCGAGCTGCTGATCAAGGGGCCGCAGGTCTTCCGGGGCTACTGGAACAACCCGGAGGAAACCGCGAAAACCCTGACGGCGGACGGCTGGCTGCACACCGGCGACGTGGTCGCGGTGGACGAGGCGGGCTTCGCCACAATGGTGGACCGCGCCAAGGAACTGATCATCACCGGCGGTTTCAACGTGTCGCCGACCGAGGTTGAAATCGCGCTGCGCCAGCATGCGGACGTCGCCGACGCCGCCGCCTTCGGAAAGCCGCTGGCCCGCGGTGGCGAGATGGTGGTTGCCGCCGTCCAGCTGGAAGAGGGCGCGGCCCTGGACGAGGACGCGCTGCGCGAGCACTGCCGCGAGCTGCTGGCCGCCTACAAGGTTCCCAAGCGCATCCTCGCCATCGACGAGATGCCACGCTCGATGCTGGGCAAGATCCTGCGCAAGCAGGTCAAGGACGGTCTGGTCGATTCCATCTGAGGCAGGCCCATCGAGGGGATAGCCAAGAGCAGCAACCCTGCGGTCCTGCTGCGCTATCCCTCCAGCAGCCGCAGGCTGGTTTGGCAGCTCAGCGCTTACGGATCTTGACCTTGAAGTATTCTTCGGCCCACTGCTCGCTCTCCAGCTGGCTGTCATCGCCATCCAGCCAGCTGTGGATCAGCTGGACCAGCCGTTGTGCCGATATTACGGTGCACACGCGATGCAGGCCGGGTCGGGAGTAGTTCCACCACTCGAAGGTGAATTCCTGACCGGACTCCCAGTAGGTTTGCACGAATTCCGGGTGCTCCACTCCCGGCCGGGGCTTGGCAATGGTCAGGAACGGGGTTCGCAGGTGGGGCAATCGATTGATCCAATAGCCCAAGTGCTCGGCGGTGATGCTGTCCCAGCGGTACGAGGAAGAACTGATGTCCAACCCTCGATAGATCGTCGTTCCATCAGCGCTGGTGGAGGTGTGCATGGTTGTTTCGATCCGAGCTGTGGGGGAAGGGTATTCAGCAGATGAGGCTTTCCGGAGCAATGTGCGCAACGAATTCAGCATGTGGAATATGGCTCCTTGTCAGCTCGCTGAGCTGTTCTTCGATGTCGTCAATCCAGTCTCGGTGGATTTCGGGGGTGTATCCGGGCTCGGAATGGGCATGCACGCTAAGCTGTGGCGCGGTGCCCTGCATCCAGACTCCCACATGGTCATCCAGGTCGGAACGCTGCACCAAATCGATCAGGCGTCTTGCGACGTCCAGCTGTTCCTGATCTGTGCGCAGGGCCGTGACGCAGAATTTGATTGCGATTGAATCGTTCATCGTTCGATCTCCTTTCCTGATTGGCCGAAGCCAAGCAGCTAGAACTCACGTCTCTCCTATGGCTAGCTCCACATGCCGCCGCGCAAGTGGGCGGCCGGAAACCCGCTAGCGAAGCCGCGGCATTGCCGAGAGCAGTGACTTGGTGTACTCATGCTGAGGGTCCCCGAAGATCTGCGCGGTATCTGCCTGCTCCACGATCCGCCCCCGGGTCATCACCGCGACCCGGTCGCTCATGTGCTCGATGACCGACAGGTCGTGCGAAATGAACAGGTAGCTGGTTCCCGTTTCCTGCTGGATGCGGTCCAGCAGGTCAAGCACCGTCGCCTGGATCGACACGTCCAGGGCGGATACCGGCTCGTCGAGCACCAGCACCGCGGGTTTGGGAGCCAACGCCCGGGCGATGGCCAGGCGCTGGCGCTGGCCGCCGGACAACTCGCGCGGGTTGCGCGAGGCTAGCGCGGGATCAAGTTCCACCTGCTCCAGCAGCTGCTCCACCCCATCGCGGTATCCGCCGTCCGCGCGCTTGGACTTGCCCTCGCTCAGGGCATCGGTAAGCAGCTGGCCTGCCGTGTAGCGGGGGTCGAAGGAGCCCAGCGGGTTCTGGTAGATCGCGCCCATGGCACGGCGCAGCTCCCGGCGCTCGGATTCCTTGCCCGGGGCGAAGTCCCGGCCCAGCAGCTGGACCTGCCCGGAGTCGGGTTTTTGCAGTCCCAGCACGATGCGTGCGGTGGTGGTTTTCCCGGACCCGGATTCTCCCACGATGCCCAGCGTGGTGCCGCGGGGCAGCTCGAAGGACACCGAGTCCACGGCCTGGTGGCTGCCGAAGGACTTACCCAGATTGTGCGCGCGCAACGCCAGCGTCGGGTCCTCGGCATTGACGGCAGCGGCCGCGGGCGCGGCGTGAGCCGAGGAAGCGGAGAGCGGGACAAAGCGCGGGATTCCAGAGGGAACCGCCCGCAGCAGCGTGCGCGTGTACTCGTGCTGCGGATCTTCCAGCACCCGGGCGGCGGGCCCGTGCTCCACGATCTTCCCGCGGCGCATCACCGCGATCTCATCGGCAAGGTGAGCGACCTGGGCCAGGTCGTGGCTGATCATCAGCACCGCGCGGCCCTGTTCCTTCAGCTCGCGCAGCTGCTCCAGCACCAGGGCGGCCAGTTTCGAATCCAGCGCGGTGGTCGCCTCATCGGCAATGACCACCTGCGGGTTGCCGATCAGCGCCTGGGCGATCAGCGCGCGTTGGCGCATGCCGCCGGACAGTTCGGTGGAACGCTGCCGCGCGCGCAGTTCGGGATCCGGCATATGCACCCGCTCTAAGATCTCGATGACCCTGGCGGACCGCTCGGCGCGGGAGTTCGAGCCGTGGACCTTCAACGCGTCGCCGATTTCCCGGCCCACCGGGCGCAACGGGTCCAGCGCCGTCAGCGCGTCCTGCAGGATCATGGACACCGCGTTGCCGCGAATGCCCTGCCATTCCCGGTCGCGCAGCGCCAGGCCGTCGTGGCCGCAGATCCGCAGCGTCTTGGCGGTGACGGTTCCGCCGGACAGCCCCAGCAGGCTGCGCGCGGTCACTGACTTGCCCGACCCGGACTCGCCGACCAGCGCCAGGGCGCGTCCCGCGGACAGGGTGAAGGAGACGTCCTGCACCGCACCGTCGGCGCCGAAGCTGACCGAGAGGTTGGATACGGTGATCAGCGGTGCGGAATCACGGGTGCTCATATGGTTCTGGCCTTTCCGCCCAGGGCTCGGCCGATCAGGGTGGCGCCGGCGGCCACTACCACGATGGCCAGACCCGGGAACAAGCTCATCCACCACGCCAGGTGCAGGTAGGTGCGCCCCGCCGAGAGCATCGCGCCCCATTCGGGTGCCGGCGGGGGAGTTCCCAGCCCCAGGAAGGACAACGCCGCGGCCCAGATGACGGCCTGGCCGATACCCAGGGTGACCAGGGCGAGCAGCGGCTTGAGTGCGTTGGGCACCAGGTGGTTGCGGATCTTCAGCCAGGTGCCGCGGCCCAGCACGGTGGCAGCTTCGAGCATTTCGGAATTCTTCAGCGTACGGATCTGGCTGCGCACCAGCCGCGCGTAGCCCGGTGCGGTGGACAAGCCCACCGCAATGATGGCAGGTCCCACGCCGGGGCCGGTGAACGCGATGATCAGCAGCGCCAGCAGCAGCGAGGGGATGGAGTACAGTGCTTCGAGCACCCGCAGGATGATGCCGTCCAGCCAGCGCGGCGCCATGGCGGCCAGGGTGCCCAGCACGATGGCCAGACCCATACCCACGGCGGTGGCGGCCAGACCGATGAACAGCGAGTCTCCGGCGCCGTGGATGACGCGGGTGTAGATGTCCCGCCCGGATTCGTCGGTGCCGAACACGTGCTCGGAGCCCGGAGCCTGGAATGCCTGCGCCGGGTTGATGGCCAGCGGGTCGCCCGGAGCGATCAGCTGCGGGGCCAAGGCGGTCAGCGCCCAGAACGCGATGAACAGCCAGGCGAGGATCTTTGACGGCCGGCTCATGAGGCGGCTCCCGCCGGGTCGATGGCGCGCTCCACTGCTTCGGTGAGTGCCATGACCAGGATGTAGACCAGCGCGGAGAACAGCGCCAGGCCGGTGACCATGGGGATGTCGCGGGCCAGCACCGCGGAGAGCAGCGAGCGTCCCAGCCCGGGGCGGGCGAAGATCACCTCGACCACCACCGCGCCGGACAGCAGGGAGGAAAACGCCCATCCTGTCAGGTTCAGCGCCGGCAGCGAGGCATGGCGCAGACCGTGGCGCCAGAAGACCGCCAGCCGGCTTTCGCCGCGGGCCCGGGCCGCCAGCGCGAACTGGCTGGACATCGCAGTGGCCAGGGAGTCGCGCATCAGCTGGGTGAGGAATCCGGCTAGCGGCAGCGCCAGGGTCAGCACCGGCAGCACCAGTCCGGCGCTGGTGCCGTTGTCCACTGCAGGCAGCCAGCTCAGGGCGGAGGAGAAAACCATGATCAGCACCGCGCCGAGCCAGAAGTGCGGGACGGCGGCTGCTACGATCTCCACCATGCTGCCAAGCCAGGCGCCGAAGCGGTTGGCCCGCATGGCCAGCGCGGCGAAGAGCAGCGCCAGCAGCCAGGCGGCTGCCAGCGCCAGCAGGGCCAGGGTGATGGTCTTGGGCAGCACCTCGGCCATCACGTCGAGCACCGGGCGCTTGAGTGCGTAGGAGGTGCCGAAGTCCAGCTGGGCCAGCTTGCCCAGGAACATCAGGTACTGCACGGGCACCGGTTGGTCCAGGCCGAACTCGGCGCGGGCGGCGGCCAGCGCCTCGGCCGAGGCCTGGGAGCCGGGCCCGCCCATGATGGCTTCGGCCGGGTCGCCGGGGATCAGGCGGATGCCGATGAAGATGGCGGTGGCCACCAGCCACAGCACCACCAGCGCCCCGCCGATCTTCCGGACGGCCCAGCCGAGTGTTCCCATTCGCGTGCTACTCGGCCAGGAACACGTCGGTGTAGACCGGGGATGACACCGAAGTGGTGGCTCCCATGTTCTTGACCTGCGCACCGTACAGGAAGTGGTTCTGCTGGTCGTACAGCGGCAGCACGTAGTAGCCTTCCAGCACCATCTTCTGCGCCTGGGCGTAGAGGTCCGCGCGCTGCGCCTCGTCGTTGGTCTGCTCGGCGTCGGTCAGCAGCTTGTCCAGTGCAGGGTTCTTGACCTGGGCGTTGTTGGCGAAGTAGCCGGAGGGAGCCGGGACGGTGGAGTCGGAGTGGTAGAGGATGCGCAGCACGGACGGGCCGACCTTGGTGTACGGGGCGGAGACCAGGTCGTAGTTGTGCTCGGCCAGCGCGCCGTACCAGCTGGACAGGTCCAGCAGCTGAATCTTCACTTCGAAGCCCACGGCCTTCGCCGAAGCCTGGAACTGCTCGAAGAGCGACTGCTCGGCCGGGACCGACTGGTTGGTGGATACCGGGAAGACCACTGACAGGCGCTTGCCGTCCTTGGAGCGGTAGCCGGCCGAGTCGCGCTCGGTCCAGCCTGCCTCGTCGAGCAGGGAGTTGGCCTTGGCCGGATCCGTGGTGAATAGCGATTGATCGGAGATGCCCAGTGGTTCCACGCTGGAGAGCAGCGAGTAGCTGCGCTTGGCGGTGTCGAAGAACAGCGAGGTGATGCCGGCGTTGACGTCCACCGAGCGGATGAACGCCTCGCGCACCTTGGCATCGTTGAACGGGGCCTTGGAGCTGTTCAGCTCGATGCGGTTGGAGGCGCCCGGACGCGGGGCGTCCAGATGGCCCAGCGGGCCGCCCTGCGCGGCGGTGGCGATGGTGTCAGGCTGGGCGTTGTCGATCACGTCGACCTCGCCGGAGGCCAGCGCCGCGTAGCGGGTGGCGGCTTCGGGGATGAAGCGCCAGGTGATGCCGTCTAGGTAGGCGGTGGGCTGCGTGCGGGAAGCATCGGCCACCGGCGGCACGTAGTCCTCGTTGCGCACCAGGTTCACGGCCTGCTGGTGCTCCCAGGATTCGACCTTGAACGGTCCGGTGCCCACCGGGGAGGCGCAGTTGGTGGCCTGGTCGCGCTCCAGCGCGGTGGGGGATTGGATGGCGGTCCACGGCATGGACAGCGATTCGAGCAGCGCGTTGTCCGGGGCGGAGAGCTTCAGCTCGGCGGTGCGCTCGTCGACGACCTTGATCTGGTCCACCTTGCCCACGGCCAGGTAGCCGGTGGAGGAGGCGGTGTCCGGGTCCTGCAGGTGCTCGATATTGGCCTTGATGGCCTCGGCGGTCAGCTTGGTGCCGTCGGTGAAGCTGATGCCCTCGCGCAGGGTGATGGTGCGGGTCAGCCCGTCCTCGGAGACCTCGGTGGATTCGGCCAGCCATGGGATGATCTTGCCTTCGGAGTCCTTGGTGAACAGGGACTCCAAGTATTGGCTGGCCACCAGGGCCTGCGGGTAGTTTCCGCCGACGTGAGGGTCCAGGCAGCTTGGCTCCGCGTCGCCGGAGGCGTAGACCAGGGTGCCGCCGGCCACCGGGGTGGCGTCCTGGGTGGACTCGGTTCCCGCTGTGGAGGAGCATCCGGCCAGGACGATCGATGCGATGCCGAGGGCCGCGGCGCTGGAGAGCAGGCGGCGGGCGCGCTGGTTTCTTTGCATGGGCTGAAACTTACCTCATTAAGTGGATGGGAGATGACCATCTACCACCCTAGCCACCCGGGCCTATCGGCGACACTTCTGGTGACGGGTGAACCGGCCAATGCGATCCAGTTCACACCCCGGGGCGGCAGGCGGTCGCGGCCGCGAACTACTTTTCGCTGGCCACGGTCATGCGGCGGTTAGCATGCGCCGGGGTCTCGATCTCGTCCAAGATCGCCACGGCGAAGTCCTGAGTGGAGACGAAGTCGCCGGCCGGCGAATCGGTGCCCAGGGTGTAGCTGCCGGTGCGGGAGCCCGGGGCGATAACCGGTGCCGGGGCGGCCACGGTCCAGGTGATGCCGGAGACCGAGGTGAACATGTCGTAGACCTCCGCGCAGGTCAGGGCCTCGGCCTTGTACTCTTCCGGGAAGCCGTCGGTGTCGACCAGACGCACGCCGTCGACCTCGGTCGCGCCGGCGCCGCCGACCACGATCAGCCGGGCGTCGGTCAGGGTCTCGGTGATTTCCTCGAAGGCGTCCAGGTAGTCCTGGTGGTCCCCGCCGGTGCGCGATGGCGGCACGGCAATGACGATGACGTCGTTTTCCTTGCCCAGCTGGCGGTAGGTCGAGGTGTTGCCAAGGTCGGCGGCCACGGCGGTGGCTCCGTCAACTTCCTTGCCCGAGCGGGTGACCGCGGTGAGCTCGTGGCCGCGGGTGGCGGCCTCGGCGATGATCTGGCTGCCGACCATGCCGGTGGCTCCGTAGACTGCGATCTTCATGGAGAGTCCTTTCGTTGCTGGTGAATTCAGCTCAATGGTATCTTTTAGATACTGGCTACTACAACGAAACTAGGTTTCCCCATGGAAAGCGACCGGGATTTCAACGTGTTCGTGCAGGGCTGCCCCTCGCGTGAAATCATGCAGCGACTGGGCGACAAGTGGACTCCGCTGGTGCTGCTCGCGCTCGCCGGAGGGCCGCAACGTTTCTCCGCGTTACGCCAACGCATCGGTTCGGTGACCCCCAAGGTGCTGACCAGCACGCTGCGCACCCTCGAGCGCGACGGCCTGCTGCTGCGCACCGTCACCGCCCAGGTGCCGGTGCGCGTGGACTACGAACTCAGTGACCTGGGCCGCAGCCTGCTGGGTCCCATGGAGACCATCCGGCTCTGGTCGCAGGAACATGTGCCCAGCGTCCTGCGCGCCCGCGAGGAGTTCGACCGCACCCGGGACGATGCCACCCTGTAGCCCAGGATCGCCGCAATTTCGGACCCACAGCCCACTTCATAAGTAAAACTATGGTTCTTGGTAGATAAAAACAGTTTTACGAATGTAACCGTCCTCACGATGATTGAAAGAGTCATCAGTCAGAACGTGAAAGGGCAAATCCCGTGTCCGAACATCTCTCCCCCCGCGTTGTCACCCTGGGGACCGCCGGCGGACCGCGCTGGTGGACCGGTGAGAACGCCGGACGCCGCTCGGGCATCGCCACCGCGGTGGTCGTCGGCTCCGCGGTATACCTGGTCGACGCGGGAACCGGCGTGGGCAACCAACTGATGAAGGCGGGGTTCACCCCCGGGGACCTGCGCGGCATCTTCCTCACCCACCTGCACTCGGACCACACCATCGACCTGGCGTCGCTGGCGATCTTCGGCCTGTTCACCATGGCCCGCGACAAGCAGCCGGTGCGGATCATCGGCCCCGGCGACCGCGGCGAGCTTCCACCGGTCTCGCCGCGCGCCGTCGTGGCCCCGCAGCCGCTGTTCCCGGCAAACCCCACCCCCGGCACCGCGTCGATGTTCTCCGCGCTGATGCAGGCCTATGCCACGGACCTGAACGACCGCGTGATCGACGCCCTGCGTCCCTCGCCGCTGGACTACTTCCAGGCCAGTGACATCAAGATCCCTGCCGCCGGGGGATACCACCCGAACCAGAACCCGACCCCGCAGGACTTCGAGCCCTTCGAGATCTACCGGGACGAGCTGGTCACGGTGACCGCCACGCTGGTCGAGCACCCGCCGATCGCCCCGGCTTTCGCCTTCCGCTTCGACACGGCCGAAGGCTCGGTGACCATCTCCGGGGACACCGCGCCCTGCGAGAACCTGGTGCGGCTGGCCCGCGGCACCGACCTGCTGCTGCACGAAGCCATCGACTTCGACTGGGTCGAGCGCGCCTACGGCTCGCTGGGCACCGAGGAGGCCGAGGCCTCCATGGACCACCACCGCCGGTCCCACACCTCGGCGCTGCAGGCGATCGACATCGCCGAACGCGCCGGCGCGGCCACCCTCGCGCTGCACCACCTGGTTCCCGGAACCACCCCGGATTCGGTCTGGCATGCACACGCCGGCCAGTTCTCCGGCAGATTCCTCATCCCCAATGATCTGGACGTCATCTCCTTCGCCCGCAAGACCTCTGAAATGGCAGTAGCATGAGTAACACTGTGAAGCACGAGCAAGACCCGGGCCTGCGAGTTCCCAGCCTTTCGTCGCCTGAAATGCGGCGCATCCTGGCTTCGAGCTTTTTGGGCAGCGCCATCGAATTCTACGATTTCATCTTGTATGCCACCGCGGCGTCGCTGGTGTTCAACAAGATCTTCTTCACCAACCTCACCCCGGGCGTCGCGATCTTCGCCTCCTTCGCCACGCTGGCCGTGGGCTACCTGGCCCGCCCGCTGGGCGGCATCGTGTTCGGCCACTTCGGCGACAAGATCGGCCGCAAGGGCGTGCTGATCACCTCGATGGCCATGATGGGCGGCGCTTCGACCCTCATCGGCCTGCTTCCTCCCACCGCGCAGGTGGGCATGCTCGCCCCCATCGCGCTGATCATCCTTCGTGTGGTGCAAGGCCTGGCAGTCGGCGGCGAATGGGGCGGAGCGATGCTCATGGCCCTGGAGCACGCGCCGAAGGAGCGCCGCGGCTTCGCGGCGAGCTTCGCCAACATGGGCGGCCCGGCCGGCGCGGTCCTGGCCACCCTGGCTGTCTCCGCGGTCTCGCTGCTGCCCAACGAGCAGTTCCTGGCCTGGGGCTGGCGCATTCCGTTCATCCTGAGCATCGCGCTGGTCGGCATCGGCCTGGTCATCCGCTTGAAGGTCACTGAGTCCCCGCTGTTCCTGTCCCTGGAGCAGAAGGCCGAGGAGCGCAAGACCCCGATCCGCGAAGTGCTCACCCGCTACCCGAAGTCCGTCGTCCGCGGCACCTTGGTGGGCATGAGCTCCTACACCGTGCAGGGCCTGATGACCGTCTGGGCCATCTCCTTCGTGGTCGACGACCTGGGCATGGACCGCACCAGCGTGCTGAACATCAAGGCGATTGGCGCCGCGCTGACCGTGGTGGGCATCTGGTTCGCCGCCCGCTACTCGGACAAGTACGGCCGCCGCCCGGTCATGATGGTCGGCATCCTGGCCGGTGCGCTGCTGGCCCTGCCGATCATGTTCATGCTGGAACTGGGGCAGCTGTGGATCTTCGCCATTGCCCTGTTCATCGCCAACGGCATTATCCAGGCCAGCATCTTCGGACCCTTCGGCGCATTCACCGCCGAACTGTTCCCGACCCGCATCCGCTACACCGGAGCCTCGCTGGTCTACCAGCTCTCCTCCACCGTGGGCGCCGGCTTCACCCCGATGATCGTTGCGGGCCTGGTGCTGGTCGCCGGAGGCAACCTGTGGCTGGTCGGCGTGGTCTGGGCCGCGACATTCATCATCGCCGCGCTGGCCATGCGTGGCATCAAGGAAGGCAAGGACGCCGACCTGGAAGCGCAGGACATCTAGGGGCGCGGCGCCCCGTCAAGGGACATCGCCGCCAGCACCCCGAAGCCGCCAGCACCCCGAATCAGCCGGGTCGTTCAGGAATTCTCCTGGGCGGCCCGGCTGTCGCGTTCGGCGCCGACCTGTTCGCAGAAATCCAGGAATGCCCGAAGCCGCAGGCTCGGGCGCTTGGTCGCGGTGTAGGCCACGCAGATGTCGCTGTAGCCCACCGGTCCGTCGATCTCCAGCATCGCCAGCGGCAGCCCGTCGTAGCTCACGTTCACCGGCGGGCGCTGCACCAGCACGGTGTAGCCCAGCCCGCGGGCCACCATGCCGCGCACCGCCTCGAAGCTCTGCGAGCTCCAGCGGATCTTCGGATCCAAGCCAGATAAACGCAGGTTCACCAGCTGGTTGTCGCGCACCGTAGGCAGATCCAGGGAGACGAAGTCGTCCTCGGCCAGTTCGGCCAGCTTCACCGAACCGCGCTCGGCGAAGCGATGCGAGGCGGCGACCAGCACGTAGGGGCGCCCGGACATCACCACCCGGTGCTCCACGTCCTCCAGCAGGTGCCGGGTGTGGGTCAGCACGACATCCAGGTGTCCCTGCAGCATGCGTTGCTGCAGCTGCGCGGCATCGCCCTCGATGATCTTCACCTGCAACCCCGGGTTCGGTGCGGTGAACCGCTCGCAGATCACCGGGACCCAGAAGGCGGCCAGCGAGGAATAGCAGCCGATGACCAACGGGCCGGCGAGCGCCGACTGGCGCTCCATGATCTGGCCCTGGATCTCCTCGGCATGGCGCACCAGCGAGCGGGCATCGTGCAGGAACTCGGTGCCCACCGCGGTGAGCACCACGCCGCGGGCCCGGCTGCGCACCAGCAGCTGGCTGCCGACCACGCGTTCCAGATCAGCCATGGACTGGCTCATCGCGGCTTGGGAGATGTGGCAGGCCACGGCCGCCGCGGACAGCGAGCCGGCCTCGGCGACCGCGACGAAGTACTGCAGCTGGCGCAGCGTGTAGTTGACCATCTCAGAGCCCCGCCGCCACCAGCACGATGGCGCTGCCGCCCAGGGCGAGCATCGCGCCGGTCATCACCAGCACCGCCACCACGTCCGCGTGGATGCGTTCGTTCTTCACGCCGTGGGCCATCCTCGAATAGCGGCGGCGCTGCGAGAGGTAGATGCCGCCGGCGGCGCAGACCGCGATGCCCACCAGGACCAGCACCCCGGTGCCGTAGTGCGGAGCCCAGCGCAGGAACACGCCGCTGACCACGAGGAATGACACCAGCGTGCGCGCCCAGGCCATGACGGTGCGTTCGGGCTGCAGGCCCGGGTTGGTGACCGGGAAATCCTGTTTCATTCCGCTACTTTCCCACCAGGACCATGGCGAGCGCGGCAATGGCCCCGGCAATCGCGCCCAGGCTGAGCAGCGGCACGATGGCGGGCAGCGGCAGCGGCTTCCCGGTGCGCATGCTGCGTTCGACCCGGACCCAGCGCACGCCGGCGCCCAGGGCGATGAGCATGCCCACCCCGATGACGAAAAACGCCAGCACGGTGCGCACCGGCCCCGGGAACGCCCCGACGGTGAACGCCTCCAGGGCGATGCCTCCGGCCAGGAATGCCAGCGAGGTGCGGATCCAGGCCAGAAAGGTGCGTTCGTTGGCCAGCGTGAACCGCGGATCGGGCTCGCTGCCTTCGGGCAACAGCGTCCGGGCGAGTTTGCTGCGGTCATTCTGGGTCATGGGCATCCTTGCGCGCGGCGGCCTCCGACCGGAAAACGCCGGTGCTGGCCGCGGAAAATCTTCAGATCCGACCCCGTGCCGACACTGGCCGCCGCGGGGTTTACTGCTCTTCCAAGACTACGTCCAAAACCCCTTCGAAATCATGTTTGCGACGGCTTGCCGGGCCGTGGAATTCCGCGGAATTCCCGTGTGTTCGGCGGTGCGCGAAACCGTGGGCGCCAGCCCGCGCCGAGGACCCGAATCGGTGTAGTGTGAGTCACATATGTAGCGGTCGGGCGTCCACACCGATGACGCCTGCTTGAGTCAGGAGCCAAACATGCTCGAACTTACTGAAGACCAGAAGGCGCTCGCGGAAATGGTCCGCGATTTCGCCACCACCCGGATCGCCCCGAATGCACTGGACTGGGATGAGCGCCAGCATTTCCCCGTCGACGTGCTGGCCGAAGCAGGCCAGCTGGGCATGGGCGGAATCTACGCCGGCGAGGAGTTCGGCGGTTCGGCGCTGACCCGCAGCGACGCGATCCTGGTGTTCGAGGAACTGGCCAAGGCCTGCCCGACGATTTCAGCGTACATTTCCATCCACAACATGGTGGTGTGGATGATCGACAGTTTTGGAACCACCGAGCAGCGCGCCCACTGGTTGCCCGAGATGACCACCATGCAGAACCTTGGCTCCTATTGCCTGACCGAACCCGGGATCGGTTCGGACGCCGCGGCGCTGACCACCCGCGCGCGCCGGGACGGGGATGAGTACGTGCTCAGCGGGGTCAAGCAGTTCATTTCAGGAGCCGGCACCTCGGCGCTCTACATCGTCATGGCGCGCACCGAGGACACCGGCTCGCGCGGCATCAGCGCCTTCCTGGTTCCGGGGGACAGCGCAGGGCTGAGCTTCGGCCCGAACGAGAAGAAGATGGGCTGGAAGGCGCAGCCCACCCGGCAGGTCATCATGGACGGCGTGCGCATCCCGGCCGGCAACCTGCTCGGCGCCGAAGGCCAGGGATTCTCCATGGCCATGCAGGCGCTGAACGGCGGACGGCTGAATATCGCTGCCTGTTCGCTGGGCGGCGGGCAGCATGCACTGGAGCAGTCCGCGGCATACCTCAAGGAACGCCAGGCTTTCGGCGGGCCGCTGACCCGCCAGGAGGCGCTGGTCTTCAAGCTGGCCGAGATGGACATGGGACTGGAGGCGGCCAGGTCGCTGCTGCGCAGGGCCGCCGCCGCGCTGGACGCGAAGGCGCCTGATCGGGTCAGGCTGTGCGCCATGGCCAAGAAGGTCGCCACGGATGCAGGTTTCGAGGCCGCGAACAGCGCCATCCAGCTGCACGGCGGCTACGGCTACCTCAGCGACTACGGTCTGGAGAAGATCGTCCGCGACCTGCGGGTGCACCAGATTCTGGAAGGCACCAACGAGATCATGTCGCTGATCGTGGGCCGCGGCCTGGTCGACAAGTAGCTGCCGGGCGCCCGCGGCTCAGTCGTGCCGCGGGCGCAGCTCGACATCGAGAACCGGGGTGGAGGTATTGGTGTCCTTCCCGGTGGGATGCACCGGGATGATCTCCCGGTCGAAACTCCGCAACGCAGCGATGGACCCCAGCTCCATGGCATCCAGCAAGGTGCGCTGGGTGGGGCGCATCATCTTGATTTCCTTGCGCTCCAGCGCCGCGAACAGCGCTTCGGGATGGATCCAATTGGAGATCGCCGCTTCGGAGGTCTGGTGGCGTGGTTCCTGGTCCTCGCGCAGCACCGCGATGAAGAAGTAGGTATCGAAGCGCTTGGGATAGCCCACCGGGGTGACCCAGTTCGCCCAGGGAAGCAGCTGTTCGGGATCCAGCAGCAGACCGGTTTCCTCGAATACCTCGCGGCGGGCGGCCGCCAGCATTTCCCCGGCGTGGAAGGAGGCCTGCTGCTCACCCTCGTCCCAGACGGTGGAGTGCTTCCAGCGCTGAGCCTGTTCGGCGAGCAGCCGCGCATCGAGGGCTCCGCTGCGCACCAGCTGAGCGTCCTGCGCGTCGACCCGGCCTCCGGGGTAGACGACCATACCCGCGGCAAAGTCCATGGTGCTGACCCGGTGCTGGATGAACACCTCGAACCCGGTGTCCGCTGCGCGTAGCAACAGCACGCTGGCGGCGCGTCGGATGGGAACTTCTACGGCCGGATCTAAAATGGGCTTCGTCGTCATGAACCCCAGTATGTCCTGTATTTGCCGTGCTGAGCCAACGGTATGCACGTTCAGGCGTCATCGAGCCCGGCTATCGCTGCAGGATTCCTTGCCACTACGCTGCTGCTTGCATAGAGTGTGACGCACGCCGGGGCCTCTGCGTTCCCGGCGTACCTCGGGGCCTCGGTGGCCTGACGTCTGCTGAAAGAAGGAACTCGCGTGAAGGGTCCGCAGCTCTATGTCCTTTTCCCCGGTACGGCGCGGGAAGCCTTGAATTTCTATGCAGGGGTGTTCGGCGGCGAGCTGGCCCTGTACTCCTATGCGGAGTTCAACCGGAGCGACGGGCCGCCCACGGCGATCGCCCATGGAATGCTCAGCGGGAACGTGACGCTGGGTGCGGCCGATGCGGCGCCGGACGAGAACCCGGTGCAGATCCAGGGCGCCATGCTCTCCTTGCTGGGCGCTGCGGAACCACCCGTGCTGCACGGGTGGTTCGAGGCGCTGGCCGAGGGAGGCCGGGTCCTCGACCCGCTGGCCGCCAAGCCCTGGGGCGCCTGCGACGGCCAGGTCCTCGACCGCTTCGGCCTGACATGGCTGATCGGCTACGAACAACCATCCCAGTGAGCGGCGGGACTACTGCGGCGGGAAGGCGAGGGTTCCGAGCACCGAAACAACCGTGATGACTATCGTGGCCAGCAGTCCCAGCAGCAACGACTTGCCGCCGGTTTTCACGATGCTGCGCAGGTGGACTCCGAGCCCCAAAGCGAACATGGCTGACGAGAGCAGCAGGGTCTGCAGCATCTGGCCCGCGTCAAGGGCCCAGACGGGAACAATTCCGCTGCTGCGCAGCAGCATTGCCGCGATGAATCCGAGCACGAACAGCGGCACCAGCGGCGGGTTCTTGCCGCCGGTTACCGCGTGGCGGCGGCGCATGAACATGCCCACGCCGGCGATGATCGGCGCCAGAAGCACCACGCGGGCGAGCTTGACGGTCACCGCCACCTCGAGGGCGGCCGCTCCCACCGACCCGCCGGCCGCCACGACGTGCGCGACCTCGTGGGTCGAGGCGCCCACCAGCATGCCGATGCTGCGCTCATCCATTCCCAGCAGCGCGCCGAGCGCAGGCATGGCAGGGATCATGAGGGTTCCGAAGAGCACCACCAGTCCGACGGCCGTGGCGACTTCGCTCTGCTTGGCCCGCACCACGTTCTCTGCCCCAGCCACCGCGGCCGCGCCGCAGATGGAGAACCCGGCGGCGATCAGCAGCCGTTGCGGCAGATCCATGCCCAGCCGGGAGCCGATCCACAAGGTGGCGAAGAAGGTCACTCCGACGGAGAGGAAAACCACCAGCAGCACCCCGGGGCCCAGCCCCAGGATGGTACCCAGGGACAGCTGCAGACCGAGCAGGACGATGCCCAGGCGCAGCAGCTTTTTGCCGGAGACGGCGATGCCTGGTTCCAGGGCCGTGGGAACCGGAACGATGTTTCGCCACAGCGCGCCGAGCACGATGGCCAGCAGCAGTGCGCTGACTCCGTCGAGGAATCGGCTGATGACCATGCACAGGGCCCCGGCCAGTAGGCAGACCGCCAGTCCGGGGAACAGGGTGCGCAGCGTTGCGCGGGTTGATGTCGGGGAAGTTGTTTGTGTCTGGTCTGTCGATTGCATGTTTTCAGTCTTCTCCCGTCACGGTTTCGGCGGTATTCGTCCCGTGGCTATTGGAGGCATATGCTCTTGATATGGATCAAGACCCGTCATCACTGAACAGCATTGCGCACTGGATCCAGTTCTCCTCGCTTTCCCTGCTGGTCGGCATCGCCGACCACGGCAGCCTCAGCGCCGGAGCCCGGGCAGCCGGCATCGCCCAACCGAATGCCTCGCGCGCCTTGAAAACCCTCGAACGCCGGCTCGGATACCAGCTGGTGGATCGCAAGACCACGGGGTCGACGTTGACTCCGGAAGGCGTGCTCACCGTTCAGTGGGCGCGCGAAGTGCTCGAATGCCTGCAGACCTTCGCCGCCGGAGCGCGGTCCCTGGCAGACCCGGGCCAGAGCGAGCTGGGTTTCGGGGCCAGCATGACCGTGGCGGAGTACCTGGCGCCCAGCTGGATCGGGGCGCTGCACCGCAAGATGCCGTTGGTGAAGCCGCGGATGCGGATCATGAACTCGCAGGACGTGATCCAGTCGGTCCGGGAGGGCGAGCTGGAATTTGGTTTCGTCGAGACGCCGCACATCCCCATGGGGCTCAGAAGCCAGCAGGTCTACAGCGACGAAATGCTGATCGTCACCGCGCCGGATCACCCGTGGGCGCAACGAGGCGGCGCACTGACCCTGCACGAGCTGCAGAACACCGCGTTGATTGAGCGAGAGGCGGGCTCCGGGACCCGGGCCTTCCTCGACTACATTTCACATGCCGACCGCCCCAAGCCGTTGGCCGAGTTCAACAGCAACGCCACCATCTGCCAATGCGCGGCCGCCGGCATGGGCCCGGCGGTGCTCAGCCAGCTGGCCGTGGAAAGCCAGCTGAAGCTCGGGACGCTGGTGGAGATCCCCTTCGACGGCCCGGCGCTGGTCCGCGAGCTGCGGGCGATCTGGTCGGTGGACCACGTCCCCGGCGCCGCCGAGCAGGCGCTGCTGGAAATCGCCGCGGAATCCGCGTCCTAACCCTCCAAGAGGGAGGCTGACCTCGGATAACCTCGGCCGCAGCCGCTGTTCGATGGAAGCAAGCCCGTGCAGTGACGGGCGCATGCTGCGGGGTCCGCTGTGCAACAATGCACGCTTGGTGTGCGCAATCGGCCCCTCGAACAAGACTGGTAAACCTTTCAAAGCTGTGTGAGCTGCGACATACTCGGGTGCTACGGGACGGGTCCAATGGGGGACCTGCGGCATCGGAAGGATTGGCAGTGGCATCGGAAATTTCTGATAAAACCGAACGCAAGGGGCTGCGACGGGTCGTCGCGGCATCGATGGCGGGCACTATCGTCGAGTGGTACGAATTCTTCCTCTACGCGACCGCGGCCACCTTGGTGTTCAACAAGGTCTTCTTCCCCGACTCGGGCAACGACCTGGACAACATCATCAAGGCATTCCTCACCTATGCGGTGGGATTCATCGCCCGGCCGATCGGCGGCATCGTCTTCGGCCACTTCGGCGACAAGTACGGTCGCAAGCACCTGCTCCAGGTGGCCATCATCCTGGTCGGCGTGACCACGTTCCTCATGGGCTGCCTGCCCACCTACGACATGATCGGCTACGCGGCCCCGATCCTGTTGATCGTCCTGCGCTTCCTGCAGGGCTTCGCCGTCGGCGGCGAGTGGGGCGGCGCCGTGCTCCTGGTGGCCGAGCACGCGCCCAACCGCGAGCGAGGATTCTGGGCTTCTTGGCCGCAGGCAGCGGTGCCGATCGGCAACCTGCTGGCGACCATTGTGCTGCTGGTGCTGTCCTTCACCCTCAGCGACGAGGCATTCCTCGCATGGGGCTGGCGCGTGGGTTTCTGGCTCTCTGTAGTGATCGTGGGCGTTGGCTACTACATCCGCACGAAGGTCTCCGACGCGCCGATCTTCCACGAGGCCAAGGCCGAAATGGAAGCCAATGCCGCGGCAGGCTACGGCGTGGCCGAAGTGTTCAAGCGCTACCCACGCGGGGTGTTCACCGCCATGGGCCTGCGCTTCGCGGAAAACATCCTCTATTACATGGTGGTGACCTTCTCCATCACCTACATGAGCGTGCAGCTGGACATGCAGACCTCCAACATCCTCACCCTGATGCTGCTGGCCCACGTCTTCCACGCCATCGTGGTTCCGCTGGTTGGACGCTTCACCGATACCCTGGGCCGCCGCCCGGTCTACGCCGCCGGCGCCGGATTGATGATCGTTTGGGCTGTGGTCGCCTTCCCGATGTTCAACACCCGCAACGACGCGATCATCCTGCTGGCCATCGTTGCAGGACTCGCAGTGCACGCGCTGATGTACGCGGGGCAGCCGGCGATCATGGCTGAGATGTTCCCGACCCGCATGCGCTACTCCGGGGTGTCGCTCGGCTACCAGGTCACCTCCATCGTCGCCGGGTCGATGGCTCCGATCATCGCGGCGGCCCTGCTGCGGGCGTCCGGAAGCTGGGTGCCGGTAGCCGGATACATCGTCTTCGCCGCGCTGGTGACGCTGGTTGCCGTCTACTTCCTTCGTGAATCCAAGGGAGTGGACCTCGGCGACATCGACGAGCAGGACCGCATCAGCAACGGCCTGTCCACCGAGGTGCTGGACTCCGAAAGCAAGCTGACGCGCTAGCTGCCAAGCCGCTACTGCCAGAGTGCCGCATCCCGCACCGGGGAGCGGCACTCTGGCAGTTAAACGGCACCGGCCCGGCTGTGGTGTCCCTTCAGGAATTGGCCGCGGAGGACACCGGGGCGAAGGGCGCCAAATGCCAGTCCCCGCGCTCGGCGGCCTCGTGCAGCGCCGTGGCGGTGAGCTGCACCGCCGGATTGCGCAGCGCTTCCTCACGCCCGACCAGCCAGTATTCCGATTCGTAGGTGAACTGGTCGTGGAGCACCGGAACCAGTGCCTCGTAGTGCCGGCTGAGGAATGTTGGCAGCAGGCCGATGCCGCCATGGCCCATGGTCGCCGAGTACTGCACCGCGATGCTGTTGGACGAGATGGCTCGGCGCATGGGCGGCAGCCCGCTGGTGGCATCGTCGAGCTTGTCCACCGTCAGCGCGGTGTCGATGTAGTAGTTCAGCGCATGCTCGCGCAGGTCTTCCAGTTTCCCGGGGGTCCCATGCAGGTCCAGGTACCTTTTAGTGGCGTAGAGCCGCAGCTCGTATTTCAGCAGCAGATGGGAGACCGCGCGTCGCACCTGGGGCTGGCCGATGACGATTTCCAGGTCCATGCCGGTGCGGCCCTGGCGTGCCCGCGTGGTTTCCGAGACCAGGTCGAACAGTAGCTGCGGGTGGATCTCGTGCAGCTTCGCGAGGGTCGGCGCGGCCAGATGGGCGCTGAAGGCGTCCGGTGCGGCGACGCGCACGTGGCCGGTCACCTGTCCAGGCTCGTCGGCGGAGCCGATGGCGGCGACGGCCCGTTCGATGGCCTCGGCCGAGGCCATGGCGCGCCGCCCGAGGTCGGTCAGTTCCCACCCCTGCGCCGAGCGGGTCAGCAGCCGTCCGCCCATGGCCTGCTGCAGCGAGGCGATGCGCCGGGAAATCGTGGAGTGGTTCACCCCGAGCACGTTGGCGGCCGCCGTGTACCTGCCCAGCCGGGCGACGGTCAGGAAGGCGATCAGGGACTCGAGATGGTGGTAATCGATGGGACGCTGCATGCTCCCAGTGTGCGCCAGCGCACAGCGGTGTTGCAATTTTCTCGGGTCTTTGTGCATTGAGGAAGTGATGTGGCGCACCTACGCTGGCCATATCCGGGATTACCCGAATTATCAAGCACCTGTCGGCGCGTGGAAGGAACAGCACAATGAGCGTATATGCATGGATCGGACTGGGGAACATGGGCGGACCCATGTCGGCGAACCTGGTCGCCGCCGGGCACGAGGTGCGCGGCGTCGACCTGAACGAGCAGGCCCGCGCCGCGGCGGCGGGAGCCGGTGTGCTCCTCGTCGATTCCGTGGCCAAGGCACTGGAGGGGGCGGATGCGGTGATCACCATGCTGCCCAAGGGCCAGCACGTCCGTGCGGTTTACGAGGGCCCCGAAGGCATCTGGGCCCATGCCACCGACTCGATGATGCTGCTTGACTGTTCCACCGTGGACATCGAGACCTCCCGCTACATCCACGAGCAATCCGCGGCCCGCGGCCTGAAGTTCGTCGACGCCCCGGTTTCCGGAGGCATCTCGGGAGCGGCGGCCGGATCTCTGGCCATCATGCTGGGCGGGGCGCCGGAACTCATGGAACGGGCCAGCGAACTGGTGGCGCCGATGTCAGCGCGAGCCATCGTCGCCGGCGGCCCGTCCATGGGCATCGCGGCGAAGATCTGCAACAACATGATGCTGTTCATCGACCTCATGGCCAGCGCCGAAGGATCGCAGCTGGCCGAGAAGCTGGGGCTCGATCCGCAAGTGTTCTGGGAGATCGTGTCGGTATCCTCAGGCCGTTCGTGGGCGCAGCAGACCTGGTACCCGGTTCCCGGCATCGTCGAGACCGCCGCGGCGAACAACAACTTTGACGCGACCTTCCGCGTGGACCTGGCGCGCAAGGACGTAGGGCTGGCGCTGGATGCGGGAACCACGTCAGGCATCTCGCTTCCCGCCGCGGAACTGGTCAGCAAGCACTTCGACGAGCTGATCTCCGAAGGACTGGAAGACAAGGACTGCTCGCTGATCGTTAAGAACCTGGTGCCCGGCGGGCAGGTGCGCGGCTACGGAGCGGCAGAGCATGCAAGCCGGTGACACCCGGCGCACCGTGCGCCGGGCGGTAGTCACCGGCGGCGCGGGAGGCATCGGGCTGGCCTGCGCCCGCGAGCTCTCCGCCCAGGGAGTCCGCGTCGTGGTGGCGGACCTGGACGAGCAGGCGGCGCGGAATGCGGCGGCCGAGGTCGGAGGGGAAGCCTGGGTGGTGGACCTGTCCGACACCTCGGGGCTGGAGGAGCTGTCCCTCGACGCCGACATCCTGGTCAACAATGCCGGGGTGCAGCGGGTGGGACCGATCCATGAATACCAACCCGATCATTGGCGCCTGATCCACCGATTGATGCTCGAAGCGCCGTTCCTGCTGATCCGCGCGGCGCTGCCGGGGATGTATGAGCGGGGGTTCGGGCGCATCATCAACATCTCCTCCGCCCATGGCCTGCGCGCCAGCGCGTTCAAGAGCGCCTACGTGTCGGCCAAGCACGGACTGGAGGGCCTGTCGAAGGCGACCGCGCTGGAAGGAGCGGAGCGCGGGGTGACGAGCAACTGCATCAATCCCGGATATGTGCGCACCCCGCTGGTCGAAGCGCAGATCGCCGACCAGGCGAGGGCCCACGGCATCGACGAATCCGAAGTGATGGAAAAGATCATGCTGACCGAGATGGCGGTTAAGCGGCTCATCGAGCCGGAGGAAGTCGCTTCGCTGGCCGGTTGGCTTGCGGGGGACAGTGCTGCGATGGCCACCGGAGCCAGCTACGCCATCGACGGAGGCTGGACGGCGCAATAGCCATTGAACCCGCCGCGGCAAACAGCGGGCAGGTGCCGGGAATGGACTTCCCGGCGCCTGCCCGCTGTCGTTTCTCGGCCGTATTTATGCCTTTGCTACGTGGTGCCCCAGCTGGCTGGTCGGCACGCGGTAGGTTTCGCGGGCGGTCAGCGCGGAGAGCGAGGCGATCAGGGCGATGGCCGCGGTGAACAGGCTGATCTGCACCCAGCCGCCGGGCTGCAGTCCGCCCAGGGCGGCGACGATGGACGGGGCGAAGCCAGCCATCAGGAAGCCCAGCTGGGTGCCGATGGCCAGGCCGGAGAAGCGCACCTGGGAGGAGAACATCTCCGCGTAGAAGCTCGGCCATACGGCGTTGGCCGCCGCGTAGGCGCAGGAGAAGACCAGCAGCGAGAGCCCGAACTGCAGCAGCGTGTTGCTGGTTTCCATGGATCGCAGGTAGAAGGGCATGACCGCGGCGGAAGCCAGCGCGCCGTAGATGAAGACCGGTTTGCGGCCGATCTTGTCGGCCAGCATGCCGAAGAGCGGTTGGGTGAGCAGTGCTCCGATATTGCCTGCCACGACCAGCCACAGGGTGATGGACTCGTCCATGTTGCCAATGGTCTTGCCGTAGGAGATGGCCAGGGTTCCATACACGGTGGACACCGCGGCGATGAACGCGCACAGCACCACGCGCAGCACGTCCTTCCAATGGAAGCGCAGCAGCACCGCCAGCGGCAGCTTGGCGATCTCGTTGTTCTTCTTGGCCTTCTCGAATTCAGGGGTCTCATGCAGCGAGCGGCGGATGAAGAAGGTGACCACAACAACCACGGCGGACAGCCAAAACGGGATGCGCCAGCCGATGCCGAACTTGATCTCGTCCGGCAGTGCCACTACCGGAATGAAGATCAAGGCCGCCAGGATCTGGCCGCCCTGGGTGCCGGTCAGGGTCCAGGAGGTGAAGAAGCTGCGCCGGTGATCCGGGGCGTGCTCCAGGGACATGGAGGAGGCTCCGGCCTGCTCGCCGGCGGCGGACAGGCCCTGCATCAGGCGGGCGACCACCAGCAGGATCGGGGCCAGCCAGCCGACCTGGTCGAAGGTGGGCAGGCAGCCGATGGCGAAGGTCGAGGCTCCCATGAGCACCAGGGTGAACATCAAGACCTTCTGGCGCCCGATCCGGTCGCCGAAGTGGCCCAGGATGATCGCGCCGATGGGGCGGGCGATGTAGGCGAAGCCGAAGGTCGCCAAGGACATGACCGCGGCGTTGGTGTCGGCGTCGGGGAAGAAGATGTGCGGGAAGATCAGGGCTGCGGCGGAGCCGAAGATGAAGAAGTCGTAGTATTCGACGGCGCTGCCCATGAAGCTGGCCAGCGCGGCCTTGACCGGCGTGCGCTGACCGGCTCCGTTGTCTTCAGATGCCGACGGCTTCGGTGTCGTGGTCATCGGGTTACTCCCTAGATGGTGGCGATGTTCTGGCCTCATTCCTTCTAATGTTCGCTATGCGACCACTTGTTCGGAATGTGTTCATTGGTTTAGAGTAGATGCAAATCACAGACGAAGCAATACCTGTTGCATCGATGACTGAATGCGAGGACCTGCGATGAGTACAACTGCCGAAGCCTATTTGGTGGGCTTGATCGGCGACGGGGTGATGCCGTCGCTGACTCCCGGAATGCACGAGCAGGAGGCTGATGCGCAGGGCCTGCGCTACCTGTACCGTCCCATCGACCTCACCGTGCTGGAGCGTCCGGGCAGCGATGTGGGTGCTCTATTAAAGGCCGGTGAGCAGCTCGGATTCAATGCCTTCAACATCACCCATCCGTGCAAGCAGCTGGTCCTGGAGCACCTTGATGAGATCTCCCAGAACGCGCGGGACATCGGCGCGGTGAATACGGTGGTCATCCGCGACGGGAAGTTCCACGGCTACAACACCGACGCCTCAGGATTCGGCCGCGGCTTCGCTGAAGGGCTGCCCGGAGCCAACCAGCAACAGGTCCTGCAGCTGGGAGCCGGCGGCGCCGGATCCGCCGTGGCCTACGCGCTGCTGGCGTCCGGAACCGAGCAGCTGTTCCTGGTGGACCCGGACGCGCAGCGCGCTGGGCAGCGGGCCGCGGAATTGAACCGGCTTTTCCCTGAAGCCACGGTCACCGCGGCGTCCCCTGACCAGGTTCCCGAGCTGCTGCCTGCGGCGGACGGGCTGCTGAACGCCACCCCGATCGGCATGCACCACCACCCGGGCCTGCCGCTGGATTTGGCCGGGCTCGAATCCCGCCACTGGGTAGCCGACTGCATCTACCGCCCGGTCGACACCGAACTGATCCTCGCAGCCCGCGACCGCGGCTGCCGGGTGCTTGACGGCGGGCACATGGCGGTGGGCCAGGCCGTGGACTCCTTCGAGATCTTCACCGGCATCAAGCCCGATGCCGCGCGCATGCGCGCACACCTGCTGGAAATGCTGGAGGCGGGCCTGTAATGCGCACCTCCATTGCCACCGTGTGCCTCTCGGGCACGCTGGAAGAGAAGATGCTCGCCTGCGCCAAGGCCGGATTCGACGGCATCGAGATCTTCGAGCAGGACCTTCTGGTCAGCCCGATGTCCCCGGAGGAGGTCCGGGCGCTGGCCGCGCGACTGGGGCTCACCTTGGACCTGTTCCAGCCCTTCCGCGACTTCGAAGGCGTCGAGCCGCAGCTGCTGCAGGCGAATCTGCACCGGGCGGAGGCGAAGTTCAAGCTCATGACGCGCCTGGGCATGGACATGATGCTGCTGTGCTCCAATGTCGGCACCGCCACGATCAACGACGACGAGCTGTTCGTCTCCCAGATCCGCCAGCTCGCGGACCTGGCCGCCGGATACGGGATCCGCATCGCCTACGAGGCGCTGGCCTGGGGCACATACGTGAACACCTACCAGCACTCCTGGGAGATCGCCCGCCAGGTGGACCGCGAGAACGTGGGCATCTGCCTGGACAGCTTCCACATCCTCTCGCGCGGGGACGACCCCGAGGCGATCGCGCAGATCCCGGGGGAGAAGATCTTCTTCGTGCAGCTGGCCGACGCCCCGGTGCTGTCCATGGACATCCTGTCCTGGTCGCGGCACTACCGGGTGTTCCCGGGGCAGGGCGGATTCAAGCTGGACGAGTTCCTCGGCGCCATCGCCCGCTCGGGCTATGCCGGCATCATTTCGCTGGAAATCTTCAACGACGTCTTCCGCCAGTCGAATGTCGAGCGCACCGCGGTGGACGGGCTGCGCTCGCTGAACCTGCTGCAGTCCCAAACCGCCGCGCTGCTCGATGCGCAGGGCATCGGCTCCGCTCTTGCACTGCAGGCACTGCCCGGCGGGCAGAAGGCCAACGGTTTCGACTTCACCGAAATCCGCACCGAGGACCCCGAACCGGTGGCCCGGCTGCTGGCCCAGCTGGGCTTCGAATTCCGCGGCCAGCACCGGCGCAAGCCGGTGCAGCTGTTCAGCGCCGGCGGGGCGCGGATCATCATCAACTCGCAGCGCAGCCGCGGGGTCACCGCCGCGGTGTCAGGCTTCGGGGTGCAGGTCCCGGACCCCGCCGCGGCCGGCGAGCGCGCCGTGCAGCTGCTGGCCCGCCCGGTCCCGCGCCAGCACCTGCGCAACGAGGCGGACCTGCCCGGCTTCAACGCCCCAGACAACACCGAGGTCTTCTTCGGAGCCACCGGGGACGCCGGGGGCTGGGAAGCCGAATTCGGGGTCCACGAGTCCGGAGCCGCGGCGGGGCACCCCGCGCTGATCCAGTGCATCGACCACCTGAACCTCGCCCAGCCTTGGCAGTCATTCGACGAATCCGTGCTGTTCTACACCAGCGTGCTGAACCTCCAGGCGCTGCCCGGCACCGAGGTTCCCAGCCCCATGGGGCTGGTCCGCTCGCAGGTGCTGGCCACCGGGGACAATGCGGTCAGGTTGGCGCTGAACATCGTTCCGCACGGGCTGGAAGAGGCCATCGACAGGAACCACGAGTACCCCGAGCACACCGCGGTGCGCACTGGGGACATCATCACCCTGGCCCGCAACGCGGTGGCCGACGGCATGGAATTCCTGCACATCCCGGCCAACTACTACGAGGACCTCGCCGCGCGCTTCGACCTGGAGCCGCAGCTGCTCCAGACTTTGCAGGAGCTGAACCTGCTGTACGACCGGGACGAGCACGGGGAGTTCCTGCATTTCTACACAGAGACCATTGGAAACATGTTCTTTGAAGTAGTTGAGCGCCGCGATGGTTACGATGGGTACGGGGCGCCCAATGCCCCAATCCGGCTGGCCGCGCAATTCGAGCGCAACCGCTGGAGCAGACACTAGCCACGGGGAGAATCGACTGTGACGCAGCGGCCGGACTACTTTGTTAAATCCACGGAGAAGACCCTGGCCGTTCTGCTCGCCTTCAACGGCGGAAACCCGGAGATGACCGTCAGCCAGGTCGCCGCCGCCACCGAACAGACCCGCGCCTCCGCCCGCCGCTTCCTGCTGACCCTCACCGACCTGGGCTACCTGGAAGCCAACGGAGCGAACTTCCGCCTGACCCCGCGCGTGCTGGACCTGGGAGCCTCCTACCTTTCCGGGCTGACGCTGCCCAAGGCCGCCACCTTGCACCTGGAAAGCCTGGCCCGCGAGCTGGAGGAAAGTGCCGCACTGTGCGTCTTGGAAGGCCAGGACATCCTGTACATCGAGCGGGTGTCCTCGCCGCGGCTGTATTCGATGAACGTGTCCATCGGCAACCGGCTTCCTGCCTGGGTCACCTCCATGGGCCGTGTTCTGATCGCCGAGCTGGGCGACGCAGAGCAGAAGGAGTTCTTGGCGCAGATCGACCTGCAGCGCTACACCGAGCACACCGTGGCGAACCTGGAGCAGCTGCGCGCGGAGCTGGCCCGGGTGAAGGAGCAGGGCTGGTCGCTGGTGAACCAGGAACTGGACGAGGGCCTGCGCGGGCTGGCCGTGCCGGTGTACCGGGGAGACCAGCTGCTGGGCGCGCTGAACATTTCGGTGCAGCGCGGGCGCGCGGACCTGCAGAGCATCACCGAGCAGCTGGTGCCGCGCCTGCGCCGGGCCGCGCAGGACATCGCCGACGACTTCGGGGGACGGCTGGCCTGACAAGCCGCCCGGTTGCGCCGCGACGGCGTAGGCTGTCCTGCATGAGCACAGGCAAGGCGGCCATGGCGCCGCACGAGCACCCGGCATTCGCCAACGACAAGTCCGCCCAGTGGCTGGGCGCCGAGGTGCTGCGCGCTGACTACGGCGACGTGGTGATCAAGATGCGGCTGCGCGATGACATGCTCAACGGCTACGGCATCGCGCAGGGCGGCATGATCGTCGCCTTCGCGGATACCGCCTTCGCCCTGGTCTGCAACGACCCCCACAGCGATGCAAGCACCATCACCGTGGCCTCCGGGGTGGACGTGAACTTCATGAATCCGGGATTCTCCGGGGATACCATCACCGCCACCGCCAAGCTGGTGGGCCATGCCGGGCGCATCGGGCTGTTCGACATCGAGGTCACCCGCGACAACCAGGACGGCAACACCACTCACCTGATCCATATGCGCGGGCGTTCGCGCACCATCCCCAACCGCAGCTAGGTCCGGGCGATCGCCTGCCCAACCCGGAGTCCGACAGGGCCCTGCGCCCGAGCCATTGCGGCCCTCGGCCGCTACGAGCCGGCCGGCGCTGAAGCAGTCGGGGCGGTGCCAGGTTGCTGCCCATCGGGCAGTGCAGGAGGACGCCCGGTAGGCATGCCTCCTGGGGCCCCTCCGCCGCCTGGGGCCCCTGCGCCGCCTGGAGCACCGCCGCCTCCAGGGGCTCCTCCGCCGGTAGCCTCGGTGTTCGTATCCACATTGACCGTGAGGCGCACGGTGTAGCCGGCGCTTGTATCTCCGGTGATGGTCGCCAGCTGGGTGGCCCCCGAATCATCGCCGAAGACATTGTCCGAGTCCAGACTCACGCCCTGCAGGTTCTTCACCGACTGCTCGTAGCCGGTGGTGGCGTACACCGCGGTACAGGTTTCCTGCGGCAAGGCGACCTGCGAGGTGGCGATCGCCGTGGTGTGGTCGGTAATCGACCCGGTATCCGGGTACACCTCGAAGTGGATGTGCGGCCAGCGCCCGGCATAACATGCAGGGAAGATGCTGGTGTAGCGCACCAGACCCTCGGCATCGGCCACCTGGACCCCGCGCAGGTAGTTCTCGTCTTCCAGACCGCTGGAGTACATGGAGTATTCCCCGGACCGGTCGCAGTGCCACACGTACACTGCCACACCCTCGAAGGGCTGGTTGTTGTTGGCCATGTCCACGATCTTCAGTTCAAGGGTCATCGGGATGCCCTCAGCCGTGGTGGTGCTGGTGCCGAAGCTGGAGCGGATGTCGCTGCGGACGATTCCGCTTTGCTCCAGCACATCGGGCCCATTGGACCCGTCGCCCGGGTACGGGCCGGCGGTCTCGTCAGGGATCTCCGCGGCGGTGGACGGGGAAGGGGTGCCGTGGGTGCCGGTGGGGGAACAGGCCGCCAGGGCGAACGCGAGGGTGCCCACTCCCATCCCGGCCAGGACCTTGCGCCGCTCGATCAGGGTGCCGACGTCGAAGGACAGACCCTGGTCCTCAAGATCTTCTTCGGGCCGGGGCAACTGTCGGTGTCCGAACCAGCGTGGTGGGGGATTCATAGCGCGCTCCTTGAAGCAGGTGACATGGGATTGATTGCCGTGTTCACTACCGTAGACGCACGGATCATGGCCCATCACAGGAGGCACTGTGGGTTTTCTGAGAAGGGCCGGCGGCTAGCTTCCCTTGGAGGCGATGGCCTGCTCGAGCAGCAGCGAGAGACGGCGCACGCCCTCGGCGATGGTTTCCTCGTCCACCGAGCAGAACGCCAGCCGCAGCTTGTTGCTGGCCTCTCCCGAAGGGCTGAACGCCGCCCCCGGAATGAAGATGACCCCGGCCTTCACACCCTGTTGCAGCAGCTCATAGGTGTCGATGCCCTCGGGCAGCGTCAGCCAGATGAAGAATCCGCCCTCCGGATGGGTATGGGTGATCCCCGCCGGCAAATGCTCGCCCAGCGCGGCCAGCATGGCGTCGCGGCGCGAACGATACAAATCGTTGTACTTGGCAATCTGGCCCTTCCAGTCATGCTCGTCCAAGTAGGCGCTGATGATCATCTGGTTCAACGTCGGCGGGCACAGCGCCACGGCCTCGCCGGCCAGATAGAAGCGCCGGAACAGGTTGGTGGGCACCGCAGCCCAGCCGATGCGCAGGCCCGGGGCGAAGATCTTGGAGAAGGAACCCATGTAGATGACGTTCTGCGCATCCAGACTGCGCAGCGTCGGGGCAGCCTCGCCCTCGTAGCGCAGCATGCCGTACGGGTTGTCCTCGAGGATCAGGATTCCGGCCTCGCGGCAGATCTCGACGATTTCGCTCCGGCGCTCGGCGGCCAGCGTGATTCCCGAGGGGTTGTTGAAGTTCGGAATGGTGTAGAGGAACTTGATGCTCTCGCCGGCGGTGCGCAGCTCGGCGATGCGGGCGCGCAGCGCGTCGGGGATGAGCCCGTTCTCATCGGTGCCCACCGGGCGGGCCTTGACCTGGTAGGCCTCGAAGGTGTTCAGCGCGCCCACATATGTGGGATCTTCGCACAGGACGGTGTCGCCAGGGTCGCAGAAAACCTTGCAGGCCATGTCCTGGGCTGACTGCGAGCCGTTGGTGACCACCACGTCCTCGATACCCACGTTCGTGATGCCCTCGGCAGCCATGACTTCGATGATCTGCGCGCGCAGCTCGGGGGTTCCCAGACCGGAGCCGTATTGCAGGGCCACCGGCCCCTGCTCGACGATGATGCGCTGGGCCAGCTCGCCGACTTTCTGAAGCGGCAGCAGCTGCAGGTACGGGTTGCCGCCGGCCAGCGAAACCAGCGAAGGATCCAGCGACAGCTCGAACACGTCGCGGACCGCCGACTGCTTGATTCCGGCGGCGCGCCGGGAGAAGAGCGCTTCCTGCACGTCCTGGATGGAACGCTGATCGGTTGACATGGGTCCTCCTGGATCGGCCGGCCCCACGGTAGCGGGAGCGCGGCGACTGCGACGTTCAGTGGCGCAGAAAAGTTTTCAAATAGAATACTTTGGTATTCCAGCAGGAAAACAGGTGCTTGGCAAGATCCTGGGCCCCGAAAACCGCAATTTCCCTGTCAGTCCGCCTTGGATGACGGGTTCTCGCGGGAGTCGAGCCAAGCCTGGATGGCGCTGGGGCGGATGCGGCGATGCGTGCCCCGGTATTCCACCGGAATGATTCCGGAGTCCGCGAGCTTGCGAAGATAGCTGTTGGAAATCCCCGCCATCTGGGCCGCCTGCGAGGTGTTCAGCAGCAGTTCGGCGGTGCCGATGGTGACCGAGTCCCCGGCGGCGAAGCGCGAGAGCACTTCGATCAACGCGTCGTGGGCATCCTTCGGGATCTGTAGGGCGGTGCCGTTGACGAATACCGTCGTGTCGCTGGATTCGGCCAGCGCGCGGCGCAGCCTCGCGGTGGTTTTTTCATCGAGTGCCTCGAATGTGCGCACCTTGCCCAGCGCGGAAGTCGGAGTTGCCATAGGTCTCATTTTGCCTGAGAACCGCCCTGGCCGCACGGTTGGTGACCGAGGCCTTCCAGATGCCGATTATGAAACTTTATGACGGTGATGCGACGAATGGGGGTTGTCTAGCGACCAGCGGTTCCCGTATGGTGGAAATCGTAGGTCTAAAGAAAGTACTGACCAGCCATCTTCCGGCACACCGTGGGGGAACGCTTCGCCTTACCAGGCTGCTTCGCTCGGGGAACTGTGCACATGGACGCTTGATACCTGCCTTAACTGCGCAGCCTCAAGATCCATTGCGGTCGGATGAATGGTCATGCGCGTTCCTACGCTATTCCACAAGCTTCGTGGGTACTGCGTTTTCGTCATTCAGAACTTTCTTGAAAGTAGAGCTATTCAATGTCTGTTGAATCCACTAAAGACCTGTCCACCATCACCGACACCGAAATCTTCGACTCCCACCTCGGCGGCAAGCTGAGCGTCCAGTCCAAGATGCCGCTGACCTCTAAGCGCGATCTGTCCATTGCCTACACCCCGGGTGTCGCCAAGGTATCGCAGGCCATCGCGGATGATCCGGCAAAACACGCCACCCACACCTGGGCCTCCCGCTTGGTCGCCGTGGTCTCCGACGGCACCGCGGTGCTGGGCCTGGGCGACATCGGCGCCGCCGCCTCGCTTCCGGTTATGGAAGGAAAGAGCGCCCTGTTCAAGGAATTCGGCGGCCTGGATTCCATCCCGTTGGTGCTGGATACCAAGAACGTCGATGAAATCGTTGAGACGATCGTCCGCCTGCAGCCAAGCTTCGGCGCAGTGAACCTGGAAGACATCTCCGCCCCACGCTGCTTCGAGATCGAGCGCCGACTGATCGAGGAACTCGACGTTCCGGTCATGCACGATGACCAGCATGGAACCGCCGTGGTGGTCCTCGCGGCCCTGATCGGTGCAGCACGCCAGGTCAAGCGGGACATCAGCTCCATGAAGGTTGTCGTCTCCGGTGCCGGTTCGGCCGGCGTCGCCGTGACCAACCTGCTGCTGTCCGCCGGCGTCGACGACGTGATCGTGCTCGACTCGCGCGGCACCATCCACCGCGAGCGCAACGACCTGAACCAGTTCAAGGCAGACCTGGCCGCCCGCACCAACCGCGACGACGTGATGGGCGGACTGGCCGAGGCGCTGGACGGCGCGGACGTCGTGGTCGGCCTGTCTTCCTCGACCTTCCCGGAGGAAGCGCTGGCCAAGATGAACAAGGACGCGATCATCTTCGCCCTCTCCAACCCGTCCCCGGAAGTCATGCCGGATGTCGCCGCCAAGTACGCGGCAGTGGTCGCCACCGGCCGCAGCGACTTCCCAAACCAGATCAACAACGTGCTCGCATTCCCGGGCATCTTCCGCGGCGCGCTGGATTCTGGCGCCAAGAAGATCACCGAGGAAATGAAGGTCGCAGCCGCACACGCCATCGCCGAACTGACCGGCGACGACCTGGCCGCCGACTACATCATTCCTTCGGCGCTGGACGACCGTGTGATGCCGGCCGTTGCTGCAGCCGTTGGCGCCGCTGCCAAGGCGTCGGGCGCGCTGTAAAGATTCCCCTGCGAGGGAGCTCATAGGCGGCAGTTGGAGAGCTGCCGCCACCGGAATTCGCCGTTCCGAATCATTCGATTCGGGACGGCGTTTTTCGTTGCCGCGGGATTCACCGCGATGATCCGGAATGGGCGGCATCCGTTGTCCACATGTCGCACCGCACCGCGCTGGTCCCCCCGGAAGCGCGCTGAGACTGGGAATATCTCGGCTCACTACCTAGGGAGGACACTTATGGAAACGTCCGGCGGAACCTTAAGTTTCATAAGCAGCACACCCGATGAAGATTTCATGTACAGGATCGCGCGGGAACTGGACGAGGCGGGATTCGCGGTGGTGGCGTACCTTCCCGACGACGGCCGGACCTTCGCGGCATTTTCCATCGGGCTCAGCAGCTACGGGCATCCGGAACTCGTGGTCACCGCGGACTGCGAAGAGTCCGCGCGCTGTTTCCTGCTGCACCTGATCGAGCAGGTGCTCCGTCGCGGCAAGGCCTTCCGGGAAGGGATCACGTCGACGCCGTTCTTCCCCTCGCTGGAGGTCGTGGACATCACCGACCCCTTGGCTGGGCTGCGCATCTACGATGAATTGCTCGACGCCGAGGATTTGCGGGTGTTCGGAGTACGACCGAAACACGCACTCGATAGCGCCCCTGCCGACAGCACTTCGGTGCGCTGAACACGGAGAGGAAATGACATGTGCGATATGTGCAATGGCATGACCAGGGAACAAGTCAATGCCAAAACGAACCGCCACATCCAGGAATACGGCAGATCCATTGTCTACGTCGAAGCAGATGCAACCAGCGGATCCTACGGTTACACAGTTGGGCTGAGCAAGGTTGGCCATCCAGAATTCCTGGTTCGGGGCATGGGCCCGGAGGACACCATGCAGATGCTCAACGGCTTCTCGGAAAGCGTTTTGTCGCGCGGCGAGAAGTTCGGGCAGGGGCACACCGCAAATTGGAAGGATGGCAGCCTGTTGTTCTTCAGCACGGTGTCCGGCCGCCTCCATCTGCTGATTCCGGCTGCCTACTCGCGGTACGCGCAGCGGACCCGGCTGCTGGAGATCAGCTTCGTCGGGGAGGACGTTCCGTACAGCGTGCTCGCCGCGCGAAAGAACTAAGCTGGAGGCCGGACGGGAACTGCTCCGGGGGTACGGTTTGGGCTTACCACTACGAGACTGATGGCCCTGCGCTACCGGAATGGAACAGGCCCGGGCAGCGAGTACCGGGATTCGGTTGCTGCGCTCCTGTTCGGAGCGACTCTTCGCCGGGGCTCCGGCCGGATTTGCAGCCGGGATTAGCGGAATGAGGCATGCACGGTACCCAGCCTGCTGATTTGCGCGGACGCTGCGGCAGCATTGCCCAGCGACACCGGTACGTTCATGGAGCCGCTGAGCACGACGTCGCCCGGCTTCAATCCCGAACCCAGCGCTGCGAGGTGGCGGGCCAACCATGCGACGGATTCGAGCGGGTTGCCCAGGACGGAGTCGGTGGAGCCGGGATGCTGCGCCCCGCCGACTGTCAGCAGGCTCGTCGCGTCGGCGATATCGGCAGGTAGCCGGACCGGTTCGCCAACCACGGCCGCGGCCGCATTCGTGTTGTCGGCGATGAGCAGCGGGAGACTTGCAGCTCCTCCGGACCAGCGGCTGTCGATGATTTCCAACGCAGGGGCCACGGACTCGGTGGCCTCGATGACGTCTTGCACCGAAGTGGCGGGGTCGTCGAGCGGCGAACCGATGGTGAACGCGATTTCCGCCTCCACCATCGGATTGCTGAGCTGTTGTGTCTCGACGAAACTACCGGAGGGCGACAGCGTGCTTTCCAAAACGTATCCGTGGACCGGGGATTCGTACCTGTATGAGGCGCGCGCGGACGCTGCGGTCAGGCCGATTTTGTAGCCCGCGACGCGGTCGCCGTCAGCTAGTGCAAGTTCGCGGCCCAAGGCAGCGATTTCGCAGGCGAGCTCGAGATCCAGGGCTTCGAATCCGGCAGGCGTGAGTGGTGAGCCGCAGCGTGTGGCGTGGCGCAGATCGCGGGCGACGGCATGAATGTTTGACGCTTCCATATCTTCCTCCGTTAGGACGAACAATCCACTGGCTGCGGAGCTTTAGCAGCCTGTTGGATCTTTCGTTGGGGCACTGCGGGGACCGTTGGGTTTACGGATCCGGCGAGGCGTCTTCGTCGGGATTTTTCCGAGCTACAGTACCAGCATGGCAAATCGCATAGTGGAAAATAAATTTCATTACACGAAAAAAAGTCATATTTCGGTGAGAGGTCGAAGGCCCTCTCGGCGGCCCATGCCGCAGCGAAAGAACGAGAGGGCCGCTGGAACCAGAACTGGTTCCAACGGCCCTCTCCGTATGGGGGATCGTCCCTGGCGCACCTCGCCTAGTGCGACAAGCGCGAGCCCTTGGCTTCGAGATAGGCGGCTGCATCGCGCTTCTCCTGGGCGATGCGCACCTCGTGGTCCCGGCGCAGCTGCTTGTGCTTCGGATTCTTGCGCAGCAGCAGGTATCCGAGACCGACCAGCGCGAACCAGATCGGGGCCGCGTACATCCCCAACAGGGTGTCCGGGTCCTGGGTGAAGGCCCACAGCAGGAACACGAAGAAGGCCAAAACTACCCACGGCATGAACGTGCCGCCGGGGACCTTGAAGATCGACTCGTCGTGGGCCTGCGGGCGGCGCTTGCGGTAGACGATGTAGCTGATCAGGATGATGCTCCAGACGAAGATGAAGCACAGCGAGGAAATCGTGGTGACGATGGTGAAGCCCTTGGACTCGCCCAGTCCGAAGACCAGCAGGACGATCGCGCTGAGCAGCACCACGCCGGAGAGGAACAGCGCGTTGCGCGGAACCTGGCGGCTGGTCAGCTTGGAGAACGCCTTGGGGGCGTTGCCGTCCGTGGACAGGCCGAACACCATGCGCGAGGTGGAATAGATGCCGGAGTTCGCGGAGGACATGGCAGAGGTCAGCACCACCATGTTGACGATGTGCGCAGCGGCGCCCAACCCGGCCAGGGAGAACAGCATCACGAACGGGGAGTTGTCCGCATCGAAGCGGTCCCACGGAACCACTGACATCAGCACAGCCAGCGAGCCGACGTAGAACAGCAGTACGCGGACCGGAATGGCGTTAACGGCCTTGGGGAGGTTGTGCTCGGGGTTCTTGGTTTCCGCCGCCGCCGTGCCCACCAGCTCGATGCCCACGAACGCGAAGACCGCGATTTGGAAGCCCATGATGAAGCCCATGAGCCCGCCTCCGAAGAAGCCACCACCCACGTTGAACAGGTTAAGGAAGGAAGCCCGGGCGCCGTCGTGCTCGAAGCCGGTGAACACCATGACCAGGCCGATCACGATCAGCAGCACGATGGCCGCGATCTTGATCAGCGCGAACCAGAATTCGGTTTCGCCGAATCCCCGCACCGAGGGGAGGTTCAGCGCGATAAGCGCCACGATGACAACCAGTGCAGGAATCCAGGTCGGGATCAGCGGCAGCCAGAAGGTTACGTAGACCGAGGCAATCACGATCACGTCGGCCACGCCGGTGACGATCCAGCAGAACCAGTAGGTCCAGCCGGTGAAGAACGCGGCCCAGGGACCGAGGATGTCTCCGGCGAAGTCGGAGAAGTTGCGGTAGCTGCTGCGGCTGAGCAGCAGTTCGCCCATGGCCCGCATGACGAAGTACAGCATGAAGCCGATGATCATGTAGACGAGGATGACCGATGGGCCGGCCACTGAGATGGTTTTGCCGGAGCCCATGAACAGGCCGGTGCCGATGGCACCGCCAATCGCAAGCAGCTGGATATGTCGGTTGGACAGGGCGCGTTGGAGCTCCGGTCCGTTCTCGCTGGCAGTATCCGTGGATTCGTGCGCCACGTGGTGCCCCTTTCGTGCATCGCCCCGCGGGACGCCGGTCGTACTGGTGCGAGCTCATACGAGCCCAGTGAGTGACATTACAGCATCCGAATCTCGTTCAATAGTCGAATTTCCGCGGGAAGTGCAATGCCAGAGGTGGGAATAGAGTTAATTGTGTTCGAGCTCATTAGTGCCGATGACGGGTCAATGAGTAGTCTTGGATCATGGCATTTCGAAATCGTCGAGCAGCGGCTCTCCCGGCAAAGTTGTCCCGATCCTGGCTATTGGTTAATGCGGCCAAGGACGAAGATTTTGCCCCGGCCCTGGCCTCGGAAGCGGACTCAGTCATCTTCGACATGGAAGCCGCGGTGCCCGATGACAAGAAGGCAGAAGCCCGTGACAAGGTGGTCCACGCGCTTTCCAACGGCATGACCGCCTGGGTGCGTGTCAACGGCATCGACACCGACTACTGGTCCGATGACTTGGCAGCTCTGTCGGCCACTCCCGGCCTGCGCGGCGTCATGCTGGCCATGACCGAAAAACCTGAACAGGTCACCTACACCGCGATGCGCCTTCGTGCCGGAACCCCGGTGCTGGCGCTGATCGAATCAGCAGTCGGCATCGAGAATGCTACTGCCATTGCCTCGGCTCCCGGCACTTTCCGCCTGGCCTTCGGCGTGAACGACTTCCGCAAGGACACCGGCGTCTCCGACGACCCGCTGGCCTTAGCCTACGCCCGCGGCAAGCTCGTGGTCGCATCCCGCGTGGGCAAGCTGCCTGGCGCCATCGACGGCCCGCCTCCTGCAGGCTCCGACGGAGCCAAGGTCACCGAGGAGACCCTGGTGACCGCATCGATGGGCATGACCGGAAAGCTGTCGCTTTCGCGCGACCACGTGGACGGCATCAACGCAGGGCTTGCACCGAGCGAGGACGAGCTGTCCTGGGCCATGGAGCTGCTCGAAGCCCACGCGGCGGGCGCCTCGGTGGGCGACGGTTCCTACCTGCCACGACTGGCCCGAGCACAGAAAATCGCCGATCTGGCCGATTCCTACGGCCTGTGGAACGCCTAGGCATCTGATACACAGCACCATTGCATCCCTCCCGGCGGCTCGCCGGGAGGGATGCTTTTTGGTGTGCTGGTGGCTTGGGCCGCCGACTGGGTTGGACTGCGTTTCGGAGAATAAAACAGCGCCCTCCCTGATCCGTGAATCAGGGAGGGCGCAGGGACGGAGTCCGCGTTTCGAATTAGCGGATTGGATCCGGTTCCTGGACGTCGCCGCCGTACTTGTGCGACGAGCCCACGACATCGCCGGACTTCCACTCGGCCCAGCCTGGGCGGCCTGCCATGAAGTCCTCGATCTGGGCCTTGTCGGCTTCCAGCTTCGGGTCGTTCTTGAGGTACCACTTGGTTTCGCGGGCGATGAGTCCGGACATGATCAACAGGCCGATGAGGTTCGGCAGAGCCATCAGGCCATTCATCATGTCGGAGAAGTTCCAGACCGCGGTCAGCTCGGTGGTGCAGCCGACGAACACGATCAGCGAGAAGACCACGCGGAACGGCATGACGGCGCGGCGGCCGATGAGGCGTTCGATATTGCGCTCACCGTAGTAGGACCAGCCGAGGATGGTCGAGAAGGCGAACATGACCAGGCCGAGGGTCACGATCCAGTGGCCCCACTGGCCCGGCAAGCCGTAGCTGAATGCCTGGCCGGTCATCAGTGCTGCGGAGATCTGCTCCCCGGTTTCCGGATCGGTCATGTTCCACACCCCGGTAGTGATGATGACCAGGCCGGTGCAGGTGACCACGATGATGGTATCGATGAAGGTCTGGGTCATGGAGACCAAGCCCTGGCGTACCGGGTGGGTGGTCTGCGCAGCCGCTGCTGCGATAGCTGCCGAACCCATGCCCGACTCGTTCGAGAAGATACCGCGGGCCACACCGAACTGCACGGCGATGATGATGGCCGAACCGGCGAAGCCGCCGACTGCCGAGGTGCCGGTGAAAGCATCGGTGAAGATCTGCGCGAAAGCGGCGGGAATTCCACCGACGTTGGCGATCAGGATGTACAGCGCTGCGGCAACGTAGAAGATGATCATGACCGGGACGAAGCCGGCGGTGACCTTGCCGATGGACTTGATGCCGCCGACCAGCACGGCCATGGCCAGCACAGTCAGGACCAGGCCGGTGACCCACGGAGCCACGTTGAAGGAGTTTTCCATGTTGGCGGAAATCGAGTTGCCCTGGGTCATGTTGCCGATGCCGAAGCAGGCAAGAGTTGCCGCAATGGCGAAGAACAAAGCCAGGAACTTGCCGAACGGGCCCTTGATGCCGCGTTCAAGATAGTACTGCGGACCACCGGACTTTTCGCCGGCAGCGTCGGTGCCGCGGTAGCGGACGCCGAGGAAAGCTTCGGAGTATTTCGAGGCCATGCCCAGCAGGCCGGTGACCCACATCCAGAACAGGGCGCCGGGGCCGCCAATGCCGATGGCGGTGGCAACACCAACGATGTTGCCGGTGCCGACGGTTGCGGCCAGCGCCGTGGTCAGGGCCTGGAACTGCGAGATGTCGCCTTCGGCTCCCGCGTCCTTGCGCTTGAGCAATCCCAAGCGCAGGGAGGCCCCAAGCTTGACTAGCTGCAGGCCGCCCAGGCGGATGGTCAGGTATAAACCGGTACCCAGCAAAAGCGGGATGAGGACAAACGGTCCCCAAATTACCGAGGAGATGTCACCAAGTGTGGTGGCCAAGGCATCCATAGAAAAGTTCCTTCGTGCGAGTGAAGAGTATGCAGTCCGTTGATGTAGACGGATTGCTTGCTGTGACACACTTTATAGGAAGCTGAGACGGATGTCACAAACGGTAACCTTGGCCAGGGTTCCCCGATGTGCCGCCTTGTCAGGTGACGGTCGGATGCGCGGGTTGGACTACGGGATTTCGCGGGGATCCAGCCGAATTATCGACATTCAAGCAGGCGAAAACTGCCTGAGATCGGATTCTTCTGCGGTGAAAATAAGATCCCAGTGAAGAAAATTCCGATCCAGCAACGTGCGCCAGAGGCGTGGGAATTTTCGCTGAACGGCAATAACTGGCACGTTTATGTCGAAAATTCTTGTCTCTGGACAACTCCGCTCCCGCATTCGACGTGATGAATGCGGGAGTGGAATCGTCCGTGGAGCGCGCTATTCCGGGGTGGCCGCCTTGAAGGTCACCCGGGAGGTGCCAAGCCCCTCGATGCTGGTTTCCAGGACATCGCCGGCCTTGAGCCAGGGGTGGCGGTTGTGCTCGTTGCGCCGGCCCAGGGCAACACCCGCGGGGGTGCCGGTGAGGATGACGTCGCCAGGCTGCAGCTCGTTCATGACCGACAGATAGGCAACAAGTTCCGCCGCGGAGAAGATCAAGTCGTCAATGGTGCTGTCCTGGACGGTCTCGCCGTTCACGACACTGGTGATGCGCGCGTCGGGCTTGAGCTCGTCTGGGGTCACGAGCCAGGGGCCCAACGGAGTGGTTCTGTCCCAGACCTTGCCCTGCAGCCATTCGGAGGTGCGTCCTTGGTAGCCGCGCAGCGACACGTCGCTGCTGACCGCGTATCCCGCGATATGCTCTTCTGCCTGCTCGGCGGCGATGCGTCGCCCGGGCTTGCCGATGATGATGGCCAGCTCGGCTTCGTAGTCCAGGCGGTGGTCCTCCGGTGGAACTTCGATGTCGTCGTTTGCGCCGCACAGCGTGGAAGCGAACTTCGCGAACACCGAAGGGTACTCCGGCAGCTCCTTGCCAACCTCCGCTGCGTGCGCCTTGTAGTTGAGCCCGATGCAGAACACCTTGCTGGGATTCGGGATGACCGGTGCGTAGTCGGCTTCACCCTCGGCGATCGAATCGCCGACCAAGGCGCGGGCCAGAACTTCCTGCTGGGTGGCATCGTTCAGGCGCAGAAAGCGCTGCACGGTGTCCAGATTTTCCAGGTAGTAAATCCGGTCGTCCTCGATGACTGCTGCGGTCGTATGGCCGGGGTCGCTGGCCAGGCGAAGGGTAGCTAGTTTCATATACCTATCGAACTACATTTCCCGCGACTGCGCACCCGTAATCCGGACATTCGAAACAAGGCCTGCCTCAATAAATACAACCTAGTCAAATGCTGTATACGGGAAACCCAACTAGTTTCGCCCTGAAAGCGGGACTAAAGTGGGAAGAAACTGAGGCTGGCTCAGCACTCGGTTGCACTGCTAAATACGAAACTAAAGTGAAGTAGGTTTTAATGTGGGAGATTTCATTGGCGAGCGATCTCGCCAAATACTTTTCGCCTCCTGGCAGCACTTCTCGCTGGTCGCGCAGTGCTTGATCCTGGCGACGTTCATCGCGGTTTTGATCGCCGTTCTGGTGTATCGGAACAAAGCATTAGCGGGAATTGCCAACGGAGTCAGTGCCGTCGGCCTGACCGTTCCATCCTTTGCGCTCATCGGTCTGTTGATCGTGCCTTTCGGCTTCGGCGTGACGCCCGCCGTTATCGTGGTGACATTCTTTGCCGCCCTGCCCATCCTGCGCAATGCGATCGTGGGCCTGAACAATATTGAGCCGACCATCGTCGAATCCGCTCGCGGGATTGGCATGAGCCGGCTCAAGACGCTCGTATCCGTTGAAATCCCCATCGCCTGGCCGGTCATCCTCACCGGCGTGCGCATCTCAGCCCAGATGGTGATGGGTGTGGCCGCGGTCGTTTCATACGCCCTGGGCCCTGGACTCGGCGGATTCATCTTCTCCGGACTCTCCCGGCTTGGCGGCGCCAATGCGCTTGAGTCGGTGGTCGTCGGAGTAGTCGGCGTCGTCATCCTGGCACTCATTCTTGACCTGATCTTGCTCGGCATCGGCCGACTGACTACCCCGCGAGGTATCCGTGTCTGATTCAAAAAATTCCGCATCCGGCGTCTCGGAGCACACCGTCTCCGGCGCTTCCATCATGCTCGAAGAAGTAACCAAGACCTACCCCGGGCAGAAGAAGTCCGCCGTGGGTGGCCTGACCCTTGAGATCCCGGCGGGATCCATCGTCATGTTCGTCGGCCCTTCGGGTTGCGGCAAGACCACGACGCTGAAGATGATCAACCGCCTGATCGAGCCGACCAGCGGGCAGATCGTCATCAACGGCGAAGACGTCACCACGATGAACGGCGACGAGCTGCGCCGCCGCATCGGCTACGTGATCCAGGCCGGCGGCCTGTTCCCGCATATGACCGTGGCGGCCAACATTGCCATGGTTCCCAAGATGCTCGGCTGGGACAAGGCGAAGATCGCAGCCCGCGTCGACGAGCTGCTCGAACTGGTCTCGCTGGATCCCGAGCTGTACCGCGACCGCTTCCCCAAGGAGCTCTCCGGCGGGCAGCAGCAGCGCGTGGGCGTGGCCCGCGCGCTGGCCGCCGATCCTCCGGTGCTGCTCATGGACGAGCCCTTCGGCGCGGTGGACCCGATCACCCGCCAACGCCTGCAGGACGAGCTGCTGAACATCCAGTCCGAGGTGCAGAAGACCATTGTCTGCGTGACCCACGATTTCGACGAAGCGGTGAAGCTGGGGGACTGGATCGCCATCTTCAACGAGGGCGCGCAGCTGGAGCAGTACGATTCTCCTGAACGCATCCTGGCCAACCCGGCCAGCGAATTCGTGGAGAACTTCATCGGCTCCGGCGCAGGGCTGAAGCAGCTCACGTTGACCCGTGTGAACGAGGTGGATCTGGTGGATGCAATTACCACCACCCCGGGCAAGCGGGCCTCGGATGTGCTCTCGCAGCTGCAGGGCGCAGGGCGGAAACTGGCCGTGGTGCTCGACTCCAGGGGCCGTCCGCTGCGCCGACTTGGCCGCCGCCAGCTCTCCCGCATGGAGATCATCGAGGGCACCTATGACCCTGGTCTTCCGGTGGTTGGCGAGCAGGCCACGCTGAACGACGCACTGGACACCATGTTGGTGGCCAGTGCCGAATACGCCCTGGTGACCGGCCGCCGCGATGTCTTCAAGGGCATCATTACGGTGCAGACGGTGATGGAGGCGATCGCCGCGGCGAATTCCGCGTCCGACGATCACCACGAAGCTCCGGTGGGCTTGAATTCCGGCGCCATCAACGTGGTGGATATCGAGGTCGAGCCCGCGGAGCGCGGTGGGGAGCCGGCATGAGCAAAGAGACCAAGGGGCTGATTTATCAGCTGGTGGCGATCGGCGCGGCATTCGCCGCGCTGGTCATCTGGCTTGTGACCGCTGACCTGACCGAGACCGAACGCCAGACCCTGGATCCGGCAACGATCTGGAAATATACGCAGGAGCATCTGCAGATCACGCTGATTTCCACCGTGATCGTGCTGCTGATTGCCATCCCGCTGGGGATCCTGCTCACCCGCCCGTCGCTGCGCAAGGCGGCTCCCGCCGTCCGGGCCATCGCGAACTTCGGCCAAGCCGCACCGGCCATCGGCGTGATCGTCCTGCTGGCCTTCTGGCTGGGATTCGGTCCGAAAACCGCCGTGATCTCGCTGGTGATCTACGCCATCCTGCCGGTGCTGTCCAATACCATCGTTGGCCTGCAACAGGTCGATCAGCGGCTGGTGGAAGCCGGACGCGGCATCGGCATGAGCCAGCTGGCCGTCTTGTTCAAGGTCGAGCTGCCGCTGGCCGTACCCGTGATGCTGTCCGGAATCCGCACCGCCTTGGTGCTTCTCGTGGGCACCGCGACGCTGGCGACGTTCATCAACGGCGGCGGCCTGGGCATCTTGATCACCACTGGCGTGAACCTGAACCTGAACGTCGTGCTGATTGCCGGCTCGCTGCTGGTGGCGCTGCTGGCTTTGACCGTCGACTGGATAGGTCGCCTGGTTGAACAGCTGGCACGACCGAAGGGACTTTCATGAAAAGAACATCGAAACTCATCGCTTTGTCCTTCGCCGCGTTGATCGGCCTGACCGGTTGCGGACTGAGCCCTTCCACCGGCACTGTGCCGGAATCGGCGCCGGGAAGCATCCAGCCCATCCCGGACCTTCCGGAGGATGCCAAGGCCACCGTGACCTCGAAGTCCTTCACCGAGCAGCTGCTGCTCGGCAAGATCACCGTGATTGCTCTGGAAGTCGCAGGGTTCAACGTCACCGACCTGACCAACGTGCCCGGCTCGCAGCCCGCACGCCAGTTGCTGCTCTCCGGCGATGCCAGCGCGCTCTGGGAATATACCGGCACCGCCTGGCTGACCTATCTCGGTCACGAAGAACCGGTTGCCGGTGAGCAGAAGCAGTGGCAGGCCGTGCATGATGAGGACGTGGCGAACAATATCGTATGGGGAAACCCGGCACCGCTGAACAACACCTATGCGATGGCCATGAACCGTGAGACTGCGGACCGTCTGGGCATCACCAAATTGTCGCAGCTCAAAGAGCTGGACAAGAAGGAACTGAGCTTCTGCGTTGACCCCGAGTTCAACTCCCGCCGCGACGGCTTGACCCCGATGCTCAAGCATTATGACATCGACCGCGGCAAGGGCGTCTCTGAAGACAACATCGGCCTGTACGATGTCGGTGCGATCTACCAGGCCACAGCCGACGGGGCCTGCAACTTCGGCGAAGTCTTCACGACCGACGGCCGCATCAAGGCGCTGGATCTGACGGTGCTGGAAGACGACCTGAAGTACTTCCCGAGCTATAACGCCGCTCCGGCGTTCAACGGTGATTTCATCCGCGAGTTCCCGCAGGCAATGGACATCATGGAGCAGATCGCTCCGCTGCTGACTGATGAAGCTCTCATGGATATGAACTACCAGGTGGACGTCGTTGGACGCGAACCTTCGGATGTCGCCTTCGAATGGATGGTCGACCAAGGGCTGGTGACCAAGCCATAGGGCTGGGCGCCATCCAACGCACCGGAGGTGTGTTCCGGGAACAGCACGTTCCCTGAACACACCTCTTGTGTATTAATCATTGATAGCGTCCAAGGCCACCGCAACGAGGGTTCAGACTTGGTTTCGGGTTTCAAGTTGTCCATCAACCTCGTCTGCGGCTTCGGTGCTCGCGGCCGTGGTGGTGGACCCCTCCTGCCAGATTTCTTCCAGGTCGGCAGCGAGTTCATCTTCCTGTTCCGCGATAACGGGTTTCCTGGGTCTCGATACTCACGCGACCCGCCTGTCCATGAATCCTGCTTGGCGCAACATGGCTGGCAAAAAAGTTTGAAAAATGAATGGACTAGTCAACAGCGTTTTTTATGGTTTGCGTGTCGAAGTTTGACAACATTTCACCGATAAGTGGTTGACGGTTCAACTTGATTGGTGCAATACTGATATCAGCAAAACAAATTGAAGCATCAACTAATCCAGTAGGTGCTGACGGAAGGAATTGATCATGACTGCAGCAGCAACTTCGCCATTGACCGCAGGTACCTGGAACCTGGACGCCTCGCACTCCGAGGTGGGCTTCTCGGTTCGCCACGCAGGCATCTCCAAGGTCCGCGGCAGCTTCACCGAATTCGATGCAACCCTGACCATCGGCGAGAGCCTGGCTGATTCCTCGGTGGAGGCCACCGTCCAGATCGCTTCGGTTTCCACCAAGGATGCCAATCGAGACGCCCACTTGAAGAGTGCCGACTTCTTCGATGCCGAGCAGTTCCCGACCATGACCTTCAAGTCGACCGGAACCAAGGGCGACGCAGACGAGTTCGTGCTCATCGGCGACCTGACCATCCGCGGCGTCACCAAGCAGGTTGAGCTGGAAACCGAACTGGGCGGCCAGGCTGTGGATGCCTTCGGCGCCACCCGCGTAGGCTTCTCTGCCTCGACCACCATCTCCCGCAAGGAATTCGGCATCACCTGGAATGCCGCTCTGGAAGCCGGCGGCGTACTGGTCAGCGACAAGGTCAAGATCGAGATCGACGCCTCGTTCGTCCTGCCGACCGCAGAATAGTTTTCCCGACTGCCGCCTTGGGGAAGGCGGTACAGGGCCGATACCGGCAAAACCTCCGAATCACGCACTGCGTGGGTCGGAGGTTTTGTCGTTAGATCGGGTTGCGCGGGCCGAATGAGATCAGTAGTCGAAACCTCCGGCGACGGGGAAGGATACGAAGACCGCGAGAATTATGAAGATTATGTACAAGAACCCCAGCGCTCCAAAGATGGTGCCAATCCACCCGGTGACCTTGCCGACGGTGGCTGAAGTGTTGAATTCGCGCTCCGCCCTGTTCGCCTTAACAATTGCGATAGGGCCGAGGACGATCCCCACGACGAACAGGGAAATGATGCCCAGGATCATGGAGGTCTGGGCCAGCTGCGCACCTTCCGGATGCACCATGGGATAGCCGTATCCCGGCTGGTTGCCGAACTGCTGCTGGTTCTGGCCTTGGTACTGCGGCGGCTGGTACGCGGAATTCGGCTGCGACCAGTTCTGGTTGCCGCCCGAAGAATAGGGATTGTTGGTTTCGTTATTTGGCGTGGTCATCTGGCCGTTGCCTTTCCTCAAAGCGATTGATAAGTCTATTGAACCAAGAAATTTCGCGGATGCACCGTACAGACGCGGGGAAAGACGCCATGAGCCGGAGAAGTTCATCACGCACAGCTAGGCGGGATTCGCGGCCCTCCACCTGGCATGCGCCAGCGTGGCGATAATTGCCAGTGCGATCCCGAGCCAAAGCCCATAGCCGAAAATCTGCGCGTAGCCGGCAGCGGCCGCAAGATCCGCGGTCAGGTAGGTCATTGTGGAGGCTCCGAAAAACAGGGAGAACACGAACAGCGAGACGGTTGTCGCACGAGCCTCAGGGGCAATGTCGGTGGCCCAGCCCTGCATGGATGAATGCATGATCGCGTTCGCCGCACCGAGGAAAAACCCGGTGAAGGTGAAGGAGGCGGGGGAGGGGATGAATGCTGAGGGAACGAAGCTCAGGAACAGCACCGCCCCGCCGATACCGATTAGCCAGGTGCGCGAGAATCGGGCCACCAGCCGCCGCATCAGTCGGGCCCCGAGGATCACGCCCAGCGCGAAGCCGCAGCCGAGCAGACCGGAGAGCCCGACGCCTACCCCTGACTGCTGCAAGGCGGGAACAATATAGGTCAGCAACCCCATCAACAGCGCGCCTTCAACGAAAACTATCGCATAAAGCAACAGGTTGGTCGGCCGCACTGCGGCCACGAGCTTCATCGTGGCGTGTGCGCGGGCCGGCTCCTGCACCCCGCGCAGCGACACAAGCGCGGCAACCGCGCCCAGTGCGGGAAGGATGAAGACCACCCGCCAATCGAGATAGGCGGCCAGCAGTCCCGCGGCCAGGGTCGCCAGCGTGGTGCCCAGGGACGAATAGATCTGCAGGTCCGACAGGCCACGGGCACGTTCAATGCCCTTGCGCGTATCGCCGAGCAGGGTCAGCAGCGTGGGATACATGGCCCCGAACATCAGGCCGGTGAAGGACCGGGCCAGCAGCAACGGCAGGTAGGCGGTGAATAGCACGCTGGCAATGGAGCCGAGCGCGGCGCCGACCAGCGAGCAGCGCAGTACCGTGAGCCTGCCGAACTTGTCGCTGACCAATCCCCAGAAGGGCTGGCCCACCGCGTAGAGCAAGGCATAGGCGGCAATCAGCTCAACGGCCTGGGCGAAGGAGAGCTCGGTTCCGGCCGACAGCATGAGCAGCATCGGTGCGGTGCCGTAGCGGTCGAAGAAGGACAGGAAGCCGATGAACCGCAGGGCGGCGTCAGGCAGTCCGCGCGGGGCCGCCCGCTGTGTGTCCTCGGTGCCCACGTGCCGGTCCTCCATCGTGCTGCGCTTGGTGCCGCGAAAAGCTTCTCGTCAATCAAAACAGATAGCCCGCGGGCATAAAAATTCGCAGCCGGTTCCCTGGAGGTTAGGAGTGGGAACCGGCTGCGATGGCCTTGTACGATTCGGCTACAGGCCGCGCACCAGCAAAACGTCCAGCACGCGCGGGCCGTGCACGCCCTCGACGCGTTCGAGCTCGATGTCGCTGGTGGCCGACGGGCCGGAAATCCAGGTCAACGGCCGGGTCACGGTCAGGCGGGGCATGGCCTCGGGCAGCAGCTGCACGATCGTGGAGACCGGCACGATGCACACGTGGTGATCGGGAACCAGCGAAATCGCGCGGCGGCCCTGGTCCGGCTCGCCGTCAAGGATGATGGTGCCGGATTCGGCGATGGACACCGCCGAGGAGGTCACCACCGCGCTGGTCTCGTCGAGCTCGGCGACACTCAGCCGGGCGCCCGGCTCGTCGATGCGCCGGGCGATGTCCTGCGGCAGCGCGGACAGCCAGCCGGTGTCCAGCCCATGCGGGTAGACCACCGACGAGGCCTGGTCCAGCTTCGCGGCCACGAAGTCGGGGATCTGCGCGGCCTCGATCACGTCCACGCCCGCCTTGTAGTCGACCAGCCGGTCGACGAGCAGGTCGATGAGCTGCTCTTCGGTCATCTCCGAGCTGGTGCGGTACTCACGCGGTACTTCCTCGGCGGCTGGGGCGTCGGCCAGGGCCGAACGGATACGTCCGAGGATTTCTTCTTTGGCGCTCACTTGGATTCCTTCTCGTCGCTCCACCAGTCGCGGAAGGACTTGATGGGAGGGGCAGGGATGTCGCGGGACTGGGTCCAGCCGGCGGCGATGCCCGGAAGCTTCTTGATCTTCTTGCTCTTGCCGGCCGCCAAGCGGCCCAGCGGCAGCGCCTTCTCCAGCAGGCCGATGTTCTTGCCCTTGCCCAGCGCCCAGGATCCGCCCTTCATGAGCAGGTCCATCTGGGTCGGGATCTTGCGCTTGCCACGGTTCGCGTCCACGTCGTCCCCGCGCAGGTGCACCAGGATCTCCGGGATGTTGATCTTCACCGGGCAGGCCTCGTAGCAGGCGCCGCACAGCGAGGAGGCATACGGCAGCGAGCCGTTGTCCTCGGCTTCGATGCCGGTCATCAGCGGCGAGAGGATCGCGCCGATCGGACCAGGGTAGGTCGAGCCGTAGGCGTGGCCGCCGGTGCGCTCGTAGACCGGGCAGACGTTCATGCAGGCCGAGCAGCGGATGCAGTTCAGCGCGGAGCGCCCGAACTTGTCCGCGAGCACGCGGGAGCGGCCGTTGTCCAGCAGCACGATGTGCACGTTCTGCGGTCCGTCGTCTTCGCTCACGCCGGTCCACAGCGAGGTGTACGGGTTCATGCGCTCGCCGGTGGAGGAGCGCGGCAGCAGCTGCATGAACACCTCGATGTCCTCCCACTTCGGGAGAACCTTCTCGATGCCCATGACGGTGATCAGGGTTTCGGGAAGGGTCAGGCACATGCGGCCGTTGCCCTCGGACTCCACGACGCCCAGGGTTCCGGTGTCAGCCAGCGCGAAGTTCGCGCCGGAGATGGCGACCTTGGCGGCCAGGAACTTCTTGCGCAGGTGCTTGCGGGCGGCCTCCGCGAGCCGGGCCGGCTCGTCGGTCAGGTCCGGATCCACGACCGGCATCTCCTTCAGGAAGATGTCGCGCACCTCGGTGCGGTTCTTGTGGATGGCCGGGACCAGGATGTGGCTCGGCTTGTCGTGGCCCAGCTGGACGATCAGCTCGGCCAGGTCGGTCTCGAAGGCTTCGATGCCCTGGGTTTCCAGGTGCTCGTTCAGGCCGATTTCCTGCGTCGCCATGGACTTGACCTTGACGACCTCGGTGGAGCCGGTTTCCTTGATCAGGTCGGTGACGATCTTGTTCGCCTCATCCGCGTCGCGGGCCCAGTGGACCACGCCGCCGCGGGCGGTGAAGTTCTTCTCGAATTCCAGCAGGCGCTCTTCAAGATTGATCATCGAGGAGTTCTTGATGGCGCTGCCGGCATCGCGCAGCTGCTCCCAGTCGGGCAGTTCGCCGACCACGCGCAGGCGCTTGTCGCGGATGGTGTGCGTCGCGTGGCGCAGGTTCTTGCGCATCTGGGTGTTGCCCAGTTCGCGGTGTGCGGCCTGGGGGAACGGCTCCTGCTCGAACAGGTTGCCCATTCCCGGGGCCGGCATGCCGAGGAATACCTGGCTCACAGTTTCACCGTCTCTTCCATGGTGCTGGCCAAGATGTCGGCCAGGTGCAGGGTCTTTGGCTTGGCGCCGGTGCGGGACAGGCCGCCGCCGATGTGCATCAGGCAGGAAGCGTCGCCGCCCGAGCAGGCCGAAGCGCCGGTGGAGCAGATGTTCTTCACCTTGTCCTCGAGCATGGCGGAGGAGACGTCGGCGTTCTTGATCGAGAAGGTGCCGCCGAAGCCGCAGCACTGGTCGGCCTCCGGAAGCTCGTTCACGGTGATGCCGCCGACGGTCTTGAGCAGGTCGAGCTGGCGGTCGCCGAGCTGCAGCGAGCGCATGCCGTGGCAGGACGGGTGGTAGGTGATGGTCTCGGGGAAGTAGCTGCCCAGCTGCTTCGCGGCATCGGTGATTCCCAGGACGTCGACCAGCAGCTGCGAGAGCTCGTAGGTGCGCTTGCCAACGGCCACTGCGCGTTCCTTCAGCTCCGGCTTGCCCAAGCGCTCGGCGAGGTAGGGGTGCTGGTGCTTGACCGAGGCGACGCAGGAGCCGGAAGGGGCCACGGCAACGTCGTAGTCGTCGGTGTCAAAGGCATTGATATGGTTTTCAACCACCGGCAGGGCTTCGGGCATGTATCCGGAATTCATGTGCATTTGCCCACAGCAGGCCTGCGCCTTGGGGAAAATGACCTCATGACCCAAGCGTTCCAGGATTTTCACCGTGGACTTGGCTGTTTCGGGGTACATGGCATCGACGATGCATGTGGCAAAGAGAGCGATCCGCATACTAAATATCTCTTTCGAAGTGTGGTCTGACCATACTACGTCGGAACTTTCTCGATAGTCAAGACTTGTTGTGATGGCTCTCACCTCGTACACTTGGTGGTCGGACCACGTATGGTCAGACCATCACAAGTAAGGACGCCCACACCGTGTTTACCCCCACAACAGATCCCATAGCTGGCAGCGTTGCCATCTCGGCTCTGGTCGCTCTCGTGCCATTGCTGACATTTTTCATCCTCCTTGCGGTTATTAAAACCAAGGCCCACGTGGCGGGTCTCGGCTCGTTGGCCGTCGCAATCCTGGTTGCCATCTTCGGTTGGCATATGCCGGTGGGCATGGCGCTGAACTCCGGCGTCATGGGCATGGTGTTCGGTGCCTTCCCGATCGTCTGGATCGTCGTCATGGCGATCTTCCTCTACCAGGTCACTGTGGTCTCAGGGCGCTTCGACGACCTGCGCCGCGTCTTCGACGTAATTGGCGGCGGCGATGTCCGCATCCAGGCAGTGCTGATCGCCTTCTGCTTCGGCGGCCTGCTTGAAGCGCTGGCCGGATTCGGCGCCCCCGTGGCCATCACCGCCACCATGCTGCTGGCCCTGGGCCTGTCCCCGCTGCGCGCCGCCTGCGCCGTGCTGATCGCCAACACCGCCCCGGTCGCCTTCGGCGCCGTGGCCATCCCGATCACCACCGCCGGTGCGCTGACCGGCATCCCGTCAGCCGAGATCGGCGCCGTGGTGGGCCACCAGTCGCCAATCCTGGCACTGTTCGTTCCTTCCATCCTGGTTCTGGTCATCGACGGCTGGCGCGGCATGCGCCAGACCCTGCCGGCCACCTTGTTCATCGGTTTCTCCTTCGCCGTGGCCCAGTGGCTGTGCGCCACCTACTTCTCCTACGAGCTGACCGACATCGTCGCCTCGCTGGTCGGCCTGGCCGCCGCCGTGATCCTGCTTCGCTTCTGGACCCCTAAGGGCGCCGGCGAGGCCCGCGGCCGCATCCTGACCGCCGAGGCCGCCGCGCTGCCGATCGAGCACGGCAAGAAGCTGAACCCTTCCAACACCTGGATGGCGCTGTTCCCCTACCTGCTGGTCATCCTGATCTTCGGCGTGGCCAAGCTCTGGAAGCTGGGCGTGGACATTCCCGCATGGCTTGCCAGCACCGACATTAAGTTCGGCTGGCCGGGACTGCATGGAGCTGTGGTCAACGCCAACGGCGAGGCAGTGTCCTCCACCATCTACAACTTCTCCTGGCTGTCCTCCCCGGGCACCCTGCTGCTGATCACCGGCACCATCGTGGCGCTGGTCTACTCGATGAACGACGGCGGCGGCAAGTACAAGATGACCTTCGGCCGCGGCATGGCCGAAGTCTGGCACACCGTCTACAACATGCGCTACGCCGCGCTGACCATCCTGTCGGTGCTGGGCCTGGCCTACGTGATGAACCTGTCCGGCCAGACCATCACCGTGGGCACCTGGCTTGCCGGCACCGGAGCGTTCTTCGCCTTCCTGTCGCCAATCCTGGGCTGGATCGGCACCGCGGTGACCGGTTCGGACACCTCGGCCAACGCGCTGTTCGCCAAGCTACAGCAGACCGCCGGCATGAACGCCGGCATCGATCCGACCCTGCTGGTGGCCGCTAATACTTCCGGCGGCGTGGTCGGCAAGCTGATCTCCCCGCAGAACCTGGCCATCGCCGCCACCGCGGTGAAGATGGAAGGCCAGGAGTCGGTCATCCTGAAGAAGGTTGCCGGCTGGTCCGTGGGCATGCTGATGGTGCTGTGCGTGCTGGTTTACCTGCAGTCCACCCCGGTCCTCTCCTGGATGCTGCCGTAGCCCGAATCCGGGCTAAAATTGGGTCTAGATGTCAGTAAATCCAGCTCCACGTGCCTACCAAGTAGTTCTCACCGCAATTGAGAACGACCTGCGGTCAGGAGTCCTCACACTGGGGGACCAACTCCCCGGTGAGAGGGCCCTGGCCGAGCAGCACGGTATCTCCCGCGCTTCGGTGCGCGACGCGATCCGCATCCTCGACGTGATGGGGATCGTGCGGACCTCTACCGGTTCGGGCCCGAACTCCGGCGCGGTGATCATTTCCGAGCCGTCGGCCGGGATCTCCCAGGCGCTGCGACTGCACGTGGCGGCCAAGGGGATCAATGTGCGCGAGATCGTGGAATCACGCATCCTGCTGGAAACCTGGGCCGCGCAGATGCACCCGCGGGACACCGTGTACGCGCAGCAGGTCCTGGACCGCACCGCCGTGCTGATCATGCGCATGGACGACCCGCAGCTTTCGCGCGACGAGTTCCACCGCATCGATGCGGAGTTCCACGTGCTGCTGGCTTCCACGGCAGGCAATGCGGTGGTCGAATCCATGATGGAGTCGCTGCGCAACTCGATCAGCGACTACGTGGCCGCGTCGATCCCGGATGACGAGTCCTGGCAGCCGATCGTGCGCACGCTGCGCCGCCAGCACAAGGCGATCCACCACGCGTTCGCCACGGACCAGCGCGAGCGCGCGGCCCAGCTGCTCGAAGAACACATCAACTGGTTCTACTCGCAAACCCGATAGCAAGACCAAAGCCGAGGCCTTCGATCCAAGAATGGATTGAAGGCCTCGGCTTTTTGCGTCTGCATGTCACTGGGCAAGACTAGGAATCAGTCGGCCAATGGTTCCGACACCCAATGGGGATGCTCACCGAAGCTCAGTTCGCAGTTGCGGCAGGAATACCTCGGCACCGGAGGGTTCGGAATGGCGCAGCCGCCAACGACGTATTCCTCTTCATCAGGCGGGAAGGCCGGCATACCCCAGAAATATTCCTTCGGATTCCGGGCTCCGCAGCCCGGGCAGGCAACGAGCATTCTCTGGAGATGCTTGAGCGTGGGTGCGTGCATCAGCCGGTGGCAATCGGCGCATAGCAACGCTGCGTCATCAACATGGTCCTGGATGTCCCAATGCAGATCGACATGACGATCGCGGAAGAAGTGAACCGTACTCCTGCCCTTGATATTAGTCTGGCAGCCGTCGCAGTAGTCGGTTTCTGAATCATGTCGCTGCGCGAGGGCCAAGGCATGCACCGTGGCTGTAGCTTCCGACTCGCTATCGACCCCGCAGGCTCCCGCATCGAGGTACAACGGGCGCGGATTTTCAACGAGCCCGGTCAACGCGTTGAGAACGCGCTCCGCGAGCTGGGGATTGAGCGCCTGCGAAGATCGAGGCAGCCCGGAATCGCACAGCTGTTCGAGGTCCAGCAACGAAATCGGCTGGGCGAATGTTGCCTCACGGCGGACATCGTAGGTTCGCCCTTCTAATGATTTCACAGTTTCCAATGCCATAACCAACGGCGGCGTCGTGGCAAGGACGGTAAGTACCATGGTGCCTGCCGAAATTTCTTCCCCGATATTCCAGACGCGTTGATCCATCCTGGACACATCGAGGTAGGCTGCGGCACCGATCGCGTCAGGCTCCCAGCAGAAGTACAACTTCTTTTCGGATCCCAGCGTGAAGGGCATCTCGGCACCGATTTCGTTGCGCTGGCGGTTCAGCAGCGCGTTTGGTGGGAAATGGGGCCTAAGCTGTTCCTCGAATGGCTCATGCTGGTGAATCATGTCGATTAGTTTCTGACGAGTCATATCCATGCAGGCCCAAGCCTGCTCGGGTGACGTCAACTGGCCGTAGCGGGAAATCAGTTGTGTGCGGTCGAAAGAGCGGTAGTCGGTCATTAGGTCAGGACTCCCCGGTGCGATGAGCTAATTGTTGACTAGAATCTATCCGGTTCTTCCGACAAATTGGCGACCAACTACCAGATGATCAGCGGAAGCTTGCTGAATCCACTGCCGGGGAAGTGGGCGCGGACCGGCGGATCGTTCTCGATGGACACCAGCCGGTGGACGCGCAAGATCAGTTCTTCGATCAATACCCGCAGTTCCAGCCGTGCCAGGGGCGCACCGGGGCAGTTGTGGATCCCTGCCCCGTAAAGCGAGTTCAGGCTGGGATGCCGGTCGAGGAGGATGTCGTCGGGATCTCCGAAAGCGCTTTCGTCGCGGTTGGCCGACGCCCCCATGGTGCTCACACGTTTGCCGGCAGGAATACGTACCCTAGAAATCTCTACATCCTTTATAGCGACCAGCCGGTCGGAAACTAGCGGTGCAGGGGAGCACAGTATCCGTCGGAAACGGCATCGACCAGGCGTGAAGCAGACTCGCAGGGATGCCGAGTCTGGTCGTAATTGTGGTTAGTTCGCTTACTGTCCAATTGCTCAGCAGGCTGACCAGTTCCTTCATCGGTCATCTTGCGGTCGTAGACCCACTCATTCATCAGACAGGTGGTCAGATCCGTTGACGCGTTTCCCCAGCACAGCACCAGTCCCTCAGCGGGATGTAGCCGCCGATCTCGATGGCGTTTTGCTTCATGGCCGTGCGGTTCTGCTCTCCGGTCGCAACACTGCCGAGACGCCTCGGGATCCTTGGGTCCCACTGGACAATTTTCGGCGCAGACATGGCAGCTTCTTCCGGTCCTTAGCCTTCGCAGTCAGCCTATGAGTGCCACGCCGTGGAAACAAGGCTCTGTGTAAAGCATGGCGTCGCCCGTGAAGCGGGCAACGCCATGCTGATCAGCTAGTTGTTGGAAACCAGCGAGATCTTTGTGCTCACCGGCACCGGATTGGCGAACAGATCCAGAACCGGGCAGTGGGCGTCGACTGCCTGGCGCAATTCGTCGTAGCGCTCAGCGGTTTCCGGGCCGGTGATCTGCACATCGAGATCCACCGAGGTGAAGCCGGGGCGGATCGACTTGTCGATGCCGAACAGGCCGCGCACGTCCAGGTTTCCGTTGGCCACGATCTTCACGTCGTCGACCTGGATGTTCAGCTGCTCTGCATAAAGACGGTAGACAACGACCTGGCAGGAGATCAATGCGCCCAGCGCGTATTCGACCGGGCTCGCTGCCAGATCGTCGCCGCCCAGAGCAGCTGGCTCGTCGACGGTAAAGGTGTGTTGGCCCGAAACGATGTTGCTGGCCACCGAGCCGAAGCCCTCGCCCTGAACGGTGAAGGTCAGTTTGGCGCTGTCCGGAGCAGCGGAGATGCGTTCTCCCCAGCCGGTGCCGGCCTGCTGTAGGCGGGCTGAACGATCTTCGGCAACGGAAAGGGTGGAAGCTGCGGTAGACATGAGGAAATAATCCCCTTTCTGGCGCAAAGGGGCGCCATCGCTTACGAACCTGTCTTTCAGATCCGTCGAATCATCACCTGGAGCACCCCGCACAATGACGCGAATAGGGTTGCCGTCCAACCAGCCAGGGCTTGTGTGATTGGAACTCGTGATTCAGTAGTTACTTTTCTACCGGGTTTCTTCGTGGTTGGTAAATAGCTTTCTTCATGTTTCGTCACAGGAAGAACTGTCCATTGCGTCGATAGAATTGATCACGAACTCCGCGCAGTTACGGCGCGGCCTCCTACCCGAGAAGTTGTGAGCATGGAATACCAGCTGACCCCCGTCGCCGCTCAAACCCTGGTCACCGAAGGCGAGTACAGCCAAGGGTGGCTGATGGCCAATTCCGGGCAGGTGACCATTTCAGACCGTCGGCAGATGCCCGGTCGTTCGATCGTTTCCGGCTGGGTTCTCCGGGCCTTCGTCGTGGTCCAGCTTTCCATCGAGGGCACGAGCATCAGCTTCAGCAGCCGTTGCGATGCGCATCCGGAAGAATATTCCTGCGCGGATGTCGCAGCGTTGCTCGTGGAAGCAACCCAGATCGGCAGCGGCGGCTTCGCAGTTTCGGATGTAGTCAGGACAGAAGACACCTGGAAAGCTCCGCAGGCCCCGCAATGGGAACGGACCCTGAAGCGGCTGCTTCCGCAGGTGCCTGCCGGTGCTGAGCACGAAAACGACCTTGAAGAGGAACCACTGGGACTGATCCTCAAAGTCATCCCCGCCACTCGATTTGGCCGGCCGACCTTGAACCTCAACGCGCGTCCGGCCCGCAGGGGAACCCGCAGCCCCTGGGTCCAGACCGGAGTATCTTGGCGTAAGCTGCCATTTGACGACAGGTTCGCCAAGGAGCAGCGCCGCGCCGCCAACGAATTGGTCATGCTCAACGAACGATCCCAGCATGACCAATATGGCCATGTCTGGGATGCGACCGACTGGATCATCCTGAACAACTTGCCCGGAAAAGACCTGCGCGAAGCCTTCGACCTGATCCATGAAACCGGAATTCACATTGTCAACGGCAACGCCAGCAACCGCAGCGAGGTGTCTTTTGCGGATCTTTCCGGTTCAGCCTTTCTCGACTTGCGGCGAAACGACAGCGGCCTGACCATTGAAGGCATTTTCCGCGGTCCGAACGGCGAAACGGATAACGTCTTGGCATTGGGCAACCCGCCGTCCATGATTGCCTTTGCCGACAAACCGCTGGACAAGGCGAAAAATCTTTCACTGGCACCGCTGGAAGACGCGGTAGGGCCGGAGCTGAGGGATCTCATCAGCGCCGGCGCAATGATGGTTCCGACCAAAGACATCGAGGACTTCGAAAGTGGGTACCTGAACTCCCTTCGGCAGGTGGCACCGGTGCGCAGCGAAGATGCCAGCTACAGGGTTCCCCAGCCGGCACGCCCGGTGCTCCAGCTTCAGCTGACTGAAACTGGCACTGGTTTGACCATGAGCTTTGCGTGGAAATATCCGCCCAAATCGCCACGCCAGAAGTCGGTTGAACGCGAGATCATCAGCTCGGTGAACGACAAGCTCGGCGGGGACCAACCACTGGGCCAGACGACCAAGAACGGTGTCTTCCCAGAACAAGAACTCTCCAAGAGCCAAGCCATTGAATTCGTCATGTACCTCCTTCCGTTGCTTGAGGAACACCCGGATATCCTCATCACCGGCCACGAGCAGTTGCCGAGCTATTCACTGAATTCCGAACCGGCCACGGTGAGCATCGAAGCGGGGGAGAGCACCGGAGACTGGTTCGATCTGGCCGTCGAGGTGTCCATCAACGGGCTGAAGGTGCCGTTCGCCGAACTGCTTTCCGCACTGACCATGGGGGACGAGTATCTGGTCCTTGAGGACATGACGGTGATTCCGATTGACGGACCGGAATTCCACCAGCTGCGCCAGCTGGTCCAGGAAGCCGGGGAACTGGGCACCGTGTCCGGCAACAGCATCCGAATCCACCGCTTGAGCATCGACTGGTGGCAGGAATTGGTGGACTTGGGCATCATCGAAGCCCAGGAAAACCAGTGGTTCCAGACCATGTCTGAACTGACCAATGGCGCGCAGCTGGAGAAGATCGACCTCCCCGACTCGTTCACGGCGCAACTGCGACCGTACCAGGAGCAAGGCGCCGCCTGGCTGAACTTCCTGCGCACGCATTCGCTGGGCGGGGTGCTGGCGGACGACATGGGCCTGGGTAAGACCGTCCAGCTGCTGGCAGGCCTCGAACAGGCCCGCACCGAGAACCCGGAGCAGAAGTTCCTGGTGATCGCTCCGACCTCTGTTGTTGGCAACTGGGTTAACGAAGCGCATCGTTTCACCCCGCAGATGCGGGTCCAGTCCATCACCTCCACGGCCAAAAAGGCAGGGAAGAGCATTGTCGAGCAAATCGGCGATGCCCAACTGGTGGTCACCAGCTACGCCATTTTCCGGTTGTCATTCGAAGAATTCGAGGAGGCAGGGTTCTCCGTGCTGATTCTCGATGAGGCGCAGCAGCTGAAGAACCACACGTCCAAGGGATACAAGCAGACGCGCCAGCTGTCGGTTCCGTGCAAGCTGGTGGTGACCGGTACCCCGATGGAGAATAACCTGATGGAGCTGTGGGCCCTGGTCTCGCTGGCTGCGCCCGGTCTGCTTGGCGGCCAGAAGGCATTCAAGGACAACTACCAGAAGCAGATTTCCGACGGCGACTCGGAACGGCTGGAACGGCTGAAGAAGAGGTTGCGCCCGTTTGTGCTGCGCCGTACCAAGGAACAGGTAGTCCCGGAGCTTCCCGCCAAGACCGAGCAAGTACTGGAAGTCGAGCTGGAACCGGCGCACCGCAAGGCCTATGACCGCCGTTTCCAGCGGGTGCGCCAGGAAGTGCTGGGACTGGTGGATGACGTGGATTCCAACCGGTTCAAGATCCTGCAGTCATTGACCCTGCTCCGGCAACTGGCGCTTGACCCTTCCCTGGTTGATGAGGGAAATGCTCCCAGCGCCAAGTTGGAGATGTTGCGCGAGCTCATGGCGGACGCAGTCGCCGAGGGGCACAAGATCTTGGTCTTCAGCCAGTTCACCAGCTTCTTGGGCAAGGCGAAAGACATTGCGGTGGAACTCGGAATCGACCACGGTTACCTGGACGGCGCGACCAGCGGTCCCAAGCGCAAGGACATGATTGACGGGTTCACCGACGGGCAATTCCCGGTCTTCTTCATATCGCTGAAGTCCGGCGGCTTCGGCATCAATCTGACCACCGCCGACTACTGCATCTTGCTGGATCCCTGGTGGAACCCGGCGGCCGAAGCGCAGGCCATCGACCGTGCGCACCGCATCGGCCAGACCAAGCCGGTGTACGTCTACAGGCTGGTTGCCAAGGACACCATCGAATCCAAGGTGCTGGCCCTGCAGGCAAAAAAGACAGCACTATTCAACGACGTACTGGGCGAGCAGACGGATGCGGCACAGTCCTCGGTGCTGAGCGCGGATGACTTCCTGGCTTTGATGCAGTAGGTCGTTTTGCTGCTGTACAGCGAAAGGCGGATTTCTGATCAAAAAATTTGATCAGAAATCCGCCTTTCGCGTGTTCAGGGTCCGGAGCGCCTACACGATGTCGTCAAAGGTCGAGTTGAGCCGGTGCATGAGAATGCCGAATTCTTCCAGATCGTCGTGGTTCCAGTCGCTGAGGTGGTTTCGTAATTGCTGGCGCAGCATGTCGCCACTGGAACTCCATTTCTCGCGGGCCTCATCGGTGGCGGAGACCAGCTGAGCCCGGCCGTCCCGCGGATCCGGAACCCGGGAGACCAGCCCGATGGACTGCAGGTGCTGCACTAACCGCGACACTGTGGCCTTGTCGAGGCGGAGCTTTTCGGCGAGCACACCCTGCTGCTGGGCGTCTTCGCGGATGACGACTGCGAGAAGCCGGTAACCCTGGTCCTGGAGTTCAGGATGGATGATTTTGGCGCGGCGAACCAGCATCTGGCGCGCACGAAACAACAGGGCGGTGAATTCGTCTTCCACCTTTTGCATCAGCTGTTCTTCTTGCATGTTTTCTATTCTAAGATTTTTTGCGGTTCCATGACGTGATTGGGCACAATTCGCTCAAAGAACTAATCGCGCGCCATTCGTAAATTGCATTCGGCCGATTCTGTTTTTTCGCCAATTGCCGGGTTTTCCACGGAGCCATTGAGGCCCAGAACTCCGACCAGGCTGAAAAACCGTCCGTCATCACGGCCGCATGTCACGGGGAATCGATCCGCAGGTTGAACATAGCCTATGAATGACGACAGGGAGATCTAATCATCATGTTCCACACGCAACTGGCGGTCGACGGCGGTCAAACCGAAATAAAACTCAGGATTATCGACAAGGGCTACGTCGCGGAACGTCGCCTGCCTGGGGTCCAGACGCATCTGCCGGTACTGCCGCAGTTGGCGGCCGCTATCGGGCACGCAGCAAGTATCCGCGGTACCGGATTCGACGTCGTTTCCATCGGCACCACCGGGCTGACCAAGGCCGAGCATGACGCCGGGGCGCTCAGGGCGATGCTGCAGCCAGGCGTGGCCTCGGGTCTCAACCTTGCCCATGACTCAGTTTCCAGTTATCTGGGCGCGCTGGGAGACCGGCCCGGGGCGGTCGTTGCCGCCGGAACCGGCGTGGTCACCCTCGCCGTCGGAACCAACAACACGGCCCGCGTGGACGGCTGGGGCAACATCATGGGGGATGCCGGCAGCGCCTACTGGATGGGGCAGCAGGCATTATCCGCGGTGATGCGCGCGCACGATGGCCGCGGACCGCAGACAGCGTTGACCGGCCCGGTCCAAGAACGTTGGCCGGAGCTAGAAGAAGCCTACATCCAGCTCCAGGCCGCGCCCGACAAGATCGCCGTGGTGGCCTCCTTCGGGAAGGAAGTCTCCCGCTACGCCCAGACCGATCCGGTCGCTGCCCTGATCTGCGATCTCGCGGGCAAAGAGCTGGCCCATTCGGCGGCCGCCGCATTGCGCCGGACAGGCCAAGCCGATGCCTCGCAGGCAAGTGTTGCCTGCCTCGGAGGAGTATTCGCCGGTGCCCGGGTACGCTCGGCCTTCACGGCAGAGCTGGCCTCGCTGGTTCCCGGAGCGCGGCTGGTCGAACCGGCCGGCAACGGGCTGGACGGCATCCGGCTGATGGGCGGGCTGACGGCGAACCATCCGCTGAGATCCATGATTTCTTCTGTTTGAACCATCCAGAGGGCTTGGAGGTGACACCGCTAATATGTGCATCGCCTAATTAGGTGACAAGATAGGTTCAGAACTATTTGCGCACCAAAGGAGTCATTGTGAGTTACCGTGTCGGTCCAGCAGACCAGTTGCCAGAAGGCGAAGCGTTGCTGGTAGAGGCAAAAGACAGTGGAGCCATCGAGGACATCGCGGTGTTCCACGCCGAAGACGGTAACTTCTATGCGCTGCAGGACGAATGCACCCACGAAGTCGCGTCGCTCTCCGAAGGCTGGATCGACGGCTGCGAAGTAGAGTGCCCGTTGCACTCCTCCAGCTTCGACCTGCGCACCGGCAAGGTGCTGTGCATGCCAGCCACCAAGGACGCCCGCACCTATAAGGTCAATGTGGTGGACGGCAATCTGGAGCTCGACATCTAGATGTCCTCCGTACACATCATCGGGGCAGGAGTCGCCGGCTACACCCTGGCCCGTGAACTGGTCAGCCGGAACTATGCGGGAACCATCAGCATCAGCGATACGCAGGGGCTTCCCTACGACCGACCGCCGTTGAGCAAGGCCCTGCAAGTCGAGCCCTTCGCGCCGGTCTCCTGGTACCGCGAGAACCGTATCAACCTGGTCCAGGAAGAAATCACGGAACTGCAGGTGCCGACGGCCGAGGACGACTGGGTAGTCTTGGCCACTGGCACCATCCCGCGCACCCTGGACGTGCCCGGCGCGGAATTCGCGCGCAGCCTGCACACCGCGGCCGACGCCCAGCATCTGGCCCGCGAGCTGGAAGACGGGATGTTCGGCCAGCGTGTGCTGGTCATCGGGGCAGGCCTGGTCGGCGCCGAATTCGCCTCCACCGCCCGGATGTTCGGTGCCCAGATCACTCTGGTCTCCAGCTCCAACGCCCCGCTGGCGCACGTGCTGGGCGAGGATCTGGCCGAGCAGCTGCATGCGGAGCACCAGTCCCACGGCGTCACCACGATCACCGGCACGGTGACCGAGCTGGGCCCCGGCTACGCTATCGTCTCCGGCGAGCGCCACGACGCGGACATCATTGTCTCGGCCATCGGCGTCGAAGCGGATACCGCGCTCGCCGAACGCTCAGGCCTGGACGTGGAGAACGGAATCCTGGTCGATGCCGGACAGCGCTCGACAAGCCATCGGCAGGTGCTGGCCCTGGGCGACGCGGCCCGCGAAGCAGGGCGCCCCCGTGCGGTGCACTGGGAAGCAGCGATGGAGGACGCGGCCATTGCCGCCTCCACCATTCTCGGCACCCCGGCGCCCGGCCGGTCGGTCCCGTGGTTCTGGTCCGACCGCCACGATGCCCACGTGGAAACCGTGGGGGACTTCTCCAAGGTTGCCAGCGTCGTGAAGCGGTACAGCCGCCGCGGCAAGATCCAGACGGTATTCGGCCTGGACGAATCCGGCACGCTGGTGGCGGCCTCCATGATCGATGGGGGACTGATGTCCAAGGCAGTGCGCAAGCTGATCACCCGCGGCATCACCCCCGGCATTGAACAGCTTGAGGACCCGCAGATCGGTCCCCGCGAGTTAGGACGACCCGCCCCATGAGCCCTGGAGCCCCGGGAAGCATCCCTGCCGCATTGCAGGTTCCCACCCGGCGCGTAGGCGCCGCCTGGATCACTGCCCTGGTGATCGTGCATATCGGCATCAACGTCGGTTTCTTCGCGCCCATCCAGGTGCTGCTGGGACTGCATGCCCAGCAGCTGGATGCCAGCCAGAAGAATGCGATCCTCTCGCTGGTCACCGGCGTGGGCGCGGCCGTCTCGCTGGTGGCCAATCCGCTGTTCGGAGCGCTGAGCGACCGCAGCACCTCGAAGTTCGGCCGGCGCATCCCATGGGTCTTCTTCGGCACGCTCGCCGGCGCGCTCTCGCTGTTGCTGATGTCCACGGCCCAGACGGTGAGCCTGCTGGTGCTTGGCTGGGCGCTGATGCAGGCGGCCGGCAATGCCGCGCTGGCCGCGATCTTCGCTGCCATTCCGGACAAGGTCCCGGTGGAGCAGCGCGGCATGGTGGGCGGCCTGGTGGCGCTGGGCCAGACCTGCGGTTCGCTGATCGGCGCGGTCATCGGCATGTATGCCGCGCAGGATCTGGTCTTCGGCTATGCCATCGTCGCGGTGGCAGTGGCGCTGTGCTCCATCCCGTACGTCATGATGCGCCAGGATGTTCCGCTGCCCAAGGGTGCGCTGCCGGCGCTGAAAGCGGGCGAATTCCTCAAGAGCTTCTGGATCAACCCGGTCAAGCACAAGGACTTCGGCTGGGCGTGGCTGACCCGTTTCATGCTGTATCTCGGCTGCCAGTTGTGCCTGGTGTACCTTTTGTTCTTCCTGCAGGACCAGCTGGGCCATCCGGACCCGGCCCAGGGCGTGCTGGTGCTGACCGCTATCTACGCATTCTGCGTGATCTTCTCCTCGGTGATCTCCGGAAAGATCTCCGACCGCGACGGCAAGCGAAAGAAATTCGTGATCATTTCCTCGGTCATCGTGGCCCTTGCCGCCGGGGTGCTGGCCTTCGCCTCCAACTTCACGACCGCCGTCATCGCCGCGGTGCTGCTGGGCATTGGGTTCGGCGCCTACCTGGCCGTCGACTTCGCTCTGCTGACCCAGGTGCTGCCGCACGCCGATTCGCGCGGCAAGGACCTGGGCATGATCAACATTGCCAACTCGCTGCCGCAGGTGGTTGCACCGCTGGTGGCCTGGCTGTCGGTGACCTGGTTCGGCGGCTACCCGACCCTGTTCCTCATTTCGGCCGTGATCAGCCTGGTCGGCGCAGCGCTGGTCCGCCAGATCAAGAGCGTTCCGTAAGCATGTCCGAAACCATCTCATGGCTCACCAACGACGCACCATTTGCCATCACCTTCGTATTCTTCTTCTGCCTGGCGTTCGCCCGCGGGAATGCCACCTATTGGGTCGGTCGCGGCATCGCCAAGGGCGTGGAGCATACGAGGTTTGAGCGGCACCTGCATGGTCGGGCCTACCAGCGCGCCCAGCGCTTCATCGCCCGGTGGGGCATGCTGGCGGTTCCACTGAGCTTCCTGACGGTGGGCATCCAGTCCGCGGTGAATACGTCGGCAGGCGTCAGCCGGATGCCAGTGCGCCGTTACCTGCCGGCGGTGGCGGTGGGCGCCATGGCCTGGGCGCTGCTCTACACCACGATCGGCTTGGCGGTATTCTATGCGTGGTTGGCCCTGGACTGGCCGTGGCTCGTCGGCGGGGCGCTGGTGATCGCGCTGGCCGCCGTAGTCATTCTCCGGATGCGCAAGCGCCGCATAGCGCACGACGCCCCGGACAATATCCCGCCGCAGTAACGCCGGCAGCGGCCCTCCGTAAGATCAATGGAAGCACCACGACTCATTGAAAGCAGGTGTGCAAACGATGCTCAATGGAACCAACGCCTCGGGCGGCCCCACGGCGCAGCTTGATGAACTAGACCGCAAGCTGCTGGAGCTGCTCTCCAAGAACTCCCGGCGGACGAATAATTCGCTGGCCGAAGAGCTGGGCATCGCTGCATCGACGTGCCTGGCACGGCTCAACGCCCTGCGCGATTCCGGAGTGATTTCCCGGTTCACCATCGAGGTGGACCCGCAGGTGCTCGGCAGGGAGCTCGAAGCCCTGATCTTCGTGCGCATCCGCCCGGGAGCCCGCCACCTGATGGCGAATTTCGCCACGCAGATGCGCGACAAACCCGGGGTGCGCCAGCTTTTCTTCCTGGGCGGCGCTGACGACTTCGTGCTGCACGTGGCCGTGCGCAACTCGTCAGATGTACGCCAGTTCGTACTGGACAACTTGTCAGCCAATCCAGCCGTGGCGACCACGCAGACGTCGCTGGTCTTCGAGCACAGCCATGGTACCGGCGAGTTCTAGCGGATCCAAGCGGCGGAACCGAGTGACAATTACGCGTCGATTCGATACCCCAATTCAGTAATTCGAATAAATCTGCTAAACTTGTTGTTCCTCTGTACAGGAGAATGAAGCGTCCGGGAAGTTTGAATTGAACACAGCTCCTAGCTGGGATCGCGGGCTGCGGAATCCTCAACTTGAAGACAAAGGGGGTCGAGAAGACAATGAACGTGGAAACCACAATGCTCACTGCCCTGGTCACCCTGGCGGTGCTGGCAATCGTAACGGTCGTCATGGTGCGCAAATACAACCGCAACCATCACGCGGAAATTCGTCAGGGTCTGCTCAAGCAGGCGCATGACTACGACATCGCATCACCCGATGACATGACGAACAATGAATTGACGGTGCAGATCCGCGCGGCCAAGCGCGCGCGCAAGCATCGGAACATCAAAACCGCATAGCGGCTTCGGATTACGATCCGAATGAAAAGCGGAGGCAGGATCCTGCCTCCGCTTTTTTGCGCCCTGTCCGTTAACGCCGAAACAAATGCCCTCGGCACCAACGAATCCGCGCACGCGGGGATGCCCGAGCTACCTCGTTGTCGCTGGTCACCCACCAGACAGCGGGGGATCGGCCGCGGGAAAATTGCCCTCTTGGCAAGCCGGTGAAGCAGGTGTACTGTTTTCCATTCGTAAGGCTTTTCTACAACATGTAGACGGCAGGCACTACGAATTCGGATTCTATGAGCAAACTCCAGCGAAAGCACCGTTTTCATGTTTCCGGATCAACCGTGGTGGCGCGGCCGGCCCGCACGGTGGCTACGGGATTCGCCATCACGATCCTGACCGGCGGGTTGCTTCTCGCGTCCCCTCTTTCCTCTTCCACCGGGCAGTGGACGCCTTTCATCGATGCGCTGTTCACCGCAACTTCAGCAGTCTGCGTCACGGGCCTCGCGGTGCTCGATACCGCGACGCACTTCAGCGTTTTCGGGAAAATCGTGATCATCGCCTTGATCCAGGCCGGCGGTCTGGGCATCATGCTCGTCGCGTCCCTGTTCTCGCTGAGCATCTTGGGAAAACTCAGCCTGCGCGCAAAAATCACTGCGCAGACCGAGGCCAAGGCCGTCGAAGGCCCAAACGTGAAGAACGCCGCCCTGTCGATCGTGAAGGTGACGTTCACGATCGAGGGCATCATCGCGGTGCTGCTGGCTGCCCGATTCATCCTCGGGTACGGCTATTCGTTCGGGGAAGGTCTGGCCTACGGAGGGTTCCACGCGATCTCCGCTTTCAACAATGCAGGATTCGCACTCTTTTCCGACAACTTGGTGGGGTTCGCATCCGACCCGTGGATCTGCATTCCTATTGCCGCGGCGATCATCCTCGGCGGCCTGGGATTCCCCGTCATCCTGCAGATCCGCCGATACGCGCGGAACAGGCTGAAATGGTCCATGAATACGAAGATCGTTCTGGTAGGCACCGTTGCCTTGCTGCTGTTGGGCACCGTATTCATCACCGCCATGGAGTGGGCCAACCCGGACACATTGGGGCCCATGTCCGTCCAGGACAAGCTGCTGGCAGGATTCTTCCAATCCGTGCAGACGCGTACCGCAGGGTTCAACTCGATCAATATCGGGGACATGCATTCGGCCACCTGGCTGGGCATGGATCTGCTCATGTTCATCGGCGCTGGCCCGGCAGGCACCGGTGGCGGCATCAAGATCACGACCTTCGCGGTCCTGTTCTTCATCATCCTCACCGAACTTCGCGGGGAAGCCGCAGTGAACATCTTCGGCAAGCGGCTGTCCCGCTCGGTGCACCGCCAAGCGATCACGGTGGCGCTCGTCGCGGTGGCCGCGGTCTTCACCGGAACTATGGCGTTGCTGGTGATCACCGAATTCACCCTGGATGAATGCCTGTTCGAAGCGACCTCGGCGTTCGCCACGGTGGGGCTGTCGACCGGCATCACCCCCGAGCTGCCCGCGACCGGCGAAGCGGTGCTGATCGCGCTGATGTACCTGGGACGCGTCGGCGTCCTGTCGCTCGGATCGGCGCTTGCCCTGCGCGACAAGAAAGCAGTATTCGAACTTCCTAAGGAAAGGCCAGCAATTGGTTAACTTCTCCGGCGGCCGCGGTGCGGCCAAGAAAATTGCCCATGCAAATTCCGTCGCAGTCATCGGCTTGGGACGTTTCGGAGCTTCGCTGGCTCTGGAGCTGATGAGCTCGGGAACCAGCGTGCTGGGAATCGACCTGGACGAAGATATCGTCCAGTCCCTCAACGGGGAACTCACCCAAGTGGTCCGGGCCGACGCCACCAAGCGCGAAGCTCTTGAACAGCTCTCGCTCAACGAATTCGACAGGGTTGTGGTGGCCATCGGAAACCACCTCCAGGCGTCGATCCTCACCTGTTCAAAGCTGTTGAGCATGGACATTCCCCATGTCTGGGCCAAGGCGCTGGATGACCAGCACGGCCTGATTCTCGAACAGCTCGGCGTGCACCACATCATCTACCCGGAGAAGGACATGGGCCGAAGGGTAGCCCACCTGGTGCGCGGATCGATGATGGACTACCTCGAAATCGATCGTGGATTCGCCATGGTGAAAATGACGACGCCGAAGGTGCTGCAGGGGCTGAAACTCGGCGACAGCAACCTGCGCAAGCACTACGGGGTAACAGTGGCGGCCCGCACCAATGACGAGGGCCGCTGGCAGCATGCCGATGCCCAGACGGTGCTCAAGCCCGGTGACCGCATCCTGGTGCTCGGCCCGATTTCGGATACCGAAGCCTTCGGCCAGCTGCCCGATTGAACGGGTTCCCACAGGCGGCTGAACGCCGCCCGGAGGCCCACCCAGGTGTGACGTAGGCGCGTTTAACGCTGAAATCATGCCGTTTGCATCACAGGGGCATGTGTGTTTGTGAACAAATAGACAAGTATTTAACAGGTAGCGAAAATTCGTGGGGTTTACTGGAAGTACGGTGTTTGAATTTACTTAGGAGAGCGGTTATCGATGGGCACGATCCCACTTGGCGAAGATATTCTGTTGGCACGACATGGCTCGAACATTGTCAAGCTCCGCCAGGACCGCAAGCACCGTTCGACCGTCGCCTACCTGCGTGGCGGAGAGATCGACACCGCATCGAACATCCTGATGGCGGCACCGGCAGTAGCCCCTGCCATCTCCCAGACTGCATCGGCGCAGGCCCAGTCCGCAACGGAGAAGCCTGCAACCCCGGCGGCAAGCATCAGCGCCGGCGCAGCCCGGTACCTGAACAACGAAAGCGCCATCAGCCGTGACGAGGTCCGCTCGCTGGCCAAGATCTCGTTGGGCTTCAGCGCGATCATGGGCACCGTCTTCGGCGGCCTGCTGCTGGCCCTGTACAAGGTCGGCGGCCCCGAAGCCTTTGACTCCATCGCGACGATGACCACGATGCAGTAATCGGATAACTTTCACCGTGCGAAGCGGGGTCCCTTTGGGGCCCCGCTTCTGCCATTAACGTGCAGATTTCACCCATTGCGGGTCAGTCATTGTCCAGCCCTTGTCAAGTCTCGTATTTCAGCGAATCAGGGCATAGGATTGCCGCAACGCGAGGGATGGGAGTGCACCATGCGCTTTGTTTTGGAAGTCAACTTCGACACCGAGAACATGCAGCTGAAGCCGTTGGAGGAGCTGCAGAAGATTCTGCGTGACTGGTCCACCAAGATCACCATGTATCCGCTCGTTCCCGGAGCCCAGGAAGACGTCTTCGACTCCGACAACGAGGAAGTCGGGGAGTGGGCGATCCTGGACGACTAGTCCCGGCGCTTGGAGAATCTTCCGATCACATAGCCTGCCGCCAGCGTGATGAGCAGGATCGCCCACAACGGAGCGGCGGTGTGGAACAGGAAGAATTCGACGCGCACGATATTCAGGTTCTGCAAGATGAACACCAAGGCCACGATGACCAGCGCCACCGAGGTCCACTGCTTGCCGGTGATACGTGCCAGCCATGACTTCTTCTGCGGCCCGTCGGCGTCGTGGGCTTGAGTCATTTTTTGCTCCCTGCCGCCAGGAGGCCTGCGACCATGGCCTGCAGGCCGCGCTGGAACGAGTCGTCGCTGGTGTTCCGCCCGGTGGCACGCTGATCGGACACTGCTTGGGTGAAGTTCGGGGTGGCATCCTTGTGGTCCCGCGCGTCGAAGATGTCGTGCGGGGCGGCGGTATCCATGGCCGAGCCGAAAATGAATGATTCCAGCGCCACGATGGTGGGGATGATTGCCTCGTCCTTCAACCCGTAGTCGCGCAAAGCCTCGGCGACCCGTTCATACATCTTCAAGGTGCGCGGGGAATCGGACACCGGGAGCACCGCAATGACCGGAACCAGGGGAATGTGCTGGGCGAAGACATTCCGGTAGCTCGTGGCCCATTCAACCAGCGCCTCGGAGATCTCCAGGGTGTCGAAGACCGAGGTGTCCACGTCGGTCATCACCAGTTCCTGGACCCACTGCAGCAGGTCGTGCTTAGAGGACACGTGGTTGTACAGGGCCGAGGCGGCAACGCCCAGGGATTTGGCCAGGCGCTGCATCGTCAGGGCCTCGTAGCCGTCTGCAGAAGCCAGCTCCAGCGCGTGGCTGGTGATGCGTTCCCGGGTGAGCACGGCTCTGCGCGGTCTGCCCGCACGGCGAGGCGCCTCTTCGCTCATTGATGATCCCCTAGCTGACGTGGGTTACTTCACAAGATCGTGTTCGTACCCTATGCTATAGGAAAGATAAATGAACTGAATTCATTTTATTGTTCTAGGAGAGCAGTCATGAAACATCTCGAACGCGATGTCGTTGTCATTGGTGCAGGTCCTTCCGGCCTGACCGCCGCCTACGAGCTGGTCAAGGCCGGTAAGTCCGTAGCGGTGCTCGAAGCACGCGACCGCGTGGGCGGCCGCACCTGGACCGACACCATGGACGGCGCCACCATCGAGATCGGCGGCCAGTGGATCAGCCCGGACCAGACCGGCCTGTACTCGCTGATCGAGGAACTGGGCATCGAGACCTTCGAGCGCTACAAGCAGGGCAAGAGCGTCTACCGCACCGAGGCCGGCGAAGCCATCATCTACGAAGGCGAGGACTTCCCGGTCGGCGAAGCCACCGTGGCCGAGATGAACAAGCTCATCTCGATCATGAACGAGCTGGCCGCCGGCATGAACCCGGACAAGCCGTGGGAGCACCCGCAGGCCGAGGAGCTGGACAAGATCTCCTTCCACCACTTCCTGCGCGAGAACTCCTCCGACGAGGTGGCGTGCAACAACATCGGCCTGTTCATCGCAGGCGGCATGCTGACCAAGCCGGCCCACACCTTCTCCGCGCTGCAGGCAGTGCTCATGGCCTCCTCCGCAGGCTCCTTCGACAACCTGGTCGACGAAGACTTCATCCTGGACCGCCGCATGAAGACCTCCATGCAGGGCGTGTCCATCGCCGTGGCCGGCCGTCTGCCGGAAGACACCCTGTTCCTGGAGAACCCGGTGCTCAAGCTCGAATGGTCCGAAGACGGCGTGGTGGCCCACGGTGCCGACGTCACCGTTAAGGCCCAGAAGGCCGTGCTGGCAGTTCCGCCGAACCTGTACAACCGCATCAGCTACTTCCCGCCGCTGCCTCGCTGGCAGCACGTCACCCACCAGCACCAGTCCATGGGCCTGGTCATCAAGGTGCACGCGGTCTATGACACCCCGTTCTGGCGTGAAGAGGGCCTGTCCGGCACCTGCTTCGGCCCGAACCACCTGGTCCAGGAAATCTACGACAACACCTTCGACGGCGAATCCACCGGCACCCTCGTCGGCTTCATTTCGGATCTGGAAGCCGACAAGATCTGGGCCATGGACACCGACGCCGAGCGCAAGGAAGCCATCCTGAAGGCCATGGCCGAGTTCCTGGGCGAGAAGACCCTGGATCCGAAGGTCTTCTACCTCTCCGACTTCGGCTCCGAAGAGTGGACCCGTGGCGCCTACGCCACCAGCTACGATTTGGGCGGCCTGTACCGCTTCGGCCCGAGCCAGAACGAGAACGTCGGCCCGATCTACTTCTCCTCCTCGGACCTGGCCGGCGAAGGCTACCAGCACGTTGACGGCGCAGTACGCATGGGCCGCCGCAACGCGGCCCGCATTCTCGCGGAACTCGACGGAACCTCCTACGACGAGTCCTACGACGGCGTGGCTACCCTGACCGCTCCGGCCGACTCGAAGATCACCGTCTAAGACGATGAAACTGCTCGTAGGTTACACCGCCGACGAACGCGGCGCGGAGGCCATTGAGTTGGCCAGCGCAGTGGTGGCCGGAACGAAGGATGCATTCGTGCAGATTGCCATCGTTCTTCCGGCCGCCGCACCCTTTACCGCCGTCTACCCGGGCGGAGACCATGGTTATGAAACCATTCTCTCCGCCCAGGTGGACCGGTGGGCCGCCGAAGCACTGGCGCTGGTTCCCGAGGGAATCGGCGCCAGCGTTGTGGCGCGCTCCGTGTCGTCCATCGCTGAAGGGCTGATCGAACTCGGCGAAGAGTTCGAAGTCCACGGAATCGTGCTCGGAGGGCGCAAGCGCCATCTGGGCGGCTTCTTCATGCCCGGGGCCATCGCCAACGCCCTGCTGCACTCCTCGCCGCTGCCGGTCTTCATGACCTCACCGGCCTCTCTGGAGAACCTGCGCGAAGCAGGCGGGCAGATCACCCGGCTGACCGCGTTCGTCGGAGACCGCCCCGGGGCCGAGGAGATCATCTCCCTGGCCGCCCGCGTCGCCAACGCGCGCAATATCAAGCTGCGTGTGGCAAATTTCGTGGCCCACGCCGACGTGTCCGAAGGCTCCGCCGGAATCGACGACCACGTGCGCGGGATCCGCGAATACCTCGATGAACTGGTGAAGGAACTGGGCATCGAAGCGAGCGTCGAGGTCATCGCCAGCGGCAGCATCGACACCGCGATCAACGAGCTGTCCTGGCAGCCCGGAGATCTGGCCCTGCTCGGCTCGGCCCGCCTGGCGGCGCATCGCCGCCTGTTCATCGGCCCGAAGGCGCATCGCATCCTCGGCCACCTCAACGTCCCCATGGGCGTCATTCCCCACTTGCCATCAACACGGTAGAAAGCCGATCAAAAATTCGTATCCCTTGGATCCTCTCCAAAACGCACTCACCGTCGACCGCCCTGCCGCATACCTGACACAGCGTCCAGGGCGGCGCGCACTGCCGCGGCTCAACGGTGAGCACACTCCCAAAGGTTTTTGACAATGTCACAAGAAATGAGGCGGGATAGCCTTCCCGAAACGAACGATTCGGGACTTCATGAAAAAGGTCTGTCCAAGGGCACCGTCGGTGTCCTGGGCCTGATCGTTATCGGCATCTCCTGCATTGCCCCGGCGTACACCTTGACCGCCGGGCTCGGCGCGACCGTCGCCGAGGTGGGCACCAGCCTTCCGGCCATCCTGATCGCCGGCTTCATCCCCATGCTTCTCGTAGCCCTCGGCTACCGGGAACTGAACAACGCCATGCCCGACTCGGGCACCTCCTTCACCTGGGCGACCCGGGCCTTCGGGCCCATGATCGGCTGGATGGGCGGCTGGGGCCTGATCGCCGCCACGGTGATCGTGCTCTCCAACCTGGCCGCGGTGGCGGTGGACTTCTTCTACATCCTCATCGCACAGCTCACCGGCCAGGAATGGATCGCGGCGCTGACCAAGAACCTGTGGATCAACATCCCCACCACGCTGGTGTTCATCGCCATCGCCGCCTACATCTCCTACCGGGGCATGAATGCGACCAAGGTCTTCCAGTACGTGCTGGTGGGCTTCCAGGTGGGTGTGCTGCTGCTGTTCGCCATCATGGCGTTCACCTCGGATACTCCCTACGATCCGACCCAGATCACCTGGGACATGTTCAACCCGGCGGGCGTGGAATCCTTCACCGCCTTCGCCGCCGGCATCTCGCTGTCCATCTTCGTGTTCTGGGGCTGGGACGTCACCCTGACCATGAACGAGGAAACCACCGACCCCAACAAGGTCCCGGGCCGCGGCGCCACCTGGACGGTGCTGATCATCATAGCGCTGTACCTGGCCGTCGCCACCGCCGTGCTGTACTTTGCCGGCGTCGGAACCACCGGACTGGGCGCCGGCAACCCGGACAACCAGGAATCCATCTTCGCGGTGCTGGCCGGACCGGTCATGGGCCCGCTGGCCATCTTGATGTCGCTGGCCATCATGTCCTCCTCTGCGGCGTCGCTGCAGTCGACAATGGTCTCCCCGGCGCGCACCATCCTGGCCATGGGCTACTACAAGGCGCTGCCAAGCAGCTTCGCCAAGATCTCCCCGCGCTACATGTCGCCGTCGGTGGCCACCGTGGTCTCGGCGGCAGCCGCCGCGGCGTTCTACGTCGTCACCCGCCTGCTGTCGGAAAACGCCCTGTGGGACACCATCACCGCCCTCGGCCTGATGATCTGCTTCTACTACGGCCTGACCGCGCTGGCCTGCGTCTGGTACTTCCGCAGCGAGCTGTTCTCCAACGCCCGGAACTTCTTCTTCAAGTTCCTGGCTCCACTGGTGGGCGGTGTCATCCTGCTGGTGATGTTCTTTGTCACCGCGGTCGACTCGATGAACCCGGAGTACGGTTCGGGCTCGGAGATCGGCGGCATCGGCATGGTCTTCATCCTCGGTGTCGGCGTGCTGCTGCTGGGCGTGTTGGTCATGCTCTACAGCCGCATCCGCCACCCGGCGTTCTTCAAGGGCGAGACAATCAAGACCGGCAAGAACCTGACCCTCTGAGAATCCAGGCGCCCCGGCGTCACTGTTGCACATTGAACCACCCAAAGCGCGCTTTGGGTGGTTCAATTGTTTTCATGACTACACCTTCGGTTCTCTTCATTTGCTCACGCAATGCCGGCAAGTCGCAGATGGCCGCGGCACTGATGGATTACGTGTCAGACGGCAAGGTCACCAGCTATTCGGCCGGCACCAACCCCGGTGCCTCGATCAATCACGAAGCGGTCGCCTCGCTGGCCGAGTGCGGCGCGGACATGGCCCAGGGCGAACCCAAGCCCATCGATCCGTCGCTGGCCGCCTCGGTGGACCGGGTGGTTATCCTCGGCACCGACGCCAATCCGAGCTTCGATCCGCAGGTGAAGACCGAACGCTGGGTCACCTACGAGCCGAGCGAAGACGGCATCACCGGCGCCGAACGGATGAACATGATCCGCGATGAAATCGCCGACCGGGTACGCAGCCTTTTCCACGAATTGGAGAAGTAGGCATCGCACTTTCCAAGACCGCACGCCGCACCACCTCGTGGTGGCTTCCCGGCATCTGCCTGATCCTCACCGGCTGGTGCGCCAACCAGTATGTCTCCCTGATCAGCTGGTACCAGCAGCAACGGCTGCTGAGCGAATTCGAAGCCATGCTGGTCATGGGCAGCTATCTGCTCGGCATGATCCCTGCGCTGATGTTCGGCGGCCCGCTGACTGACCGCTTCGGGCGAAAGCCCTTCACGCTGGCGGCCCTGGCATTCTCGGTGCTCGGATCCCTGGCCCTGATGGGCGGCTGGTACACCGAAGCGGGCCTGTACCTCGGACGCGTCTTCACCGGGCTGGGCATGGGGCTCGCCATGGTGGCAGTCACCAGCTGGGTCAAGCTGATCAGCCCCGGGCCGGCAGGCGCCACCCGGGCGGCGCTGTGCACCTCGGCCGGCTTCGCCATCGGCCCGGCGATCTCCGGCGCGATTGTCGGATCCAGCCAAAGCCCGGAACTCGCCTACGCTGTCCACGCGGTCGCCACGCTGGCCTGGTTGCTGCTGATGCTCACCGCCAAGGAGGAACAGCCAGCCGTCCTGCGCCAGGTGGATCCGGCGGATGCTGCCCCTGCCGCGCACCAGATGCGGACCAGCATGGCGAACATGAAGCGGTTCACCCGGCTGGTGCTGCCCGCAGCCCCCTGGGTCTTCGGGATGGCAGCCACGGGGTTCGCGGTGGTCCCCGCCCTGACCGCCGAACCGGGCCAATCCAGCCTGCTGTATTCCACGATCACCGTGGTGGTCACGATGGGCATGGGCGCAGCAATCCAGCCGCTGATCCACCGTTTCAACGATGTCAGCCGGGTCGGCCTGCTGCTCTGGGGGCTGGGCGTCGCCTTGGCGGGCCTGTTGCTGATGCTGGTGGTTTCGCTGACCGGCTCCGAAGCCGTGGGCATGGCGGCATCGGTCGTGTCTGGCGCCGCGAACGGAATCCTGCTGGTCGCAGGGCTGAGCCAGGTGCTGGATCTGGCAGGTCCCGCGGATCTGGGCAAGCTGACCGGACGGTTCTACATGTGCTGCTTCATCGGCTTCACGTTCCCCACGCTGTTCGCCCTGTGGCGGCCGATGGCCCACCCGGCGCTGTTCATCGGGCTGCTCGCCATCTGCTGCGCCGCCTCCATGGTCCAGGTATTCAGGGCCCGGAAATACCTGCCCGGACGAATCCCCCAGCATGTAACAGACTAACGGCCAGGCACGCGGTGCCTGGCCGTTGTGAAAGATGCGGGCTTAGTGCTTTTCGCCGCTCAACTTCTTGAGCAGCTCGGTGGTGCGGAACGGAATGACGTCGCGCAGGATCATTGACGTCGAGGTGCGGGTGATGCCCGGGCAGAGGCGAATTTCCTCGCTGACCCGGTACAAGTCGTCGGGGTCCGTGGCGGCTACGCGGATCAGCAGGTCGGTATCGCCGGCAGGAGCCACGCACTCGAGGACTTCTGGGATTTGCCGCAGTCCCGCGATCGCCTCGTTCAGGCGGGCCTGGTCCAGCTCCGCGCTGACGAACGCGCTGACGCCGCGGCCCATGGCCGCCGGCAGAATACGCGCAGTATTCGGACGCAGGGCGCCGGAGTTCGCCAGCCGCTCCAAACGGGACTGCACGGTGCCTCGGGCCAGTCCAAGCTGCTGGGCGAGCATCATGATGGGAACACGCGGATCGGCATCGAGGGCCAGAAGGATACGTCGGTCGGTTTCATCGAGCTGATACGTATCCGAATTCATCTGTGGTCTCCTATGACGGCGTGTGCGTGAAGATCGCGAGTGCTACAAATAGATTTTAGTCAAAATGACCAGTATCTCCCAAGCGTGTTGCACGGACTGACCGGTTTGTTGCGTGCGCGGTGCTCGCAGGGGCAGCAACGGCATAAATTGTGGCGTAGGGAACACGTTATGCACAGGTTGCGTCGAATCAGATCTAACTTCAGCAAATGACAGTAATCTGATGCCATGAGGTTCTTGCGATTAGAAGACGTTGCCGAGGAGCTGAACGTCAAGCTTCCGCAGATCCGCGCGTTGATCAAGAGTGGAGAGCTGCCAGCCATCCAAATCGGAGGCAGGGGAGTGTGGCGCGTGGAACGCGAAAAGCTGGAGGAATACATCCAGACTCGCTATGCCCAAGCGCGCGAGGAAATCGAGAGGGAATCATAGCGGGCGCTCCGGCAGAGTCTTCGAGACGTATGCCGAAGCACCTGATTGCTAGTGCTCCTCTTCATTCATGAACGAATGCAGGGCATCGCGGACGAACGGTGCGTGCCCCTGATAGTTCTTGGCGAAGCGTTCATCAGCGACGTACATGTCGGCAAGTCCCAGCACGTACGCGCGCAACTGCGCCGGGTCGCCGGAAGCGGCCGGGGTGCCCGGTATGGACGCCAGCCACTGCACGTGCCGGGAAGCCAGCAGGCGTGCGGCGTCGCTGTCGGCGGAGATTCCGTCTTCGCCAGCCTGTACCCACGCGTGGTTCAGCTCCTTGACCTGTTCCATCATGTCGGCTCGCTCGGCGCCGCTCTTCGAGCGCCACCATTGATCGGAACGCTCGTAGGCTTCCGAGCCCCACCGGGCGACGACTTCTTCCTTGTATTGCTCGTTGAACCCTTCGAAGGCCGAATCGAGATTCACTGTTTCCCCTTTCGATAGTGCGCTAATGCTGTGGCGCAGGGCCTTGATCTGACGGTCTATGTTTTCCCGCTGCCGATCCAGGTCTTTGACATGGATTTCCAGCGCCTGGATCTGTTCCGTTTTGGAATCGAGCACCTCGGAGATGGTGTCCAGCCGCAGGCCCAATTGGCGCAGCAGCAGGATCCGTTGCAAGCGGACCAGCTCGTGCTGGCCATAATGCCGGTAGCCGTTGTCAGCCACGAATGCCGGACGAAGCAGGCCGATGTGGTCGTAGTGCCGCAAGGTTCTGCTGGTCACCCCGGTCGACTTGGCTACCTCGGAGATGCTGTAACTCGTGTCCGGGTGTTTCTTTCGGCGAATCTTATCCATATGGAAACGCTATAGGTTGACGTTACGTCAAGGTCAACACCGTTCGGAACGCACCTTCCGGGAGGGTTTTCGAGCAGTGCCGGCAAAGTGACGGATCGACGCAAACGAGATGGGCCGAGATTGATCATATTGATCAACCATGATGATGCGTATTGCACACCCTGACTGGTCTGTAGTTGAATAAACGTAGTTGAAGTCGTCAAGAGCTACCGCCGAGAACGACTTTCACCGGCACGTTCCAGACCAAAGTCATCTGTAACGTTGTCGTGCGCTTCGACCACCCGTATCGAACCATGGTGAATAGAATTCGCGAGCGGCTCGCAGGTATTCCACCCTTGAGGGAATGCCTCCGAGCCGCTCGTTTGTCCTGCCATTCCTGCTCCGGGGCTCGCGAAACGCTGGCCTGAAGCCCTACAGGTTGCCCTGAGCTCTGGAAGAATAAGTCCAGAGGAACACTTGGGGACTCGAAGGAGCAATGTTGAGATCAACCGCAGGCGTCTGGCAAAGCTGGTGGATGCAGCTGGTGGCCGGGCTGCTGATCGTGGCGTTCGCCGTCCTTCCGTGGCTGTGGATCGGCTACGAAGACCAAGCAATTCTTCCCTATGCTTCGAACGACGCACTCGGATTGCTGCTCGTCTTCTCCATGGCGACCCTGCTCAGCGCATTCTTCGCCCGCAGGGTTGGGTACGGCGGTACTAAATTCGCCGTGGTGACCGATGTCGGCATGGTGCTCGGGTTTATCGCGCTGGCATTCCAAGCGACGTACGCGCTCGAACCGGGACTATTCGATGGGGAGATCTCTGCGGACTCGGTGCGCCACCTGTATTTCCTTGGCACCCTGTTTGCCGTGTTCCAAGCGCTGTACTACCTGATCGTCAAGCTCAAGCTCATTGCAGCGGCCCCGCTGGTTGCGCTGATCGCCGTGGGCTTCAGCTACTGGCTGCAGGTCGTGGCTTCTCTGGTTTCCGGAGCGCAGTCCTACGCGCAATATCTCTGGTATGCCGGGCCGGTAGTCCTCGGCCTGGTGCTGGGAGTCCTGGGGTTCCTGAAGGCCGCCAATCTGCTGATCTGGATTCTCTCGCTCGTGATCCAGTGGATCACGCCTGCGCTGTTCGAGAGTGTCGCCGCGGTCGGCCAAGGCACGGAGCGCGGTGTCGGGAGCATTCTCGGCGCGCTCGTGAGCGGCACTTCCGATGCCCTAGTTAAGCAAGAATGGCAGATCCCTGTTCTGGTCAGCCTCGCTACTGCCATGCTGACGAGCGTCGTCTTGCTGATTGTCCACAAGGTCAGGGGACGAAGGTACTAGCCGATCTCGTCGGATGATTATCTCCCTGCGCACCATGAATTACGGAAGGAACTAGCCATGAGCCAGAATACGTCGGATGCGAGCGATTCGGTGCTGATCGCCCGGACAATCCAGGACTATGCCGAACGGAATCCGATCAAGCCCGGCAAGTACGCCGCCAAGCGCATTTTCGCGGGGGAGAAGGCCCAGATCACCGAAATCGCCTTCGATGCAGGGGTGGAGCTTCCGGACCACATGGCGCGCACACCGATCATCGTCCAGGTGATCAGCGGCGAAGTTGATTTCACCGTTGGCGGCGCAACCTCCACGTTGGGCATCGGAGGCTCCATTTTCGTTGAAGCCAACGTCCTGCATGCGGTCTACGCCGCGCAGCAGGCGCGCATTACGGTCACGTTCCTGAGCAGCTAGGGTCGGGGACCCTGCAACCGGTGACGGTGAGAGGCCCCGCGCGCTTTGAATAGAATGATTCCATGAGTGAGTTGCGCGAACGCGATCCGGATGAACTGGTCCAAGCGATCATCCTGCGGATCGACAAGGAAGATCCGTCCACCGAGGAGGAGGGCCTCTCAGCAGTTGCCCGCGCAGCTGTCATCGCCTACCTCCGCTCGCCGCATGAACCTGAATGGCAGACCTGGTCGGAGCAGGCATTTGCCAAATCGGTGCGGCGCGCCAATCCCAAGATGTTCTCCAAGGTGCTGGAGGTGTTCCCCGAAGCGATGGTGAGCCAGGTCGGCAAGGCCCAAGCCGTGGGCCTGCCGCCGCTGCCGGCGAACGACCTGCCGAAACTCATCGCCAAACTACAGGTGTCCGGCACGCAACTGCCCAAGAGCAACGAGGTGCTGGTCGCGGAGGTCAATATCGGCATCAGAAAATCACTGCAGATGTCCACCGGCAAGGCTGCGGCGCAGAGCGCGCACGCGCTGTTCGCCTGGCTGACCGAGGAAAAAGGCGAGCGCATCGAACGCTGGTTGTCCGCCCATGCGCCGGTCGGGATCCAGCACCTGTCCGATGAAGACTTCGAGCGGCTCCGCGCACAGGCCGCGGGACCGGTGATCCAGGATGCAGGGCGAACGGAAATCGAGCCCGGTTCGGAAACCGCGTTTGTATACATCAAAACAACTAAGTGAATTTCGAGTGTGCAAATACTGTATTTTCTCTGGGTATGTCATTCTAGGAGTGGCAGCCGTAACTGGAGGACTACCGACGGGCAGCTGTCGTCCAGTTTCCGACCTCACCGATCAGTGAGGATCTGACCGAAAGAACCCAGATGCCCCGTCGCACTCGCGCGCTAGGCCTTGCCTTGGCGCTGTCACTATGCCTGAGCCCCGTGATCCCGGCCGCTGCCGCGCCGAGCATCGCTCCCGCCCAGGAAGTAGCACTTGCCGCCGCGGTCAAAACCGTCAGCAAGAAAACAATCCAGAACCTGAACCTGCGGCAGAGCGCCAGCGCTTCGTCCAAATCGCTGCTGGTGATTCCCAAGAACGCCACTGTTAAGGTCAGCGCCACGAGCAACGGATGGTCGAAAACCAGCTACGGCAACAAAACCGGCTGGGTCTCGGCAAAGTTCCTCACCAACGTTCCAGCAGCTTCCACCTCGAAGACCAAGACCTACCGCTACCTGAGCTCCTACCAGGTGCTGCGGCAGAGCCCGTCGTCCAAGGCGAAGTCGCTCGGAGCGCTGCAGCGCCGGACCAAGGTCGAGCGCCTGGGCACCTCAGGCTCCTGGACCAAGATCAAGTCCGGCAGCAAGACCGGATTCGTCCCCACGAACCAGCTCAAGAGCAGTGCGCCGGCTGTTGCCTACCGCTGGGCCAAGACCAAGCAGCCGACCTACAAGAGCACCTCGACGAGCTCCGCCAAGGTCGCCACCCTCGCCGCCGGCGCAAAGGTCCAGTGGCTGCGCAACTACGGCAGCTGGAGCTCGGTGTCGGTCTCGGGCAAGACCGGATGGATCCAGAGCAAGCACCTGGGTGCCACCGCACCGCTGAAGGTGATTGGTTCGCGCTGGAGCATCGATACCACCGTTGTCCGCGCGACCCCGTCGTCCAAGGCGAAGTCGCTGGGAAGCATCCCGGCTGGCCAGAAACTGAGCCTGTACTCGACCAGCGGCTCGTGGGCCAAGGTCAAGACCTCCAAGGGAATCGGTTGGGTGCCGGTCTCCTCGCTGGTGGCCACCGCCTACAAGCCGATCTCCAGCAAGTCCTACTGGGCCGGGGCGAATCTCGCCTTGAAGTCGGCGAACTCCTCTGGCAGCAAGAGTATGGGCAGCATCGCCAAGGGGCAGAAGGTCACCGCCATCGGCACCTCCAACGGCTGGACCCGGATCAAGTCCTCCAAGGGCACCGGCTGGGTGCCGTCGAAGAACCTGCTGGCCAAGGCCCCGGTGGTCGAAAAGGTCATCGGCTCGCGCTGGACCATCGACAAGACCGTCGTCCGCGCCACCGCCTCGACCAAGGCCAAGTCCCTGGGTACCGCCTACGCCGGCCAGAAGATGAGCCTGTATTCGACCAGCGGCTCGTGGTCGAAGGTCAAGACCGCCAAGGGCGCCGGATGGGTTCCCACCTCCTCGCTCGTCACCACGGCCTACACGCCGATCTCCAGCAAGTCCTACTGGGCCACCTCCGGCACCACGCTGCGCGCGTCGAACACCGGCAGCTCGAAGTCGCTGGGCTCCCTGGCAAAGGGCCAGAAGGTCACCGCCATCGGCTCCGCCAACGGCTGGACCCGCGTCAAGTCCTCCAAGGGGACCGGCTGGGTTCCGACAAAACACCTGAGCTCCAAGGCCCCGGTCGTGGACAAGGTCATCGGCACCCGCTGGAGCATGGACGCAACGGCGGTGCGCACCACGGCCTCGTCCTCCGCGAAGTCGCTGGGCACCATACCTGCCGGCCAGAAGCTCAGCCTCTACGCAACCAGCGGCTCGTGGTCGAAGGTCAAGACCTCCAAGGGCACCGGATGGGTTCCAACCTCCACGCTGACGAACTCGGCCTACGCCGTGATCGCCAGCAAGCCGTACTGGGCCACCACCAACGTGAACCAGCGCGTCGGAAACTCGGTGAACACCAAGTCATTGGGTGTGCTGTCCACGAATGAAAAGGTCACCGCCCTGGGTTCGGCCAACGGCTGGATCCGCGTGAAGAGCCGGCTCGGAACCGGCTGGGTGTCGGGAGCCTACCTCTCGGCATCCAAGCCGAGCCTGCCGCTGCCATCGGACCCGCCAGCCACTCCCAACGCCAGCTACCGCTGGACCACCGCCAGCGTCAACCTGCGCACCGGTGCGGGCACCCAGTACGCGTCCAAGGGCGTCGTGGCGCTGGGCGAAAAGGTCACCTACCTGAAGACCTCGAACGGTTGGGCCAACGTGGTCACCAGCCTGGGCAGCGGATGGATCAAGGACGACTACCTGAGCACCAAGGCCACCGTTTCGGTGCAGCCCGACACCCAGAAGGTCATCAACGCGGTCAAGGACCGCTTCGCAGACAGCATCAGCGCCATCTATACGTTGCGCAGCGGCTCGATCGGGCACAGCAGCGGCAAGGCCGCCGATTTGATGATCCGCAACTACAAGACCGCAACGGGTGTGGCCAACGGCGACAAGATCGCGCAGTTCCTGCTCGACAACCGCGACCAGTTGGGTGTCTCCTACCTGATCTGGCAGGACGAGATCTGGCTTCCAACCACCGGATGGACTGCCTACTCCACCTCCGGCAAGTACGGAAACCAGTTCACCGGCAACTGGAACGACACCACCCGCCACATGGACCACGTCCATGTCGAGGTCTACGGCAACGCCGCGAACAACAAGCCGCTGGACCTCAGCGCCCTGCGTTAGCGGGCCTCGCAGCCCGCACGCTGGGGATGGAACGTGAACAGGCCCCGGAACGACGCCGCTTCAGCCGCGCGTTCCGGGGCCTGTTTTTCTTCTCTGGCTCCCTTGCCCGGGTGGCCTCGGTTCGCGTGGAGGGTTGCCCGTCAGCGCAGTCGAATTGAATGTTTGACCCCTCAAACATTATCCTATGAGGGGGTGGAACGTGAGCCCCCTCTTTCGCGGCAACGAGGCCGTGCGAGCACAGGGAAAAGGATTCGAGGGTTGTTGGTGAAAACTCACTCGCGCCGGCGGCGGGGCCAGGGCCTGCTGCGGCGCCTCGGGATTGTGCCGCTGATGCTGCTGTTTCTCGCGGGCTGCTCCGGCGGCACCGCCGCCGAACCGCAGCCAGTGGAGCCCGATGACCGACCGGTGGTCTTGACGACGTTCACGGTGCTGGCAGATATCGCGCAGAACGTGGCAGGGGAGCACCTGCGGGTGGAATCGGTGACCCGGCTGGGCGCCGAGATCCACGGCTACGAACCGACACCGGACGACCTGCGCCGGGCCTCGCGCGCTGACCTGATCCTTGACAACGGGCTGAACCTCGAAGCGTGGTTCGCGCAATTCGTGGCCGACAACCCCGCCCCGCACGTCACGGTCAGTGACGGCGTCGAGGTCATCGACATCGCGGACGAGGAAGGCTCGGGGAAACCGAACCCGCACGCCTGGATGAGTCCGCTGAACGTGCAGAAATACGCCGGGCGCATTGCCGAGGCGTTCAGCGAGCTGGACCCGGAACACGCCTCTGACTACCGCGCCAACGCCGCGCAGTACCAGAGCAAGCTCCAGGCCGTGCATGACGAGCTGGCCGCCTCGCTCGCGCAGATCCCCGAATCCCACCGGACCCTGGTGACCTGCGAAGGCGCCTTCAGCTATCTGGCCCGCGATGTCGGGCTGACGGAGAAGTACCTGTGGGCGGTCAATGCGGAATCGCAGGCCACTCCGCGCAAGGTGGCCGCGGCCATCGACGCCGTGCGCGAACGGCAGGTGCCAGCGGTGTTCTGCGAATCCACGGTGTCGGACGCCGCCATGCAGCGGGTGGTGGAGTCCACCGACGCCGTCTACGGCGGGACACTCTACGTCGACTCGCTGTCGGCCGCCGACGGGCCCGTGCCGACCTACCTCGACTTGATCACCCACGACACCCGTACCATCGCCCGCGCATTGAAGGGAGAGTTGCGATGAGCAGCCAAGCGGAGCATCCATGGGCCATCGACGTCCAGAACGCCACCGTCCACTACGGCCCGGTCCAGGCGCTCGACCACGCCACCGTGCAGCTGGGACGGGGTATGGTCTGCGGGCTGGTGGGCATGAACGGCTCCGGCAAGTCCACGCTTTTCAAGACGATCATGGGCCAGATCAAGCCGGATACCGGCAGCGTCCAGATCAACGGACAGGATCCGCAGCAGGCGCGGAAGAAGGGCATGATCGGCTACGTCCCGCAGAACGAGGCGGTGGACTGGGACTTTCCCATCTCCGTGCGGGAGGTGGTGATGACCGGCCGCTACGGGCACATGGGCTTCACCCGCCGTCCGCGCAAGGCCGACCAGCGGGCGGTCGACGAAGCGCTGGATCGCGTCGAGCTGACAGCCTACGCCGGACGGCAGATCGGCCAGCTCTCCGGCGGGCAGAAGAAACGCGCGTTCGTGGCCCGCGGCATCGCTCAGGAAGCCAGCATCATGCTGCTTGACGAGCCGTTCGCCGGGGTGGACAAGCGCAGCGAGGCGACCATCACCAAGCTGCTGCGGGACGTCGCGGACGACGGCGGAACGGTGCTGGTCTCCACCCATGACCTGCACGCGCTGCCCCAGCTGGCCGACGAAGCCATCCTGCTGATGCGCAGGGTGCTCATGCACGGGGACCCCACCCGCGTGCTGCAACCCGAAAACCTGGCCATGGCCTTCGGCCTGGACCCGATGAAACGAGGCGGACAGTGAACCTGATTGAACTGCTGGTCGAACCGCTGACCTACACCTTCATGCTCCGCGCGTTGGCCGTCACGATCATCGCCGCGGTGCTGTGCGCCATCCTGTCCTGCTGGCTGGTGCTCATCGGCTGGTCGCTGATGGGCGACGCCGTCTCCCATGCGGTGCTCCCAGGCGTCGTGCTGGCCTACATCGTCGGGGCTCCCTTCGCGCTGGGCGCCCTGGTGTTCGGCTTCCTCGCCGTCGCCCTGATCGGAGGAGTGCGCGATACCTCCAGGCTCAAGGAGGACGCCGCCATCGGCATCGTGTTCACCACGCTGTTCTCCTTCGGCCTGGTGCTGATCTCTGTGACGCCGAGCCAGGTGGATCTGAACCACATCATCTTTGGCAACCTGCTGGGCGTTTCAGCTGCGGACCTGTGGCAGGTGCTGATTATCGGTGCCATCGCCTTCATGATCCTGCTCCTCAAGCGCAAGGACTTCACTCTCTATGCGTTCGACCCCACCCATGCGCACGCTCTGGGCATGAACCCGAAGCTCATGGGCGCGGTGCTGCTGGGCCTGCTGGCCATGACCTCGGTGGTGGCGCTGCAGGCAGTCGGGGTGATCCTGGTGGTCGCCATGCTCATCGTCCCGGGTGCCACCGCGTACCTGCTCACCGACCGCTTCGGCACCATGCTGGTGATCGCTCCCGTGCTGGCCGCGTCCGGCGGGGTGCTCGGCGTCTACGTGAGCTACTACCTGGACGCCTCCACCGGCGGCATGGTGGTGCTGGCGCAGGGTCTGATCTTTGTTGCGGTCTACCTCTTCAGCCCGCGCCAGGGCCTGGTCGCCTCGCGGCTGGCGATCCTGCGCCGGCGCAAGGCGCTGTCGACGACCTCCTGAATCGGGCGTACGATATGTTGCACGCGTGGGCCTGCCGTGGGCAGGCGGCGCGGGTTGCTCCACCGGCGCGGACAAGGCCCACTGGTGAACTGCTCTTGGGAAGTTCAGAGCCGCGGTTCCGCCCGCCACGCGTGCGCAGCCGCTTCAGGGCAGGGATTCATTGAATTCCGCCACGCGCAGTGCACCTTGAAGTCGATAGGGAAACGGGGACTTTCCAATGGCCGGCAAAACCACACCACGAATTTACGGGATGCTGGCCGCGGCCGCGACGGCATTCGCGTTGCTGCTCACCGGCGGGGCTCCTTCCACTGCCGCGAACCCGGCGCAGGAAAAAACCATCAACTACGTGAACCTCGGAGACTCCTACTCCGCAGGGTTCGGATCGGGCAGCATCATCTCCCCGTTCCCCGGTTGTTTCCAGGGCGACGGGCCAACCCATGTCACCCAGATTGCTGCCCTGCCCGGAGTGGTGCTGACCGCCGACGGCGCCTGCGCCGGGGCCACCGCGCAACAGGTGGCAACCATGGCCGGCGCATTGAACAGCCAGCTTGCGCAGGCAGATCTGGTGACCCTGAGCCTGGGCGGCAACAACCTGCCCTTCGGGGATACGATCGCCGCATGCAGCACCCTGGGCAGCCCTGCAGTGTGCGAGCAGATGCTCGCGGCCGCATGGGAAGAACTGGACGGCGTCCAAGCAGCAGTCCATGCGACGCTGGCCCAGATTGACAGCCAAACCGACGCAACGATCCTGGTGCTCGGCTACCCGCGGCTGTTCACGACCAACAATGGTGACCAGCCGCTGGTCACGGCCTCCACCGCGCGTGCGATGAACAAGGTGAACGATGCGCTGAACCGGAGCATCCGCAGTGCCACCAACGGTACCAGCGCGAAGTTCGTGCCGGTCCTCGGCCCGTTCAACAACCACGGCATCAATGCAGACAACTCGTGGATGTACTACAACACCGGCAACCTGGCAGACCCCTTCAACGTGCACCCGAATACCACCGGGTACCTTAACGGGTACTTCCCGGCATCGCGCAACCACATCCACCTGAACCAGCTGGGGTGATCAGGCCCGGTAATACCCCTTGATGCAGTACAACGAAAGCAGCGCCCCACCGGCTATGGCGGGGCGCTGCTTTCATCGGGGCCTAGTCGTGCAGGTCGATGCCCTTGGATTCCTTGATCCGGTACACAGTGAACGCCGAAATCAGCATCAGGATGATGGCGTAGATGGAGAACATCAGCGCACCGTTGCTGCCGAACCATACGTCGCAGGCGGCCTGTAGGTAGGCGGCGGTTCCGCCGAACAGCGCCACGCTGAAGGCGTAGGGGACGGCCATGCCCACGGTGCGGACCGAGGTGGGGAACAGCTCGGCGTACACGGCCGGGGCAATGGCCGCGAAGCCTGCGATGAACACGAGCATGACGATCATGGAAACCAGCAGCTGCCACCATGCGTCACGGACGAACAGCGACGCAGGGATCTGCAGGGCGGAGGCGCCGATCAGTGAAATGGCCATCACCGGGCGGCGTCCGATGCGGTCCGAAAGCTTGCCCCACAGCGGCAGCGAGGCGATGAAAACCAGGTTCGCCGCAACGCCGACCCACAACGCCTGGGAGGCGGGGATGTGCAGGGTGGAGATCGCGTGGGCAGGGGTGGAAACCGACCAGATGTAGTACACCACGGTAATGCCCACGGTCAGCCCGATGACCTGCAGCGCGGGAATCCTATTGGCCATGAAGTCCCGGTACAGCGAAGGCTTCGCCGCGCCCTTGCCGTCGCTGGCCTTGTTCTGCGTGAAGTGCTCGGACTCCTGCAGGCGCGCACGCATGATCAGCGTGTAGAGGCCGAGCAGGGCGCCGATCAGGAAGGGGATGCGCCATCCGAAGCTGTGCATCTGCTCGGGGCTGAGCACCATGGTGAAAATTGCGCCCAGCAGGGTGCCGACCACGATGCCGCCGTTGCCCGAAGCGTAGATCAGCGTCGAGTACAAGCCGCGCTGCTTGGCCGGTGCGATCTCTGCCAGGTAGGTCTGCGCGCTGGGCATCTCGCCGCCATGGGCCAGGCCCTGCAGCAGGCGGGCGACCAGCAGGATGACCGAGGCCCAGATGCCGATGCTGGCATAGGACGGGGTGATGGCGATCAGCAGGGAACCGAACGCTGCCAGGGCCACGGCGGCAGTCATGGCGGTTTTGCGCCCGATGCGGTCGCCGATGATGCCGAAGAGCAGGCCGCCGATGGGTCGGGCGATGAAGCCTACGGCAAAGATGCCAAGTGTCGCAAGGAATGCGCTGGAAGGGTTCTCCTTGGAGAACAGTGCCTGGGCGATGTAGGAGGCGAAAGTCGCGTAGATGGCCCAGTCGAACCATTCCACCGCGTTGCCGGTGCCGATGCCGAAAAGGGTCTTGGCAGTGGTGCGTTGGGCGGCGGCCGGGGCCGCGGTGCCGGGCGCTGGGCGGTGCTTGAGAGTAGTCATGACTGTTGCCTTTAGCGGGTGGAGAGTTGGGAGAGGGAGCTGGTGGCGAGGTAGGTGTACAGCGCGGTGCCCCTGGCCAGCACCGAGTCGTCAAAGTGCGCGTAGGGCGAATGGTTGTACTCGGCGGATTCGGCGCTGGCCCCGGGGGCCAATGCTGAAAGGAAGATGAACGCGCCGGGGACTTCCTTCAGGACCCGGGAGAAGTCCTCGGATCCTGTCAGCGGTTCGGCCATCTCCGTGTAGCTGGCGTCTCCGAAGAGCTCAATGGCAGCATCCCGGGCGAAGGTGGTGTTCTGCTCGTGGTTCTCGGTGACCGGGTACTCGGCGCGGTAGTCGATCTCGACCTCCAGGCCGTGGGCTGAGGCGATGCCCTGCAGCAGCTGCGGTACCAGCTTCGCCAGGCGTTGGTGGGCTTGGGCACTGAAGGAACGGATGGTGGCCTCGAAGTGGACGGATTCGGGAATGACGTTTCTGGCAGAGCCGGCGTTGAAGACCCCCACGGAGACGACTACCGGATCGAAGGCATTGAAATTCCGGGTGACCATCATCTGCAGGGCTGTCACCATTTCAGCCGCGGCCCCTACCGGGTCCTTGGCCAGAAAGGGGGCCGAACCATGCCCGCCCTTACCGTGGACGGTGACGAACAAACCGTCCGAAGCGCTCATGATGGCCCCGGAACGCGACATGAATTCGCCGCTGGTGCCGATACCGCTCATGACATGCAGCCCATAGGCGGCGTCCACCCGCGTGCCCGAGGCATCGAGCACACCCTCGCGGATCATATGGCCGGCCCCGTCGTATCCTTCTTCGCCGGGCTGGAACATCAGCACCACGTCGCCGGGGAGCTGGTCTTTGCGTTCGGCCAGCAGGGTGGCAGCCCCGGCCAGCATTGAGGTGTGCAGGTCGTGTCCGCAGGCATGCATGGTCGTTCCGGTCTGTGAAGCGAAGTCGACGTTGCTCCTCTCGGTCACTGGCAACCCATCCATGTCGCCGCGCAGCAGGACCGTGGGGCGGTTCTTGGCCGGCCCCAGGGCAGCTCCACCGCGGAGCACCGCCGTGACTGAGCTGAGGTCCTGGCCCAGGCTCACTTCATAACCCAGCGGTGCAAGCCACTGGAGGACCGTTTCCTGGGTGAACGGAAGGTCCAGGCCCACCTCCGGGCGGCGGTGCAGTGCATGGCGCAGATTGCGAACTTCATCGAAGATTTCATCTGCGTCATCGGTGATGGACTGGGGCGTCAGGCTCATGGCTACCTTGGTGTTGGCGGGACTGGAATATGTGAATCAGCTCACGACTCAAGTTTGCTTCTTCGGTGAAAAACTTCCCCATATTCAAAGAAGAATTGCGAAAGTACAATCTATTTATGGGAAAAATTGCAAATGGTGCTCGTGAGGAGCTCTCGGACGAGGATTTCGAGCTCGTCAGCGCGCTGCAGATTGCACCGCGGGCGAAGTGGAGCGAGCTAGGGCCGATCCTCGGCCGGCATCCCTCGACCCTCTCGGCGCGCTGGGAACGGCTCACGTCGCAGAAATTGGCGTGGTGCGTGGGCCACTTGGGCGGTCGGCCCGGGCTGCACTGCGCGGCGCTGATCGAGGTCGAGGCAGATCCTGCCCGGATGGATCAAACCCGCCAGGCATTGTGCGCGCTGCCCCAAGTGCAGTCGGTGGACGGGGCCTCCCGCCATGCCGACTTCAGGCTCACCTGCCTGAGCGCTGACTGGCTTGAGATGTCCCGCGAGGTGCTGCCGCTGATCAACGCGGTGCCCGGAGTCATGCGGATCAAGGTTTCGGTCTGCACAAAAATCTATGCCAGCGCGGAGCACTTTCAATTCGACGTCCTGGACAAGAACCAGCAGCATGCGCTGCGCCTGCTCGCGCCCCGAGCGCAGCCGCAGCGGACGCTGATTCCCGATGCCCTGCGCCCGTGCCTGGAGGTGCTGCAGCGTGACGGGCGGGCTACCGCCAAGGAAATTGCCCAGGCCACAGGCCAGCACCCTGCCACGGTTGCGCGTATGCTGCGCAGGGCCCTGGAACTGGGCATGATCGTGGTCCGCTGCGAGCTGGCGACCGACTACTCGGGGGAGCCGCTGCTGGTGCAGTGGTTTACCAAGGTGCCCCGCGAACTTGCCGATCGGGTCGCGGAGTTCCTGCTGACCATGCGCAACCTGAGGCTGCTGGCAGGAACCACAGGGGAAGCCAACCTGATTTTCAACATGCAGGTCAGGGACCCGGTGGACATCGCCGAAATCGAATTGAAGCTGCTGGCGGCGTTTCCGCAGGTTGACATCCTTGAAACCTGCGTCGGCATCAGCTCCTACAAACGCATGGGATGGATCCTGGATGACGAGGGTCGGGCCACCGGCCAGGTCGTTGCCTGAACGGGAGCAGGGCATAACAACACCCGGCGGGCAGGACCCTGGTGGAGGTCCTGCCCGCCGGGCATCGTTGTTTGGCTTAGACGGCCAGCTTGCGGCGGATGAATCCGGAGGCCTGATCGACCACGATGATCAGGATCAGCACGATGATGATGTGGGTCAGCATGGTGTCGAACTGGAAGGACTTTATGGCCTGGTTGATCAGCAGGCCGATGCCGCCGGCGCCGACGAGGCCCAGGACCAGCGAGGAGCGGACGTTGACGTCAAAGCGGTAGAGCAGCAGGCCGACGAACTGCGGGATGACCAGCGGCAGCGAGCCGTGGGTGATCTGCTGCAGGCGCGAGGCGCCCGCGGTGGCCAGCGCGTCCTGCGGGCCCTGGTCGGTTTCTTCCATGGACTCCGCCCAGAGCTTGCCCATCACGCCGGTGTTGTGGCAGATCAGCGCCAGCACGCCGGCGAACGGGCCCAAGCCCACGGCGGTCACGAAGATCAGCGCGAACACGATGTCCGGCACCGCGCGGAAGAAGGAGAGGATGGCGCGGGAGATCTGGTAGGCCACCGGGTGCGGGGAGGTGGTGCGCGAAGCCAGCACCGCCAGCAGCAGCGCGCTCGGGATGGACAGCGTGGTGCCCAGCAGGCCGATCCACAGGGTCACCAGCGTGGCGTCCAGGCCGGGCTTGATGACTTCTTCCCAGTCGAGGTTCGGCGGGAAGGCGTCGGAGACGAAGCGGGCCATGCCCTGCCAGCCGTCGACCAGCAGCGTCGGGTCGAAGTCGGTGCCGGCCACCGCGAGCAGGTGCAGCACCACGATCACGGCGGTGGCCGTGCCCCACAGCATGGCCTTGCGCCCGCGGTGCGGGTCGGCGGGAACTGGCAGCTTGGCCGGGGCCGGCGTGCGGACGGAAGCGGACTCCAAGGCGGTGTCCAGCGGGCGGGGAGGAGTCTGGATGCTCATGCCGCGTTCCTTTCGGGGGAGTAGAGGGTGTCGAGCACATTCTGGTTCAGGGAGGCGACCGGGCCGTCGAAGGTGATGCGCCCGTGCATTAGGCCGATCGCGCGGTCAGCGTGGCGCAGCGCCAAATCCGGCTGGTGCAGCACCGCGGCCACCGCCAGGTTCTCGTTGTGGGCCAGCTCGGCGAGCAGCTCCATGACGTGCTCGGCGGCGTTCGGATCCAGCGCGGAGACCGGCTCGTCGGCCAGCAGCACGCTGGCGCGCTGGCACAGGGCCCGGGCCACTGCAACGCGCTGCTGCTGTCCGCCGGAGAGGCGTCCCACGCGGTCCAGCGCACGGTCTGCCATGCCTACGCGTTCCAGGCAGCCCATGGCTTCCTCACGCAGTTCGCGGGAGAAGAACAGCGGGGAGACCGAGGCCAGCGAGCTGACGCGCGCCAGCGCTCCGGCGCAGACGTTGTCCAGCGCGGTGCGGCGCGGGACCAGATGGATCTTCTGGAAGACCATGGCGGCCTTGCTGCGGGCCAGCTGCAGCTGGCGTCCGCTGAACTCGGAGAGCTGGGCGCCCTCCAGCTCGATGCGCCCGGCATCCGGTTCGGCCAGCCCTGCCACGCATTTGAGCGTGGTTGACTTGCCCGAGCCGTTGGCGCCGAGGAAGGCAACCAGCTCGCCGCGCTTGACCTCGAAGTCCACGTCGTCCAGGACGCGGCGCCCGTTGTAGGACTTGGCCAGCGAGCTGACCTTCAGTGCTGCCTGTTCCATTTAGATGTCCTTCTCGGTCAGGCCCATTTCGGAGGCCAGGTCGAACAACGGCTTGTAGGTTTCCTTGGTGACTTCCAGCAGCGGTCCGGCCGGGTCCACGTCCAGGAACTTGCCGACCTGCTCGATGTCTTCCTTCGGCAGGTTCAGCAGGGCGTCCTTGACTGCCTTCTTCAGTTCCGGATCGGCGTCCGGGCGCACGGTGATCGGGTCGTTCGGGATCGGCTCGGAGGTCCAGACCTGGCGGAAGTCCTCCGGGTTGAAAGTGCCCTCGGCCTTGGCGGTGGCCAGCGTCTGGGTGTTGATCTGGGCCGCATCCACGGTCCCGTTGACCAGGGCCAGCAGCGCCTCGGGGTGGCCGCCGGCGTAGTTGATGTTCAGCTCGTCTTCCGGAATGCCCGCGGTCTTCAGCGCGTAGCGCGGTAGCACGTCGCCGGAGGTGGAACCGACCCCGCCCAGGGCCAGGTCCTTGCCGCGCAGGTCGTCCACGGTCTTGATGTCGGAGTCCTTCGGGACCCAGATGCCCGCGGTGTAGGTGCTCAGCTTGCCGTCGGCGGTGCCGAAGGAGACCATCGGCTCGGCGCCTGCCTGCTCGCTGGCGAACACGTAGCCGACCGGGCCGAACTGGCCCAGGTCCAGCTTGCCGTTGCGCATGGCCAGGACTTCTGCGGAGTAGTCCTCCACAACCTGGACCTCGACCTCGCAGCCGAGTTCGCGTTCCATGGCGTCGGCCAGCACTCCGTAGGCCGGTTCCAGCTTGGCCGGATCCTCGAACGGCTCGATGCCGAAGTTGATAGGGCCGTCGGCGCAGTAGGCCGGGGCGCCGGAGGCCTCGGTACTGGTGCTGCCGTTGGCCTCGGAGGCGCCGCAGGCGGTGGTGGCCAGCAGACCGACGGCGACAGCTGCCAGGGGAAGTGCGCGGGAAAGCTTCATGGGGATGCTCCTGTATAAGAAAAGTCTGTTGCGAGTGGGGTGGTGCTTAGCGGGCCGCGGCAGCCAGCGGCTGTCGGGCGGTGAGACGGTCGGTGACATTGCGGTCCGCCAGGCCGAAGGACAGGGTCATGCCCACGCCTGCGGTCACCGAGACCACGGTGACGCCGGGGACGACGTCCGCGATCAGCAACGGGCCGACTTCGCTGGAGGCGTAGACGCCCTGCCAGCGCTCTTCGATTTCCAGTGGGGTGTTCAGGATCTTCTCGATGCTCTGCAGCAGTGAGGTCGAAGTGGTCTCCTTCAGGAACGGGGGTTGGGTCAGGTCGTAGGTGTGCGAGTCGCCCAGCAGCAGTGAGCCGTCCGGCCGCTGGGTGAACATGACGTTGGCTTCCACCTCCAGCAGGTGGGGCTGGTTCTCGCTGACTTCCGCGCGCAGCTTGGCGGCCGAGGGAACCTCGGTGAACGCCTCGTAGCGCAGCATCGAGGTGGCGGTCAGCACCGCCGGGCCGAGGTCCAGGGGCTGGTCCGGGGTCGAACGCGCCATTTGCAGGGCGCAGCGACGGACCTTGTGGTCTTCGGCCAGCTGCGGGAAGAGGTAGTCGACGTCATGGCCGACGCAGACGAACACCTGGTCCGCCTCGATGGGGCCGCGGCTGGTCTCGATGCGGGCGCGGCGGGCGGAGCCGGCGCCGAAGCCCAGTGCCGCGGTGTTCCACAGCACCGATCCGCGCTCCTGAGCATCCAGCCAGGCGGCCAGCTTCGCCACGGTGGTGCGCGGGTCGACGCGCAGGTCGTCGCGCAGCCGGGCGCCGCCGGCGATTCCCTCGGTGGTGTCTCGGCCGAGCACGCCGGCGACCTCGTCGGCGGAGAGCAGGGTGATCTGCCCGGACTCGCGCACCGCGGCCAGCTCGCTGAGCACCTGCAGCTCGGTGTCGGTCGCGGCCACCACGACGGCCCCGGCCTCGGCGGCCCAGAAGCCTGCGCGCCGGGAGTAGTCGAGCCACAGCGGACGGCCCGCCTGCGCGATGTCGTAGAGGTCGCCGGACTGCGCGGTGATGCAGGCGTGCCCGAAGTTGCGCACCGAAGCGCCGACGGAGCGGTGGTCGCGGTCGATGACGGTGACGGTGTAGCCGGCGTCCAGTGCGCGGGCTGCGTGGGCCAGGCCGATGATGCCTGCGCCGACCACCAGGACGTCGGTCTGGATCGGCTGGGAAGCGGTGGGGAGGGAAGTATTTTCGTTCATCACGGAATTGATCATCCGTGGCCTGGCCGGGCGATTTCAAGCCAGATTGGCACTTGTTCAGACAAGTTTCCCGAGTGTTCAACTTGGTTAATTTTCGTTAACCTAAGCTTCACCCCGAAGCCGGAAAAACCACTGATTTCACGCCGGATCCACTTGTATGATCAAGTGGTGATCCAGAAAAAGAACCAACCCAAGCACCAGGTGCTGGCCGCGGATCTGCGTGAGCGGATCGCCTGCGGGCAATGGCTGGAAGGGGACCCGATTCCCAGCGAGACGGAGCTGTGCGCCCTGGCGAACGCTTCACGGGGCACCGTGCGCCACGCCCTGGCTACGCTGCGTTCCGAAGGCTTGATCGCAGGCGGCCAGGGCAAGCCCCCGGTCGTTGCCCATGCGGTGCGCTCGCAGTCCTTCAGCACCTTCATGTCCTTCACCGAATGGGCGCATTCGGTGGGACGCGTTCCCGGCCAGCGCACGCTGGAACTGGCGCGCCGCCCCGCCGGGGACGAAGCGGCCGGGCAGCTGGGGCTCGCCCCGGGCACGATGATCGTCCAGGTGCTGCGCCTGCGCCTGCTGGACGGCACCCCGGCAATGATCGAACGCACCAGCTTCGCCCCCGACGCCGGACGGCTGCTTTTCGACTTCGACACGGATTCCGGGTCGATCTTCAACTACCTGCGCGGGCAGGGTGTGGACCTGAGCCGCGGCAAGCACATCATCGATGCGGTGGCCGCGGACGGCGAGGACAGCAGGCTGTTGGAAGTGCCTGCCGGTACGCCGCTGCTGCGCGAACGGCGCATCACCTCATCCGGGTCAGGCGAGGTCAAGGAATATTCCGATGACCGCTACCTGCCCCACCTTGCAAATTTCACCATAGAAAACACCAGCGAGGAACGCGCGGCATTCACCCGTGCGCCAAGCATGGCTTTCCAGAGCTACTAACCCAACCCAAGGAGAAACACCGTGATTGAACTGATCGTTTGCGACATGGCCGGAACCACCATCGATGAGCACGCCGATGTCTACCGTGCGCTGGAGAACAGCGTGCGCGAAACCGGGGCGGAGGTCACTGCGCAGAACCTGCAGACCTGGATGGGCGCCGAGAAGCGCGAAGCCATCACCGCGTTGATCACCCTGGGCGGCGGCGTGCCCGAGAAGCAGCTGGTCGACGCCACCTTCGAGCGTTTCCGCGAGCTGCTGTTCTCCTACTACGAGCAGAATCCGCCGGTCGCGCTGCCGGGTGTTGTCGAAGCCTTCCGGAAGCTCTCCGCCCAGGGCGTCAAGATCGCCTTGACTACCGGGTTCTCCCGCGACGTCGCATCGGTGATCCTGCCGCAGCTGGGCTGGGCCGCAGGCGAGGGCGAACTGCTGGACGCAGTGGTCACCGCGGACGAAGTGGCCGCCGGCCGTCCGGCACCGTACATGATCCACCGCGTGATGGAACTGACTGGAATCCGCGACGTGCGCAAGGTAATCGCCGCCGGCGACACCGTCAACGACCTGCAGGCAGCCAAGAACGCCGGCGTCATCGCCGTGGGCGTGCTGACCGGCGAGCTGGGGCGCGAGGACCTCGAGGTCCACGAGCACGATGTGATCCTGGACGGCGTGGCCCAGCTTCCGCAGTTCATCGCCCAGCTGGAGGTCAAGGCCTAGACTTCGCCAGCCGGAGCGCGGCGGCCGGGGAACCATCTGCGGTTCCCCGGCCGCCGCGCCGTTAAGCTCGACCGATCACCGAGACCCAGACGGCGCTGGTGGCCCGCTGGCCCAGGCGCAGCGGGGCCCCGGTCTTGGGGGAGGCCACCTCGACGGTGTCGGAGAAGGCGTCTCCCGGCTGGATGGACAGCCGTGCGCCAACGGTGATCCCGTGGTCGGAGAAGTACTGCAGCAGCTGGGAATCGTCATCCGAGATCCGCTCGACCTGCACCTGCGAACCATCGGTGATTTCCGTGAGCGAGACCGCCTTCGGGATGCTGATCTGCCCTTCCGCGGTGGGGATGGGATCCCCGTGGGGGTCGCGGGATGGATGGCCGAGCAGCTCGTCGATCCGCGCGATCATGAAGTCGGAGACCGCGTGCTCCAGCTGTTCTGCCTCGTCGTGGACCTGGTCCCAGCGGTAGCCGAGCATCTGCACCAGGAAGGTCTCGATCAGGCGGTGCCTGCGCACCATGGTCACCGCGTAGTCGCGCCCCAGATCGGTGAGGTTCACCGCGCCGTAGGGGGCGTGGTCCAGCAGCCCCTGCTGGCGCAGCTTGGACAGGGCCCCGGAGACCGTCGAGAGCTTCATGCCCGCCTTGCCGGCGATGACGCTGGCGGTCACCGGCTCCTGGGACCACTCGGCCAGGCCGTAGATGATTTTGAGATAGTTCTGCGCGCTGTCCGAAAGCTGATTTACCGACACGCTTCCCATGATAGTCAACGCTCGGCCGTCACGGCCAAGATCCTAGGGCAGCCATTCGCGCGGTCCGGTTCGACACCGCCGCGGACCGGTCATAGGCTTGAGTGTCACATGCTGCATCCTGGCGGCGAATTTTTCTGGTGGCGGGGCCCACGACGGCCCCCGGGAACGGCTGAAAGAGCAAGGCAACCATGCAACATCCACAGGTCACGATCGTCGGTTCAAGCAATGTGGACATCACCGCGCTGATGGCTCGACTGCCCGGGCCGGGGGAAACGGTACTGGCGGATTCCTACCAGCTCACCCCCGGCGGCAAGGGAGCCAACCAGGCGCTCGCCGCCCGGCTGGCCGGCGCGACCACGGAATTCATCGGTGCCGTCGGCCGTGATGCCCATGCCGAGGTGGCGCTGAGCCAACTGGCAGAGGCCGGTGTGCTGCTGGACCGCGTGGCCCGCACGACCCACCCGACCGGGGTGGCCATCATCCAGGTCGACGCTGCCGCGGAGAACTCCATCGCTGTGGTGCCAGGGGCCAATGCCCAGGTCACCGGCGATGCCGTATCCTCCCTCGGCGAGCTGCGCGGAATCCTCGTGCTCCAGGGTGAAATCCCTGCCAGCGGCATCACCGCGGCCATGGATGCCGCCAGCGACCGCGTGGTGCTGAACCTTGCACCGGTCATCGAGCTGCCGCGCGAGTACCTGCTGGCCGCGGACCCGCTGGTAGTCAACGAGCACGAGGCGGCGCTGGTGCTGGCACTGCTTGACGGCACCAGCGAAGTAAGCACCGAGAGCGAACCGGTGATTGCCCGGAAACTGATCGACCACGGGGTCTCCTCCGTGGTGGTGACCCTCGGCGCCCAGGGGTGCCTGGTTGCGCAGGGACAAGGGATTGAGCAGCTTGCCGCAGTCAAGGCGGATGCGGTCGACACCACCGGAGCCGGAGATGCCTTCACCGGTGCGCTCGCCGCCAGGATTTCCCAAGGCGACGACCTGGTGAAAGCGGCCGAATTCGCTGGCAAGTTCGCCGCGCTGACGGTGCAAGCCCATGGCGCGCAGTCCTCATACCCGCGCAGCCTGGAGAACCTCTAGGCTTGGCACCGACGTGAAGCGGAGGGTGTTATCAGGACGCTGACAGGTGAGCCCCGTAGGCTCGAAGGGTGAATCCCCAACCCGAGCCGCAGCCGCTTCCTCGCGACCAGCTGGCCAAGGCCGCCCCCGAATCCGCGCTGCTGCTGGGCGCCGGCCGGGCGATCCTGCTGCAGCTGGCGCATCCGCAGATCGGCCGGGCCATCGCGGAGCATTCGGACTTCGCCTCCAACCCGCTCTCCCGGCTGCTGCACACCCTGGGCTACATCTACGCGCTGAGCAACGGTACCGCCGAGCAGCAGCGCACCATCATCGACTATGTGGATGAGGCGCACCGTCCCGTGCACGGGACGCGGGACAAAACCACCGGCGCGCCCGCCTACTCGGCGCTGGATCCGCGGCTGCAGCTGTGGGTTGCCGCCACGCTGTTCGACTCGGCCCGGGTGATCGGCGCGCAGGTCCTGCCCGCGTGGGATAAGAACGCGAGCGCGGAGTTGTACCTGCAGTACGCCCGGCTGGGTGATACGCTGCAGATGCCCACCGACTTCTGGCCGCGCAGCGAAGCCCGGTTCAACGACTATTTCGCCGGGATCACGGCGGACCTCCAGGTGACGGAGCAGATCCGCACGCTGGCCGATGAGCTGTTTGCCGGCTCCCGCGCACCGTGGTGGATCAGGGTGGCGCTGCCGCTGATGCGCGACGTGACCATTGCGCAGCTGCCGCCCCCGGTGCGCGAGCAGTTCGGATACGAGCTGACCCGCAAGGTCGAGCTGCGCAACCGGATGATGGTGCGAGCCGCCTGGGCGGCCTCCCGCGTCCTCCCCAAGGCCATTCGGCACCTGCCCATGAAGCTCATGCTGCGCCATGTGGACCGCATGGCGGCCAGCATGAAGACTCGGTCTCAGCCCTCGTCGTAGGATTCCGGCATACTGCCGCGGGGAGTGAGCAGCCGTGGCAGCAGTACCAGCAGGAACAGTGTTGCGAGCATCAGGCCGCCCCCGACATACACCGAGACCGGCCATCCGACCAGCACCTGGATAACGAACCAGACGCTGCCCGCCACGAGCAATCCGGCACTGATACCCACGACCTTGACCACGCGGTGGCCCAGCAGCACGGTCGTCGCTTTCAGGCGCTGGCCGAAGAGGTAGCGGTGGACCAGCACCGGCACCAGCATCAGCACGATCAGCAAGGCTGAGAACACGAGCAGTATGACGTAGAGGATTTCCTCCACATCGGTGAGCATGGTGAATCGCGCCTGGAACGGCAGGATCACCAGGAACGCGGCCAGAATCTGAACCCCGGTCTGCATGACGCGGGTTTCTTGGAGGATTTCGTTCCATTGGCGATGCGGAGCCTCGGGGGAGTCATCCGGATGGACGTTATTGGACATTGCTTCTCCTTCTCTCGCACCCAAGCATTTTGAGATCGGCCACCTAGCGTTTGATTCTACTCAGCGACTGTTTGCCGCGGCGGGATCCGCACCGCAGGCTTCGGAATTACGATCGTTGCCTGCGGCAGGAAGTTCCAAAGAATAGAACATATGTACTAATAAATAGAGTAGAGTCTATATATGTTCGAATTGCTTCGCGGAGTGCTGGGGAAGGGATTCGGCGCGGACGGGCTGGCGGAAAGCCCGGCAGGCTGCGGAATCCACCGGGCCTGGATCTGAGCAGAGCCGAAGGGAGCGGGGAGCCTCATGAGCGCAGCAGGCAATGAGACCGGATTCAACGATGTGGGTGGCGGCCCGCCCGGAGATTCCTCGTGGGTGTGGGCCATGCCGGCCACCGGCATGAGCTGGTGCGAGTGCGGCGAGGGGCACGAGCTGAACCGGGAAATCATCTGGAGCATCTCGCGCCAGCTGGGCTTGGAGCGCCGCCGCGAGCTGAGCTACGCGGAGCTCTTCGAGCTGGCCATGGAAGTCTGGCGCTACGACGAGGTGTGCAGCTTCTTCAGGATGGTCGTCGATGATGCCATCGACCGCGTGTACGGCCGGCATGCCAGGCGGTATCCGATGGTCAGCGCCCTGGACATCATCGGCTACTTCTCCAAGCGCTGGCAGGGTTGCCCCGAATTCGACTGCGACGGTTCGTAGGCTCCCGGAACGCGCAGCAGGCCGCCGGCTGATGCCGGCGGCCTGCTTGGTGCCTGAAGCGATCCCCGGGGGTCAGCGCCCGGTGACCAGCGCGAACGGCGGAGTCTGGACGTCATCGCCCAAGGCCACCGCCGGGTCGTCGCCCAGGTGGATGATCTTGTTGTCCGCGTCGACGTGCACCACGCTAGGTACGTAGCTGCGGGCTTCTGCGTCTTCCATCTGCGCGTAGCTGATCAAGATGACCAGATCGCCCGGGTGGACTAGATGCGCCGCCGCGCCGTTGATGCCGATGACGCCGCTGCCCGGCTCGCCGGCAATGGTGTAGGTTTCCAGCCGGGCGCCGTTAGTGATGTCCACGATGCTGACCAGTTCGCCCGGGAGGATGTCCGAGGCCGCAAGCAGCTCGGAATCAACCGTGACCGACCCGACATAGTGCAGGTCCGCCTGGGTGACCGTGGCCCGGTGGATCTTGGATTTGAACATGGTCCGTTGCATACGATGTTTCTTTCGTGGTTTGGATGCCGTTTCCCGACAATCAAGTTTACGCTCAATCCGGGCCATTCGGGCGGAAATGTCGGGAAACCAACAGCTTCGGCTATCCCCGGGAAAGATAAGGCTGCAGCGCCTCGTGCACGGCGCCTGATTCCAGCAGCTCGCACGCGGCCTCCAATTCAGCCGACAGGAAGCGGTCTTCGCCGGGGCCGGCGACCTTGGTGCGCAGCAGTTCCAAGACGGCACCGGTGGCCGGGCCAGGCTGCAGCGGCGCGCGCAGATCCAGCGCGCGGCCGGCGATGAGCATCTCCACGGCCAGGATGCGGCGCAGGTTCGCGACCGCGGTGCGCAGCTTGCGTGCCGCGTGCCACCCCAGGGACACGTGGTCTTCCTGCATGGCCGAGGAAGGAATCGAGTCTACGCTGGCCGGCACGGCCAGCCGCTTGTTCTCGGCAACCAACCCGGCCTGCGTGTACTGGGCGATCATCATGCCCGAATCCACTCCCGGGTCATCGGCCAGGAACGCCGGCAGCTCCCGCGAGCGGGCTGGATCCAGCATGCGGTCGGTGCGGCGCTCGGCAATCGAGCCCAAGTCAGCGACTGCAATGGCCAGGAAGTCCAGCACGTAGGCCACCGGGGCGCCGTGGAAGTTGCCGTTGGAGGTCACCTCGCCGCTGGGCAGCACCACCGGGTTGTCGATGGCCGCGGCCAGTTCTCGGGTTGCGACCATGCGGGCATGCGCGATCGTGTCGCGCACCGCGCCGGTGACCTGAGGGGAGCAGCGCAGCGAGTAGGCATCCTGCACCCGCCCGTCGCCTTCCTTGTGCGAGGCGACCACGGGGGAGTCGGAGAGGAAAGCGAACATGTTTGCAGCGCTGCGGGCCTGTCCCGGATGCGGGCGCAACGGCTCGTGCAGCTCGGGCCGGAAGACCTGATCGGTGCCCATCTGGGCCTCGACGCTCATGGCCGCGGTGGCATCGGCGATGTCCGCCAGCTCGTCCAGGTCCGCCAGCGCCATGAGCAGCTGACCGAGCATGCCATCGGTGCCGTTGACCAGCGCCAGGCCTTCCTTCTCAGCCAGCTGGACCGGGGTGATGCCGGCTTCGGCGAGCAACTCGGGGACCGGGCGCAGGTTGCCCTGGGCATCGGTGGCCTCGCCCTCGCCCATGAGCACCAGGGCGCAGTGGGACAGCGGAGCGAGGTCGCCCGAGCAGCCCAGCGAGCCGTATTCGCGCACGAGAGGGGTGATGCCGGCGTTGAGCAGGTCGATCATGGTCTGCAGCACGACCGGGCGCACGCCGGTGCGTCCCGAAGCCAGGGTCTTGGCGCGCAGGAACATCAGTGCGCGCACGACCTCGCGCTCCACCGGAGCGCCCATTCCGGCGGCGTGCGAGCGGATCAGCGAACGCTGCAGCTTGGCGCGGTCCTCGGGCGCGATATGGCGAGTGGCCAGGGCGCCGAAGCCGGTGGAAATTCCGTAGACGGGGGTATCCGAAGAAGCCAGGGCATCAATGTGGGCGCGGACGTTGGCCAGCTCGTCGAGGACCTCGCGGGAGATCTCGATGCGGGCGTCGTGGCGGGCCACGGCGATGACATCGGCGGCGGTGGCGCCGAAGCGCTGCAGGGTGACAGTGGTCGAAAGCTTCACGGTCATGGGAATCCAATCGGTGGGAGGAGTGTTCTTGTTTCCCATTGTTCGCCAGTTTCAGCGGCGCAAGGCCGCGAATCCACCCGTACTGTCTGAAATGCCGGACAAGCCGTCTAGAAGGCCAGCTCCACGCCGTCCAGCGCGTTGCGGCCCAGCGAGTTGCTCTGGCCGCTGTCGGTGACGTGGGTGTCGCCGCTGCGCCATGCCACCACGTTGCCGACGCCGCTGACCTCCACCTGGCGCAGGCTCTTGATCGCAACAATGTTCCCCGCCCCGCTGATGGCAACGGAACGGGCGTTGTTGGCCACGATCATATTGCCAGTGCCGGTGATCGCAACATCCTTGCAGTCTCCGACGAGCAGCAGAATCTGGCCGTCCTCGGAAATATCGGTATCCTGCGAGCATTTCTTCTTCTGCGCGTGTTCCAGAATCTTGTCGAATCCCGCTTGGAAGCTGTCGCCGGCGGTTTCCTTGGGCACGGTGCCCAGGCTGCCTTCGGTGCTGGTGGGATCCTTGGGCAGCGGGGTCGCGGTGCCCTGGATGGAGGCTGTCGCGGTGGGAACGGCCGAGGCGGTCGGCGCGGGGCTTTCCTCCTGCGGCTGGATGCTCACGCAGCCGGCCAGCGGGATCGCCAGCATGAGCGCGGCGAGGGTCGAAACGGTGCGTTTGGTACGTGGCGCTGGCATGCTGTTCCTTGTTCGGTTGAATGGTCGTTTCTTCCATCTTGGCCGATTCGCTGGCTCATGTCCTGTTCCACTGCACGGAAGCTTCCAGCCCGTGGCTTGGGGCAGCGGTCTTGCCTACGGGAACCGATAGGACCAATGGCTCCTGTTTCCTAGGTGAGGCCCCGGGGTTTACGGTGCATCCGGGACAATTCGGAGGCAAGGGACTATGCTGTTTGCACCATGGGGAAGCCCGTGGCCGAACGCAGCAATGCAGGGGAGGACATTTGGACAGGTACCCAATCACCGCTCACTGAATCTGCCCACGTACGGCGGGCAGCACCAACGAAGGAGAAGCCATGCCGCACAAGAAGCACTTGGGAATCGGGCTGGTCGTCGGCGGAGCGCTGGTGGCAGCACTATTCCTCTCGTTTATCTATGTGGTGCCCCACGGATCTTCCGCGGATGTTGCACCCCTTTGGCTCGGAGCGATCTGGGCAATGCTGACCATGCTCTGGGGAATCTTCCGGCTGGCCGCCGGACCCAGCAAGCTGGACCATCTTCACGGCGGAACCGATGCCGGCTCCTAGACGCGGAGCACGAAGCGCGGCGCGTCCGACCCGGACGCCCCATACAACTGAATGAAGGGTGGCGGAGTTTTCCGTCACCCTTTCTTCATGAATCCTGAATGTCTCCCGTGTGCTTCCAGGCCGGGCTTCAGTGCTGAAGGCAATGAGGGTAGCGTGCGGAATGTAAGCTGGGGAAACCCGGCAGGATTGACCCTTGAGTCTGCAAAGGAGATCATGTATGTCGAGCAAGAAGAGTACGCCTGCAAGCAAGACTTCGCTGGAGAATGCGGAACATGGATTTGTGGCAACGGAGGTGCTGCGTGATTCGCTGCAGCTTGTTCTGGTGAACATGCTGGACCTGCAGTTGGTCGGCAAGCAGATCCACTGGAACGTCGTGGGACCGAATTTCCGCGACCTGCACCTGAACATCGATGAAGTGGTGGCCATTGCCCGCCGAGGTTCGGACGAAATCGCCGAACGTATGCGCGCCTTGCACGCCACTCCCGACGGCCTCGCGTCCACCATTGCCAAGTACACGCGCATCGAGCAGCCGGTCAACACCGAGGTGCTGACCACTGACGGCGTGGACATCATGGTCAAGGCTGTCCAAGCCACCGTGGATGTCATGCGCGAAGTTCATGACCCGGTGGATGAGGATGACCCGACCACCGCAGACATCCTGCACCAGTACATCGCAGAGCTGGAGCAGCAGGCGTGGTTCCTGAGTGCTGAAACGCGCCGCCCCTAGCGCGCAGCGACCCGGAGGAATATGCCGGGAAACCAGGCCAGCGGGCCGGTCGAATCGTGTGGTATTCGGCCGGCCCGCTGCTGTCTACGGGGGAGCATGGACCGGACCGCTACTGCTTGCGGTGCCCATGCAGCCGGGCAGTCAGCTGGGCCGCGGTGGCGCGGATGGGCTCTAGCAGTTTTTCCCACTGGTCTTCCGGTATCCGGTCGCCCAGGAACGTCACCGCGACGGCAGCCACCGGCCATCCGCTCGCGTCGCGGATCTCCACCGCGAGCGAATTGAAATCGGCGGTGAGGTCCCCGCGTTCAATCGCGTAACCGCGTTGCGCGCTCTGGTCCAATTCGCGCCTCAGCTGTGCATAGCTTGAAATCGTGCTCTGCGTCTCGCGGCCTGAGAAACTCGCAGGGGTCGGATACAACGCCCGCACCTGGGACTTGGGCAGGGCGGCTAGGATGGCGCGTCCGGAGGCGACCAGGTGCGAGGGCAAGCGCACGCCGACATCGGTCACCAGCGAGGGCCGGCCCTTGGCTCGTTCCTCCACGATATACAGCACGTCCGAGCCGTGCAGCACCGCCAGATGGGCACTTTCGCCGACCTTGTCCACCAGCTGGGCCACCAGTGGCGCGCCCAGCCGGGCCAGCGGCTCTTGCCGTGTGTAGGCGCTGGAGAGCTCGAAAGCCGCAACCCCCAGTCCGTAGGACTTGTCCTCCGGATAGTGCGCGATGAAGCCGTGTTCGTGCATGACCGTCAGCAGCTGGTAGACGCTGGAACGCGGCAAGTCCAACAACCTGGCGATCATCGCCGCGGGCGTCGGGGCCTTGCGGGACGCCAGCAAACCCAGGATCCTCAAGGTGTTGTCCGCTGCCGGGACCTTGCTGCCCACTACTGCCTCCATGGTCGAATGATGCGAAATGCCTGCATCCGAACTCTAGCAACCTATGCCGGGCTCAACCCACCGGGCGAAGGCGCAATGCCTGCATTCCGCCGTCAACCGCCAGGGCAACGCCATTGGTCGAGGAGGACAGCGGGCTGCACAGGTAGGCCACCGAGGCGGCGGCTTTCTTCGCGGAGACCAGTCGTCCGTGCGGCTGCCGGGCGTTGAGCGCCTGGCGTTCGGCCTGGGATTTGGCCGCCGAATCCAGCAGCCGGCCCACCCGGGGGGTGTCGACGGTACCCGGGTTGACCGCATTGACGCGGATGCCTTCGCGGATGTGGTCCGCGGCCATATCCGCTGGGCGTGTGGAGCATCAACCGGTCGTTAGAACTCGACCGACGACAGGCAGCTCTCGAGCTCGACGAGAGTCGGGGGATTGGCTCCGATTTTCTGGACCGTCAGCGCCGCGGACAGCGAAGCGGTGCGCAGCGCTGACTCCAATGCGTCTTCGTCCAGATTCTCGTTGGACACCAGCGCCTGCAGTAGCGGGCCGTTGCCGATTGCATGGAGCAGCCCGGACATGAAGGCGTCTCCGGCGCCCACGGTGTCTGCGACGCTGACCTGCAAAGACGGCATGGAGACTTCAAGCTGGTCGGTGCGTGCTTCGCAGCCGCGCACCCCGAAGGTCATGACCGCGAGCTTGGCGCCGCGCGCCAGCAGGTGCCCGAGCACCCGTGCGGTATCCCAACCTGGGTAGAGCCACAGGGCATCTTCGTCGCTGAGCTTGACCACATGGCTCAAGGCGCACAGCTTCTCGATGCGGGAAATCACGGCACGGCGCTTGTCCACCAAGGCGGGACGGAGATTGGGGTCATAGCTGCGCAGCTGATGCGCCGGAGAGGCCGCGAAGACTTCATGGATCCGCGAGCAGCCCGGCTCGGCAAAGGCGGCGATGGAACCGGTGTGGAGGATCTGCGCATCGGTGGGGACCACAGATTCTAAGTTCCAATCGAGCTGGAAGTCGTAGGTGGCCTGGCCGGTGGAATCCAGGGACACGGTGGCGGTGCTGGTGGCCGATTCCGTGACCGAATCAGGGCCGAGCAGGACATCTGACGCATTTAAGTGCTCGATGATGGCGCGGCCGTGCTCATCGCCGCCGATTCCGGTCTGGAGTGTCACTTCATGCCCCAGACGTCCCAGTCCCACGGCCACGTTCAGTGGGGATCCGCCTGGATATGCGAGCCCATTGACGATGTCGACCAATGCCTCGCCTGCAACCTGTATTGATGCCATGCCAATGATCCTACGTACGGATGCTTCGAAAGTCCTCTTAACTCCGCCTTGGCGTGGGAGAAGGTTGTCCAGAGCACATATAAACCGTGTTCGTCCGGCTTGCCGGGGCCGGATGCTACAGTCGGTGGCGGCACGACAGCCGCCGCGGGACGGATAATTCGCAGACTAGAGGCAGGGAACCCATGGACTTTCTCTTCGATGACAGCGCGCTGCCGCGCGAGCCGAGGCTACTGCGTCCCGGCGCCTGGCATGTGCCCGGCTGGCTTTCGCCTGAAATGCAGTCCTGGATCATCAACCGGTTCTTCGAATGGGGAAACGGGCCGGTTCCGCCGCATCAGACATTGGTCAACGGGCACCCGATGAGCGTGCAGAGCCTGTGTCTGGGCTGGCATTGGAGCCCCCACAGCTATTCGCGCACGGCCGACGACATCAATGGGGAGCCGGTGGCGCCCATGGAACCTTGGCTGGTGGAGCTCGGGCGCCGTGCGGTCAACGACGCGACGGGGGACCAGGCCAAGGCGCAGTCTTATCTACCGGACGCGGCCATCGTGAACTACTACAACGTCAATGCCACGATGGGTATGCACCAGGATGCCGAAGAACGGATCAATGCGCCGGTGGTCTCGCTGTCCCTGGGCGATTCCGCGACCTTTCGACTGGGTAACACGGAGCATCGCAACAAGCCTTGGCAGGAGGTGCGCCTCGCCTCGGGAGACCTGTTCGTCTTCGACGGGCCGGCGCGCTTCGCCTATCACGCGGTAACGAAGATCCATCCGGGGACGGCACCGCAAGAATGCGAGCTGGGCGGCGGACGCATCAATATCACCCTGCGCCAGACCGGCCTGTCCTAGCCGCCGGCCAGGTCCACGGACGCCCGCAGGGCGTAGTGGTCGGAATCGCCGGCAGGAATGCGGTCGAGAGAGGTGCCGGTGACGCCGCGGACCATGACGTGGTCGATGCCGAGCATGGCGAATGGCGTGCGCGGCCAGGTCATCGCCAGACCCCAGGCGCTATAGTGCACATCGTCCAGCTGGTCAGCGACCGGGGCGAAGTGGCGGTCCGTCGAGGTGGCGTTGAAGTCGCCGGCGGCAATGACCTTGGACGAAGGATCCTTGGCCACGTAGTCCGCCAGGGACGCGAGCATGGTGTCGCGCTCATCATGGCCCGTCGGGCGCGCCGAAGCGGCGTGGACCGCGTACACGCGGACCGGCCCGGATTCGGTGTCGACGTCGGCGCGCAGTGCGCGGTCCCAGCCCAGACCCAAGTCCAGCGGTTCGGGGTTGGACAGCGGGTAGCTGCTCCATAGGCCCACGGTGCTCACTGAGTAGTAGTACGGATGGCTCCGCTTCAGGGCGTCCGTCACCAGATCAATCTGGCCCTCGCCCAGTTCCTGGAGCGTGATGACTTCGGCTCCCGATTCGGCCAGGGAGCGGGCCGAGGTCACCGCATCCTGGTGGACGTTCTGCGAAGCGACTACCAAGGGATCCTGGCTATCGACGGGCGCGGAGGGCAAGGCCGCAGACCCGAAAAGAACACCCCAGACAACAGTTGGCACCAGCAGCGCAACGTAGGTTGCGCGGCCGCCGAGGACGATGGTCAAGAGCAGCAGCAGTGGTATGCCCAGGCCGAGCCAAGGGGTTAAATTGTCAAGTATGAGCCCCAGTCCCGCGACGTCGGGAATCTGCTGGTGGAAAGCCATGAGCACGGCAAGGCCAAGGCACAAGAGGATGACCGTGATTCGTGCCAGGATTCGTGATGCCGACAACCGGCGAGGTGATGCTTTGGACATTGGACTTCCACAGTGCCACAGAAAACTGTGGGAATCGTAATTTTCCTCAGCCGTGCCTGCAACTACGATGGAAGTCAGGCGTCGATGAAGCCGTGCCATCTCCAAACTCCCGAGGATCCAAACGTGACTACTTCTGCGCCCAGCAAATACTTGTCCGGCGGCCGGCTGCTGTTGGCGATTCTCGCCCTGTCCATGGGCGGATTCGGCATCGGTGTCACCGAATTCACCCTGATGGGGCTGCTCCAGGAGGGCGCCGCCGACCTTTCGGTGAGCAATTCCCAGATGGGCCTGATGATCAGCGCCTATGCCATCGGCGTCGTGGTTGGCGCCCCGGTGCTGACCGCACTTGCCGCCAAGATTCCGCGCAAGCGCGCGGTCTTGCTGCTGATGCTGTTCTTCACTGTCGCAAACTTGTCATCGGCCTTTGCCCCGGATTACGGAACCATGCTGGCTACCCGATTCCTCGCCGGCCTGCCGCATGGCGCCTACTTCGGCTTGGCCGGAGTCCTGGCTGGTTCGCTGGTGCCCGGAAGCATGCGCGGGCGCGCCATCGCATGGGTGATGCTCGGGCTCTCGGTGGCCAACGTCGCCGGTGTTCCGCTGGTCACCCGTTTGGGGCAGCTGACTGGATGGCGAGCGATGTTCGTTGTTGTCGCTGTGGTTGGCCTGATCACGATGCTGATGATCAGCTTGTTCGTTCCGTGGCACAAGGCTGAACCCGGAGCGAGCATGCGCCGCGAACTCTCGGCGCTGAAGAATATCCAGGTTTGGATGGCCATGGGGACGGGCATCGTGGGGTTTGGCGGCTTCTTCGCCGTGTACTCGTACATTTCACCGACCTTGACCGAAGAAGCAGGACTCGACATCAATCTTGTTCCCTGGGCTCTGGCGCTCTATGGCTTGGGCATGGTCGTCGGTTCGCTGGCCGGCGGACGCTTGGCCGACTGGTCGATTTTCGGTTCCATCAAGCTGACCAACCTGATCATGGTGGCGGCCATGCTAATTTTCGCCGCCGTGACCAGCTGGATTATCCCCACGCTCGTCATGGTCTTCGTGCTGGGCGCGGTGGGCTCGCTATTGATCCCGAGCTTGCAAACCTTGCTGATGGATTCGGCACCCCATGCCCAGTCGCTGGCCGCCTCCTTGAACCATTCCGCGCTCAACGTGGCCAACGCGTTGGGGGCCGCCCTGGGTGCTGCGGTGATTTCCGCGGGCTTCGGCTACCGTGCGCCGTCCATCGTCGGAGCGGGGCTCGCGGTACTCGGCTTCCTGCTGGCTTGGGCAACCCAAATCCGGGCAAAGAAGATCGGCCTGCTCGTGGGCAGCGAAGCGGTCGCTTCCCGCGAACAGGCCGAGCTGAAATAGCTACGAGCGCACCGCAGAGATATTGAACATCCAGGTGACGCCGAACTTATCGGTGAGCTGACCGAAAGAGTCTCCCCAAGGAGCTGTTGCCAACGGAACATCGATGCGCGCGCCTGCAGATAGTCCATCCCACCACTTCTGCAGCGGCACCGAGTCCGCATCGTCCGTGCCGTCGCTGCTGAAGGACACGGTGCCATTGGGCATGAGATTCATTTCGGGCGGGGTGTCCGAGGCCATCAGGTGCACGCCGCGACTCACGAACAGCGATGAATGCATGATTTGGTCGGTGGTTGCCGGGCGATCGTCATTCATTCCTTCTTTGAAGGTCATCATCGACAGTTCTCCGCCAAATACGGAGTTGTAGAACTCCATGGCCGCGCGGGCATCGCCGGCGAAACGCAGGTACGGGGTCAGTCCAATGCTCATGGGAGTGCGCCTTTCGACTATGTTCTCGGGACCGATCGATCCACGTGGAAGATTCTTCCACCCGCAACCGACAAAGTGAATAGCACCCTGTGACCAGCGTCTCCGAACGCCGATTTGGTGTTTTCTAAACACCTCCGGTAGAGTTTTATCTCGGTTCAGAGGTCGAAAAAACCGAAGAAACCGCATCCTTTTGGGGGTATGGCGCAGTTGGTAGCGCGTCTGCATGGCATGCAGAAGGTCAGGGGTTCGAATCCCCTTACCTCCACAAGATAAATGATCTCGGGTGACTTATGTCGCCCGAGATTTTTTCTTTCCGGTTGCACTTCTGACGCCAACCCACGACTGAACGTGCAAAACATCCAGGATGTTCTCTGACCCGCGCCGTTGTATACGACGCCAGCACCAAAAATTCTTGATCCGTAGAAGGTTCTTGCGGTATCAAGCACGCGTGGAGCCGTGATGCCGCCTCTGCCGCATTGAGTCCAGGAATACGCCACCTGGACGGCCGGCGTCAGCGTTAATCGCGCCGTGAAGGCATTCGTGTGCTACCTGCTCGGAGTAGACTCTGCGCTTTCTATGCAGGTGCCTCTGCTTTCCGATGGGGCTTTAGTGGAACAGCGGGTCGAGATTCCGGATCTCGACCCGCTGTCCGCGTGGTTATCAGTCGTGAGGCTGCTTACGCGGTTTGCTCCGGCAACTAGGTGTATTACAACTAGGCCGGGCTGGCGGAGCTGTCCTTGCCGCGGACCATACGCTCCAGCTCGTCCTCTTCTGGCTGGGACAGGTAGCGCTCCAATGAATCATCCAGCTCGCGAAGCCACGGGGTGTGGTGCTCGCAGGCCATGGTGCCGGTCATGACCGAACGATAGACCTGGTCGCGGTAGTTCAAGATGTTGTGCTGTTTGTCGTTCTTCCACGCCAAGAAGATGCGGGTTACCTCGTCCAGATCGAACATCGGGTAGTCGGTCTGCTCTATGAGGTCTCGAATGTAGTCGGCCTGGAAACGGACTTCATCTGCTGCGCTGCCTAGATTCGCCAAGCGCTGTGTCCATTGCGCCATGTCAAGTTTCTGCTCGGCCTCGGAAGGAAGCTTCGCATCGCCGAGGATGACATCGCGGACGTACCAGGCCTGGGCATCGAACATGTTGAAGGTGAACCACTGGTCCTGGGCGCCCAGGTAGAACAAGTTGTTGTTCGCTTCGCTGACAACGCCGCGGTACAGGGACTTGGGGTACAAGTTGTTGGGAGAGGACAGCGCCAAATCCGATGGCAGGAACGGGTAGTGGTGCAGGTATCCGGTGCACAGGATGACTGCGTCGAACTGTCGCTCGGTTCCGTCCGCGAAGTGGGCTGTGCTCCCTTCGAACCGCTCGACCAGCGGGCGTTCCTGGATGCCCTCGGGCCAGTCGTAGCCCATCGGGGCAGTACGGTAGCTCATGGTCACCGAGCTGGCACCCATCTTGAATGCCTGGATGCCGATGTCCTCGGCGGAGTAGCTGGCGCCGATCAACAGGACGTTGCGGCCGGCCAGCCGTTCCGCACCGCGGAAATCATGGGCGTGGATCAGCGTTCCCGGGAAGGTTTCGATTCCGGCGAAGTCCGGAACATTCGGGAAGCTGAAGTGGCCGGACCCGACGACGACCTTATCGAATTCGCTGCTTTCCGTTTGACCGGTTTTCAGGTTTTCAATCGTGACGGTGAACTTCTGGGTACCTTCATCGAACTGGACCCAGCGCACGACGGTCGAGAATTGGACGTACTTCTTGACATTCGACTTCTCGGCGCGGCCGTTGATGTAGTCCCACAGCACCGCACGAGGTGGATATGAGGAAATCGGACGGCCGAAGTGCTCATCAAAAGTGTATTCGGCGAACTCCAAGGCCTCCTTGGGACCATTGGACCATAAATTGCGGTACATGCTCGAATGGACTGTCTCACCATACTTGTCGATGCCCGTGCGCCAGCTGAAATTCCACTGGCCACCCCAGTCATCCTGTTTTTCGTAGCAGACGATTTCCGGGACCGAACGACCGGCTGTGCGCGCCGACTCGAAGGCTCGCAGTTGAGCCATTCCGCTGGGTCCTGCTCCGATGATTGCAACGCGTTGTGACAAGCGTACCTCTCCGGCATTTCAGCCTAATAAGTTACTCCTTGCGCGGCGAAAAAATGTTCAAAATCGACTGGGCTGCGCCACGCTGAACCCCAAATAAGCACCAGCCGAAACCCGGCGGGTCACGCTGAAAAAGCTCCCACGCGCCGGGTGTAAATCTCGTCAGGAATCGAGTGCGATGGATCAAGTATAGCAGATCGTCGATGCACTGGATCGTAAAGTCCCAAATCAACGAGTATTTTGCTGCGAATAAAACTTATGGAGTGAAATAAGATGACAAGCTCAGGGTGGCATCCGCTGTCCAACTGGCACCCTTGTGCACCGGGTCGAATTGCGGTCTATTCAAGCCTGAAAAGCCCCTTGTTTTGTGGATCAATTCGCATTTTTCTCGACGTGATATTCCGCTGAAATACACCTGGATTCACCTCACGCGCGGAGGGGCGCGCCTTGCTGGTTGCACCTTTCGTGCGCCGTTGCTTCTGGAGGGTTGCCCCTGGGCGGGTGCAACGTCGCAAAGATGGCGAGATCGGATCTTTAAAAACATATTTATTATCGCGTTTAGCTTGTTAAGTCTGTTATATTGGGCGTGGCGACGAGGCCCTCTGTGACGCAGCTGCTTGCTGGTCGGCGGGAGCGTCCGCCGACGACATCTGACATATGATGGCAGCTTGCTGCCGTCAGAACAGGGAAGCGGGCAAGCATGAGCAATCTATTCGACCTCACGGGCAAACTGGCCTTGGTCACCGGATCATCACGGGGTATCGGCAGGGAACTGGCCCGGGCCTTGGCAGACGCGGGTGCCGACATCGTCCTGCATGGCCGCGACGCCGACCGGCTGGCAACCACGGTCGCCGAATTCACCGAGCTCTATGGGCGAGAGCGTATCCACTCTGCTTGCTTCGACGTGACGGATGACGAGTCGGTCAGTGCCAATATCGAGGACATTGAGAAAGGCATCGGCACTCTGGACATCCTGGTGAACAACGCCGGAATCCAGCACCGCGTCCCCTTGCTTGAGCTCGAGGTCGCGGACTGGCAACGAGTCATCGACACCAACCTCACCAGCGCCTTCCTGGTCGGCCGGGCCGTTGCCCGCGGCATGGTGCAGCGAGGCGCCGGGAAAATCATCAATATCTGCTCCGTCCAGACCGATTTGGCGCGACCGACGATTGCCGCCTACACCGCGGCCAAGGGCGGACTGCGCAACCTCACCCGCGCTATGACCGCTGAATGGGCCGGCTCCGGGCTGCAGATCAACGGCATCGCCCCGGGCTACATTCATACCGAAATGACGCAGAACCTGGTGGACGACGAGCAATTCAACTCCTGGATCCTGGGCCGCACCCCCGCCGGGCGCTGGGGCACGGTCGCGGACTTGGCCGGGCCGGCGGTCTGGTTGGCGTCCGAGGGATCCAACTACGTCAACGGGCAAACTATTTTCATCGATGGAGGCATGAGCGTTGTCGTCTAACCTGAACGAACAAACCTTGGCAGTGGTGGCCCACGCCGCCGGAGACCTCCGGGTGGAGCAGATCCACCTGCCCGCTCCCACCGCGGACCAGGCGCGCGTCGCCATTGCCTACGGCGGCATCTGCGGCTCGGACCTGCACTACTGGAGCCACGGCGCCGCCGGCGAATCCATCCTGAAGGCGCCCATGGTGCTCGGGCATGAAATCGTCGGCACCGTGGTGCAGGCCGCCGCCGACGGCACCGGTCCGCAGGCCGGTGCCCAGGTAGCAGTCCATCCAGCGACCCCTGCGGGCACCGGGGAACCCTATCCGGAGGGCCGCCCTAACCTGTCCCCGGGGTGCACCTACCTGGGTTCGGCCGCCCGCTTCCCGCACACCGAGGGAGCTTTCGCCACCGAAGTGAACCTGCCCGCGCGCATGCTGCGCGAACTTCCCGCCGGGCTGTCCCTGCGCGACGCTGCACTGGCCGAGCCGGCCGCGGTGGCCTGGCATGCAGTCTCCCGGGCAGGGGAGGTGGCCGGTAAACGCGTCCTGGTGATCGGGGCAGGCCCCATCGGCGCGCTGGCCGTCGCCGTGCTCAAGCGCGCCGGCGCGGGGGACATCATCGCGGTGGACATGTACGATGCGCCGCTGCACGTCGCCGCCGAGCTTGGCGCGACCCGCACTCTGCGTGCCCCGGAAGCCGGGGACATCGCCGGCATCCACGCGGACGTGGTCATCGAAGCGACCGGGAACTACCGCGGGCTGGCCTCGGCCGTGCGCGGCGCGGTCCGCGGCGGGCGAGTGGTCATGGTGGGGCTGCTGCCTTCCGGCGAGCAGCCGGCGCTCATTTCGCTGGCCATCACCCGGGAACTGGAATTGGTCGGATCCTTCCGTTTCAACGATGAAATCGACGAGGTGCTGCAGGCGCTGGCCGATGGATCGCTGCAGATCGGCGCCGCGGTCACCCATGAGTTCCCCGCGTCCGAGGCCTTGGCCGCCTTCGAAACTGCCAAGGATGCTTCCGTCTCCGGCAAGGTGCTGCTGGACTTCCGGTAGACATCGCAACGCAACGGTCCGCGACATGATCCTGCCGCGGGCCATCGCGTATCCCAGTCAGCCTGCCAGTGCCAGCGGTTGCTTCGCCGCCGGCCCTGCCCCGTGCCTAGAGCGCCTTGTACTGCTGTTCGGAATCAACCGACTGCACGCAGTCAAGTCCCTTGAGCTCCTTAACCCGTTCATCCGCAGCCTGGCCGATCACCTGCCCCAGCATGCCCAGTACCTGCTGGACTTGCAGCCCATGGGACTCCAGCTGGGTCACCGCGGCGGGCATGTTGCTGGTGTAGGTCTCGGAAATCGTCACGATGAACGTGCGCTGGGAAGCCATGATGCTAGGCCTTCTCCTGCGCCGGTTCCGGCGACCTGGTCAGGCCCGCTCCCACGTCAACGGAGAACTGCTCCAAACGCCGGGCCTGCTGCACCAGCTCGGCCCACAGCTCGCGGGCGCGGTACCCGGTCGCCTCGGCCAGCAGCGCGGCCACGCCGGCCACGTGCGGGGTGGCCATCGACGTGCCGCTGATCGTGTTGTAGCGCTGCGCGCCCGGCCACGAGGAATAGACCTTGACGCCGGGACCGGAAATGTCCACCTGTCCGCCGCGGCCCGGAAGTGTCCTCGCGGAGAACGGCGCGATCTGCAGGCCGGAGTCCAGCGCGCCGACCGCCATGATGTACGGGCTGTTCGCCGGCGCACCCACGAATCCGGGATCGTTGGAAGCGCGTTTCGCGTTGTTGCCCGCCGCGGCGATGATCAGGGTTCCCTGTTCCAGCGCGCGGCGCCCGGCGGTGACATAAGGCGGATGCACCTCGCGCACGTCCGCGCCGAGGGACATGGAAATGACGTGGCATTCATTCTGCAACGCCCAGTCGATGCCGGCCAGGATCATCGAGTCGGTGCCGGACCCATTGGAACCCAGCACCTTGCCAGCGAAGATTTCCGCGCCGGAGGCGACCCCGTAGCCGCGGCCGCCTTCGACTGCGCGCGGCCCGCAAGCGGTGCCGATGCAGTGGGTACCATGGCCGTGGCCGTCCGCGGCGTCCTCGCCGGCCGCGAAGGACTTGGTGGTGACGCTGCGCCCGGCGAAATCGGGGTGCTGGGTGTCGAAGCCGGTATCCAGCACCGCAACCTTGATGCCGGCGCCGGTGTACTGCGAATTCGCGGCCTGGACCGCTTGCAGCCCCCAGGTGAACTCGTCGTTGTCCGCATAACTCGTGGGTTCGTCATCGGCTTCAGCGAGGATCCGGTAGATCCGCTCCGGGACCACGCGGGCAGGCATGTGCTCGCCTGCCACTCGGGCTGAAAAATCATCCAATTGCTCCGGGGGAGAATCCACTACGGCGATGCCCAGACGCGGAAAATATTCCGTTGTCTCGTAGCCGGCGGCCGACAGCAAGTTGGGCACCTTGTCTTCAAGGGCTGCAATACCAAGGGTGGATGAATGGGCAGTTGTCGGCGAATCGAAAATCAGGACGTAGCGGCCGGGAACTTCCGCGGTGGGTTGGCTTTCTGGGGTAATCATGACGCACTCCTCGCTCGGGTACTTAGCACTGTAGCCCCAGTGCACCGACAGATAAAGGGGTTGGCCCACGCTCGCTGGTCCAGCCGATCAAGGCCATCGGATAACCATCGGCATGGTCTGGCGCGGAAACAACGAAAGCTCCAGAATCGGGAATACTTGATCCCATGACCGCCGCAGAAAACCTGAGCTTCCAGACGCTCGCACGCCGAGGCCACCACGGTTACCGCCAGTACCGCATTCCAGCTTTGGCGGTCACGACCGCCGGCACCGTATTGGCCGCCTATGACGGCCGCCCCAACCTGGACGACCTGCCCAACACCATCGACCTGCTGCTGCGACGCAGCACCGATCACGGACAAACCTGGGAAAACCAGCAGGTGATCCGCACCGGTTCCGGCCTTGAAGGCTTCGGTGATCCCAGCCTGCTGGTTGACGCCGACACCTCGCGAATTTTCTGCTTCCACGCCGCCGGCACCCGCGCGGGATTCTTCGAATCCGCCGAAGGGGCGCAGCCCGTGGACGAGGTGCAGCACGTGGACCTCTCCTACTCGGACGACGACGGGAGGACCTGGTCGCATCGCCGACTGACCGCGCAGCTGAAGCGGCCGGGCATCACCGGCATCTTCGCCGCCGCCGGCGCGGGGATCCAGCTGCGCACCGGCCGGCACGCCGGACGCCTGCTGCAGCAGATGGTGGTGCTGTACCACGGGCGGATCCGCGCCGCCTCGGCCTACTCCGACGACCACGGCGAGAGCTGGCGGCTCGGCGAGCTTACAAGCGCCGAAGCGAACGAGAACAAAGCGGTCCAGCTGCCCGACGGGCGGGTGCTGATGAATTCCCGGGCTCCGGACCAGCGGCTCCAAGCGGTGTCCACCGACGGCGGGCACCGCTACGGCGAGCTTGCGCCCGTGACTGACCTGCCGGATCCCGGGGACAACGGAAGCATCTGCGCCCTTCCCTCCGACGGAGGGCAGCTGCTGCTGCTGACGAACAACCGCGACGCGGCCCTGCGCCGCAACACGGTGTTGAGTGTGTCCTTCGACAACGGAGACCACTGGAGCCCGGTCCAGTCGATCTGCCCCGGCAGCAGCGCCTACTCCACCGCCGCGCTGCTGGCCGACGGCTCGCTGGGGGTGCTGTTCGAACGCGACGGCTACCAGGACATCGTCTTCACCAAGCTCGAACCCGGGAGTCTTGCCCCGACCGCGCTCGCCGAGGCCGCCGCGCGGTACCGGGAGGATCCGGGCAGCGAGTTCACCATGGTGCTGCGCTCCATCACCCCGGCACGGCCCGAGCGCTGGACCAGCATCGGCGAGGAGCACGTCATCAGCGCCACGGCGGGGGACTGGGCAGGGCACACCTGGAAGGAAATCGGCCAGGGGTACCAGGACGGAGTGCAGGTCCTGGGATCCCGCGAAGCGCAACTGACCAACTATGGCCCGGTGCTGCCGGGGTTGCGCGCCGGGGACATGCTGGCATTCACCGGGCGGTTCGTCAATTCCTCCGAGCGGGCTCTGGAGGTGGAACTGCTCGGGAACTACGACCGTGCCCCCGGCACAGGATTCGGGCCCGCCAGCGTACCGGCCGGCGGCCAGCGGCTGTTCTTCACCCCCACTTACACCGTGACCGCCGAGGACCTGCGCGCCGGCCGCGCCAGAGTGGGCTTCGAGGTCCGCGGCGGCTCAGGAAGCTGGAGCCAGGAGTTCGAGGTGGACACCGCCGCCGGCACCATCCGGTCGCTTCCGGCGCGCTGAGCACCGGAGCTTCGCTGGGAGCCGGCCGCAGTGATTGCCAGCGGTGCGCCGACATGTGAGGATCGAAGGACACCTACGCGTGAAAGGCGATCGATGAATCCGGAAACGATTGTTGTCATTGGCGCGGGGCTGGCCGCGGCCACCCTGGTCTCCGAGCTGCGCTCCCGCGGGTACGACGGGGTGCTGCGGCTGATCGGGGACGAAGCCTCGCTGCCCTACGAACGCCCGCCGCTGTCCAAGGGCTACCTGCAGGGCAGCGACACGGTGGAGGACTTCACCGTGAATACCGCCGCCTGGTACGCGGAAAACCATGTGGATCTGCGCCTTGACACGCACGCCATCAGCATCGACCGCAAGCACCAGCACGTGGTGCTGGCCGACGGCACCACCTTGGACTACGACGCGCTGGTGCTGGCCACCGGCGCGCGCTCGCGGCTGGGCGGGGAGGAGCCGATGGCCGGGCACGACCTGCCCGGGGTGCATACGCTGCGCAGCCTGGCGGACGCGGACGCGCTGAAAACCGAGATCACCCAGGGCAAGCAGGTCGCGGTGGTCGGCTCGGGCTGGATCGGCATGGAAGTCGCCGCCAGCGCCCGCTCGCTCGGGGCGCGGGTGACCGTCTACTCCCCGGACGAGGTGCCGCTGGCCAAGGTCTTCGGCGAACGCTTCGGCCACCACCTGCTGGAGCTGCACCAGGGCCACGGCGTGGATGTGCGCACCGGCACCCGGGTGCAAGGCATCGAGCTGGCCGACGGGCACCTGCAGGTCATCTCCGACATCGGCAGCAGCCGCGCCGACGTGGTGCTGCTGGCCATCGGCGCGGTGCCCAACGTGGAGCTGGCCGAAACCGCGGGGCTGGACGTCGACCGCGGCGTGGTGGTGGACGCCTCGCTGCGCAGCAGCGACTCGAAGATCCTGGCCATCGGGGACGTCGCCCAGGCGTTCAATACCCGGCTGCGCCGCCAGCTGCAGGTGGAGCACTGGGACAACGCGATCCGCCAAGGCAAGCTCGCGGCCGCCACGCTCACCGGGGCCGACCAGGCCTACGACTGGCTGCCCTACTTCTTCACCGACCAGTACGACCTGGGCATGGAGTACGTCGGGGACGCCGCGCCGGGGGACGAGACCGTGCTGCGCGGCTCCGAGAACGAGTTCATCATCTTCTGGCTGCGCGAAGGCCGGATCACCGCCGCCGCGAACGTGAACATCTGGGATGTGAACGACACGCTGCGCGGGCTGGTGGGCCGGCAGATCGATCCGGCGCGGCTGGAAGACACGGCCATCGAGCTGGGGGACCTGTAGGCGTGCCGGCCCCAGGCGACCTGGAGGTCACCGTCCCCGGGGTGTCGATCGGGCACTGGAGCACCGAGGGCACCGGGTGCACGGTCGTGTTGTTCGACCAAGGCACCGTCGCCTCCGTGGAGGTGCGCGGCGGGGCCCCTGCCTCCCGCGAGCTGGATGTGCTGGGCCCGCTGATGACCGTGCAGCAGGTCGACGCGGCGCTGCTCACCGGCGGGTCGGCCTTCGGGCTGGCCAGCGCGGACGGGGTCATGCGCTTCCTGCAGGAACAGGGGCGCGGGGTGCAGACCCCCGCCGGGCGGGTGCCCATTGTGCCCACCTTGGGCCTGTTCGACCTAGCCGAGGGCACCGCGCGGCCGGATGCCGAGTCCGGCTACCTGGCCGCCGCGGCCGCCGCCGCGCCCGAATCCGCCGGGAGGGTCGCCGTCGGGGCGCTGGGCGCCGGCACCGGGGCCCGCGCCGGACGCTGGCGCCGGGAGGACTCCTACCCGGGCGGGCTGGTCTACGCGGAGCAGCGCCTCGGCGAGCTGGTCGTCGGCGCGCTGTGCGCGGTCAACGCCTTCGGCGACGTGCTGGCTCCGGGCGAGGAGCCGTCCCTGGACTCCGTAGCGGTGTTCGAGGCGCTGGCCGCGGCGGCCCGCAGCGGCGGGGCGCAGCCCCCGCGCACCAACACCACCATCGGGGTGGTGTTCACCAATGCGAAGCTGGACAAAACCAGCTGCCACCTGATCGCCCAGGGCGCCCATGACGGCCTGGCCCGCGCCCTGCAACCGCCGCACACCAGGCTGGACGGGGACGCGTTCATCGCCGCCGCCACCGGACGGGTGGACGCGGACGTGGACACGGTGCGCTTGCTGGCCCTTTCTGCCACCGCCCGCGCCATCGCCTGCGCGGCGCGCAAAGATGCCTGATGGCGGAGAACAGGGTAATTTGGTAGTCAGAACGAAGGAGCGCCAATGAGCACTGTTGTAGTCGGCATCGAACCCGGCCAAGCCCCATCCGTCCTGGCCACCGCCGCGTCGATCGCCGCGGACCTGAGGGCCAAGGTCCAGGTGATCTACGCGGATTCCGGCCGGTACGTCACCGAACGCCTTCCGGAAAGCAACGTGCTGGGCACCGCAGAAGCCGACTTTCCGGCCGAGCTGGCCGAACTGGTCGCCGAGCACCTGGCCGGCGTGGACTACGAGCTGCACAACGTGCCAGGCGATCCCGCCAAGGTGCTGATGGCAGTGGCCGAGGAGGTCGACGCACGCATGATCGTGATCGGCACCCGCCGCCCGGGCATCCGCAACAAGCTGGCCCAGTTCATCGACGGCTCGATTGCGGTGGCGCTGGCGCAGAAGCAGACCCGCCCGGTGCTGGTCGTCCCGCAGCAGATCATCAACCTGCCGGAGGCCTAGGCCGTGGATTTGGCGATCGTGGGCTCCGGCTCGGGCAACTCGTTGCTCACCCCCTTCTGGGACGGCAAGCAGGTCGCGATCGCCGAATCCGGCGTCTTCGGCGGCACCTGCCTGAACGTGGGATGCATCCCCACCAAGATGTTCGTCAGGCCCGCCCAGCTGGCGCGCACCTGGCAGGAAGCCGAGAAGCTCGGGATCCAGCTGCCCCCGGGACGTGCCGACTTCGCCGCCATCCGCGACCGCATCTTCGCGCGCATCGACCCGATCTCCGCCGGCGGGCTGGACTACCGCCAGCAGGCGGACAACGTCCGGCTGCTGGGCCGCGTGCAGCTGCTCGACGAGCACACCCTGCTCACCGAGGAGGGCGAGAAAATCCACGCGGAGCAGATCGTGCTGGCTGCCGGATCCTCCCCGGTGCTGCCGGACATCGAGGGCATCGACCTTCCCGGGGTGCACACCTCGGACACCATCATGCGCATCGAGCAGCCCCGGCGGTTGCTGGTGATCGGCGCCGGATTCATCGCCTGCGAATTCGCGTCGATCTTCGCCGGGCTGGGCACCGAGGTGACCCAGCTGGTGCGCGGGGACAAGCTGCTCAAATACCTGGACGAGGAAATCTGCGAGGCTTTTAATACCCAGGTTGACTGGGACGTGAAGCTGCATGCGGAGCCGCGGTCAATTGCCGCCGGGCCGCAAGGGCTGAGCGTGCGCACCGAGGCCGGGACCTTCACCGCGGACGCCGTGCTGGTCGCCACCGGACGCCGCCCGAACACCGAGTTCACCGCGCCGGCGGGCCTTGACTTGCACCCGGACGGCCGGCTGCAGGTGGACCAGTTCCAGCGGGTGATGCGCAGCGGAGAACCGGTCCCCGGCCTCTACGCGCTGGGAGATATCAGCAGCGAGCAGCAGCTGAAGCACGCGGCCAACCACCAGGCGCGCGTGGTCGCCCACAACCTGGAGCACCCCGAGGACCTGCGCGAAGTCTCGGAAGCCGACATCCCCGCCGCGGTCTTCACCCACCCGGAAATCGCGCATATCGGGCTGACCGAGGCCCAGGCCCGCGCCGAAATCGGCGAGCATGCCACGGCCAAGACCCAGAAGTACGCGGACACCGCCTACGGCTGGGCCATGGAAGACGAGCAGGGCTTGTTCAAGGTCGTCGCGGACAAGCGCGACGGACGCATCCTGGGCGCCCACGTGCTCGGCTACGAGGCGGCGAACCTGATCCAACCGCTGGTCACCGCCATGAACCTGGGCATCGACGCGCACACCCTGGCACGCGGGCAGTACTGGATCCACCCGGCGCTCATGGAAGTCGCGGAGAACGCGTTGCTGGGGCTGGAGGTCCCGGAGTCAGGAAGGCTCTAGGGCCGCAGCTGCGGCTCGAAGTACAGCGGGGCGTGCGCCTTGCACCCGGGGTTGAACAACGCCTGGCAGGCCGGGCAGGACCCGGTGCCCAGGTATTCGGCCGCTGTCATCTCGTGCCCGCACACCCCGCAGAGCACCGCCGGTTCGGTCCCGCGCGCCGCCGGCCACGGCACCGCCGGGTGGTCGGCCAGCTCCCGGTGGCACAGGTGGCAGGGGTACCAGGCATCGCAGCAGGCATGGCGCAGCGCGATGACGTCGATGAGCTGGCGGTAGTGCGCGCAGCGGGTCTGCGAATCCATGTCCACCCCGCGCACCTGCCGGGATCCGCTAGCCACGCAGCATGACCTTCAGGCAGGTGCGCGCCTCCATGGCCGCATAGCCCTCGGCCACCCGGTCCAGCGGCAGCACGCTGTCGAAGACGCGGCCGGGGTTGGCCCGCCCCTCCAGCACCCCGGGCAGCAGGTCGCCGATGTAGCTGCGCACCGGGGCCACCCCGCCGGTCAGGGTCACGTTGGGGCCGAAGAACTCGCGGCCCACCGGCCCGGTGGCGTACTGCGGCACACCCACCCGGGAGATCGTCCCGCCCGGGCGCACGATGCCGATGGCCTGCTCGAAGGCCGGCAGCAGCCCCACGGCTTCCAGCACCTTGCCCGCGCCGTGGCCGGTCATCTCGCGCACTGTGGCGATGCCTTCCTCGCCGCGCTCGGAGACCACGTCGGTGGCCCCGAACTCGCGGCCCAGGTCCGTGCGGTCCGCGTGCCGGCCCATGAGGATGATGCGCTCGGCGCCCAGCTGGCTGGCAGCGAGCACCGCCAGCAGCCCCACCGCGCCGTCGCCGATGACCGCCACGGTGTCGCCTTCGCAGACCCCGGCGCTGCGCGCGGCATGGTAGCCGGTGCCGTAGACATCGGACAGCGCCAGCAGGCTGGGAAGCAGCGCGTCGTCGACGGCGGCGTCGACCTTGAACAGCGTGCCGTCGGCCAGCGGGACGCGGATGGCCTCGGCCTGGCAGGCGGAGTCCCGGGAGTTGGTGCGGCCCCAGGAGCCGGCGCGCAGGCAGGAAGTGGTCAGGCCCTGCAGGCAGAATTCGCAGCTGCCGCAGTTGATGGTGAAGGGGGCGATCACGAAGTCGCCGGGCTTGAGAGTGGACACTGCGGAGCCTACCTCGGCGACCCGGCCGACGAATTCGTGGCCGATCGGGCGGGCGGCGACCGCCGGGCCGTGGTAGTGGTGCAGGTCCGAGCCGCAGATGCAGCTTGCGGTGATGTCGACCAGGGCGTCGGTCGGCACCAGCAGCACCGGATCCGGCACCTCGCGCAGTTCAACCGCGCAGTCTCCGAGCAGATAGGTGGCGCGCATGATGCTCCTTGCGTTGGCATGGGTTGCTGGTTCAAGCCTAGGATGTGAGCATGTTCCTTTCCAACCTCCGTGAAGCAGGGGGAATGCCCGCCGCGGGCGGGCGCATCGCCGCCGGGGTGCTCTTCCGCTCCGCCGCCCCGCATCTGGTCGACCAGCAGCTGGCCGACTGGGTGGCGCAGCAGCGCATCGAGCGCATCTACGACCTGCGCAGCACCCAGGAGACCGCATACCTGCCCGGTTTCCCTGCCAGCTTCGCCGGCACCATCCGCACCCACCTGCCGCTGCTGGAAGGCGCGGTGGGCCACCTGTCCACGCTGGATGAGATCTACGAGCCGCTGGTCGAGCTGCACGGCCCCACCTGGGCCACGCTGGCCGCGGGCATCGCCGAATCCGGCGCCACCCTGGTGCACTGCACCGCTGGCAAGGACCGCACCGGCGTGGGCGTGGCCATGGTGCTGATGGCGGTGGGCGCGGACAAGGACGCGGTCATGGAAGACTACGCCGCCTCCACCGCGGCGCTGTCCGGGGACTGGCTGGCGGCCATGACCCGGCGCATGGGCGAGCACGGGGTGGCGATGACCGAGCAGATGCGCACGCTGCTGGTCGGCACCTCCGTGGCCGGACTGGACAAGGCGCTGGACGCGGCCCGCCGCACCGGGTCGATCGCCGACTACCTGCTCTTGCACGGGCTTGGCCGCGCGCAGCTCGAAACCCTGGGCGAGAAGCTGGTGGTGGCCAGTTGAGCGCTGAGAACGCGGGTCCACGGGCCTTGGCGGCGCTGACCGACGAACGGGTGTTCGGGCTGCTGGCCCAGGCCCCTGCCACGCGCACCGAGATCTCCGCGCGGCTTGGCATCTCCAAGCCCACCGCGTCGCAGTCGATCCTGCGCCTGCAGGAGTTCGGGCTGGTGTCCGAGGGGCGTTCCAGCGCCGAGGGCAAGCGCGGTCGCATTCCCGAACGCTACGCCCTGCGCACCGCCTACGGGCACGTGCTGGGGGTGGATCTGAGCGCCGAGCGGCTGGCGCTGCGTGCGAGCGACGTGACCGGCACCGTGCTGGCCGAGCGCATCAGCCCGGTGCAGACCTCCACCGGCGCCGAGCAGCTGCTGGACACCGCCCGGGCGCTGCGCGACGAGCTGCAGGCCGAGCTCGGCTCGCCGCGGCTGGCCGCGGGCATCAGCCAGGCCGCCCCGGTGCTGCACGGCGAGGACGGCACCACGCGGGTGGTGCCCACCCCGATCTTCGCGGCGTCCGGCGCCGATCTGGCCGGGCTGTTCGATTCGCCTGCCACGCTGCTGGACAACGACGTGAACTGGATGGCGGTGGCCGAATACTCCCGGCGCGCCGGCTCCATGCTGCTGCTCTACCTGGGCGCGGGTCTCGGCTCCGCGCTGGTGATCGAGGGCCGGGTGTACCGCGGGCGCCATGGCCTGGTCGGCGAGCTGGAAACCCAGCGGCTGCAGGGACGCACCCTGCTGGAGCACCTGGACTCCGGGGGATTGGTGGGAACCAGGGTCCTGTTCGAGAAGCTGAGCGACCCGCAGATGTGGCCGGCGCTGCTTGAGCCGCTGGGGCAGGTGCTGGGCAACCTGCTCGGCTACCTGGATCCCGACGCGCTGGTGGTCACCGGCCCCGGGGCCAGCGCCGCGCTGACCGAGAAGCTGGCGGAGCGGCTGCGCGGCATCGTGCCGCTGGCAGGTCCCGACATCGAGTATTCGCCGCAGGGCGGGACCGGGGCGTTGGACGGGGCCCTGGCCGCCGCGCGCCGCCGCGCGCTGGCCGAGCTGTGGAGCGCCTACCGCCACGCGTGAGCCGCCACGTCGCACCATTGACCGCAGGCCGGGCGCTAGATATTGTAAAGAGTCCTAAATATTTTGAATGGAGTTCTCATGCCAGCTTCCGCCTCGCCCTATGCAGCCATCGGCCTGGATATGGGCGGCTCGTCCATCAAGTACGGCATGGTGGACTCCGAAGGAAAACTCGTCGAGAGCACCTTCAGCCACGCGCCCACCCCTGCCGGCGCGCATCCGGACGCCGTCGCCCAGGCGATGGCGGACATTGTGACCGGCCTGCAGGAGCAGGCAGGCAGCGACCTGGCCGGCGTGCCGGTGGGCGTCACGGTGCCGGGCATCGTGATCGGCGGGGTGGTGCACTCCGCAGCGAACATCGACAGCGCATGGATCGGGCTGGATGCGGTCGCCCTGATCGGCGGCGTGCTGGGCCGCGAGGTGAGCGTGCTGAACGACGCGGACGCCGCCGGCATGGCCGAGGTCTTCGCCGGCGCAGGCAGCCTCGACGGGAGGCCGCGCGCCGGCAGCACCCTGGTGCTGACCCTGGGCACCGGCATCGGCTCGGCGTTCTTCCGCGACGGGCTGCTGTTCCCCAACGTCGAATTCGGCCACCTGGAAATCGACGGGGCGGATGCCGAATCCCGCGCCGCGGCCCGGGTGATCCGCGAGGAGAACCTGAGCTGGGAGCAGTACGTCCAGCGCCTGCAGCGCTACCTGGCCCACGTGGAATTCCTGTGCAGCCCCGACCTGATCGTGATCGGCGGGGCGGTCTCGGCGGACCACGAGAAATTCATGCCGCAGCTGAAACTGCGCGCACGCATCGTGCCGGCGCAGTACAACAACGCCGCCGGAGTGCTTGGAGCCGCGCACCGGGCGATGAACCACTAGCGGCCACCCGCCACCGAAATAGGAACCGATGCATACCATTGACCCCGCCGCCCGCCTCAAGCTCGTCGCCGTCGACATGGACGGCACCTTCCTGGACGGGGCAGGGATGATCCCCGACGAGGCCTGGCAGGTCATTGCCGACCTGCAGGAGCGCGGAGTGCATTTCGTACCCGCCTCGGGCCGCCAGTACGCGACCCTCAGCGAGCAGTTCGCCCGGCTGGGCGTGATCCCGATCATCGCGGAGAACGGCACCGTGGTGATGCGCGGGCAGACCGAGGTGTATTCGAACATCATCGACCCCCAGCCGGTGGCGGCGGTCGTCGACGCGGTACGCGGCCAGCGGGAGCTGGACGCGGGACTGGTGCTGTGCGGACGGCGCACCGCCTACGTGGAGCGCGGCGATGCGGCCTTCGCCCGGGCCATCGCTCCCTACTACCGCGCGGTGGAAGTGGTCCAGGATCTGCACCTGGTGCAGGATGACATCATTAAGATGGCGGTGAACGTGGGCACCGGCAAGGTCGCGCAGATGGCCGCGGCGCTGGATGTCCCGCTTCAGGTCGTGGTTTCCGGAAGCCACTGGGTGGATGCCATGAACCACGGCGTGCACAAGGGCCTGGCCCTGGGCCGGCTGCAGGAGTCGCTGCAGATCAGCGCCGAGCAGACCGCGGTGTTCGGAGACTACCCGAACGACCTGGAGATGATGGGCCGGGCGCGCTATTCCTTCGCCATGGCCAATGCGCACCCGCAGGTGGCGCAGGCGGCGAACTTCACCGCCCCGGCCAACACCGAACACGGGGTGCTGCAGGTGCTGCGCGCCTACCTGGAGGGGCGCAGCAGCCTGTAGCCGCCCTTAGCAGCCCACGTAGTGCCCGATGCCCGCCAGTGCCGCGCGTACGCCGGTGTCCAAGGCGCCGCGGTACTCGGGCAGGAAGAATGGCGAATGGTTGCCAGCCGGCGCCGGGTCCGACGGATCCGCACCGCCGAACATCCAGAACACGTTCGGCACCCCGATGGCGTCTCCCAGCGCGCCGAAGTCCTCGGAGCCCATCAGCGGGGCCACCAGCTTGACCCGGTCCTCGCCGAACTCGCTGGCCAGCGCGGTGGCGACATTGCCGGTCTGCTCCGGGTCGTTGAACAGGCGCGGGAAGCGGTACAGCGTGGTGATCTCGGGCTGTGGCGCGGCGGAGGCGGCCGCCTCCGCGGTGACGATGCGGGTCACCGCCGCCAGCACCTTCTCGCGCACCGCCTCGGTGAGCGTGCGGATGTTCAGCGTGAACACCGCCCGGTCAGGAATGATGTTCTCCTTCAGGCCCGCGTGGAAGGAGCCGCAGGTGACCACCGCGGCGTCCCGCGGATCCAGCTCGCGCGAGGTAATGGTCTGCAGCCGGGTGATGATGTGCGCACCGAGCACGATCGGGTCGATCGAGTCCTGCGGTTGGGAGCCGTGGGCCTGGGTGCCGTGCAGCGTGATCTCCAGCGAATCGGCCAGCGCCATGGCGGATTCAGGGGTTAAGTGGATGGTGCCTGCGGCGAAGGGGAAAACGTGCTGTCCCAGCACCACCTCGGGCACCGGGGCCTTGTCCCACAGCCCGTCGGCCAGCATGGCCGCCGCCCCGGCGCCGGTCTCCTCGCCGGGCTGGAACACCAAGACCACGGTGCCCGACCAGCCTTCGGTGCCCTGCGCCAGCACCGCCGCGGCGCCCAGCGCGCTGGCCACGTGGGTGTCGTGCCCGCAGCCGTGCATCAGCGGCACCTCGGTGCCATCAGCCAGCTGGCCTACCGCGGTGGAGGCGTACTCCGCGCCGGTGGCTTCCTTGATCGGCAGCCCGTCGGAGTCGGCGCGGAAGGCGATGACCGGGCCTGGCCCGTTGCGCAGCACGCCGACCACCCCGGTGCCGCCGCAGCGGAAGTGCTCGATGCCCAGCGCGGCCAGCCTCGATTCGATGTAGGCGGCGGTCTGGTGCTCCTGCATGGACAACTCGGGGTTTGCATGCAGGTGAAGGTAGTCAGCGTGGACGGCGGCCTGAATGTCGGCGGTCGGTTTGAGGGAGTGGCTCATGGCGGGGTCCTGGTTCCTTGTAGTGGCTGGTTCGCGGAAGGCAGCTAGTGCTCGGAGGAAGCCTGGGTGGTGCGCTTGCGCAGCACCCAGGAGAAGACAATGGAGGCGATGACGACCAAAGCGGTGGCGAAGGCGCCGGTGGCCGGGGCCAGCGGGACCACCACGAAGTTCACCAGCAGGGCCGCGACGACCGCGACGATGGTCGGGCGCAGCGCCTTCATGGAGACGATGCACTGCACCAGCACCGCGCCCATCAGCGAAGGCAGGATGTACAGGCGGGCGACCTCGATGACCTCGGCGGGGATGTTGTGCACCAGCCAGGTGCCCAGCACGCCCACGAACAGCAGCAGGCTGGTCAGGTGCACGGTGGCGGCGCCGCAGATGGCCATCACCGCGGCAAGGTCGCCGCGCTTGGTGCCCGGCTTCGCGTCAATGGCAGACTGGGCCACGATGGCCGCCGGCAGCAGCTTGTTGGAAATGTTGCCGATCATGAACGCCTGGTACATGGCGGCGGAACCGAGGATCGGGAAGTAGGTCAGCGGCTCGACCACCCACAGCACCCCGAAGGTGGCGGCCACTGCCAGCAGCGCCACCCAGACCATGCCGGCGGTGACTTCCATGCCGCTGAAGAACGCGATGTAGATCGGGCCGGCCAGCGAGAGGATCAACCCCAGGGCCATGGTGATGGAGCCGTAGCGGCTGGTCTGCCGGTCGAAGCGCTCCATGGAGGCTGCGGCATTGGCGGAAAGCGAGGTTGCGCTCATGGTCAATCCTTAGGCGGTGTGCAGGTAGTAGGCGGATACGAGGGCGATGACGATGGAGATTCCCAGCGCCCATTCCTTGAGCCATTTCTGGTGCAGGGCCTTGGCCAGGTACAGGCACAGGCCCATAGCAGCGGCTGAAATCCCGACCAGGATCAGGTGCACGTTGGATTTCGGCAGTTCGGCGATGGTCAGCGCGGAGAACGCGCCGAGCAGCGCGGCGGTGGGAATCAGGGCCATGACCGCCGGGTTGCGCTTGGCCAGCGACTTGCCGCCCTTCTTCAGCAGCGGGGTCATGATCAGCGTGCAAAGCATCCACATCGCGCCGGACAGGCTCATGGCCATGAACGCGACGGCGAAGACCTGCTGGGTGTAGCTGTCCCCGCCCAGCGAGGCGCCCATGGTTCCGGCGGCGATGCTGGCCGAGGCGGTTTCGGCGGCGGCCGAGCCGATCAGGCCGATGCGCACCAGCACCGCCGGGGTGCCGAACAGCGCCAGCAACGCGATGGCGACCAGCACCACTGCCAGCGACGGGCCGATGGAGGCCACCGCGCCAGCGCGGAACGCCTCCTTCAGCTCGCGGACCGGCATCTCGATGTGCGGTGCGGCGGCCGTGGCGGCCTTGGCGTAGAGCACTGTCTGGACGAAGATGACGGCGAAGACGCCCAGGATACAGATCCAGAGGAACGGCGTGTTGGCGATGGCCCAGATGTTCGTCGAGCTCGGGTCGGCGGCTGCCACTGCTAAAGGCGTTTGCATGGTGGTTCCTTGCGGGGGAGGTCGAGGTGCGGTGTGAGGTGGATCTCGTAGCTTTAACGGTGACCGAGCATGCCCATCGATGGCAAGAAATGGGGATTCTTGCCAAGTGTCTGACGATTTCCCGCATTTCGAGGGTCCAGATGTCGTTCAATAGGGCAATTGGCAACTGAATTCGTCATCTGCCGGTCAGCCGACGGACGAATGTTGCGCCCCGGTCGGATTAGCCCGAAAGTTGAAGTCATGGTTGATTTTCAGGAGTTGGGCGAACTCGAGCAACGCATAGTCATGGCCCTCCAGGTCGACGGCCGGGCCACCTGGCGCAAGATCGCCAAGGTCCTGGACGAGCCAGAACGCACGGTGGCGCGGCACGGGGCCGCGTTGCTGGAGGACGGCAAGGTGAACATCGCCGCCATCCGCCATCGTGCCGGAGCGGTGATCGCGGCCTTGAACTGCGTTCCGGGCACGGTTCCGGTGGCCAGCGAGGCACTGTCGGCCCGAGCTGACACGAGCTTCACCTATATGGTGACGGGGCAGAGCGACGTGGTCAGCGAACTGCACTACGACGGGGGACTGGAAGACATCCTGACCCTCCAGCTGCCGGCGACCCCGGGGCTGAGCCAGATCCAGGTGTATCCGATCCTGAAATTCTTCAAGACCATCAGGGGCTGGAGGGCCGGGAACCTGAGCACCGCGCAGTTGCGGATGCTGGAGCCGGAGGTCGGGGGCGAACGCACCGAATGGCATCCGACCGAGGCGCTGGACGCAACGGACCTGACGATCATCGATGCGCTGCGCCGCGACGGCAGGGCGAGCATCGAGGCGATCTCCCGCCAGGTGAAACTCGGGGAATCGTCGGTATCGCGCCGGGTGGAGGCGCTGCTGCGCGGGGAGCACATCAGCATCCGCACGCTGGTGGAGCCTGCCTTGCTGGGACTTCCGGTCGAAGCGCTGCTATGGGTGCAGGTCTCCCCGGAGCGCATCGACGAGTTGGGCCAGCGCCTGAGCCAGCTGCCGCAGGTGCGCTATCTGGCGGCCATCGCCGGGGACGCGCAATTGCTGGTCGACGTGACGGTGCCTTCCCAGCAGGACTTGTACCGCTTCATCGCGCAGACCGACTGGGAGCAGATGGTACAGCTGCGCACCTCGGTGGTGCTCGGTGCCCGCAAGCGCGGAGGACGGCTCGTCTCCACGGCCAGCGGACGGTAGCCGGACGCACCCGGCAGCCGACAGGACCCGATAGGTCCCGTTGGCGGGGCCAGCGCAGTAGCCCGGCTGAGGCGAACGCGAAGCCGGTTAACGGCAGGAGAATTCTTGGCTGATAGCCGATCATAATCCGTCATATGCGCTTCTGCGCCTCAAAAGGGCGCAAGATTTCGCCTATTGTCTCGATTAGAAGGCAGCGCAGGACGCTTCCGTCACCGATCGAGCATCGGTTCGTGCTGCAGAGCTGAGAGGACAACGGCAACCGTGACGATGAGGTTAGCCAAGAGCAACAAGCAAGCAATCGCGACGCCGGAGAGCGCGTGGAGAAAACGCAAAGACGCGTGGGAACACCTGGGCTACGTACTCAGCGAGATCGCCTCCATCCCGGTCGACGAAGCCGGACGACGGGAGAACGAGCAGGAAGCCGGGCGGCTGCTCGGGCTGCTGTCCGCGATCGAACCCTATTGGGCCAATCCGGGGCTTGAATACTTCAACCGCGTGGCCGCCCTGATGTCCGACGGGCACTACGAGGACGCCATGCATCTGGTCTACCAGGCCAACCAGACTTTCCGGACCCAGACCCAGTACTTCGATGCCGATGGCCATGACAGCGCCGCGCCCGAGCCTGCTGAACGAGGCGCCTCCCATGGCAGCCCCCAGCAGCACGGCGCGCGCACGGTTCCGCAGGTCGAGATCCTGCTGGTGGAGAATGGCCCGGCGGAGGAAATCGAACGCTTCAAGGAGGAAATCCTCGAGCAGCGCCAGCGCACCGATCCGTTCCACTACAACTTCGTGGTGGTTCCCAGCGTCGAGGACGCGCTGGCGGCGATCGTCATCAACCCCTCGATCCAGTCGGTGGTGCTTTCGGCCAGGTATTCGCTGGAATCCAGCCGCCGGCTCAGTTCCACGCTGCAGAACTTCATCGCCGGGCGGATGGCGGGATACTTCACCTCCCGGCGCCAGATCCAGGGGCTGCTGGACCTGGAACAGATCCTGGAGAAGCTGCGCCCTGAGCTGCCGGTGTACCTGATCGCCGGGGTTGCGCTTGAATCCATCGCCCATGAGATCACCGGGCGCTTCCGCCGCATTTTCTCGCGCAATGACCGCATGGATTTGCATCTGTCGATCCTCGCCGAGATCACCGACCGCTACGACACCCCGTTCTTCGCCGCGCTGCAGAAGTACGCCAAGCGCCCGGGCGGGGTCTTCCACGCGCTGCCGATCTCCCGGGCCGCCTCGGTGAAGAATTCGCCGTGGGCGCGCGACCTGGTGGACTTCTACGGCAAGAACTTGCTGCTGGCCGAGACCTCGGCGACTTCCGGCGGGCTGGACTCTCTGCTGGACCCGCAGAGCTCCATCAAGAAGGCCCACGAACTGGCGGCCCGGGCCTTCCGGAGCCACCGCACCTACTTCGTCACCAACGGGACCTCGACCGCGAACAAGATCGTGCACCAGTCGATCCTCGCCCCGGGGGACATCGTGCTGGTGGACCGCAACTGCCACAAGTCGCACCACTATTCGCTGGTGCTGGCCGGGGCGAACGTGAGCTATCTGGAGGCCTACCCGCTCAACGAGCACTCCATGTACGGCGCGGTGCCGCTTCAGGAAATCAAGGGCCGGCTTCTGCAGCTGCGCCGCGAGGGGCTGCTGCACAAGGTCAAGATGCTGACGCTGACCAACTGCACCTTCGACGGCATCATCTACGATCCGCGCCGGGTCATGGAGGAATGCCTCGCCATCAAGCCCGACCTCGTGTTCCTCTGGGACGAGGCCTGGTTCGCCTTCGCCGGCTTCCATCCGGTCTACCGCCAGCGCACCGGCATGACCGCCGCGGCCCGTATGGAAGCGCAAATGGAGACCGTAGAGTACCAGGAGCGCTACGCGGCCCAGGCCGCCGCGCTGCCCGAGCCCGGTACCGCGCAGGATCCAGCCAACGACGAAGCCTGGTTGCGCACCCGGCTGATTCCGGATCCCGAGGCCGTCCGCCTGCGGGTGTATTCAACCCAATCGACGCACAAGACCCTGACCTCCCTGCGCCAGGGATCCATGATCCACATCTACGACCAGGATTTCGCGGCCAGGAACCTGAATACGTTCCGCGAAGCCTACATGACCCACACCTCGACCTCGCCGAACTACCAGATCCTCGCTTCGCTGGATATCGGGCGCCGGCAGGCGGAACTTGAAGGCTACGCGCTGGTCCAGCGGCAGGTGGACCTCGCCCAGTCGATCGCCAGGGCAGTCAGCCGGAACAAGCTGCTGAGCAAGTACTTCCGCATCCTGAACACCGCGGACCTGATCCCGGAGGAATACCGCTGCACGCGGACGGCGAATCCGGTGCGGGACGGGCTGGCGGTCTGGGACGAATCCTGGCAGCAGGACGAGCTGGTGGTCGACCCGTCGCGGTTGACGCTGGACATCAGCCGGACCGGAGTGGACGGGGACACGTTCAAGCACACCTACCTGATGGACGGGCATTCGATTCAGGTCAACAAGACCAGCCGCAGCTCGGTGCTGCTGATGACCAATATCGGCACGACCCGTTCGGCCGCGGCGCACCTGATCGAGGTGCTGGTGAAGATCGCCGAGGGCCTGGAACGCCAGAGCCGGATCGACGGCCGCGTGCTGGCCATGGGCACCGTGGAGGGGCCGGGACAGATCCCGCTTCCCGATTTCAGCTCATTTGCCCCGCAGTTCGCCGGTGGTGGCGGCAGCGGCAACATGCGCGCCGCCTACTACCTGACGTATCAGGACCCGGCCACCCAGTTCCTCTCCTCGGCCCAGATCAAGGAGCGCATCGGCGCCGGGCAACGGGTGGTTTCCGCGGTGTTCGTCACGCCGTACCCGCCGGGCTTCCCGGTGCTGGTGCCGGGGCAGGTCGTCACCATGGAGATCATGCGCTACATGGACGTGCTCGATACCCGGGAGATCCACGGATACCATCCGGACCTGGGCTACCAGGTCTTCACGAACCGCGCGCTGCGCGAATTCGCCGCCGACAGCTAGCGGCGCAGCCCGCCGCAACGCCCCGGACGCTGCCAGAGAGCGGCCGGGGCGTTGCTTTGCGGCCTACGGGTTCAGGCCGGGCATCCCAAGTGCCGTGCCACGGCCTCGAACGCCCGCAGGGTGGGGAAGAGCTTAGAAGCATCCTGCGGCAAGGGCCAGCTGGAGAGCTTGACCGCCACCAGCTTCACCGCGGGATCCATGTAGATCATCTGCCCGTGGATGCCCAGCGCCACCGCCGCATTCGTGGCGGGATTGGGGAACCAGATCTGGTTGCGGTACCGGCCACCGGGCATCAGGTTCTCTCCCGGCGACTGGGCGAACGCCTGGAACAGCTCATCGCTTTGCCGGAAGGTATCCTCAATCCACGCCGGAGAAAGCACCGCTTTCCCGGTCAGTGCGCGGCCGCCGTTGACGTAGAGGTGCCCGAAGCGGGCCAGATCCCGCAGCGTGGTGTTGAAGCCGCCGTCGAACATTCCGGTCCCGAATTGGTCCACACCCATCAGCAGATCCTGCTGGGCGCCGAGCTTCGACCACACGTATTCGGAGAGCAGCTGCTGCATAGGAGCTCCGCCAGCAGCCTCGCAGACCCAGCCCAGCACGTCGGTTTCACAGGACCGGTACTCAAACGGTCCGCCATGGGGTCCCTTGGCCTTGAGCGTCAGCAGGAAGTCGTACATCCCGACCGGGCCGATTGATCCGCGCTCCGGCGCCCAGCCGATGGCCTCTTCCAGCAGACGCACCTCGGCGTTGGGATCCAGATACTCCTCCGAAAACTGGATGCCCGAGCGCATATCGAGGATGTCGCGCACGCTGGCCCCGGCATAACCGGTGCGCGCCAGCGACGGAACGTAGCTGCACACCTGCCGGGACACATCCAGCAGCCCGGCATCGGCGAGTGCGCCGACCAAGGTGCCCACCAGCGTCTTGCTCACCGACATCAGCAGATGGTCGCTCTGCGCGGTCATCGTGTTGTAGTACTTCTCCCATAGGATCCGTCCGTTGTGGATGACGAGCACCGCGTCGGTATTCGTCGCGTGGATGACTCCTCGCACCGTCAGGGCTGGATCGGTGAAGCTGGATTTGGCGACCTCGAGCTTGCCGAGCTTCTCCTCGGCCAGCGGCAGCTTGACGATCGGCCCATCGCCGCGGGAGACCCGTACGGTCGGGTGGATGCGTGCGATGTTCTGGAACGAGCGCTTGACGTTCTGCGGGGCCTGCCAGTTGGCGATGGACAGGGCGCCTGCGGGTTCAGGCCGGGCGGGAAGGACGCCATCGCCGGGAGGGCCCGCCGAATCAATGTCCATTGTCATTGGGAGGAACGTCGATGCCCTTGTACTGGGAGCGGATGGAGGAAATGAAATGCTTGGCATCGATGGTGAGTTTGGTTTTCTTTTTGCCTTCGTACTGAAGCTTGGCCTTGGTGACCAGGACCCCAAGATCGGCTCCCTTCCAACGGTAGTCGTGCTCGCCGTAGATGCGCAGGAAAAACGCTTCCTTGTGGTTCTGAAGCTGGTGCCAGTCCAGGGCCGAGCGGGAGAATTGCAGTTTGCCGCGGGAATCGAGGTAGTAGTTGCCCGTGCGCGGCGCGTGGGTCAGGTACTGGAGGATGTCGTCGGTTTCCTTGATGATCATGTGGCTCCATACGTCAGCCCCGGACATCTCCTGCCAGCGTTCGTTGATCTCGTCCACGTCCAGCTTGAAGTCCACGTCGAGGTACTCCAGCAGGTGGAAGAGGAACAGCGGAACGTCCGCGTAGGCGCCGGCGGTGACATTGGTGATTGCGCTGGCCCCTGAGATGCGCGGATTCAATTCGCCCAGGTACACCTCATCGGTGTCGGTGTCCACCAGCACGTCGACTTCGAAGAAGCCGCGGTACCCGGTATTCTGCAGGCCGCTGCCGACGTTTCGCACCAGCTCAATGGCCCGCGCTCGCTGCGAGTCCGTGAGGATATCTGGGTGCATTTCATTGCCGCACCACCCTCCCTTGTAGGGAGTGAGCTCCTTGTAACCGGCCAGTTCGGTGAGGATCGGTCCCACCACGGTGCCGCAGCGGGTCAGGACCGCCTCGACGGCCACCGGCTGGTTGTTGATGCGCTTCATGACCTTGAGGTCTTCGCCGAGAATGTACTTCGAATACTGGTTCCAGTTCTCTTCGTTGGCGATGAAGAATGTTGTCTTGCCCGAATCGCCGTAGGGGGTTTGCACCACCAGGTCGTTTCCGAGCTTGCCCTTGCGCGCCAAGGCCATCAGCTCGTGGTAGCTGGAAGCGGTGCCCAGCACATTGGGCACCGAGGGAGCTCCGGCGGCGTTGCCCAGCTTGGTAGTGACGATTTTTGAATCAAGTTCGGTGCGCAGCGCAGCCGGGGGAAGGATCAGGTCGTAGCCTAGCTCTTCGCAGATGGATTCGGTCTCTTCGTTGAAAAACACCATGGCGACCTTGGGCTTCGGCCCGCCGACGGTGCGCTGGGAGTCGATGAATTCGCGGACCTCCGAGTTCTCCAGCAGCCAGTTGTTGATCTCCTCGGCGCTGTCGAATTCGACATAGGGTTTCTCACTGGGGGTGAAGACGCGCGGATGTTGTCCGTCCCACCCGTCGTAATAGGTGATGTAGCTGAACTTTCGAACCCAGCGGTCCAGCCCCAGCAGGTTCACCGGGGTCGCGCCAATGAAATAGATCGGCGTCTGATTGGTCCGGAAGAAATGGCGCACCTCGCTCATGTTCTTCAGCTGCCGTCCGAAAGGCAGCACCCGCGGGGCCGCTTCGGGATGGGGCTCGTCGTTGTAGGCGGCGTCGGTAGCGACATTGGCGTTCAAGCCTTCGGTGGCCTGGACCTGATGGCGCAGCTTGGACAGCTCGCTGGGCTTCGGGATTCGTGGACGTGTGATGTGGGATGAAGCTTCGAGAATATTGGCCATGTCGGTAGTCGGTCCTTCTCAAACGGTCAAGAGGCAGGTCACTGCGCGCACGGGGTGTGACAGTTTCATGCTCAGCGCTTGCGGTGAGCGCCGGAACACCGGGCGGTGAACGGCCGATGAACATTGGCCGGTGTCGCCCGCTGCCGCCCGGTGACATGGCGCGAAGCTGCGGGCAGCGCTTCGGCCTGAGCTTTTGTGACCCAAAATGACATGGCGAAGGCCGGAGGATCTACGAAAGATCCACCGACCTATCCCGGATCCGGCTAGCGACCAACGGTCGCCGCGAAATCCAGCTCCTTGAATTCGAAACCTGCGTCGCGAAGGACAGTGCTGGTCGCCTTGCGTCCTGTCAGGATGACCCGGGCATTGGTGCCCATGACCGCCGCGCCCACCGTGGGAATTAGGCTCCCGGTCGGCACACCGGGCATCCCGGCCAGCGAGCGCAGGGCTGTCATCACTTCCTCGTTGCGCAGCGGATTCGGGGCCGTGGCGTGCACGATTCCGTCGGGGATTTCAGGTGCTTCAAGGCGCAGCAGGCAACGGATGACGTGCAGCCAATCTTCCATGCCGATCCAGCTGAACCACTGCTTGCCGTGGCCCAGCTTTCCGCCCAGCCCGGTGTTCGCCAGCAGATTCAGCGGGCCGAGCAACGGGGCGTCCGGATGCATGACCAGGGAGGTGCGCAGGATGTAGCGGTGCTTCGCATTGACCTGAGCCTGGGTGAACGCTTTCTCCCACGCGGCGGCAACACCGGTCATCTCGGGCAGCGCCTGCTCGCCGGTGGGGATGGGGCTGGACTCGGTGAGTTCCGTTTCGCCGGCATCGGAGAAGATCGCGGTGGTGCTGGACTGGATCCAGGTGGCCAGTTTCGAGCCCTTGGCGGTGGCCTCGGCCAGCGTACGGGTGGTGCGCACCCTCGAATCTGTCAGTTCGGCGATATTCTGGGCGGTGTTGCGCTTGTCCACGCGCTCGCCGGCCAGGTTGACCAGGTGCACCGGTCGGTCGCTGGCGAAGGCACCGGTCCACGGGCCCTGGTGCTGCCCATCCCAGATGTACTGTTCGGCGGGGAAATCAGCCTCGCGGGTGCGCGAAAGCACCGCCACCGAGGCACCTCGGCAGACCAGGTCCGCGGCGAGGTTGCGGCCCAGGAACCCGCGCCCGCCGGCAATGACCACATGGGCGTTGAGCTTGATGTGCGCGGTGTGGGCGATCAGCCGGTAGAGCCGGGCTGCGGACACGGCGAAGTCCTCGCACAGGTCCTTGCCCACGGTGAACTTGAAGGCGGTGGTGCCCGGTCCGTGCAGCTCGACGGTGAAGTGCAGCATGCAGCCGCCTTCGTGCTCGTCGACGCGCCAGCGCAGCACCATGGAACCGCCGGGCTGAGGCTGGGTGAACTCGACCATGCGTGCGGCCTGGTTGCGGCGGGTGATGGAGCCGGACGGCGCGGTGGCCCGGTGCAACGGGCCGAAGACCTTGCCCGGAGGCAGCAGGTCCACCTTGGTGCCGACTCCGCGCTGGTCGTCATGCACCGTGAAGCCCAGCTGCTTCATCCAGTGCCCGGTCTGCGAGAGGTTTCCGACGATCGAATACACGGCGTCGGCGCCCGCCGCCAGGAACTGCGACTCAGTGCGCTGCCAGTGCGTGAACTTCTTGGTGCTGCTCATCGAGATTCCCCCTGCGTCGTGGAGCTTGCGGCTTATCCCAAGGCTACTTGGTGGAAGGCTGTTCGGTGGGCAGGAACCGGACGTGTGCTCGGACTGTTACGCGATCTGCTGTTCGAGGAAAACAAAGGCTCCCGCCGTCCCCTGGGTCCGGGGATGGCGGGAGCCATATGCAGGTTGGCGCGGGCGGCGCTTAGGCGGTGACCTTGACGCCGAGCTCGTTCTCCATTTCGGTGAATTCTTCCTGCACCTGCTCGTTGTGGCGGTAGGTGCCCAGGGACACCAGCCAGGCAACCAGCAGGTTGATGGCGAAGCCAGGAACGATTTCATACATTGCATTCGAAAGATCTGGGATGTTGCCCCAGACGAAGACGACCACGGCGCCGGAGACCATGCCGGCGAAGGCGCCTATGGCGGTCAGCTTGCGCCAGTACAGGCTCAGCAGCACAATCGGGCCGAAGGCGCCGCCGAAGCCAGCCCAGGCAAACGATACGAGCTTGAGGATCGATGAATTCGGGTCCAGCGCCAGCAGCACGGCGATGACCGCGATAACCAGCACGCCGGCGCGGCCCAGATTCACCAGGGCCTTCGGGGAGGCCTTGCGGCCGGCGATGTTGTACAGGTCCTCCACCAGCGCGGAGGAGCAGACGATCAGCTGCGAGGACATGGTGGACATAATCGCCGCCAGCACCGCCGCCAGCACCAGGCCGGCGATCAGCGGGTGGAAGAAGACCTGGCTGAGCAGCAGGAAGACGGTCTCGCTGCTGGACTTGTCCAGCGGAGTGTCGGCGAAGTAGGCGATGCCGATCAGTGCGGTGCACACCGCGCCCAGGGTGGTCAGGAACATCCAGCCGATGCCGATGCGGCGTGCGCTCTTGGCCTCGGCCGGGGTGCGCAGCGCCATGAAGCGCACCAGGATGTGCGGCTGGCCGAAGTAGCCGAAGCCCCAGGCTGCGGTGGAGAAGATCGCGACGATGGCAAGGAAGGTGCCGTTGCCGTCGAAGGAGGAGAACAGGTTGAAGGCCACGGGGTTGGCGTCGGTGATGCGCTGGCCCAGGGTATTGATGTCTCCGACCTGCAGGACTGCCACGATCGGCACCGCGACCAGGGCCGCGAACATCAGCAGGCCCTGGACCATGTCGGTCAGCGAGGCGCCCAGGAAGCCGCCGAACAGCGTGTACAGCAGGGTGATGCCGGCGACGAATAGCAGGCCGGTCATGTACGGCCAGTTGAAGGTGGAGTCGAAGAACTTGCCGGCGGCCACCATGCCCGAGGAGACATAGAAGGTGAAGAAGCCCAGGATGATGATCGAGGAGGCAATGCGCAGCATGTGCGTGCCGTCCTTCAGGCGCTTCTCGAAGTAGCTCGGGATGGTGATCGCGTTCTGCGCGATGGCGGTGTAGGAGCGCAGGCGCGGGGCCACGAACTTCCAGTTCAGCCAGGCGCCGATGAGCAGGCCGATGGCGATCCAGGCTTCGTGCATGCCGCCCAGGTAGATGGCACCGGGCAGGCCCATGAGCAGCCAGCCGGACATGTCCGAGGCGCCAGCCGACAGCGCAGCCACCCAGGGCTTCAGGCCGCGGTCGGCCAGCATGTAGTCATCGATGTTGTTGGTGCGGCGATACGCGATATAGCCGATGCCAAGCATGGCGGCCATGTAGATCGCGATCGCGATCATCTGAAAAGTCTGGTCGGACATGTTTCCTCATAACCTGTTCTGCCCGCCGCGATGATGTACCGGGGCGGGACGCGGGTCTTGTGGTGCGAGTCACCACTATGGCACCAATTGGAGGGTTTGTCGCGTTCCGCCCGGAGCGTTGTTACCGAAATGTGACCCAACTCATCGAAGGAGCCGTTTGGTCGGCGGCGGGTCGGCCGAACCCTGCTCGTCGATCATTCCAGGCTGCCGGTGCAGCAGCGAGCGCACCGCCTGCATGGCCGGGGACTGGGTCGAGGAATGCCGCATGGCGGTGAAGATGGTGCGCATCGGCGCGCCCGGCAGCTCGACCGCGCGCAGCGTCCCGGAATCGGTGCGCAGCACCAGTGCGGGCAGCAGCGCCACCGCGTTGCCGGACGCCACCAGCTGCAGATGGGCCTGCAGGTCCGCGGTTTCGTAGCGCACGTCCGGCTCGAAGCCGGCCAGCCGGCAGGACTGCTCGGCCCAGTGGCGGCTGGCCGCACCCTCCGGCTCCATCACCCAGGGCAGGTGCGCGGCGTGCTCCAAGGTGGCGACCCGGTCGAATTCGGCATTGCCCGCCGCACCCCGGGCCGGCAGCGCCAACCGGATGGCGTCGTGCGTCAGCACTCGTCGGTCGAGGTTTTCATAGTGCGGTGCGGCGTGCCCGGGGTACTGCTCGGCGACCACCAGGTCGAAGTTGCGGCTGCTGGTTTCGTGCAGCGCCTCGGCCGGCTCCTGCTGGCTCATCTCCACCCGCAGGCGCGGGTAGGTGGTGCGCAGCTCGCGCAGTACCGGCGGCATCAGGGCCAGCATGGCGGTTTGGAACACGGCCAGGCGCACGGTACCGGTGACCGTGGACAAGGTGGCGGCCAGCGCCGCTTCGGCCCGCTCCATGGAGCCAAGCAGTTCCTCGGTGTGGGCCACCAGGACCTGGGCCTGCGGGGTCAGCTGCAGCGTGCGTCCGGTGCGGCGCAGCAGCTCCACGCCCGCTTCCGCCTCCAGCTGGGTGAGCTGCTGCGAAACCGAGGAAGGGGAGTAGCTGAGCACGTCGGCGACCTCCGCGATGGTGCCGCGGATGCTCAATTCCCGAAGCAGCCGCAATCGGCGCAGTTCAAGCATGGTTTACCCCCGCGTTTTCCGGTGAATTTCAGACCCTGTGGAAACATTAGCAAACCCGAATGAAATCCTTCGGTTTTGTTCACTTTTGCTTAACCCGCAAAAGGGTCATACTCAATCTTGCACACAGCTTCGCGTGGCGCGTGGTTCCTGACCGGAGCAGGCGGCCAGCACAGCCCAAAAACGACCTGAGCGTTCGGTGCCGAACCCCCATGTACGAACCGCATCGAAGGGACCACAAGTGTCTTCCACCAACACCCAGCACCTCGTGCCGCCGGCCGTCGACGCCGCCGGCAACACCATGACCACCCCGGCCGAACTGGCCGACGACGCCATCAAGCTGGTCCGCCGCTGGCTCACCGAAGCCGCGCAGTTCCCGACCGACGCCTCCGCCGCCCGCCTGGCCGGAGTGCTCAAGGACCCCAACGGCCTGGACTTCACCGTCGGCTTCGTCGACGGCGTGATCCGTCCCGAGGACCTGAACGTCGCCGCCGCCAACCTCAAGGCCCTGGCCCCGAAGGTGCCGGCCTTCCTGCCGTGGTACATGCGCAAGGCAGTTGGCCTGGGCGGCGTCATGGCGCCGATCGTGCCGCAGATCGTGGTTCCGGCGGCCCGCAAGGTGCTGCGCGAGATGGTCGGCCACCTGATCATCGACGCCTCCGACGCCAAGCTGGGCGGCGCGATCTCCAAGATCAAGCGCGAAGGCGTCAACCTGAACGTCAACCTGCTGGGCGAGGCCATCCTGGGCGAGGGCGAAGCAGCCCGCCGCCTGGAGGGCACCACCAAGCTGCTGGCCCGCGACGACGTGGACTACGTGTCCATCAAGGTCTCCGCCACCGTGGCCCCGCACAACCACTGGGCCTTCGACGAGGCGGTGGAGCACATCATCGAGAAGCTCAAGCCGCTCTACGAGCTGGCCAACCGCGGCTCCAAGAAGAAGTTCATCAACCTGGACATGGAAGAGTACAAGGACCTGGAGCTGACCATCGCGGTCTTCACCAGGATCCTGTCCATGGACGAGTTCAAGAACCTGGAAGCCGGCATCGTGCTGCAGGCCTACCTGCCGGATGCCCTGGGCGCCATGATCCAGCTGCAGGACTTCGCTTCGGCCCGCGTGGCCGATGGCGGCGCACCGATCAAGGTGCGTGTGGTCAAGGGCGCGAACCTGCCGATGGAAACCATGGAAGCCGACATCCACGGCTGGCCGCTGGCCACCTGGCACACCAAGCAGGACTCCGACACCAGCTACAAGATGGTCATCGACTACGCGCTGCGCCCGGAGCACGTGAAGAACGTGCGCATCGGCGTGGCCGGCCACAACCTGTTCGACGTGGCCCTGGCCTGGCTGCTGGCCAAGTCCCGCGGCGTCACCAAGGGCATCGAGTTCGAGATGCTGCTGGGCATGGCCACCGGCCAAGCCGAGGCGGTGCGCCGCGAGGTCGGCGAGTTGCTGCTCTACACCCCGGTGGTGCACCCGGAAGAATTCGACGTGGCGATCGCCTACCTGATCCGCCGCCTCGAAGAGGGCGCCAGCCAGGAGAACTTCATGTCCGCGGTCTTCGAGCTGGAGAAGAACGAGGCGCTGTTCCAGCGCGAGAAGGACCGCTTCCTGGCTTCCCTGGAGGCCATGAGCGAGCAGGTCCCGGCTCCGCACCGCGTGCAGAACCGCCAGGTCCAGGACGAGGCGCTGGCCGGGAAGGTCCAAGGCCTGATCGAGGGCACCACCGGGTTCTTCAACACCCCGGACACCGATCCGGACCTGGCCCAGAACCGCGCCTGGGGCCGCGAGATCCTGGCCAAGATGCAGGACTCGTCGCTGGGCAAGGACCTGGTCTCCTCGCACACCATCCACTCCTCCTCGGAACTGGATGAGGCCATCGCCATGGGCGTGGACGCCGCCGCCGGCTGGCAGGCACTGGGCTCGGCCAAGCGCGCCGAGATCCTGCACCGCGCCGGCCAGCTCTTCGAAGAGCGCCGCGCCACCATGCTCGAGGTGCTCGGCTCCGAGTGCGGGAAGACCATCGACCAGGGCGACGTGGAAGTCTCCGAGGCGATCGACTTCGCCCACTACTACGCCCAGCGCGGCCGCGACCTGGACACCGTCGACGGTGCGACCTTTGTGCCGTCCAAGCTGACCGTGGTCACCCCGCCGTGGAACTTCCCGATGGCGATCCCTGCCGGCTCCACCCTGTCGGCCCTGGCCGCGGGTTCCGCCGTCATCATCAAGCCTGCCAGCCAGGCCGCGCGCATCGGCGCCGTCATGGTCAAGGCCCTGTGGGACGCCGGCGTGCCGAAGGACGTGCTGCAGCTGGTCTTCGTCAGTGAGCGCGAGCTGGGCACCCAGCTGGTCTCCGACGCCCGCGTCGACCGCCTGATCCTGACCGGCGGCTACGAGACCGCCGAGCTGTTCCGCTCCTTCCGCAAGGACCTGCCGCTGCTTGCGGAGACCTCGGGCAAGAACGCCATCATCGTCACCCCGCATGCGGACCTCGACCTGGCGGCCAAGGATGTGGTGCAGTCGGCCTTCGGCCACGCAGGCCAGAAGTGCTCGGCCTCCTCGCTGGTCGTGCTGGTCGGCTCGGTGGCCACCTCGCGCCGCTTCAACAGCCAGCTGATCGACGCGGTCAAGTCGCTGAAGGTCGGCTACCCGTGGAACCCCGAGTCGCAGATGGGCCCGCTGATCGGCGAGCCGGGCGAGAAGCTCAAGCGCGGCCTGACCACCCTGGGCGCCGGAGAGCGCTGGGAACTGAAGCCCGAGCAGCTCGACGACTCGGGCAAGCTGTACTCCCCGGGCGTGCGCTACGGCGTGAAGCGCGGCAGCGAGTACCACCTGACCGAGTACTTCGGCCCGATCCTCGGCGTGATGACTGCCGAGACCCTGGAAGAAGCAGTGGCCATGGTCAATGAGATCGACTACGGCCTGACCTCGGGCCTGCACTCGCTGGACCAGGACGAACTGGCCTACTGGCTGGAGAACATCCAGGCCGGCAACATCTACGTGAACCGCGGCATCACCGGCGCCATCGTGCAGCGCCAGCCGTTCGGCGGCTGGAAGAAGTCGGCCATCGGTGCCGGCACCAAGGCTGGCGGCCCGAACTACCTGGTCGGCATGGGTTCGTGGACCGATGCGCCGGTCACCGAGACCGCCGCGCTGTCCACCTTCGATGAGCGCCTGCTGAACACCGCGGGTCTGGACGAGGCCGACACCCAGTGGCTGTCCGCAGCCCTGGGCAGCGACAAGCTGTGGTGGAACACCGAGTTCAACCAGGCCAAGGACCGTTCAGGTCTGCAGGCCGAGCGCAACGTGTTCCGCTACCGCCCGGTGGACGTGACCGTGCGCTACGAGAACGAGACCAGCGGCCACGGCATTGCCGAGGCGCTGCGCGTGCTGGCCGCCGGCGTGACCGCGGGATCGCGCGTGGTGTTCTCCGCTGACGTCGAGCTGCCGCGCGGCGTGCGCAACCTGCTGGCCGAGCACTCGGTCACCGTGGTGCGCGAAGACGCAGCGGGCTTCGCGGCCCGCGCCGCCAAGCTGGCAGCCAAGACCGGTCCGCAGTCCTCGGCCCGCATCCGCCTGATCGGCGGGTCGCTCTCCGAGGTTGCAGAGGCCACCAACGGCAAGCCTGACGTGGCGATCTACGCCTCGAACGTCACCGGCGCCGGTCGTGTGGAGCTGCTCCCGTTCCTGCACGAGCAGGCAGTGTCCATCACCGCCCACCGCTTCGGCACTCCGAACCACCTGAGCGACTCGTTGATCTAGGCGCCGTCAGCACCAGGTCGAAGACAGGCCGCGGTGAGTTCCCCGACAAGGGGAGCTCGCCGCGGCCTGCGGGTTTAATCGAGGTCCACTGACCAGTGGGCATGAACGCGCGATGCGCTGCCAAGGCCACGGCGATGCCTGGCCGAGCATTGCTGGTTTGACCGGCACGCATGGGGCCTCGGAGCAGGGCACGTCGTGTTGTCCCATATCCTCGATGCCGATCTTCCCGTGCCGCCTCTGGGAGGCCACGCGGAAGGAGCGGAACGCTCGAAGCTAGGTACCAGAAGTGCCCAGGGGGATATGTTCGAGTGGGCGCGTGTGCTTCCGGGAGGAATGGATCATCTGTTCGCGGCTGCACGTTAGGCGGTCACTGCGGGCAAACAGCGGAATTTCTCGAACGCGGACATCATGGTTCCATCCCTTGGGCCGGAAGCGCACTGCGGGGCTCTGCATCGCTTTCTGACACATTTCCCGGAAGGTGTACGCTTCATTGCGCTTGAGTTCAACGCCGTCTTCGGGATGCTCGGTGGATTCCGGCCCGGAAACTTGCCACAGGGTGAGCTCGTCCGAATACGGGTCATAACATCCGATAAGGACCGCCGAGTTGTAGGTGGATACCAGCCCCATCGCGGTGTCCAGCGTTTCGTAGGGTGCAGTGATGACTATGGGCATCGCAGGCTGCCAACCATAGCGGCGAAGGTGCTCCTGCGCATGGGGTGACGTCAACAGATTCCTAAGTTCTTCGGCCGTGTGGGTCCGCAATTCTTGGTGAAACATCGCATGTGCTCCTGTCGTTCATGTCCGCAGCAAGTCCTTGCAATCTCAGGTATTCGCCAAGTGCGAGAGCTAATCTGTGTTTTATGTCGGTAGCTGAGTCACCACGAATCATAGGCCCTGCGTATTCTTGTCGCGGCGATTCCGCCTGATTCACAGCTTCCAACCATTTAGCGGGCGGCGGGCGGGGTCGGGACATCCGCTCGCCGGCAGCAAATCGATTGCTTCTCCGGTACCGCTCAAGGTGGGCTGGAGCCGCCAGCGGGGCACTGTGCCGGCCTAGGACGATGACTGCATGCCGCTGGGGATCGGCACTGCAATGCGCCCTGGTCGCGGTCGGCACCCGGAGCCGTCCTCCCGTACGATCAGTTCGTTCAACTCGGATCGGTCTTTGGGGTTGATCCAGTGTCCCCGGTGTGGATGCGTCCTTCTTGGCCATAGGCCAAGGAAGCCGGACGAGGCCGCTTCGCTTCTCGCGGTCCTGGGTCGGTTCAGGCATCCGCGCGCCGCTGAACGAATTCTGGCCAACGGGTCGTTCTTGGTGCGAACCGTTGCTGCTCGTTCCGAAGGGGTGCGCCCGGTCTTCGGTTCGGACGCACCCCTGTCGACCACTCTGTTCAGGTTCTTCGGCCAGGCTCACCGGCTACCGGTGGTGAACGAGAATAAACCCTTGCAGGTCCGATGGCGCGTACTGACCTTTCACTCACTCGGGTATCGTTCTCTGCTTCCGGACACCGCTGACTGGGCCGCGGAACACCGTCGAGCGCGGTTCGTCGGCGCGCTCGCGGCGGCTGGTCCTGACGTGGTGCCGTGGATAGCTCGAGCTCGTATATGGCCAGAAGCAACTCGTCATCAATGACCAACGGGTGGAACACCGGATCAATGAAGGCAGACATGACACATCATCTCCGCGCATGCCCCTCAGGGGCATCCTTGACTAGCTGGTTAATTCCTTGGGGTCTTTCCCGCCGCGGTTGACCGCAACCTGGATACGGCGGGGCTTGGCACTTTCGGCCACAGCAATATCCAGCCTCAGCACGCCATCGACATAGGAGGCTTGGATGCTCTCGGTATCCAAATGATCCCCCAGCACCAGTTCGCGGGTGAAGTGGCCCCACAGTCTTTCCGAACCGGTCACGTACTGACGGCCTTCCGGCTTGGTGCGCTCGGCGCGGATGGTCAAGATGTTCTTTTCCACGGCCGTGTCGATCTGCTCGGCATCGATGCCTGGTAGATCGAATTCAGCATGGAATCCGTCTTCGTCCCGCCATGCCTCCATTGGCATCGGGTGGACGGGCTCAGAGCTGAGTTGGGTGTTGAAAGCTCGCTGTACCAAGCGGTCGAAATCGCGAAGTACCTCGGTCTGCATCATCTGAACTCATTCCTTTCTGGTGTGACACTCTATGATGGTGCAATTCACTTTCCGTTAGATCTATACCTAACGATGTAGATTTTATAGCATGGGAATCAGAGATCACGCAAGCTACGCAAGGTAAAAAATGTCAAAAAATTCTGCACACCCAGAAGGTGCCTCTCGAACGCATTCCATTGCCACCGCTGCGCAGAGCGTGGGGGTGAGCGTGCAAACTGTCAGGCTTTATGAAGTGCGAGGCTTGATCACCCCAGCACGGACCAGCGGGGGCACGCGCAGGTACCACGCGGAAGATTTGGCCCGGCTGAAGCAGATATCTGAGCTGATCGAGCAGGGCGTGAATCTGGCCGGCATCGGCATCATCTTGGAGCTGGAAGCTGAAAATATCGGCCTACGGGAGCAGCTTGCCGAACAGTCTGCCGAGGGGACGAATGAGCGCATCAGGGAATGAGCCTTGATCCGCCATCCGCCAAGGCCCGGAGGCCAGGGATGCGTTTCTCCTGCGTGGGAGAATGTGCAGTCGGGGGTTTGCTGCCGTGGCCGTGCATCAACGAGAGAGCCATCGCCAAGAACGCTGGGACGTCGAGCTTGAGCGGCGATCGAGATGACCGGGCCATGCGCGTCCTGTGTCCCGATGGTCTTCCGGACTCTGCGCGCAGATTCACCAGCAGCTCGAAAAAGGGCAGGGCGGACCGTTGGCCAAGATCTGCCGGTGCTGTGCTCCGCCAGGCAACGTGACTGCCATGCCTGCTTGCCGGCATTGGAGAGGAAGCAGCAGAGACAGAGCAAGCGGACGAAGCCTCTTAAAAGGAGGAACATCCCATTGGGCAATGGGATGCTTCCTCGCAAAAGTTACCGCAGCGCGGGATCCGTTGCCCACGGTACTGCCCTTCCGGATCTGCATACGCAAATGCGTGGAAAATTACTCGACGAAAGCACGCATCCGCAAAGGGCACCTCACGAGCGTTTTGACGCTATCTGGGAGTATCCACTCGAAGGACATGGGCAAGAGTTCCGCACTCTTAGTAATCTGCCGGTGGATCCGAGGCCGGGAACGATTCCTTCTCCCACTCGCGGGCCAGGGCCTCCTCTTCCTCTTTGGTCTCCTTGCTAAGTACTTCATTTTTCTTCGGGACTAGCGTCCACTCGATCTCGGTTCATCTTGTTCCCTGCCTTCTTGGGAATCCCTGAATCACCTCGTTGACGATTCGTCCGCAAATAATTGCGCGGCAGCCTCTGCGAATCGCGGGTCCGCCTGCGGCACGAGCCAGCCCTCTGGCATGCCCTGGCCTTGGCGGCTGACGGCTCTTCGACCCGTAGGCTCCGTGCAGCGCGTTCCCCTGGATCCCGGTGGCGGGATGGGGCAGCCGGTTCCACGCGCCAGCAAGCACATCTCAAGCAGACGAAGGCGGCGTGCAGGCATCAACCAGCGGGGAAGGAAGTGAAACTACAGTGCCCTCCGTCTCGCCCTAGCTTGGGAGGCAACTGCGTTCGGCTGCGAACCCCCGGCAGGTAGTTCTCGTTCCCGCATGCCAGCTGCGCAATAACGCGCCGGTCGTTGAACCCTTGAAGTCGTGGAAAAGCCCGGATTCCGGGGCCTGGCAAATGGCAGGGCGGGTAAAGATTCTCGCAGCGCTGGCGGTGCCGTCCGCAGCCTGCTTGGCCAGTTCCATAAGGGCCTGTCTTGCGCCCTCGCCGCCTGCCGGGATTCCCCGGGATCCGTTGCCAGCGATCCGGCATGTTCGGCAATCAGCGCGGGAGCACCCGCGCCGAATAGCGTGCCACAGCGAAATCGGCCAGAGCCGCCAGTGCGGCAGGCACGATGTAGCGGGCGACGGTGACCACGGCGAAGAGGGTGAAGGTTCCGTCCACGGATCGGGAGACAGCCTGCACCGCGAAGCCCATGCCCAGGGTGGAAGCCAGTCCGACCAGCCAGCCAGCCAGCCGGCGCTGGCGCAGGATGAACCAACCGGTCATGCTCAGCACCGGCAGCAGCAGGCCCCAGACGGTGAAGTAGCCGGCGTACGCGCCGGTGAGGTCCAGTGCCGAGACCAGGAACCAGTCCGCGTATTGCACCGAACCTAGCACCGGAAACTTGAGCAGCACGTCGAGGACCAAAGACAGCAGCACCAGCCCGATGCCGAAGATCTTCGTGTCCCGCGGCAGCGGCAGCAGCCAGAAGCTTGCGAGCACGAGAACCCGGAGGGCCCACAGGGCGATGACCGACAGCACGCCGGTATCGAAGACGTAGTGCGCGGTGGCCAGGATGGTTGAGCCGATGATTCCGCTCAGGGCCACCAGCCAAACGACGATCAGCCGGGCGGACAAATTCACAAGGGGTTTCTCTTCTCGCACCCGAATGATTTTAGCGACCCCGCCTGTGCACCGGCTGATCCGCGACGTGCGGTTTTCCGGCAGCTGGCGCTAGAGCTCGAGCTTCATGGCCCTGCGAAGGGTCAGTGCCCCGCCGGTGTGCATGACCGCGCGGCGGTAGATGCGTTCGGAGAAGAGCAGCACGGCCCAGCACGCGGCCAGCAGCACGGCCAGCGACAGCAGCGGTTCCCACAGGGCCACGTCCCCGGACAGCATGCGGATGGGCATCGCCACCGAAGATGCGATCGGGATATACGAGGCGAGGACCAGGAAGCCGCCCTTGGCGTAGATGCCAATGAACATCACCGCCACCAGCGCGCCGATGATCGGGCCGCTGGACTGCTGCAGGTCCTCGGTGCGGGTGGCCAGTGCGCCCAGCGCTGCCCAGATGCCCGCGAGCAGCATGAACCCGCCGAGGAAGAAGACAACGAACCATCCGGCCACGGTGGAGACCACGCCGAGGAACGGGATCTCGCCGGGCGCCAGGTAGGCCGCCAGCAGGCCGACACCGAGGAACAGGAGCAGCTGGACCATGGCCAGGATGACGTTGCCGATGATCTTGCCGGCCAGCAGCTGGCGCAGCCTGACGGTGCTGGCAAGGATCTCGACCACGCGGTTCTGCTTCTCCTCGATCACCGAGTTGGCGATCGGCATGCCGAAGATCAGCGCCGCCATGTAGAAGAGGAAGGAGAAGATGAAGGCCATCGCGCGGATCATCGAGCTGCGTTCGGAATCTCCCTGCAACTGCTCGGTTTCCAGGTCATCCGCCGTCGGCAGCGCGGAGGCGTCCAGCCCTTGGGCGGACAATAGCTGGTCGGTGAGCACCGTGCGCATCGCGGTGGAGACCAGCTGTTCCAGATCGGCGTCGAGCTCGTCGAAGCCGGTGAGCGTCATGCTGCGCTGGTCGGCGGAGGAGGCCAGCATCGCGTCGATGTCCTGCGACTGAACCTGGTCACGGGCCTGTCCGGGGTCGAGCTGGGAGATGGCAAGGCTCATGTTCTCCGGGCGCTGGTCCTGGGCCTCGGTGAGAACCTGGTAGCTGAGCGGGTCGGTGGCGGCCACGGAGTAGTCCGCGGACTTGCTGCCCAGGAATCCGGTGAGCGCGACGGCGCCGATGATCAGCGCCAGGGTGCCGAGGGTGGAGATGACGAAGGCCTTGTCCTTGAGCTTCGTCTCGACTTCGCGCAGAGCCACGATCAGCCAGGGGGCGGAGGTGGTGTTCATTTGATGATCTCCCGGTAGATGTCGGCCAGGGCGGGGCGGTGGATCGCGAACTCGGTGACGGTGCCCAGCGACAGGGCCTCGCGCAGCACGCGCTGGGAGTCGGTCTCGGTCTGGAAGTTCACCAGTGCCCGGGAGCCGGAGATGTCGATCACCTCGACCCCGGGCTCGTCGCGCAGCCATCCGGCGTCCGCGCCGAGCGAGAGCTTGTGGCGGGTGGCCTGCGATGCTCGCAGGTCCTCGGCGGAGGCGTTGGCCAGGATGCGGCCGTCCTGGATGATGACCAGGTGGTCGACCAGCACGTCGAGCAGGTCCAGCTGGTGGGAGGAGAACAGCACCGGGACGCCGCGGGAAGCGTAGTCGCGCAGGATGGAGCTCATGGAGTCCACCGCAATGGGGTCCAAGCCGCTGAAGGGTTCGTCGAGGATCAACACCTCCGGCTCATGCAGCAGCGCCGCGGCGACCTGGACGCGCTGCTGGTTGCCCAGCGAGAGGGATTCGAGCTTGGACTTGGCGCGGTCGTCCAGGCCGAAGCGGGCCAGCAGCTCCATGGCGCGGCGGCGGGCCTCGGACCGGGAGAGCGAATGCAGCTGGCCGAGGTACACCAGCTGGTCCATGATCGGCTGCTTGGGATACAGTCCGCGCTCCTCGGGCATGTAGCCGAAGTGGGGGCGGGTATCGCCCTCCAGCGGCTTCCCGTCCAGGCTCACGGTGCCCGAACTGGCCTTCAGCAGCCCCATGATGATGCGCATCGTGGTGGTCTTGCCGGCCCCGTTGGCGCCGACGAAGCCGGTCAGCGCGCCGCGCGGCACGGTGAAATTGACGTCGTCCAACACAAGCCGCTCCGCGAAGGAACGCGACACGTTGTGTACCTCTAGCATGGTCATCCTTTAGCTGCTGTGCCTTGTCTACCTCCTAGCCTAGGAATCCAGGCGGCGGCGGGGCTCACTCTGCAGGCTGAAACTATTGGATGAGTCCGACGCGGTGGGCGAAGAGCACACCCTGGACCCGGTCCCTCAGATGCAGTTTCGCCAGCAGGTTCGACAGGTGGGTCTTCACCGTCGCCTCCGACAGGGAGAGCACCGCGGCGATCTCCTGGTTGTTCTTGCCCTTGGCCAGCTCGGTGAGCACCTGCAGCTCGCGTTCGGTCAGGGCGGAGAGTAGGTCCTGCCCGTCCGCGTCCGGCGCCGCCTCGGCCGGGGCGGAGCGGTGGCGGATGAGCTTGAGGGTGACCTCGGGGGAGAGCAGGCCGTGGCCCGCGGCGACCTGGTGCACTGCGGTGATCAGCGTTTCCGGGTCGGTGTTCTTCAGCAGGAAGCCGCTGGCCCCGGCGTCCAGGGCGTCGAAGAGGTAGTCGTCGCGGTTGAACGTGGTCAGCACCACGACCTTGGTGTCGGTGTCCCGGCTGATCCGGGAGGTGGCGGCGATGCCGTCCAGCTGCGGCATCTGGATGTCCATCAGGACCACGCTTGGATTCAGCTCGGTGACCAGCGCCACCCCCTGCTCGCCGTTCTCAGCGGTGCCCACCACGCTGATCTGCGGGTCGGTTTCCAGGATCAGCTTCAGCGAGGAGACGATCAGAGGCTGGTCGTCGCAGATCACGACGGATATCTTGCTCATGGCACCAGTGTAGTTTCCGCGCCGGCCACCACCCGCAGCCGCGCCCGGGTGCGCCAGCCGTGCGGGACGCGCGGGCCGATCTCCACCAGACCGTGGTGCAGATTGGCCCGCTCTCGGATGCCGCGCAAGCCGAAGCCGCTGCCGGAGCTGTCAGGGAGCGTAGTTCCCTCGTCGGTGATCTCTGCTTCGACCCACGGGCCCTGCTCGTCGACGCCCGAGCGCAGGCTCAGGGTGGCGCGGCGGGCGGTGGAGTGCCGGCGGACATTGGCCAGGGCCTCGCCGCAAATCCGGTAGAGGGCCAGGGACACGCCGGCGGGCAGCGAGTCCAGGTAGCCGGGGGTGTGCTCGGCGCGGGAGAGCTCGACGGCCAGGCCTTGCGCGCGGTTCTCCGCCAGCAGCGTCGGCAGCTGCTTCATCGACGGTTCAGGCCGGCGCGCGTCGCCGCCGGAATCAGGCAGCATGTCGCCCCCGCTTTCGCGCAGCACGCCGAGCAGCGCGCGGGTCTCGCCCACGGCGCTGCGCGCCGAGTCCTCGATGCCCTTCATGAGCTCGGCGGCTTTTTCCGGGTCGCGCCGCTGGACCATGCGCGCGGCGCCGGCCTGGACCCCGACCGAGGCGATGTGGTGGGCGATCACGTCGTGCAGCTCGCGGGCGATGCGCAGGCGCTCCTCGTTCACCGCGCGGTCCGCCAGTTGCTGGGACTGGTCGGCGATGCGCTGCGCTTGGGTCTTGACCAGTTCGTTGGCGTAGGCATTGGACCAGCTGACCAGCCCGAGGAAGATGGAGCCGCCGAAGAACAGCAGGTTGATCAGGAAGGTGTACAGCGGGAAGGCGATATCCGCCGGGATGTCGCCGGCGGGGTTGTCCACCATGCTGACGTCCATGGATTTCATCAGGTCCGAGGTGAACAGGTCGATGATGATCCAGACGGCCATGGCCAGCAGCACGATGCTCAAGATGCTCCACAGCGCGCGGCGGTTCCGCGACCAGGTGACGGCAGTGTACAGGCCCAGGAAGTAGGCAAGCTGCGCGCAGATCTGCATGGTGACCATGTAGGCCTCCGAGGTGCCGCTGACCATGAAGGCGGCGGAGCCCAGAAGCATCATGGAAATCGGCCAGCGCCTGCGGAACATCAGCGGCAGGATCATCGCCGACAGCACTGCCAGCGACGCCCCCTGAGATGGGGCGTGCTCGACCTCGGTCAGCGAGAGGCTCAGCTGCTGCATCACGATGGCGAAGGCCAGCAGCCCCAGCGCGGCGAACATGTCGCGGCGCAGGCCGGCCTTGTCGGGGGCCGGGCGTTCCCAGTCGGCGGGCGGGAGGGAAGGAAGCCGCCGGTGGACGTAGTCGGTCAGTCGGCGCATGGCGGCTCCTTGGACAAGTGCGTCGTTCAAAAGTCGCTTTCGACTTTAGCGGGCGGCGAGGGGAAAACGCGTGATCCGGCAGGATTAGGCCAAAGGTTGAGAGCGGAAGAAACAACTGGGAAAACAAGTTACCGAACGGTAATGTGATGGTATGCACATGATTTTTCGAATCCTGATGGTGTTCTTCAAAAGCAAGAAAGCACCGAAGCTGTCGATGTTCGACACCGGCTCGGTGAGCATGCGGGCCACGCTGACCGACATCGACTTCGCAGGCCACATCAACAACGGCATGTACTTCTCGATCTTCGACCTGGGCCGCTTCGACCTGATGTTCCGCTCGGGCGTCTGGGACATCCTGCGCAAGAAGAAGTGGACCCCGGTGGTGCAGTGCGAAACCATCACCTTCCGCAAATCCGTCGAGCTGGGCAAGAAGTTCTCCCAGGAAACCCGCTTGCTGGGGCTGGACGAGAAATGCATCTACTTCGAGCAGCGCATCGTGGTCGACGGGGAGATCTACGCCCGCGCCTACATCGCGACCCGCATGACCTCGAAGAAGGGCGCGGTGTCCAACGAGGAGATCATGCAGGCGGTAGGGCTGGAGGTTCCCGCGGACCGTGTGGTCCCGCAGTGGCTGCACGACTGGCGCGAAAACGGCGCGCTGCCAGGCTCCCGCAAGCCCGCGCCGCACAACTGGCTGGGCTAGCCGGCTATGGTCTTCGCGGCGTCGAGAAACGCGGCGATCAGCTGCGGGTCCTTGACCCCGCGCGAGGATTCCACCCCGGAGGAGACATCCGCGCCGGAGGCCTGCGATTGCTCCAGCGCGCCGGCCACGTTGCCGGAATGCAGCCCCCCGGCCACCAGCCAGCGGCGCCCCGCCGCCAGCTCGCGCACCGCGGCGTAGTCCCAGCTTTCGCCGCTGCCGGGAACGGCTGCGTCGATCAGCAGGAAGTCCTCGCCCCAGTCCTCGAACTCGCTTGCTCCGGCATCCATGCGCACGGCGCGGATCGCATGGAATCCAGCAGCCTTGACCGCGGCGATGTCCTCAGGGGTGCGCCGTCCGTGCAGCTGGATCCAGCCGACGCCGGCCTGCCGGGAGAGCCGGATCGCGGTGTCCGCGTCCTCGGAGCGGAATACCGCCACCGTGGCCACCGCGGCGGGAACAGCGGAGAGCAGTTCGGCGGCCAGGGCGGGGGAGACCTCGCGCGGGCTGGGGGTCAGCACGAAGCCCAGGGCGTCGGCGCCGTGGGCCACGGCGGCCGCGACGTCCTGTGCGGTGGACAGCCCGCAGACCTTCACGAAGGGCGAAGCGCTCACTTGGACTGCTCCTGGGCTGCGCCTGCCTGCCCCGGATCGTGCGCCAGGTGGGTCGGGGTGTAGCCGCCGGGGGCGTTGGCGCGGATGGTCAGCAGCTCCAGCGCGTGGTCGTGCAGGCGGTGGTCCTCCTCGGTGACCGGGATCCATGGCTTGACCGGCACCGCGGTGCCGGTCTCGTCGCGGGTGACCATGATGGTCAGGCAGTAGGTGGTCAGGTTCATTTCGCGGGTCTTCGGGTTGCCCGAGCGCACGTGCACCGCGATGTGCATGCCCTTGGTGCCGGTGTAGACCAAGCGGGCCTCGACCTCCACCAGGTCCCCGATGAACAACGGGCGGTAGAAGCGGATGCCGCCGGAGAACACCGCGACGGTGTCCAGCCCGCAGTAGCGCGAGGCGCACAGTGCCGCGGCCTCGTCGATCCACTTCATCACGATGCCGCCGTGCACCTTGCCGCCCCAGTTCACGTCGGTGGGCGAGGCCATGAAGCGCAGGACTACGCGCTCGGCGGTGCCGGCGTTCGAGTAGACCTGGTCCTTCATCGAGGCGACGATCTGGTTGCGGACCTCGATGCGGGCCAGCGCGTTGTTGCGCAGCTCGATCTCCCGCAGGGATTCGGGAACGTAGTTCGGCACCGCGGTGGGCTTGCCGTTGCCGTCCACCGCCACGAAGATCACCAGGCAGGTGGTGGACATGGTGGGGCGCAGCTCGCGCGGATCCGAGAAGGAGACCTCGGTGCGGATGTGCATGGAGGTGCTGCCGGTGTAGACCACCGAAGCGGTGACCTCCACCAGGTCGCCGGAGCTGATGGGATCCTCGAAGCGGATGTTCCCCACGTAGGCGGTGACGCAGTAGCTGGAGGACCAGCCCACGGCCGCGGCGTAGGCGGCCTTGTCGACCCATTCCAGCACGGTGCCGGCGGAGACCGTGCCGGCCACCCCGACATCCATCGGGGCCGCCAGGAAGCGAAGGGTCACCGAATTCGGTCGGGTGGCAGGTGCAGGACTCATCATGCGTTCAAGTCTGACTGATGCGAAACCCTGCGGGCAATCTGTGACATCCCGGCCCCGCCGCGGGCGCTGGCCTAGGATTGAAGCTGTGCATAGGGTCTTTGGTCTTTTCTCGGCGTCCACGGCACTGGTGGTCGCGCTCAGCCTGCTCGGAGCGGCCGGCACCGCGGGGCTGGCGGTCCTCATCGGCCGCGCCATCGACGTCGTCGCCGCCGGCGGCATGCCGGATGCCGGCTGGTACCTCGGCGCCGTCGGCGAACTGCTCACCGTCGCGGTGTGCGCCTGGCTGGTTCCGGTGCTCGCCGCGCAAGCGGGCCGTCAGCTGACCGAGCACCACCGCACCCGGCTGCTGCAGCACTACCTGGCCATCGGCCCGCTGGCCGTGCGGCGCGCCGGGGAAGGCGAGCTGGTGCAGGCGGCCATGGACTCGGTGGACCGCTCGGTCAAGTACCGCACCGCCTTCATGGGCCCGGCGATCGCCGCGGTGTCCACCCCGGTGCTGGTGCTGGTGTTCATCGCGCTGTTCATCGACCCGCTCTCCGCGGGGCTGATGCTGCTGCCCACCGCCCTGGTCCCGCTGATCGTGCTCGGATTCCAGAAGCTGTTCAGCGCCTCCTCCGGCGAATACCGCCGGGCGCAGGGCATCCTGACGGCGACCTTCCTCGACGCGCTGCGCTCGCTGGGCATGCTCAAGCTCAACGGCGCCGGAGGCTGGATGGGGCGCCGGGTGGCCAGGGCCTCCGAGCGGGTGCGCCGGCAGGTTATGAAGCTGCTGGCCCGCAACCAGATCGTGCTGCTGGTCATCGACGCCAGCTTCGCCATCCTGCTGCTGTCCACCGCCTCGATCCTGGCCTGGTGGCGTTTGGGCAGCGGGGCCTTCACCACCGGCGAAGCGGCCGCGCTGGTCATCCTCAGCTTCCTGATGCTCGCCCCGGTGAACTACGTGGGCAGCTTCTTCTACATCGGCCTGACCGGGCGCAGCGCGGAGAAGAAGATCGCCGAGATCGAAGAGATCCCGGTGCACCAGTCAGTCGCCCGGCCGCTGGATATCGACCTGCACACCGGGGATCTGGTGCTGGAGAACGTCGGCGCGAGCTACGACGGCGAGCACCGCACGCTGCGTGGCGTCAACGCGGTGTTCCCGGCCGGCTCGCGCACCGCGGTGATCGGCCCTTCGGGCAGCGGCAAGACCACGCTGCTGCGAGTGCTGCAGGGGCAGCTGGAACCGGACGAGGGCATCATCCACGACGGCCGCCACGGCATGGGGCCCGCCACGCTGAAGCACAACGCGGCGGTGGTGGAGCAGCACGCGACGCTCTTCGCCCTGACGCTGCGCGAGAACCTGCAGCTGGCCGCCCCGCTGGCCACCAATGCCCAGATGATCCACGCGCTGGAGCAGGCAGGGCTCGGCGGCTGGCTGGGCGATCAGGCGACCAGGAGGCTCGACGAGCCGCTGGGCGAATCCGGGGCGCGGCTGTCCGGCGGCCAGGCCCAGCGCCTGGCGCTGGCCCGGGCGCTGCTGGCCGGCCGCCCGCTGCTGCTGCTCGACGAGCCCACCAGCTCGCTGGACGTGCAGACCGAGGCCGAGGTGCTGGCGACCCTGCGCAGCCTGGATCGCTCCATCACCACCGTCACCGTCACCCACCGGCTGGGCCTGCTGGCCGACTACGACCGGGTCATCGTGATGGACGGCGGGCGGATCATCCAATCCGGGGACCGGCAGGCCCTGCTGGCCCAAGACGGCTACCTGAAACGCGCCATGGAACATTTCACGCAGCGCGCCCGCGGGCTGCGCACCGCCCACAGCGGAAGGGACAAGTAGATGAGGCCCCAGCCAACCGCCCCCGCCGCGCCGAAGCCCGGGACCGCCGCCACGCTGCGCTGGCTTGTCGGGGCCACCTCCGACCTGCTGCCGCCGCTGGCCCTGGCCTGCCTGCTTTCCTGCCTGACCCGCTTCGCCTCGCTGGGCATCTACCTGGTCGCCGCGCTGGGCGTGGCCAAGGCCGCCGGGATCCAGGTGCTCGGCATCTCCGCGTCCTGGACCGCACTGGCGCTGGGCATCCTCGCGCTCGGCCTGGCCAAGGGGGCGCTGCGCTACGGCGAGCAGTACGTCGGGCACAAGGTGGCGTTCCTGTCGCTGTCGCGGCTGCGCAACACGCTGTATGCGGCCGCCGAGCACCAGGCGCCCTTCGCCGCGCGGAGCCGGAATTCCGGCGGCCTGCTGGCCGTCGCCACCCGCGATGTGGACCGGGTCGAGGTGTTCTTCGCCCACACCCTGCCGCCGGCGGTCTCAGCTGTGGTGGTCAGCGGCGCCGTTACCTGGTGGACCTGGTCGTCCTTCGGCAGCGCTGCTGCGCTGGTCCTGCTGGCAAGCTACGTGCTGCTGGGCCTGGTGATCCCGGCGCTGGGCATCCCGACGCTGCGCAGGACCGCCGCTGGGCAGGCGCGTGTGCGCGGCCTCCAGAACCAGCAGCTGGCCGAGCTGCTCAACGGCATCGACGTGGTCCACGGCTACGAGGCGGGGCCGCGGATGCTCGCCCGCTTCAACGGAACGGCCAAGCCCTCCACGGCGGACACCCTGCGCGCCGGACGCATCACCGGCCTGCGCGCCGCGCTGTCCCAGGCGGTCATCTGGGGCAGCCTGCTCGCGCTGCTGGTGGTCGCGGCCCGGGACCACGAACTGGGGGCGCTGCTGGTGCTCACGGTGATCGCGGTGCCTTCCTATGAGGCGGTGCGCGCGGTGGACGGCTTCGTGCTGGGGCTGCAGGACTCGCTGGCCAGCGCCAAGCGGCTGCATGCCATGGCGCTGGGAGAGCCGCAGGTGGCCGAACCTGATATGCCGCGGCTGCTGCCTGAATCAGGCACGCTGTCGGTCAGGGGCCTTTCCGTGGCCTACGGGAAGGACACCGTGCTTTCCGGCCTGGACCTTCAGCTGGCTCCCGGGCAGCTGGTGGCGCTGGTGGGAGACAGCGGATCGGGCAAGTCCACCGCGGCTTCCGCGCTGGTCCGCGCGGTGCCCAGCACCGGTGAATGCTCCTATGGCGGAATCCCGCTGGAGAGCGCGCCGCTGCGCGAGGTGCGCTCTCACCTGCTGCTGGTGTCCCAGGAGGCGGTCATGGTGCGCGGCACGCTGCGCGAGAACCTGCTGCTGGGCCTGGAGCACATCGAGGACGCCGAGCTGGTCGCCGTGCTCGAAGAGCTGGGCCTGGGAACCTGGCTGGCAAGCCAGAAGCAGGGCCTGGACACCAGGCTGGGGGACCGTGCCACCCGGCTCTCCGGCGGGCAGCGCCAGCGTCTGGCTCTGGCCCGCGCGCTGATCCGCCGCCCGAAGGTGCTGATCCTCGACGAGTCGACCAGCGCGCTGGACGCCGCCAGCGAGCAGCTGGTGCTCGCGGCGGTCGAAGCCCGGCGCACCGCGGGAATGGCGGTGCTGATGATCAGCCACCGGATCTCCATCCTGCACGGGGCCGACCGGATCGTGGTGCTGCGCGAGGGGCAGGTTGCCGAATCCGGCACCCCTGAGCAGCTGCTGGCCCAGCCGGATTCGCTGTTCAGCCGCATGGCAGTGCGCGAAGCCGACCGGATCGAACCTGCGAACTAGCTTGGCGCAAGGCGACTATTTCCCCGGCGCACCTGACAGGGAACCCCGTGCGGGGTTAGGCTCGCCACATGATGCGCATAGTTGTCCTCCTGTTTTTAGCTGTGCTGGTGGCGGGCTTCGTCATCACGGCAATCCTCGCGGGAACCTCCGGGGAGTGGGTCTGGTGGATCCTAGTGGGGCTGACCGGCCTGCTGGTGGCCCTGGGCATCCACGATCTGGTGCAGAAACGCCACGCGATCCTGCGCAATTTCCCGATCGTCGGCCATGCACGCTACCTGTTCGAGTTCATCCGGCCAGAGATCCAGCAGTACTTCATCGAGCGAAACACCGATGGGAAGCCATTCAGCCGGGATACCCGTTCGGTGGTCTACGCCCGCGCCAAGGGGGTGGACAGCCACAAGGCCTTCGGCACCGAGCTTGACGTGAACCGGGTGGGGCACGAGTACCTGGTGCACTCCACCGCGCCGGTGGCGCCGCCCTCCGAGCAGCACAAGGTCCGTATCGGCTCCAGCCAATGCACCCGTCCCTATGACATCTCGCTGCTGAATATCTCCTCGATGAGTTTCGGTGCGCTGTCCTCCCACGCTGTCATGGCGATGAACAAGGGCGCTTCCATGGGCGGATTCGTGCAGGAGACCGGCGAAGGCGGGCTGACCAAATACCATCTGGAGTACGGCGCAGACCTTTTCTGGGAGATCGGCTCCGGGTACTTCGGCTGCCGCACCGAGGAGGGGCGCTTCGCGCCGGAAACCTTCCGCGCCAAGGCCAGCCGCGAGGAAGTCAAGGGCATCACCATCAAGATCTCCCAGGGCGCCAAGCCCGGTTTGGGCGGCGTGCTGCCGGCGGCGAAGATCAACGAAGAGATCGCCGAGGCGCGCGGCGTCCCCATGGGGCAGGACTGCATCTCCCCGGCGAGCCACCCTGAATTCTCCACCCCGCGCGAGCTGCTGGAGTTCGTGGCCCTGCTGCGCGAGCTCAGCGGCGGCAAGCCGGTGGGCATCAAGTTCTGCGTGGGCTCGCGCACCGACGTGATGGCGATCTGCAAGGCGATGCTGGAGACCGGGACCCTAGTCGACTTCATCACCGTGGACGGCGCCGAAGGCGGCACCGGTGCGGCGCCGATCGAGTACGAGGACCATGTAGGCACCCCGCTGACGGAGGCGCTGATGCTGGTGCACACGATCCTGGTGGGCACCGGGTTGCGCGAGGAGATCCGGCTTGCGGCCGCCGGCAAGGTGGCCAGCGGCTCGGATATCGTCAAGCGGCTGATCCAGGGCGCCGACTTCACCTTCGCCGCCCGCTCCATGATGATGGCCACCGGCTGCATCCAGGCCCAGCAGTGCCACACCAACCATTGCCCGGTGGGCGTGACCACGCAGAACAAGCGCCTGGAACGCGCGCTGGACGTCCAGGACAAGGGGCACCGCGTGTACAACTACCACCGGCTCACGGTCACGGAAGCCGGCCAGCTGATGGCGTCCATGGGACTGACCAGTCCGGAGCAGCTGAACACGCGGATGCTGCGCCGCCGGGTGAACCTGCAATCAACCCGTTCCTATGCGGAGCTGTTCCACTGGCTGCGCCCCAACGAGCTGCTGGAGAATCCGCCGGCTTCCTGGGTCCAGGACTGGCAGGAAGCGGATCCGGACCACTTCGGCGAATTCGTACCGGTGCCCTACGGGGTGCCGCGCGGGGTGGGCATCGAACCGCCCCGGCGGGAAGAGGAACCGGCCGACGCGGTCAGCGCACCGCGCGTGGAGCCGCGCAACTCCACGAAAGTGCATCCGGTGCACCAGGACGTCACGCGTCCCGAAGGGCAGCCCGGGAACCAGATCGTGGACCAGCAGCACGAGCCGCAGCAACCCTAGGCGTCGGCCGGGTCCATCAGCTCCAGCAGCGCGTCCTGGTCGACGGCTTCCAGGGTGCCCGGGGTCCACGAGGGGTTGCGGTCCTTGTCGATGACCTGGGCGCGGATTCCCTCGGCCAGGTCGGGCCGGTGCATTAGGTGCGCGGCCAGCCGCAGCTCGCGGTCCAGCGCCGAACGCAGGTTGTCCTCGGCGCGGGCGGCGCGCACCGCATGGAACGCCGAGGCGACGGAGGTGGGGGAGTTCTGGGCGATCAGAGCGGCCGCCTGCTTGGCATGCGGGTGCACCATCTGCTCCAGACGCTGCACGACGTCCTCCGGGCTGGCGGCGCTGAAGGCGTGGTCCACCCAGCCCTGGTCCAGTTCAAGCCGGTGGGATTCCGCCGCGCCGTGCATCACCTCGATCGCCGCGGCCAGGTCCCCGGCGTTCAGGCCCATGTATTCGTCGAGGTGGTCAAGGATGTTTGCGGCGAACTCCTCCGAGACCACGACGTCGGCGAAGCCCAGGTAGACGGCGTCCGCGCCGGTGAAGGAGTCCGCGGTCATGGCGAAGTATTCGCCGAAGTGGCCGGGCATGTTGGCCAGCAGGTGGCTGCCGCCGACATCCGGGGTGTAGCCGATCTTGGCCTCCGGCATGCCCATGCGGGCCCCGGCGGTCACCAGACGCACCGGCGCATGGCTGGCCAGGCCGATGCCGCCGCCCATGGTGATGCCGTGCGCCAGGGTGACCAGCGGCTTGGGGTAGGAGGCGATGAGCTGGTCGGTGTCGAACTCGTTGGACAGCAGGTTGAGGAAGTCCTCGTGGCGTCCGGTGGTCACCGCGGCGTGGAAGTCGGCGATGTCCCCGCCGGCGCAGAATCCGCGCGATCCGCGCCCGGTGAGCAGCACCGTGGAGATCTTCGGGTCCTGGGCCCAGGCCTTGAGCACGCGGTGCAGCTCCAGCAGCATCTGGAGGTTCAGTGCGTTCAGCTTCGCGGGGCGGTTCAGTTCCAGATGGCCCAATGCGCCGTAGACCGTCGAAATGACCAATGGTTCTGCCGGAGTATTGCTGTCGTGCGCCACGAAGTACCTGCCCTGCTGAGTTCTTGAACGAGTGTTGTTGGCTTAAGCCTAGTGGGCCAGCACCTGGGCGAGGCGGTCCAAAACCAGGTCAGCCTTCGGCTTCTTCGAATTCTCCGGTTTCAGCGCGAAGATGGAGCGGGCCAGCCGGATTTCCGGGGCGTCGACGATGCGGATGCCTTCAGGGGCGTTGGCCATGGCCAGGTCGGGCACCAGCGCCGCGCCCAGCCCGGAGGCGACCAGGCTCAGCGAGGCGTTGAAGTCGTCGCAGTAGGCCGAGACCTGCGGATGAATGTTGTAGGAGGCGAACAGCCGCGAGATCAGCGTCGCGTCCGAGGTGCCGGGGTGGTGGAAGATCCAGGGCCATTCGGCCAGCTGGTCCACGGTCAGCTGGGCGTCCTCGGCGATCGGCCAGGAGGAAGGGATGACCACGCGGAACTGGTCGTCGCCCAGCCAGGTGCGTTCCAGGGAGGCTGGCCAGGACAGGCCGCCGGGGCCCACCTGGAAGATGAGCGCCAGGTCCAGGTCGCCGCCGCTGCCCAGCCCGGCCACGGTCTGCTGTGGTTCGCCGATCCACAGGCGCAGGTTGATGCCCAGCGAGGGCCAGTCCTCGGCGGTGAGGATCTGCGGCAGCGCGAAGGTCGCCAGCGACGGGAAGATGCCGAGCTTGATTTCCTCGTTCTCCGCCGAATCGGTGGAGATGGTCGCGACGTCCGCCATGAGGGCGTCGAGATCCGTGAGGACACGTTTCGCGTGGCGCACCATGCGCAGCGCTCCGGCGGTCGGGGTGATGGAACGGGCGCCGCGGACGAACAGGGTGGTGCCCGTGCTGCGTTCCAGGGCGGTCATCTGCTGGGAGACGGCGCTGGCGGTATAGCCCAAGCGGGTCGCGGCGGTCGCGAATGAACGGTGTGCAACCACCTCGAGCAGGGTACGCAAGTGAACTGGATTAATCACTTCTAAAGTCTAAGACCTTCAGCCCAACCTTCGCTTAGTCAGTGAGCTAGTCCTCATCTTCGCGCTCGCCGTCCTCCGAATCCTCGTCGTCGTCCTGGCCGTCCTCGCTGAACTCGTTGTCCAGCTCGTCTTCGGTTTCCAGGTCATCGTCATAGAGGTAGTGGCGCTGGGCCAACGGGTCGATGTTGCGCATGGTTTCGGGCATGTCGCTGGATCCCTCGTAGGCCTGCGAGTCGCGGCCGTCGTCCGGCTCGTAGATGTCGTTGCCGTATTCGGGGGCGAAGTCGGTGGGTTCAAAGTCCCGGCTCATGGCGTGCTCCTTCGATTGGACGAGGATCTGCCGGAAGTCGGGCACATACCTCGTGACTTCTCTTGGCTCCAGCCTAGAACCCTTATGACCTGAACAAAAGACTTGTAATTGCGTGTCGCGGGTGGTTGCGATCAGTGGTCGTGCTCGGCGTAGTGCTCCAGCAGCGGAGCGGTGCGATAGGCCAGGTGGGAGTGCAGCGCGAAGGTCGTTTCCGAGCGGGTCACGCCCTTGATGCGCAGGATTTGGCGCAGCACCGACTGCAGCTGGTGGGTGTCGGTGGCGATGAGGCGGACCCAGACGTCTCCGCGCCCGGAGGTCTCGTGGATTTCCAGCACGTTCGGGATCTGGCGCAGCGCGGTGATGACCGCGTCCAGCTCCCGGTGGTTCACCTCCAGGGTGACGAAGGCCAGCACGTCGTAGCCCAGCACACCCAGGTCGATGTCGCGCCCGCCTTCGCGCAGCACCTCGGAGCGCTGCAGCCGGCGCAGGCGGGACTGCGCGGTGTTGCGGGCGACCCCGGCTTCGTCGGCAAGCTCTGAAACCTGGATGCGTGGATCCCGGATCAGGGCCAGAAGAATCTTCAGGTCAACGTCGTCCAACCGCACCATTTGCTCACTCCCGATACCGCCATAGGCCCTAAATTTGACCATATTGCTCAAATTCTATCAATAAACAATCCTTGGTGAGATCAGAGGGCGGATATTTGTGAGAGAACGATCTGTTGTAGTAGACAAACGCAAGCAGAACGCTCAAACAACCGGTGGGGCAGCGAGTGGCCCCACCGGTAAAAATTTTTCCCCTGCCGACAGCTATTTCCGCGGGAGCGCCAATGTCCGTCATCAGTGAGCTGCGTATGCAGCACGGCACGCCGCGCATGATGTCATGGAACCCCGGCACCGCCACCCGCTTGGCCATTACCATCCTGGTCAGCTTCACGCTGCTGGTCGGCGCGAACCTGGCAACGCCGCTGTATCCCCAGCTGCAGGCCGACCTGCACCTGGGCGCCATGGGCACCACGATCGCCTTCGCCTCCTATGTCTGCTCCCTGATGTTCTTCCTGCTGGTGGTCGGGCATTGGTCGGACCATGTGGGCCGCCGCGCCGCCCTGGTGCTGGCCGTCGGGGTCTCGCTGCTCGGTACGCTGGCGTTCGGAGCGGCCGGGAACCTGTGGCAGCTGTGCCTCGGACGAGGGCTGCAGGGCGCTGGAGTCGCCCTGGCCACCGGGGCCAGCGCCGCGGCGCTGCGCGAACTGCTGCCGAGCAAACCCGAATGGGCTTCGCGTTTCACCCTCCTGGCTTCGTCGGGAGGCGTGGCATTCGGACCACTGATCGGCGGCGCGCTGGCGGGCCTTCCGGGAGGCCGCTCCACGGTGTTCCTGATTCAGGCCGTCCTGCTGCTGGTCGTCCTGGTTCCACTGGGCACGCTGCAAGCGCGCCCGGCCATTGCCATGGCGAACCGCGGTGAAAGAAGCCGCGCGCTGGCTCCGCGCCGCGTGGGCATTCCGTCCAACGCCCGCACCGAGTTCTGGATGGCTTCGCTTGTCGGTTTCCTCAGCTTCGCGATCTTCGGTTTCGTGCTGTCCTTGGCACCGGGCTACCTGGCCGGCGCCTTCGAGCTGCAGTCCCTGTGGGCCGTCGGGCTGGTTGCCGGGCTGCCGCTGGGTATCGCCGCGCTGTCGCAGATCGTGGTGCGCGGCGGAAAGATCCTGCTGCCGCTGGGCTTGGGGCTGATGGCCGCCGGGACCCTTGCCTTGCTCGTTGGCGCCACCCTGGGCTGGCTCTGGCTCGGGGTGCTGGCCATGGTGGTCCTCGGCTTGGGCCAGGGCATCGCCTTCCGCACGGCATTCGGCCTGTGCGTGGATGCTGTCAGCCCTGCGTCCCATGCTCAGACCGTCTCCAGCATCTACCTGGTCACCTATCTGGGCAGCGCGCTGCCGGTGATCGTGCTGGGTTGGGCCGCGGAGCGCTTCGGGCAGCTGCCGAGCATCATGGTGTTCTGCATTGCCGGTGCGGCGGCCGCCTTGCTGATGCTGGTGTGGTCGGCGCTGTCCCTGCGCAGGACTGGCGGCCCCTCGCGCGTAGTGTAGGGGGGCATGAGCGCTTCGGCCCTACGTGCACCGACCGCGCCGCCCTGTGGGCCGCAGCAGCCAGGTCCTTGCTCCCGCGCTGCGGCTGGGCTTGGTGACCGGTATTTCCTTCATCGAGGCTCCGCTGAAATTCACCGCCCCGGGGATCACCATTCCGCTGGGGTCGGGCATCGGGCGCCTGGTCTTCTTTGCGAGTGAACATCGTTGGAATCCTGCTGTTCATCGCCCTGCTGCTCGGCACGCCCAGGTGCGGCACCGACACGGCCTGGAAAGGGGGCGTGGGGATTGCCGGCCTCGTGCTGCTGCTGAAGAAGGCAGCGATCCGCCCCGGCTCGTCCCGCCGCACCGATGCGGTGCTGTCCGGGAACTTCGGGGGCGGATCGCTGTGGCACGACGCCTACATCGGAGCCGAAGGGGTATTGACCGTGGCGCTGGTTGTGCTGCTGGTCATGGCGGTGCGGCGCTGGGTGACGATCAGCGCGCGCTGACCAGCTCGGCGGCGTCGGCGGTCATCATGACCGATTCCAGGCGGGCCTGCTCGTCGGTCGGGTAGTGCACGGTGATCAATTCATCAGCCTGGGCTGTCTGCGCGAAATGCGCGAGGTACTCGGTGACCTGTTCGCCGGTGCCGACCGCCGAATACCGCATCATGTCCAGGATCTGCTGGGCCTGCGGCGTGTCCATGAGCATGTCGATTTCAGCCTCGGTGAACTCCTTGTCCGCTCCGCGGCCCAGGAAGCTGGCCACGCGGTGGCGGCGTGCGACATTGAACAGTTCATGGGCCCGTTCGCTGGTCTGCGCCGCCAGCACGCCGACGCCTGCGATGACGTACGGCTCGGAGAGCTGCTCGGAGGGGGTGAATTCCTCGCGGTACAGCTTTACCGCTTGGTGCAGGGCCGCGGGGGCGAAGTGCGATGCGAAGGAATATGGCAGGCCCAGCTGGGCTGCCAGCTTCGCCCCGAACAAGGACGAACCCAGGATGTACAGCGGGACGTTCGTTCCGGCCCCGGGGATGGCCTGCACCGAGGGGATGCGGGATTTGCCGGCGAGGTACGCCTGCAGTTCCAGCACGTCGTGCGGGAAGGAATCCGCGGCCGACGGATCGCGGCGCAATGCGCGCAGGGTCGTCATGTCGGTGCCCGGGGCACGGCCCAGGCCCAGGTCGATGCGGTCGCCGAAAATCGTGGCCAGGGTGCCGAACTGCTCCGCGATCACCAACGGCGAGTGGTTCGGGAGCATGACGCCGCCGGATCCCAAGCGGATGCGCTCGGTGTGGTGGGCGATGTGGCCAATCAGCACGGAGGTCGCACTGGAGGCGATGTTCGGCATGTTGTGGTGTTCGGCGTACCAGATGCGTTCGTAGCCGTGGCGTTCAGCGGTTTGCGCAAGCCGGACGGATGATTTGAATGAGTCTGCAATTGAGCCGCCGGGAGACACCGGGGCGAGGTCCAAAATCGATAGCTTCACCTTGGGCATAACCATGTGCCGGCTGCGTCTATTCCGTGGCGGGCACGGAAAAACCGATGGGTGGCTATCCATTGCGGATAGCCACCCATCGGGTGAAGTCAGGCGTTAGTGCCAAAGACCTTCTTTAGAGAGCACGGATGTCTGCAGCCTGCAGACCCTTTGGACCCTCAACTACTTCGAACTCAACCTTCTGGCCCTCGTCCAGGGTGCGGAAGCCCTGGGTCTGGATTGCGGTGAAGTGTGCGAAGACGTCTGGATCGCCGCTGTCTGGAGCGATGAAGCCGAAGCCCTTTTCAGCGTTGAACCACTTGACGATTCCGGTTGCCATATTCTTATTTGGTCCTTTCAGACGTTTCTCGCCATGGTTTGTGCGGCGAGCTTGGTTGTATCCACGCAAGTTCCACGCTGGTTGCGCGAGGTGAACTTGCGAAGCAGCCAAGTCATTCACTTCACGTCTAGAAGGGGTTCGCGCCAACCAGGGATGGTCCGACATTCACAAACTTCTAAAGGGTACTTCGCGAATTACTTTGGAACTACACTGCCTAGCCTACGTGGTCAAAGTCGACTTTTGAATAACTTTGCAGCAATTTATCGAAAATTCGAGATATCGTCGCGAAAGCTTCACTTCACGGCTGGTTTGATGATTTTCACGACCATGACCGCAGCGATCAGCGAAAGCACCGCGGCGATGCCCGAGGTGAACAGCACGCCGTGGTCGAAAGCCTGCGCGGCGGATTCGATCAGGGCCTGCGCCGAGGCCGGGTCCAGACCCGCAGCCACGTGGTGCGCGCCGCTGAGGGTTTCGCCCGCCTGGGCCGCCGCATCGGGGGAGATGCTGCGCGGCACCTTGAGGTTCGAGCTGTAGACAGTGTTCAGGATGGTGCCCAGCACGGCGGTGCCCAGCACGGCGCCGACCTCGTACGCGGTCTCGGAAATGGCCGAGGCAGCCCCGGCCTTGGAAGCCGGCACCGCGGCCAGCGCCATGTCGTTGGACAGCGTTTCGGTCATGCCGATGCCGATGCCCAGCACGCAGAAGGCTGCCATGAGCAGCACGACGTTCGGGTTGCTGCCCGCCACGATCACCATGGTGTAGGCCGTGGCCGAGAACAGCAGGCCCAGGATCATGATGTTCGGCGAACCGAAGCGCTTGGACAGCGGGACGGAGAGCAGGCCGAAGCCCATGGTCAGGATCAGGCCCGGAGTCATCAACAGTCCGGCCTCGATCGGGCTGTAGCCGGCGATCAGCTGCAGGTGCTGGGAGACGAAGTAGATGAAGCCGACCAGCGAGAACACGCCGATGAGGTTCACGATCAGCGAGCCGGAGAAGCGGCCGTTGTTGAACAGGCGGACGTCGATCATCGGCTTGTCGGAGCCCAGCTGGCGCCGCACGAAGGTCACGCCGCACACCACCGCCAGTGCCAGGGCGCCCAGCGGGATGTACCACGGGCTGCTCGAGAAGGACTTGATGGCGTAGGTGAATGGCAGCAGGGTCATCACGATCAGCAGGATCGAGACCGGATCCACGCGTCCCGGGTTCGGGTCCTTGGACTCCGGAACCAGGATCAGCCCGCCGATCAGCAGCGGCAGCAGCATCGGGACGGCGATCAGGAAGACCGAGCCCCACCAGAAGTGTTCCAGCAGCAGGCCGCCGACGATCGGGCCGAGCACCGAGCCGCCGGAGAAGGCAGAGGCCCAGACAGCGATCGCGGTGCGGCGTTCGGTGTCCTCGGTGAAGATATTGCGGATCAGCGACAGCGTGGCAGGCATCAGCATCGCGCCGAAGATGCCCAGCAGGGCGCGGGCGGCGATCAGCTGGCTCGCGTCGGTGGCGAACGAGGCCAGCGCGGAGACAATGGCGAAACCCGAGGCGCCGATCAGCAGCAGCCGGCGGCGTCCGATGCGGTCGCCCAGCGAGCCGAACGGCACCAGCAGGCCGGCGAGGATCAGCGGGTAGATGTCGATGATCCACAGCAGCTGCGCGCCGCTGGGGGAGAGGGCTTCGGAAATCGCCGGAACCGCGAAGGTGAGCACGGTGTTGTCCACCGAAATCAGCAGCACCGGGAAGAGGAGCGCTACCAGCGCCGCCCAACGTCGCGGCTTGGACAGCGTTGAGGTGTGGTCGGAGAGCAGTGGGCTCATGGGTATCATCCTGATGATCGTTAACGGGGCTGAATGCCTGAACAATTCGTAACTATACCGTCTGGACGGTATAGTTACAATTCTTGGGTATGGTTGTATCCATCACTTCAACTAATCGAATGGAGTCCCATGGCAAGGCCGGCGGCAGCGCGCGTCAAGGTTCTGGACGCATACATCTCATTGCTCTGCGAGGAAGGCGAGCGTGCGGCAACCCTGGAAGCGACCGCCGCGCTGGCCGGGGTGTCCAAGGGCGGGCTGCTGTACCACTTCGCCTCGAAGGAAGCCCTGGCCGATGCGGTTATTAAGTTAAGTGAAGAACTGATCCTGATCGACCTGAAGGACATGGCCCAGGCTGAAGAGGGGCCCGCCGCCTACTTCATCCGGACCAGCGCCGAGGTGAACACCGAACTGGACCGCCTGCTGGTGGCCCTGCATAGGCTTGCGCATTCGGGGGTTGAAGCGGCCACCGCGCAGATGGAAAGCATCAACGAGCGCTGGCTGGCCGCGCTCATGGAGGAAATCGGCGACAAGGATATCGCCCATCTGGTGATGCTGGTCAGCGAGGGGCTTTATGCTTTCTCCGGTACTCCGGGCACCTGGTACGCCCGCCATTTTGAAGGTAACCTGTCTCACTTACTAGAGTTGGTTCCGCAACTGAAAAAGTTGGGAACTAACAACCAGTAGTCAGCGGAGAACCAATCGATGTCGAATGCCAGCCCGAAAACCTCACTCAAGGGAAGAATCGGGGCACTGCTGGGCATTCTGCTGATGGCCCTGTCCCTGCGCGCAGCGGTCGTTTCCGTGCCGCCGCTGCTGGCCCGGATCCAGGTCGACATCGAATTCACCGAGTTCACCATCGGCCTGCTCGCCACCCTGGCGCCCATCGTCTTCGCTTGCTTCGGCCTGCTGACGCCGCGCCTGATCCGCTCCTTCGGGCTTGAGAAGACCCTCATCACCGCCATCGCGCTGGCCGTGGTCGGGCAGGTGGCCCGCGTCTTCATGCCCGAGGTCTATTCCTTCCTGGCGCTGTCGATCATCGCGCTGGCCGGATACGGCATGGGCAACGTGGTGCTCCCGCCGCTGGTCAAGAAATACTTCCCCGACCGCATCGGACTGGTGACCAGCGGCTACGTCACGATGCTTGCGGTAGGCACTTGGATGGCCCCGCAGTTCTCGGTGCCGCTGGCCAACGCCAGCGACTGGAAGATCTCCATCGGTTCCTGGGCGCTGCTGTCGATGATCGTCCTGGTGCCGTGGATCATCCAGCTGGTGGCCGACCGCAATGTGGACCGCCCGGACCAGCCGGTGCAGGCGGTCGGCGCGGCGCAGCCAATCGCGAAGATCAATCCGTGGAAGTCCAAGGTCGCCTGGGGCTTGGCCATCTTCCTGGCCGGCAATTCCGCGCAGACCTACGTGTACTTCACCTGGCTGCCGCCGTACCTGCAGGACCGCGGGCTGAGCGAGCTGTCCGCCGGCAACATGCTGGCCCTGTTCGCGATCCTCGGCCTGCCGGTCTCCCTCCTGGTGCCGCTGTGGGTTCCGCGCCTGAAGAATCCGATCATCGCTGTGCTGATCTTCACCGCCTGCTGGGTTTCGGGGCACCTTGGCATCTACCTGTCTCCCACCGAAGGCACCGTGCTGTGGGTCTGCCTGGCCGGTCTGGGCCAGGGAACCTTTGCCATCGCCCTGCTCATGATGAATCTGCGCTCGCGCACCACGTACGGATCCGGCGTGCTTTCGGGATTCGCCCAGGGCCTGGGTTACGCCGGCGCGGGCATCGTTCCGCTGCTGTTCGGCGTGGTGCAGAAGTCCACCGGCTCGTGGGGCCCTGCCTTCGCGATGCTCGGGGCCTGTGTGCTGGTGATGCTCATCGGCGCGATCATCATCAACCCGTCGCGCACCATCGAGGACAGCGTGGAAGGCTCCGAGAAAGCCGGCCGGCTCGAACGCATCGGGTAGGTTCCCGGGCGCCCGTGGCCTAGAAGTTCCGACGTGGCCCGTCGCCGTGGTTCGGGATGTTCGGCTGCCGGTGCCAATGGCCGGCCGCCAGCGGGACGCTCCAGCCGAACCGGATCGAGGCCAGCCGCAAGACGAAGGTCAATCCGGCGATGCCAGTGCCAACCGCGATATTCAGCACATCGAAGTGCCAGGCGAACGCGGTGGCGGTGGCGCCGAGGATGGCCGGGAGGGCGTAGACGTCGCGGGGGTTGAACAAATCCGGGGTGACGTTCGAGATGACATCGCGCAGCATGCCGCCGCCCACGCCAGTGATCACCCCGAGCAGCACCGCGGTCACCGGGTTCACGTCGTTCTCCAGCGCCTTCATGGTGCCGGTCATGCAGAACAGCCCCAATCCCGCCGCGTCGAAGATCTGCACCAGCCGGTGCAGCTTCTGTACCGCAGGAGTGAAGGCGTACACGCACAGCGCTGCCAGCACCGGCGGCAGGAAATACACCGGATGCGCGAAGGTGGCGGGGGACTGGTTCAGGATCAGGTCGCGGACCACGCCACCGCCCAGGCCGGTGACGCCGCCGAGGAACGCCGATCCGAGCATGTCGAATCCTCGCCGCGCCGCCATCAGCGATCCTGAGACGGCAAAAAAGAAAATACCAACGAGTTCGATAAGGGTCAGCATTCACGGACTTTCACTGAGGATCCAACGGCAAAAAAGCGCAACGCTCAATTATTGCCCGTGAAGGCGCTCAGCGAATAATCGCCGCCAGCTTCACCAAGGTGTTGTGGTTCCGGGTCGTGATCACCCGCTTGCGGGCCTGGGCGGTGGTGAGCTTGGCCAGCGGATCGGTGGTGCTCTGCCCCTTGCGCACGATCCAGCACAGAGCCCTGCCCAGCACGTCCACCGCCGGCTGCGGATCAAGGCCGCGGGCCAGCTCGCAGAGCTCCGCCGCATCGGCGGCGGATTCGCACAGGGTGAGGTATCCGTGGTGCTCGGCCGCGGGCTCGGGCAGTTCCAGGACGAAGGGCTGCGCCAGCTGGAGGATCTCCTCCCGGGTATAGACCAGTGTGGGAATGCTCCGGCCGTAGCGCTCCTCCAGCAGCTCGTTGCACCGCCGCTGCACCGCCTGCGCCTCGGAGAGCTCGGATTCGAGGACCACGTTGCCGCTGGCCAGCAGCGTGCGCACCTCGGTGAAGCCGCCGTCGGTCAGCAACGAGGCCAAATCCTTCATCAGGACCTTGACCCCGCCCACGTTCACGCCGCGCAGAAAGACCGCAAAAGTTGTCATGAGTTAATCCAAGCCGAACATCTTTGTACTTGTCGAGGGTCGTTTGGCATCAAAAATCTGGTTAGGATCGAATCATGCCTTCGAAACTGCCCTACGGATCCTGGCCCTCGACTATTTCCGCGAACGACGTCGCCGCGGGGACCAAACCACTAGGCGGTGCATGCTTCCACGGGCAGAACGTCATCGTCCAGGAAGGCCGCCCCGCAGAAGGCGGACGCATCACCCTGGTCAGCTACCCGCTGGATCAGCCGGGTGAACCAATCGAGTTGATCAGCAAGCCCTACAACGTCCGCTCACGGGTCCACGAGTACGGCGGTGCCAGCTGGAAGCTGGTCACCGGGCGCCTGCAGGACGCCATCGTCTTCACCAACTTCGCCGACCAGCGGGTGTACCTGCAGCAGCTCGGGCAGGTTACCCCGATCGCACTGACCCCGGACTCGATGTCCGGCGGGAACCCGCAGCTGCGCTTCGCGGAGTTCATCGACGGACCCAACCGCAGCGTGCTGGCCATCATGGAAGACCTGCGCTCCGAGCCGGTGCGCCACATCGTGCAGATCCCGCTGGACGGCTCCGCGGCCCAGGACGCCACCCGTATCCGGGTGCTCACCGCGCCGGCCCGCTTCGTGGCCGCGCCCCGGCTGAGCCCCTCGGGAAAGATGCTGACCTGGATCAGCTGGGAACACCCGAACATGCCCTGGGACGGAACGCAGCTGCACCTGGCCGAGGTGGCAGGCAACGGGCAGCTGGAAGACACCGTGATCGCCGGGGCCCAAGACATCTCGATCATGCAGCCCGAATGGGTGGACGAGGACCGCATCGCGTACGTCAGCGACGAATCCGGCTGGTGGAATCCCTACATCCACCAGGTCAGCTCCGCCCGCGCCACCCGGCTGGTGGACCGCGCCGCGGAATTCGCGGGACCGCTGTGGCAGGTCGGAAGTGCCTGGTACGTGCTGGAGGACCAGCGCACCCTGCTGTGCTCCTACGGCACCGGTACCACCAAGCTGGCACGGGTCCATGCGCTGACCGGGGGACTGGAGGACTTGCCGCTGCCCTTCACCCGGGTGCGCCCGCTGCAGGTGCGCGACGGCTGGCTGCTGGCCGGAACCTCCTCGATGACCCAGGGCGAGCAGATCACGCTGGTCAACCTTGACACCCTGGAGCACCGCGCCGTCGCCGGTTCCATCGCGCGGCTTCCTGATCCGGCCATGCTGCCGCAGGTCGAGGAATTCGAGTGCACGAACGTGGCCGGCCAATCGGTCCACGCGCTGCTGTACCGCCCGCGCCAGGACGGCTTGACCGGCCTGGACGGCGAGCTGCCGCCCTATGTCACCTTCGTGCACGGCGGGCCCACCGCGCAGGCCGCGGCCACGCTCAATGCAACCATCGCCTACTACACCTCGCGCGGCATCGGCGTGGTGGACGTGAACTACGGCGGCTCCACCGGATACGGCCGCGACTACCGCAACCGCCTGCGCGGCCAGTGGGGCGTCGTGGATGTTGCGGATACCGTCTCGGTGATCAAGGCGCTGGTGGCCCGCGGGATCGCGGATCCGGCGCGCGTGGGCATCGAAGGCGGCAGTGCCGGCGGATGGACGGTGCTCAGCGCGTTGACCAACTCCGAGGTGTTCCGCGCCGGGATCAGCCGCTACGGCGTCTCGGACCTGGTCGCCCTGATGCAGGACACCCATGATTTCGAGTCCCAGTACATGTTCTCGCTGGTCGGGCCATACCCCGAAGCCGCGGACCTGTATGAGAAGCGCGCGCCGATCAACCACGTGTCAAAGATTTCCTGTCCGGTCCTGTTGCTGCAGGGGGACGAGGACCTTGTGGTTCCTCCGTCGCAGTCGCAGGTCGTGGCCGACGCGCTCGCCGCCCGCGGCATTCCCCATGCCTACATCCTGTTTGCCGGGGAGCAGCACGGTTTCCGCCAATCGGAGAACATCATCAGCGCCCTGGAAAGCTCGCTGGCCTTCTACGCGCAGATCTTCGGCTTCGAAACCGATGCCCCGGCCATCGAGCTGTCGTAGCGCGGCGGATGACCCGGCCTAGTCTTCGGGGTCGATCCAGGAGGCCCTCAGGCGATCCATTTCGCGGCGGTCCTTCTTGGTGGGGCGGCCTGCACCGCGTTCGCGCACCGGAACCTGCGGGATGATGATTTTCTCGCGCGGTTCGCTGTGGTCGATGTAGCATTTCACGGCCACGGAGGCGCTCATGCGCTTGGATATCAGGCCGACGACTTCCAGCTCGCGATCGAAGCCGTTCTTGCGCACACGCACGCGGTCGCCCGGAACCACCGGCTGCGCGGCCTTTGCGGACACTCCATTCAGCCTCACATGGCCGGCGCGGCAGGCAGCCGTCGCCTCGGACCGCGTCTTGTAGGCGCGGACAGCCCAAAGCCAGGCATCAATTCGGATTTTACCGGTTGTCGGAATTTCGAGCATGAAAAAAGTCTAGGTCAGGACCTGAGCGGGCCGCGCGCACTAGTTGGCTTGGGCGGTCGCGTCGTCGCAGGCCTGCACGAGGCGTTCCTGCAATCGGGTGGACACCGAGTCGCCGGAATCGGCCAGATCGTTCAGGACGTCAACCAGATCCTGTGGCAGGCCCCCGCCTTCTACCGCACCGACCAGCGATGTCAGTACACGCAGTTCGCTCGCGTCGATTCGACCGTCCTGGATCGGCGCGCAAGCCTGCCGGACGATTTCCTTGGATGCCGCATCGGTGAGCTCGTTGGCCGCCGAATTCGCCGTGTCCTGGATGACCGAGCAGCCCGCGCTGAAGAGTGTTGCCGATGACACCAGAAGCAGGATTGCCGCGTTCCGAACCTTTACTTTCCCCATGGCAATAAATCTTAGCCGCGAACTTTTGGGATCTCCTGAAAGCCAGCCGAGTCGATCATTAGAACCGAAACGCTCATGGGGCACAATGGTTCGGTGAGTAGCGATCAGAAGAACAACGCAGTCAGCAATGCCACCGAACAGCGCATCATCGAGGTGCTGGCCCGGGAACTGTCCGTCGAATCGATGGTGCAGCCCTGGCAGGTCAAGGCCGCTATTGAACTGCTGGATTCCGGATCGACGGTGCCCTTCATTGCGCGCTACCGCAAGGAAGTCACCGGCATGCTCAGCGACAGCCAGCTGCGACTGCTCGAAGAACGCCTGCGCTACCTGCGCGAACTCGAAGACCGCCGCGTGGTGGTCCGCGAAGCTATTTCCGAAGCCGGCAAGCTGACCGACCAGCTCGATGCGGCCATCACCGCAGCGAGCACCAAATCCGAGCTGGAGGACATCTACCTCCCGTTCAAGTCCAAGCGCCGCACCAAGGCCCAGATTGCCCGCGAAGCCGGCCTGGAGCCGCTGGCGGACCTGCTGCTCACCAATCCGCAGACCGACCCGGCGGCCGCTGCCGCCGACTATCTCAACGCCGACGCCGGATTCCCGACAGATCTGGAGGTGCTTTCCGGAGCCCGTTCAATCGTCACCGAGCGGGTTTCCCAGGATGTCGTGCTGGCGGCAGACCTGCGAGAGCGCCTGTGGACCAACGGCAAGATCGGCGCCAGCGTCGCCGCCGGAGCCACAGCGGAAGGCCAAGGCAAGTACTCCGACTATCTGGACTACGTGGCGGACTTGGACAACCTGCCATCCCACCGCGTGCTCGCGCTGCTGCGCGGGGAACGCGACGGGGTGCTGAACCTTCAGCTGGCCGAGGCGGACCCGCGCGACGCGGAAGCCGTTGACCAGGCCCGCGCAGGCTACGAGAACGCGATCGCCGCTTCGCTGGGAATCAATGCCCCGGCTGACGCCCCGGCCGGCAAGTGGCTGGCCCAGACCGTGCGCCTGGCCTGGAAGGCCCGCCTGCTCACCCGCTTCGAATCGGATCTGCGTTCGCGCCTGTTCGAGGAAGCCGAGGACGCCTCGGTGAAGATCTTCGCCGCGAACCTGCGCGACGTGCTGCTGGCCGCACCGGCCGGCAACAAGGCAGTTCTGGGGCTGGATCCGGGACTGCGCACCGGCGTCAAGGTCGCAGTCGTGGACCTGACCGGCAAGTCCATCGAGACTGCCACCATCTACCCGCACGCACCGGCGAACAAGTGGAACGAATCGGTCGCGATCCTGACCCGGCTGGCGCAGAAGCACGGCACCACCTTGATCGCAGTGGGCAACGGCACCGCAGGGCGCGAAACCGACCGGCTGGCCGCCGAAGTCATCAAGGCACTGGGTACCGCCGAGGTCAGCAAGGTCATCGTCTCGGAGGCCGGTGCCTCGGTGTACTCGGCTTCCGAACTGGCAAGCCAGGAGCTGCCGGGCATGGACGTGTCGCTGCGCGGCGCGGTTTCCATCGCCCGCCGGTTGCAGGATCCGCTGGCTGAACTGGTCAAGATCGACCCCAAGTCCATCGGCGTGGGCCAGTACCAGCACGATGTCACCGCCTCGAAGCTCGACCGCGCGCTGGACGCCGTGGTTGAGGACTGCGTGAACGCCGTGGGCGTCGACGTGAACACCGCGTCCCCGTCGCTGCTGGCCCGCGTGGCCGGCGTCGGACCGCTGCTGAGCCGCAACATCGTCGAGCACCGCAACGCCAACGGGCCCTTCGCCACGCGCAAGGACCTGCTCAAGGTGCCGCGCCTCGGCGCCAAGGCATTCGAGCAGTGCGCTGGATTCCTGCGCATCACCGGCGGCGAGGAACCGCTTGACGCCTCTTCGGTGCACCCGGAAGCCTACGACCTGGCCCGCGCACTGCAGAAGGCCGCCGCGCAGCAGGGCCGCCGCCTTGAGGAACTGAAGCCTGCGGACTTCGTCACCGAGCAGTTCGGCGAACCGACCATCCGCGACGTGGTGGCAGAGCTGCAGCGTCCGGCCCGCGACCCGCGCGGTGAATTCGTCACTGCGACGCTGAAGGAAGGCGTTGAATCAATCGGCGACGTCAAGCCGGGAATGATCATGGAAGGCACAGTCTCCAACGTGGCGGCGTTCGGCGCCTTCGTCGATCTGGGTGTGCACCAGGACGGGCTGATCCACGTGTCGGCGATGAGCACCAAGTTCATCTCGGATCCGCGCGAAGTGGTCAGCTCCGGGCAGATCGTCAAGGTCAAGGTGCTGGAGGTGGATACGGACCGCAAGCGCATCTCGTTGACCCTGCGACTGGATGATGAGCTGCCGGCCGTCGGCGAATCCGGCAAGCCGAACGGGCAGCGCGAGCGCAGCCCGCGCGGCCACGGACAGAATTCCCGCTCCGGACAGCAGCGCTCGGGCAACCGGGGCCGGCCGAATGGCGGCAACCGGGCCGAAGCTCCTTCGGGAAACACGGCCATGGCAGAAGCCCTGCGGCGGGCAGGATTGGGCAAATAGGACGTGCATGTTCGCCTTCCCTAAGTTAGGTTAGTGCGGGCTATGTCAACCCGGGCCCAACTAGGGTTTATCGCCTAATTCCAGTACGACTAAGTGAGTCCAAACTTCGATGACAACGGTTTTGAAGCGTTCTAGTCTAAAGACATGGAACTTACAGGAAAACTGGCAGAAGCCTTCAACACGCAGGTAACCCTCGAACTGACTGCTGCAACGGTTTACCGCCAGCTGGCAGTTGAAATGGATATCATGAGCCTTCCTGGCATCGCCGGTTGGTTCCGAGCCCAGGCCGCTGAAGAAATCGTCCATGCTGAAAAGTTCATGGACCACATGACCGACCGATCAGCACACCCGAGGATCGGCGAGCAGTCGGCTCCCGTAGTCAACGTGAAATCCGTTGCGGATGCCTTCGCTGCATCCTTGGCCCACGAGCAGAAGGTCTCGGAAGCGATCCGCGAGCTGTACCGCTTGGCGCAGACCGAGGGGGATATCGACTCGCTTCCGTTGCTGCACTGGTTCATCGACGAACAGGTCGAAGAAGAAGCCACGGTCTCCGAGATCCTGGACCGTGTCAACTTGATCGGAAACGACGGCAACGGACTGCTTCGCCTGGATTCCGAATTGGGCGCGCGCAAGTGAAACTAATACGCAGAAGAACCAACTTCTAAAAATGGAATAAACTTAGGGGAAGCGACATTTGTTGCTTCCCCTAAGTTTTCTTTTTGAGGTGCTCGTGAATCAGATGGGTTATTCGCAGTCAACGGCTCGTTCGTCGTCGGCATCGCGTACGCATCGAACCACGGCACCATTGAAACTGCGCAAGGGCGCAGGCCGGCACTACCTGGTGCAAAGCAATTTGGATCAGGGAACCGAGCTGACCTTGGTCAAGGTGCACGGTTCGTGGGCGCACGTCTATGTTCACAAGATTTATGGATGGGTGCCGAACATTTATCTGGAACCGATTCCGGCGGAGTTCGATGAGCCTGTGGTTAACCAGTCTGACGACGATCACGACGAACGAACCCTCTCACGTTACTCCCTGGTCGAGACGACGCACTCGACCACCGCGACCCTCAATCTGCGCAAGGGCAGCGGCACCGGATATCCGGTGCTCATGGTGATCGATCAGGGCGCCAAGGTGCGTCTGCTGCTCCAGCAGGGGCTGTGGTCCCAGATCCAATGCGGAAAGCTGCACGGCTGGGTGCCGAGCATGTACCTTCACGAGCTGCCGGCCCGACCTGCAAAGGGCGGATTGATGGCAGTTCCCAATCAGCGTGCGCTGACTACGATCGGCTTGAACGCACGTCGCGGACCGGGCGACCACTACGGTTTGGCGCGCATCCTCCAGGCGGACACCGCCGTGGTGATTGTCGCCCGACAGGGTGCCTGGCGACAGATCGACCGCGACGGTGAACAAATGTGGATCCCGGCCAGCCAGCTGCGCACTGTCTACTAGAACTCAGGCAATCTGCAGATCAGCGGACGTGATCAGGCCGGTTTCCGCCGCAATGACTGCAAGCTGCACCCGGTTTGTCACCGAAAGCTCATCCATGATGCGTGCCAGATAGAGTTTCACCGAGCCCTCACTGATGTGCACCGCACGGGAAATCTGGACATTGGTCAGACCTGCGGCAACCAGGCTGACCAGCTGCCGGTCGCGTCCGGACAATGCCCGGATAATCGTCTGGTTTTCCGTGCGCTTCTCCATGCGAACCGGGTACTCCCAGCCATCCGTTGGCGGAGCGAACAACTGGTACCCGGCGGCCACCATGCGCAGCGCACTGGGCAATTCCGTGCTGATGGAACTCTTGGAGATGATTCCTGAGCTTCCCGCATCGTAGGCCTGTGTCACTTCGTCGCGGTTGTACCTGGTAGCCAACACGACCACTTTGCTGTTTGGCGCCGCGGCTACGATTTGGCGGACGGACTTGAAAAGGCTGTCTCCGCTCAGCGAAGTCTCCAATAGAATAATGTCTGGCTTTGTCTGCGATGCGTTCTCCAACGCTTCAGCCATCGATCCTGCAATAGATTCAACGACGATATCTCGTTCTGCTGTCAGTGCACCTACGATTCCGGCACGCGAAAAATGATCGCTGTCGGCAAGATGAACTCGAATTTCAGTCATTGGGGGCATCCTTGGCTTGGCTTCCGTCAACTCAGGCCTGCAGCATCTTGCCCCTCACGTCCCCGCGTGATCCCGTGCTGCAACTAGGTTCATTCTATGGCCAAGCAGTTAGAGGAAATAACCCCACCGGCAAATGTTAATTGTTCACTTGACCAGTTGCAGAGTGAGCCAATCCTCTTTACGAATTCTGTTAACCGGCGAGAACGCCGAAGATACGCGCAAGCAGAGAAATAAGTTACCGCGCATTTTATCCCATTAGTGATGGAAATTATCCAACTGGATAGAAAATATGACCTCAATCTGCCAAGAAATAGCTGAAAGAAACCTGAGTGCGCAGATACCTCGCACCTAGGGTCGATATGGGGCTTGCCTAAAGTTCCGCGATCACAAACAACCAGGGAGGACTGCGGTGCAAGATAGTCATTTGCCGCCTGAGAAGAAGGGTGCGGCCCCTCGTGCTGCTCGTCGGGTTCTAGCCGGCGCTGTAGTTACAAGTCTGTTTATCGCACCATGTGTGACCGCCGCTTATGCGGCACCGACAGATACGTCCGAGGCTCTAGGCCGGACAATCGACCTTAATCTATTGACGATTCCTGTAGCAGATGCAGGATTCGCACACTCCGGAAGTCCGAGTTCACCGGCTGCGGAACACGCACCTTTGAACGTAAGCGCGCTTGGCGCGCTAAATCTGGATCTGGGGCAGGGTCTGCAACTTCCACTTATCGGCGAGGCAGGCACTGGGCTCCTTCAGCTCGGCCAAGCCGGCGTGCTCAATTCTTTCGCTGAGGCTTCATCGGCCACCAGCGCCAAGGCTGGAGCCGGTGCAGTAAGCGCAAACGGCGCGATTGCGCTGGATGCCGAGGGCTCGGACTCAATGATGGCGAATATTGATCTGACTAAGTTGCTTGAGCAACTTGAGGTCGACAATCTGACTGACGCGCTAATTGATGAAGCGTCCTTGGAAATTGGCGCTCTCGGCTCGACTGCTGAGAAGACGAACGGTTCCGTGAAGACCGAATACTTGATCGCTGGCGCCAATGCAACGATCAGCAGCCCCGCTGTTGAAGGGCTGACTACCTCACTTGGCGGTGTGGTTGACGGACTCGGCACTACGTTGAATACGACGCTGTCGTCTGATGGTGTCTTGGGAACCATTACTTCTGGTCTCGAAGCTATCGATATTGATCTGAGGCCCTTGGCCCGGATCGGCGTTACTGATTCCAAGGTTGCGCTCGACGGTGTAGATGCTGCATTGAACCAGGTGAAGACCGATGTGCTGCAAGGCGTCATCACCTCCGAAACTGGCCTTGTTTCGATCGACCTGAGCACAGGAGAAGTCTCAGTTGATCTGTCTAAGGTAACGACCGGTGGTCTGAACGGGAAAACGGCAAACTATGAGCTTCTTAGCGCGGAAGCGGTTCAGGAAATTGCCGATGAAGTTACTTCGGCCCTGTCCAGTATTATCACCGATCTGCGAGATGCACTTGTCGCAGCTCTAGACGAAATTGATATCGTGGTCGATCTGGGCCTGGAAGCACGACTCTTGGTACCTTTGGCAACGGGTGACGCGAAAATTACGGGCAGCGTCGCAAGCTTCCTTGGGCTAGTGGATACTGAGCCAACTACCGTTGTGAACTTGAACCTTGCAGGACTCAACCTTGGTGCGCTCGTCACACCGCTCGTTGAGGGCGTCGTTGGAGTCGTCGGTGGAGCCATCGGTCCGGTTCTTAACCCAGTGGTTGATGGGCTTGCCGGAACTATCACGGGCATTGTTGATGGCGTAACCAAGCCGCTTGAACCTGTGCTTGAAGGCGTTTTGAATGAAATCGTTGAAGTCACCCTGAACGAACAGGGCAAAACCACCATCGACGATCCGAGCGTAGACCCTGACTCTACGCAAGAAGCGGACTACGTGACTGCTTTGTCCGTGACTTTGCTGCCAGGAATGGGCGAGCAAGCGAATAAAGTTTCGCTGGCTCGTTCGGAAGTTCGTGCTGATGATCAGGCGACGGCAAAGGTCGAGATCTTATCGCCAGAAGATTCTTCCGTACTAGAGCCTGGTGATGTTGAAGTGACGGGCAAGGGCGAGCCTGGTACTGAGATTCTGGTTGCCCTTGACGGTGGTGAAGCAGTTTCTGTAGTGGTTGATCCTGACGGCAACTGGCGGCACGTCTTCACTGGTGTTCCTGAAGGTGAACATTTCATCACCGCAGCAGATGAGCTTACTAATGATCGGGTTGATTTCAAATCCGAAGCTCAAAGTTCGGGGGAAAACGTCTCAGATAACACTGCGGATAATACCGCTGTGAACACTGCGGATAACGCGGCTGAGAACACCGATGCGAACACGGATGTGAACACTGCGGATAACGCGGCTGAGAACACCGATGCGAACACGGATGTGAACACTGCGGATAACGCGGCTGCGAACACCGATGCGAACACCGATGCGAACACCGATGCGAACACGGATGCGAACACTGCGGATAACGCGGCTGCGAACACCGATGCGAACACCGATGCGAACACGGATGTGAACACTGCGGATAACGCGGCTGCGAACACGGATGTGAACACTGCGGATAACGCGGCTGCGAACACCGATGCGAACACGGATGTGAACACTGCGGATAACGCGGCTGCGAACACCGATGCGAACACGGATGTGAACACTGCGGATAACGCGGCTGCGAACACCGATGCGAACACGGATGTGAACACTGCGGATAACGCGGCTGCGAACAC
>NZ_JBKZDY010000003.1:451187-493610 GCF_046940185.1 Arthrobacter sp. 'calajunan'
ACGGATGTGAACACTGCGGATAACGCGGCTGCGAACACCGATGCGAACACGGATGTGAACACTGCGGATAACGCGGCTGCGAACACCGATGCGAACACGGATGTGAACACTGCGGATAACGCGGCTGAGAACACCGATGCGAACACGGATGTGAACACTGCGGATAACGCGGCTGCGAACACCGATGCGAACACGGATGTGAACACTGCGGATAACGCGGCTGAGAACACCGATGCGAACACGGATGTGAACACTGCGGATAACGCGGCTGCGAACACCGATGCGAACACGGATGTGAACACTGCGGATAACGCGGCTGAGAACACCGATGCGAACACCGCAGACAACACCGCGGATAATACGGAGCATCCGACACTTACTGTGCTGCCAAACAGTGTCGAAGCAGGGGATGACGTGACCTTCATCGGTGACAAATTCGCTCCGGATGCCCCAGTGGAACTCAAGGTAAAGAATGTCAATGGTGAGGGCGATCCTGTCCTGGACCTCAGGCTCTCAGCTGATGGCAAGGGACACTTCAAGCACAACTTCAGCACCGAAGGACTGCCAGAAGGAATCTACATCATTGAAGTCACCGATCCTGAAACTGGCAAAACCTACAACGAATACTTCGAAGTCAAGCTGTCGGATGAAGCACCACTTGATGTCGCCGTAGACATTACACCGAACCGCTTGATCAAGGGCGAGTCGGGCGAAGTGACGGCCAAGGGCTTTACGCCTGGCGGAAGTGTGAGCATCCAGCAGAGTGCTCTTGGTGCAACCGAAACCTCAATGACTAAGGCCATGGCCGCAGCACTGCCACCAGAAATAACTGCCGATGATGCTGGCGATATCTCCTTCATGGTGGATACCGCTGATATCGAGTTAGGCAATTACATCTTGATTCTTACGGACGTGGAAACTGGCTCGTATGCTTTCACCACGTTCAGCGTCGTGGAAGCCGAGAGCGGCGCTGACAACACTGCGGATAACGCGGTTGAGAACGCCGATGTGAATACTGCGGATAACGCGGTTGAGAACACCGATGCGAACACCGACGCGAACACGGACGTGAATACTGCGGATAACGCGGCTGCGAACACCGATGCGAACACCGATGCGAACACGGACGTGAATACTGCGGATAACGCGGTTGAGAACACCGATGTGAATACTGCGGATAACGCGGTTGAGAACACGGATGTGAATACTGCGGATAACGCGGCTGCGAACACCGATGCGAACACGGACGTGAATACTGCGGATAACGCGGTTGAGAACACCGATGTGAACACTGCGGATAACGCGGGTGAGAATGCTTCCGAGAACGGAAATGGTTCTAAGGATAACGACGCTAAGGGCGACCAACTTGCGAACACTGGTTCCAACGGGGCACTTGTCCTTGGAGCAGGAGCTCTCTTGCTGGTTCTCCTAGGGGTTGCAGCTCGCCTATTGGCCCGCAAGCGAAAGGCATAGGGCATTAGGAATTAGTCAGTAAGAGGAAGGGGCATCTTCGGATGCCCCTTCCGCTTCGCAGTTTACTCCTCGAGTGTTCACGACTTTTGTGTGAATGTTTGTAACAAAGAAGGGCCCCATGCGGCAAAGAAAAAATAAACCGAAGATCCTATCTATGGCTGTGCTGCTGATTGCTGGATTGTTGGCGATGGCACACATCGGTGCAACACTCGCGTTTACGGGCCCCTCGACTCCTATTAAGAGTTCGCTGCAACCCGAGCTCAACAAGTACTTTCTGGGTCCACTCGATCAAGGATGGAGCTTGTTCGCTCCAGGGCCATACTCCCAAGACGAATACTTCACCATGCGAGCTTGCGTGTCGGATGGGAAAACCTGTGCGGCAGGCGCAAAGAACGGTGCTGAATTCACCGAGTGGAGGGATGCCACTGCTGAAGAAATGGTGTCCCGAGCAGGGAACGTGTTTTCGAATAGAGAAGCCAAGCAATCAAAAGCAATCCACGGACGATTGTGGGGTGCAGTTTCCGATCTCAGCTCTGAAGCGAAGAAAGAAATCGAGAAACCCTTTGTACTCGGTGTCCCCGTATTCGGAACGGACCTAGATTCTGGCGAAGCGGCCCAGAAATATTCGGCATCTGAGCGGACTAGCCTCCGTGCATACAAACGCATGGAAGACACCGCTGTTGGGTTCGCGACGCTCTATGCGCAAGAGCAATGGGGCGGAGCCTCGATGGTCGAAATTAAATTGCGGCGCGAGTCCGTGACACCTTTTAACCTGCGCCACGAGGAAGGGCATAAAAACAAGGTCTCAGAGGTGTACATCGGTTGGCGCGATGCGAAAGAATTCGACGAGCAGACTCTGGCGGTATGGAAATGAATAATACACCGAATCAGTATCCATCAGTTCTTACATGGATCAAGAGCCATCGAGGACTACCAACCGATGGCTTGAAGTGGATTTATGATTGGTTCTCGGTCGATCGGAAAGCCTCGTATGGGCTGGCCGTAATGCGAATGGTTTCTGGTGCCTTGATTCTCGGTTGGCTATTGGTAAATGCGCCGGTCGCTGCCAAGATCTGGGGTCCCGGATCAGCCTATATGGAACCATACCGTTCAGTGCTGGGTTACCCATGGCCCTTGGACATTCTTCGAGATGCAAGCATGGGGCTGTTCGTAACCTGGTATGTTGCAGCGATCCTGCTGGCTGTGGCGTTCATGATTGGCTGGAAGACTCGGTTTGTCACGCCGTTGCTCTTTGTCTTCTATACCGCCATCAATGCTCAAAACACGCCCATTTCAGATGGCGGGAACTACTTTATCCGAATCATGCTCATTTATCTGATCTTCGCGGACTTATCTAAGCGTTGGTCACTCGATTCATGGCTTACGAATCGAAAGGCAAAAAAGAAGCGTGAGCGTGAATTCGCGACGATTCTCCATAACTTGTCGCTGTGTCTTGTGGTTGCCCAGTTATGCATTGTGTACTTCGAAGCCGGGATGTACAAGGTTCAGGGTGCGCTATGGCAAGAAGGCACGGCTATGTACTATCCGATCAGCTCGGAAGCCTACGGCGTATTTCCGTGGCTAAGCTCGCTGATCACGTGGAATGCATGGGTCGTAGTGCTGATTACCTACATGACCGTTATCATCCAGATTGCTTTTCCCTTCATGCTTTTTAACAAGCTCAGTCGGCGTATCGCACTAGTGCTGGTCTTGGGGATGCACCTCGGTATTGCGGTCGTCATGGGACTGCCGTTCTTCTCCGGAATCATGGCGTCCGCCGACGCAGTATTGGTATCCAGCACTTCATGGCTTACCGTGCAGGCTTGGCTGGCAGGCTGCTGGAGAAAGGTATTCGGGGGTCGACGCCCTATGCCGGAACAAATTCAAACCGGAGAAACAAAGCAGGATGAATTAGAAACAGCGAAGATACCTGTTTCAGCTTGAATGACCGAATAGGCAGAAGGTGCGCTCCTCGTCAGGAGCGCACCTTCTATTTAGTGGCCGTTAGGCGAATATCAGCCTATGTAGAACGGGCTACTCGCCTACGTAGAACAGACGCTTGTTGACGAACTCTTCCATGCCCAGCGGGCCAAGCTCGCGGCCGAAGCCCGACCGCTTGACTCCGCCGAATGGCATTTCAGCGCCTTCTGCGCTGGCGGCATTGACGTTGGACATGCCGACTTGAAGCTTCTGGGCAACCTTTGCGGCGCGGGCTTCGTCGGTGGAGTGCACCGATCCGCCCAGGCCGTAGATGGTGTCGTTGGCCAGCTCTGCAGCTTCCTCGTCGCTGGTGACCTTGTAGACCACTGCGACCGGGCCGAACAGCTCCTCGTAGTAGGCGCGCATTTCCTTGGTGACACCAGTGAGCACGGCAGGGGAGTAGTACGCCGAAGGACCGTCATGCAGCACACCGCCGGCATGCAGGGTTGCGCCCTTGGAAACTGCGTCCTGAACCTGTGCGTGCAGGTCTTCTGCGGCCTTGCGCGAGGACATCGGCGCGAACGAGCCGTCCTCTTCCTTCATCGGGTCACCGGGCTTCAGGCCCTCGGCATGCTTGGTCAGCTCGGAGACGAACTCGTCGTAGATGTCATCCATGACGATCATGCGCTTGTTCGAATTGCATGCCTGGCCGGTGTTGTCGATGCGGAAGCTCCATGCGGCTTCGGCGATCCCGGACACGTCATCCGAATCCAGAACCACGAATGGATCCGAACCACCGAGCTCCAGCACTGCCTTCTTCAGGTTGCGGCCTGCCTGCTCGCCGATGATGGCGCCTGCGCGCTCCGAACCGGTCAGGGAAACACCCTGGATACGGCTGTCGGCGATGATGGTGGAGATCTGGTCGTGGGTGGCGAACACGTTGTTGTACACGCCTGCCGGAACGCCTGCTTCATCCATGATTTCCTGGATGGCCAGAGCTGAACGTGGGCAGGACTCTGCGTGCTTCAGCAGAATGGTGTTGCCCAGCATCAGGTTCGGAGCGGCGAAGCGTGCGACCTGGTACAGCGGGAAGTTCCATGGCATGATGCCCAGCAGCGGGCCTACGGGCAGCTTCTGGACGATGGCCTTGCCGCCGGAGAAGGACTTGATCTCCTGGTCCGCCGCGAGGGTCGGGCCCTCGGAAGCGAAGTATTCGAAGATCTCCTGGCAGAACTGGGCCTCGCCCACTGCCTCGGACAGTGGCTTGCCCATCTCGGTGGTCATGATCTTGCCCAGTTCCTCCGCGCGCTCGGCGAAGAGCGCACCGACCTTGGAAACGATCTTGGCGCGCTCGTTGATGTCAACGTCCTGCCAGGACTCGTATGCGGACTGCGCGGAGGCTAGTGCCTGCTCGATCTGCTCATCGGTGGCAACGTCGAATTCCTCGACTACCTCGCCGGTCGCCGGGTTCAAGACCTTGTAGGTTGGGGCGCTCATCGATGCTCCTGTCTTTGTGCATGTTGGTCGGTTTTACGCGAACGTAGCTGGTTGTTATTGAACTATAACCAATAAATGAATGTAATTCACTTCATATCGCGTCCACTCTGAGCTTATCCATACAATGCAGAATCTGCCAGCATGGAATCGCTGCGCTAAACGAACTTTCACTAGGAAGTGTTGGAGAGACAGAAAATGCCGCACTGCCTGGAAAATTCTCCAGACCAGTGCGACACTTTCAGATCACCATGCGGGTTCGCGCAGTCCTCATTTAGCCGATGGCGGAGCTGCGCCACCAGTCGATGCCTGCATCGCCCTGCGCGATCTGCGCGATTTCGTCCAGCTCGGCCTGCGTGAAATCGACGTTCTTCAATGCGCCGAGGTTCTCGTCCAGCTGCTTGGTGGAGGAAGCTCCGATCAGCACCGAGGTCGCGGCTCCGTCGCGCAGCAGCCAGGCGATGGCCATCTGGGCCAGCGACTGGCCGCGGCGCTGCGCCACGTCGTTCAGGCGGCGGATCTTGGTCAGGTTCTCATCGGTCAGCTGCTCGGTCAGCGCCCGGCGGCCGCCTTGGCGCTCGACGTCGGTCGTGGTCAGGTACTTGTCGGTCAGCAGCCCCTGCGCCAGCGGGGTGAAGGCGATGGCTCCCATGTTCTCTTCTGCCAGCGTTTGCAGCAGACCGTGCTCCACCCATGGGTTCAGGATGTTGTAGGACGGCTGGTGGATCACTAGCGGGGTCCCCAGATCCTTCGCGATCGCCTTGGCCTGGGCCGTGCGCTCGGCCGAGTAGGACGAAATGCCGACGTACAGCGCTTTGCCGGAACGTACCAGCGTATCCAGCGCCCCGATGGTTTCCTCAAGTGGCGTCTTCGGATCGAAGCGGTGGGAATAGAAGATATCCACGTAGTCCAGACCCAGTTTCTCCAGCGAGGCGTCGCAGGAGGCGATCAGGTACTTGCGTGATCCCAGGGTTCCGAAGGGGCCGGCCCACATGTCCCAACCGGCCTTGGAAGAGATGACCAGTTCGTTGCGGTAAGGCTTGAAGTCCTTGCGCAGCATGCGTCCGAAGTTCTCCTCGGCAGCCCCCGCCGGCGGACCGTAGTTATTGGCCAGGTCGAAGTGCGTGATTCCGTGGTCGAACGCATGACGCAGGATCTCGCGCTGCGAATCAAAAGTCCGGTTGTCGCCGAAGTTCCACCACAGACCGAGGGAGAGGGGTGGGAGCATGAGGCCCGAATCGCCGACGCGGCGGTATCCGAAGTGCTCGTAGCGGTCAGCCGCGGCCACATAGGGGCGGTGGGTGTCGTTCACGGGGTTGACGATCTCGTATTCCATGAAAAACCTTTCTGCCGGCTGAAGCCGATCAGTGCGATGGAGAAATCTCTCTGCTCCACCATATGTCAGATTTTTGAGACATTTCTGGGTGGAAACCGAATCGCTCGGAAGGAATGTGGAGATGAGCGGACCCACCGCCTGCGCGTGGCATGCGATGGGCCCTGCGATACGAAAGCTTGGGGGTGCTTCCGTATCCCGCAACTGCATGGTTTATGGGGGTACCATGCAGCCACGGCCGGCTTAGCCGGTTCTTGAAGTCTATCTTTGTGCAGATCAGCTAGGGCTTTATGACAACCAAGAGTGGCTGGTGGACCGATGATTCTAACCAGTTGGCTATTGGTTCGGGGCTGGTTGCCGGATTAAATGAAGAACCGATCTGTCAGGCCAAGGAGGTAACGCCTGCGCAGATCGGTTCTTCCAGATCACTCGCACCTTGAGAAGGTAGTACCAAGACTAGGAGCGAAGGCTTGAGATAACCTGAGAGTCGCGTGTGCGACAGCTTGAACGATTGGTGCCTAGTAATTCGAGGGTGGGTCGGAGGCCGGGAATGACTCGTCTTCCCATTCCTCGACCAGCTGCTCGTCATGCTCGTCGTGCAGCTTCTTCTCGAGATCCTCTCCATTGGGTTGCTCGCTCATGTCATTCCCCTTTCATAGCTCTCAACGCGTGGCCGGCAAATGGCCAAGCCACTGTAACCTCAGTGTTCTCCTTCTAGCCCAGGTTGTCGAGGGCTGGGAAGGACAGGCGATTTCCTTCAGAGGAAAGGAAGGGATTTAATCGAGGGTATGCCGATGATCAAGAACCCCGCTGACGGTGCAGAAATCTTCTTCGACGACGATGCTTCCGATGGCGAGCCGATCCTGTACCTGCACGGTTCCGCCCTTTCGCGATCCATCTGGCGCGGTCTGGGCTACACCAAGACCTTGGGCGCGGGTCATCGCAACATCCGGATGGACCTGCGCGGCCACGGCCGCTCCTCCAAGTCCCACGACGTCGCCGACTACACGATGGAAAAGGTTATGGGGGACATCCATGCGCTCCTGGACCATCTCGGCCTGGAATCCGTCCACGTGGTCGGGTACTCGTTCGGCGCGCGCACCGGGCTGCATCTGGCGATGACCTCTCCGGCCTCGGTGCTGTCGTTGATCATGCTCGGCGGCACCTTCGAAATCACCCCGGGCGAAATCGGCAAGCTCTTTTTCCCCGGCTACCTCCAGGTGCTGCGCGACGGGGACATTGAAGGCTTCGTCACCGGCCAGGAAACGCGCGGACGCCTGGATCCCGCCACCCGGATGGCGTTCAAGTCCAACGACCCGCTGGCCCTGGCCGCCTACTACGAGGCGGCGGAAACGGTCCAGAACGTCGAGCTGGCCGAGCTGGCCCAGATCCGCGTCCCGACGCTGCTGCTGATCGGCACCCGCGACCAGCCGCGCTTCGACCAGAACAAGATCATGGCCCACACGTTGCCTAACGCGCGCATGGTCGCGCTGCCCGGGCGCACCCACGGCAGCACGCTGTTCCCCATCGAACCGGTGGTCCAGGCCATCGAGTCCTTCTGGAACGGTCGCCGGCGATGAGTACCGCGCTGTTCGACCTCGACGCGGTCTCCCGCGGCCTGGCCTTCGGGCCGAGCCGCCACGAGCTGTTCAACAGCGTCAAGGCCGACCCGGCCCAGCCGCTGGTGATCCAGGCACCGCCGGGATCCGGCAAAACGACCATCGTGCCGCCCACCGTGGCCAATGCGCTGGCAGGCCGCGGGCTTGATGGACGGGTCGTCGTCACCCAGCCGCGCCGCGTGGCAGCACGCGCCGCGGCCCGGCGCCTGGCGCAGCTCGACGGCTCCAAGCTCGGGGACCGGGTGGGCTTCTCCGTGCGCGGCGAACGCATGCTCAGCGACCGCACCAAGGTCGAATTCGCCACCGCGGGCCTGATGCTGCGCCGCTTGCTGGCGGACCCGGACCTGGATGGCGTCAGCGCGCTGATCATCGACGAGGTCCACGAGCGCTCCATTGACACAGACCTGCTGCTGGCCATGGCCAACCAGGTCTCCGAACTGCGCGACGACCTGAGCTTGGTGGTCATGAGCGCCACCCTGCACGCGCAGGAGCTCTCCCAGCTGCTCGCCCGGGACGCCCCGGCGCCGGTGCTCAGCGCCCAGAGCGCCCAGTTCCCGGTCCAGGAACTGTTCGATAGCTTCTCCGGCCAGCGCAATACCGAGCGCGGGCTCTCCCACGACTACCTGAGGCATGTGGCCCGCAGCGCGCTCAAGCATTCCGAGCTGGCCAACCGCGTTGCCGGGCAGCCGGTGGACACCTTGGTGTTCCTGCCCGGCGCCGGGGAGGTGCAGCGGGTCTGCTCGTACCTCGAAGCCTCCGGCGCGCGCAGCTTCGCGCTGCACTCGCAGATCTCCTCCCGCGAGCAGGACTTGATCCTCGGCGTCCCCGACGCTGCGGAACCGGCGCGCATCATCGTGTCCACCTCCATCGCCGAATCCTCGGTGACCGTGCCGCGGGTGCGCCTGGTGGTGGATGCAGGCTACTCCCGGGAACCGCGCCGTGACGAAGGCCGCGGTTTCAGCGGCCTGGTCACCGTGGTGTCAAGCCGTGCCGCCGCCACCCAACGGGCCGGCCGCGCCGGACGCCTGGGACCCGGCACGGTGGTGCGCACCCTGGATGCGAAGTCCTTCGCCGCGGCCCCGGCGCACTCGACCCCCGAGATCCGCACCGCGGACCTGGTGGACGCCGGGCTGACCCTGGCCGCCTGGGGCGCTCCACGCGGGGAAGGGCTGTCCATGTGGGAACAGCCTCCGGCCGCGACCATGCGCGCCGACGAGCAGGTGCTCCACGCGCTGGACGCCGTGGACGAATCCGGCCGGATCACCGCGCTGGGCGAACGCATGTCCAAGATCCCCACCGATCCCCGTACCGCCAGGGCGCTGCTGGAAGGCACCGCGCGCTTCGGCGCGAAGGCCGCCGCAGAGGTGGTCGCGATGCTGGCGGGGTCCGAACGGGTGGCCAGCGCCGACCTCGGCGAGCTGCTCGCGGCGCTGCGGCGCACCTCCCACCCCGGGCACCGCAGTTGGGCCCGGGAGGCCAAGCGGCTGGCCGCGCTGGCCCCGGCAGGGAAAGACGGCAACGCGGCCCGGCCGCAGGCGGCGGCGGACGCCGTGGCTGGGATCTGCGCACTGGCCTATCCGCAGTGGATCGCGCGCCGCATGGGGCCGGCCGAATACCTGCTGGCCTCCGGCACCAGGGCCTCGCTGCCGCGCGGCAGCCATCTGGAGCATTTCGAATACCTGGCGGTGGCCGAGGTCTCCCGCACCGGCGGGGGAGCGATGATCCGCAAGGCCGCGGGCATCGACTTCGATACGGCCTGCGAGCTGCTGCCGCAAATGCACCGGATCCGCGACACCGCGCAGCTGCTCGACGGCAGGATCAGCGCCCGCAGGATCGAGTCCTTCGGCGAGATCGAACTGTCTTCCAAGCCGATCAAGGTGACCGGGGAGCTGGGGCTGCAGGCGGCGCAGGCAGCGCTCGCCGAACAGGGCCTGGCGGTGTTCGGGACGCAAGAAGGTTTCGAGGCGCTGCGCCGGCGGATGGCGGTGGCGCACCGGCTGCTGGGCGAGCCCTTCGCCCCGATGGACGAGGCCTCGCTGATCGCCCGCGCCGAGGACTGGCTGGCCCCGGCGCTGCGCCAGCTGGCCGCCGGCAAGAGCGCGGCGAAGATCGAGCTGCATTCCGCGCTGCGCACGCTGTTGCCCTGGGAGCACGCCCACGACTTCGATGAGCTGGTGCCGCAGCGCCTGCAGGTGCCCTCCGGATCGCGGATCACCGTGGCCTACCCGCCGGTGGGCGACGCCGGACCGGCGGTGGTCTCGGTGAAGCTGCAGGAATGCTTCGGGATGGAGAATTCGCCCAAGCTGGTGCGCCAGAAGCTGCCGGTGCAGTTCCACCTGCTCTCGCCCGCGGGACGGCCGCTGGCGGTCACCGACGACCTGGTCAGCTTCTTCAACGGCCCCTATGCGCAGGTCCGCTCCGAAATGCGTGGGCGCTATCCGCGCCACCCCTGGCCGGAGAACCCCTGGGAGCACGTGGCGACCGCGTCGACCAAGAACAGGCTGAAGCGCGAGGCCGGAGGCAACGCTTAAAGCGAGCCGGGCCCCGCGCGAGGTGCGCGGAGCCCGGAAACCGGTGTGCCGTAGGCGACTTAGGCGAAGGCGGAGATGCCGGTGATGTCGCGGCCCATGATCAGGGCCTGGACGGTCTCGGTGCCTTCGTAGGTGTGGATTGCCTCCACATCGGCGAAGTGGCGCGCCACGCGGTTGCTGGTCAGGATGCCGTTGCCGCCCAGCAGGTCCCGGGCGTTGGAGGCGATCGATCGCGCGGTGCGGGTCGCGGTGTATTTGGCCAGCGAAGCCTGCGGGCCGGTCAGCTCGCCGGATGCTTCGCGCTTGGTGGCCTGCATGACCAGCAGCTGGATGGTGGCCAGCTCGGACTGCATGCGCGCCAGGCGCTCCTGCACGATCTGGCTGGCGGCCAGCGGGCGGCCGAACTGGATGCGCTGCTTGGCGTAGTTCACCGCGCTTTCGTAGCAGGCCGTGGCGTGCCCCACGGCGGCCCAGGCGACACCCAGGCGGGTCGCGAACAGCACGCGCGAGGTGTCCTTGAAGCTCTTGGCCTCGGGCAGCACGTCCTCGTCGGGGACGAAGACCTCGTCCATGCGGATGTGCGCCTGCCAGATGGCGCGCAGAGAGAGCTTGTTCTCGATGTTGGCGGCCTGGTATCCCTCGGCCTCCTGGTGGACAATGAAGCCGCGGACCTTGCCCTCCTCGTCGCGGGCCCACACGATGGACACCCCGCCGATGGAGCCGTTGCCGATCCACTTCTTTTCGCCGCTCAGGGCGTAGCCGCCCTCGACCTTGCGCGCTGCGGTCTCCAGCGACACCGAGTCCGAACCATGGGTCGGCTCGGTCAGCGCGAAGGCGCCGGGCAGCTCGCCGGCGAGCATCGGCATGCCGTACTTGGCGATCTGCTCCGGGCTGCCGCAGTAGATGACCGAACGCAGGGCCAGGCCGCCCTGCACGCCGATGATCGTGGCCACCGAGCCGTCGCCGCGGGCCATCTCCATATTGATCAGGCCAGCGGCCAGCGGGCTCATCTCCTGGCGGCCCTCGATCGCCAGGCCGTCGCGCAGCAGATCGGCGTCGCCCAGCTTCTTGACCAGGTGCAGCGGGTAGTCGGCCTTGTCCCAGTACTCGTGGATGTCGTCCTTGACCTCGTCGAGCACGAACTTGCGGGCCTTGGCGCGCCAGGCCGCGTCAGCCTCGGACAGCTCGGAGAAGATGCCGGTGGGATCGATGTTGACCCCGTCTGACCACAGGTCGTATTGCGGCTCGGTGACTCCGGAAGGGAAGGCGAAACCGGTCTGCTGCTGGGTCATGTGGGCGCTCCTTAGGGGCCTGGGAGAAAATGTTCTACCTCAAGCGTAGTGGAACGCAGTGTCATGTCAAGATACTAGGTTTCAAATGTGGTGTGTTGCGTCGGAGACGAGGTCAGTGCTGGCGTTCTCGCAGCGCCTTGGCGACGGCGTCCAGGATCGACTGCTCGTCCGCGCCGGCGGGCAGCACTGAAACCACCACGCTCGGGGCGGCGCTGGCTGGTTTGCGCAATTCGTCGTTCGGATTGAGCACGTCGGAGAAGCGTTCAAGGAAGATCAAAACGTCGTGGGCGAGCTTCGTGCGGTCGGTGCTGTGCGGCTCGCGCAGCCACATGCGCAGGTGGTCGTTGTGGATCGCCACCAGGCCGGCGCTGATCCCCAGTCCCAGGGCATGGGCGGCCGGGGTGGACACCAGATCGCGGCGGGCCAGGAACTGGTAGAACGTCCGTTCGTAGCGATGCGTGGATACCAGTTCGCGCTCGCGCAGCGAAGGCACCGAGGACAGCAGCTTGTGGCGCAATTGGGCGGCCTCCGGATTGGCCGTGTACTGGTCGAAAACCACGTGCGCGGCATCGATCAGCGTCTGCGTGGCATCCACGGAGGACGCGGCAAGGGTCGTTTCGACATGCGTGATGATCATTTCCTGATCCGCGAACACCATGTTCTCCTTGGAGCCGAAACGGCGGAAAAAGGTTGAACGCGAGATTCCCGCCGCGGTCGCCAACTCGTCGACACTCGTGGCATCGAAGCCTTGGATGATCAGCAGATTCAGGGCGGCGGAAGGCACGGCGGAGGAGGGGATCATGATTCAAAAATCTAGCATGATTCCCGCAGCGGGATTCTTGCCCTTGGCTGAAAACGACACGCAAAAGATTGTGAACACCCAAGTCGATGACTACGCTGAGCAACAAGGCAACCCGTTCGGGCGGCCAATGACGAACCTAAGGAATGAGGCCCCATGGGAATCTCGATCGCAAACGCAGCGCTACGTTTGGTCAGTGGCGCATTCATTCTCAATAGCGGCATCAACAAGCTGCGTCTGGACGAGGCCAGCGCCGCAGGCCTGCAGCAGATGGCGGCCAACGGCGTCCCGCAGCTGGGCGAAATGGAGCCGGCGGCCTTTGGCAAGATGCTCTCGATCGGAGAGATCTCGCTGGGCAGCGCGCTGCTGTTGCCCCTGATTCCTTCGCGGCTCGCCGGCCTGGGGCTGGGAGCGTTCTCCGGAGTCATCCTGGCTTCCTATCTGCGCACCCCGGGGCTCACCGAATCCGACGGCATCCGCCCGACCCAGGACGGCACGGCCCTCGCCAAGGACGTCTGGCTTGCGGGCATGGCAGTGGCGCTGATTTTCGGGCGTCGTTCGACCAAGAAGGCCAAGAACAAGAAGAAGTAATTCGCCAAAGTTCTTGGGTGCCCCGGAGCGACAGCATAAGTTGATACTTGGGCTACTAATTTTCCGTGGTCACAACCGATTCTAGTGATGAGGAGAGTTGCATGGGTTTCTTGGATGATGCGAAGAAGAAGCTGGGCGAGGCCGTCGAGAACGTGAAGGAATTTGCGGAGGACGCTGCGGAGAACGTGAAGGAGTTCGCCGAGGACGCGACGGAAAATGTCAAGGAGTTCGCCGCCGGCGCCACCGAGAACGTCAAGGAGTTCGCCGCCGACGCGCAGGAGAAGATCGGCGAGAAGGTCGAGGAATTCAAGGGCGGCAACAAGCCGAACGGCGAAGCCTGAACCTGTTTTTCGGCATTGTCCTGATCAAATTTTTTGATCAGGAATCGAGCAGAACATACTGCCCCTGGCCACGAGTACGAACTCGTGTCCAGGGGCGGTGTGCGTGAAGCGAGGTTTAGCCAGCGGGGGCGTTATCCGCGCAGCTTCCTCTCCGACGGATGCGACTTGAAGAAGAGCACCGAGAAGATCGCGGCCAGTGCCACGATGCCAGGCAGCATCAGCGCCTGGCCTAGCCCGACCGAGGTGGCTTCGAAGATCGCGGACTGGTCGGCGGGCTGATTCAGTTCACCGATCTGCGCGGTGATCCTCGAATCCATCATGAACGCGATCAGCGCCGATCCCAGCACCGAACCGATCTGCCTGGTCGTGTTGTAGATGCCGGAGCCTGCGCCCGCATCGACGGCGGTCAGGTCCCGGGTGGCGGCCAGCGAGAGCGAAGGCCAGATCATGGCCGAGCCGAAGCCCTGGATCGCGGAAGGAATCAGCAGCAGCCATAGCGGAATATCGGCGTGCATCATCAACGCGTAGGCGATGGTCCCGCCGCCCATCAGGAAGAAGCCTGGCAGGGCGAAGGTACGCGGGTTGAACTTGTTGATGTGCTTGCCGATCATCGGCGCCATGATGATGCCTACCACGGCCATGGGGGAGATCATCAGCGCGGACTCGGTCGGGGTCAGTCCGCGGACTTCCTGGAGGAAGAACACCATGGGCAGGCTGATGGTGGCGATCGCCAGGCCCATGAAGGTGATCGCGATATTCGCCAGCGAGAAGTTGCGCACCGTGAACAGGCGCAGCGGGACCAGCGGCTCGGCCTTGGTCTTGGACTGCCACCAGACGAACAGCGCCATCATCAGGATGCCGAAGATGATCAGGTGCCAGGCGCTGATCGGGCCGATGAACGGCTCCCAGTTGGTCGCGTCGCCTTCCTGGATGCCGTAGACGAGGCTGAACATGCCGATGGCGGACAGCGCCACGCCGATCCAGTCGAAGGAGTGCGCCTGCGGCTTGAGCTTGGGCACGAACTTTAACACCATGGCGATGCTGACCACGGCGATCGGGATGTTGATGAAGAAGATCCATTCCCAGCCGGCCGAGTCGACCAGCAGGCCGCCGGCGATCGGTCCGACCAGCGAGGCGATGCCGGCCACCGCGCCCCACACTCCCATGGCCGCTCCGCGGTGGGCATAGGGGAACAGGCGGGTGATCATGGTCATGGACTGCGGCGAGATCAGGGCGGCGCCCAGCCCCTGGACGGCGCGGGCCAGGATCAGTGAGGCCAGCGACGTGGACAGGCCGCTCCACAGCGAGGCGATGGTGAAGATGACCATGCCCAGCAGGTAGATGTTGCGCGGGCCGAAGCGGTCGCCCAGCCGCCCGGTGACCAGCAGCGGCACCGCAAAGGTCAGCAGGTAGGCGCTGTTGATCCACAGGATGCTGGAGATGTCGGAGTCCAGGTCCTCCATGATCGCCGGCATGGCCGTATGGACGATGGTGGTGTCGAGAAGGATCATGAAGAAGCCGATGACCAGCGCCCAGAGGGCGTTCCACGCGGCTTTCTTGTTGAATTCAGTGGGGGTGTTCGCTGTTTGTGGCACTGGTCAAGACTAGTGCGTTCGGGCGCAATGCGAAATAAATAGGAAGACTATTGAAGCTGAATCAGTCGAAGCTCACAGTTCCGCAGACCCTGGTCACCACGTCGCCGCTGACCCAGACGCCCTGGTCGTCGGCCTCGACGTGCAGGATCGCATCGCGTCCCACCCGGGTGCCCTGGCGCACCGTGTAGCGCTGCGGGGCGTAGCCGGTCTCGGTCAGCCAGACGCCGAAGGCGGCGTTCAGGCTGCCGGTGGCGGGGTCCTCGGGGACGGCTTCGCCGGGAACGAAGTTGCGGACCTCGAAATCCGCCGGCGGCTGCATCACCACGGAGCCGAACCGTTCCTCGGAGCGTTCGAGGTCCGAGGAGTCCAGCGGGAGCAGCTCCTCGCGGGCGCCTGCCAGGCGCGGCAGGACCGACTGGCGCGGTTGCCAGCTGCCGTTGGAGACGCTGGATGCGGTGTACGGGCCGATGACTCCGACTTCGAGGCCTTCCAAGGCGTCGAAATCCGGTTCGATGGCCAGCACCACGTCGGCGTCGCGCAGCACCAGGCCTGCCGGCTGGGGGCCGTTGACCAGCCAGGAATGGTCGATGACGTCCTCGGGCTGCAGGCCCAGGCCGGAGATTGCCCACTGCAGGACGTCGGGCTCCAGCGGGCCCGAACGGGTCAGCGGGGGAGCGAGGAAGGCGATGCGCTGGGAGTGCTCGGCGGTGCCTTTCCGCTCGACGCGCAGCCGGATCAAGCCGCTGCGGCACTCCTGGATCAGGGAGCCGCTGGGGCCCGGTTCGCCGCCGGATTCCAGCCAGGCGTGGGCGGCCCCGAGCGTGGGATGGCCGGCGAAGGGCAGCTCCGTCGTCGGGGTGAAAATGCGGATCGCGTAGTCAGCCTCCTCCTCGGTCGGCTCGACGAAGAACACGGTCTCGGCCATATTGACCCACTTGGCGAAACGCTGCATCTGGTCGTCGCTGAGATGGTCGGCGTCGAAGACCACGGCCAAGCCGTTGCCGTTGAATTCGGTGGCCGCAAAAACGTCAACCTGCTGATAGGCAAATGTGCTGCTCATACATAGCATCGTGGCACATTCGTCAGCAGGTTGACGGGGTGTTACGCGGAACGTCATGCAAAAAGTGCCGAACCGCACCGAATATTTTTTGCGGTCACCACTGGTGGGCGACGTCGATCACGAGCCGGGAGGATGTCCCCGGGCCGTTGAGCAGGAATGCACGCATCGGAAGCCGTGCCCGGGTGGAGACGCCGAGCAGGGTTTCCCCTTCGAAGCTTCCCAGCCAGACCTGCTGCTTGAACGTCTTGTAGTTCAGGGTCTTGACCTGGGCACCTGGATTGTACGAGGTGCTTGCCGGGGCATGGAGCTGGATCTGCAGCTTCGCCCCGCCGGTGGTCTTCACTTCAATTCCGGAAGCGATGCCGACGAACTTGTCGACGTACTTCACGGTGTAGCCGGCCGGCTTGGACTTCAGGTCGATGACCATGCGGTCGTAGCACGTGTGCTGGCCGGTGCGCACGTTGGTCAGGGCGGACGTGGTGGACAAGGTCTTGGTCTTGGCCAAGGAACCCCAGTAAACGGTTGCGCAGGTCGAGGCTGCGGTGGAGGTGGGTACTGCTACTGCTGCGGGCGTCATTGCCAGCATGGCTGCCGTCGCCGTGGCGGCGACGATTCCGAATTTTGTTCGGCGCACGGTGATCACCGGCTTTCTGTGGTTGCGCCAGCCGGCCGATTCACGTGGCCGGTCACACTACTAAAGCGCCGCGGCCGGGGAAAAGGCAAGAGTCTGGAGAAAACGGAACGATACCGATATTGATCTGTGACGGAGGCCGAGAAGTTCGGAATGACACAAGCGGCTACACAGCTCCCGGCCAGAGCCCTATGACATGCTTTAAGGATGACTCCAACACCTACCGCACCCATCGACGAAACTGTTGAAGATGTCATTCAGGCCTCAAGCTTCCTACCCGAATCGTTGCAATTCTGGGTGGTTATAGCTATTGGTGCAGTCGTTGCCGGGATCCTGACGGTCGTCTTCAGCGGCGTCGCGCGCCGCATCCTTTCGCGCATGGGCATTCCGGCCGGGACCGTGAAACCGACCAGGACTCCGTTCTTCGCCACGATGACCTCGATCGTCGTCAAATCGGTGTTCTCGATCTTCTACCGGGACAGGCCCTGGTACAACGCCTGGCAGTTTGTCATCCTCGCCTTGCTGATCTTCTTCCTCACCTGGTTCATCATCAGCGTCGTCAAGGTCATCGAGACCTCGGTGCTGACCCGGGTGGAAGTCAGGTTCGGTCCGGGACGCAAGCTGGCCAAGGTACGCACCCAGGTGGGCCTGCTGCGCCGGGTGCTGACCGCGGTGCTGTGCGTGCTGGCGATCGGGGCGGTGCTCCTGTCCATCGAGCAGGTCAGGGCGCTGGGCGCCGGTATTCTCGCCTCCGCCGGCCTGGCTTCGGTGGTTGTCGGCCTGGCCGTGCAGTCCACGTTGGCCAATGTCTTCGCCGGCATCCAGATCGCGTTCACCGATTCGATCCGCGTGGAGGACACCGTGGTGGTGGAAGAAGAACGCGGCACGGTCGAGGAAATCACCCTGTCCTACGTGGTGGTGCTGCTGCTGGACGGGCGTCGCATGATCCTGCCTTCCACCTACTTCACCACCACCCCGTTCGAGAACTGGTCGCGCCGCAGCAGCGAGATCTCCGGCAATGTGGTGCTGCAGCTGAAGCTGAACGCCCCGATCGAGTACCTGCGCCAGCGCACCACCGAACTGCTTGAATCCTCCGATTGGTGGGACGGCCGCACCAATGCCCTAAACGTGACCGACGTCCAGGGCGGCCTGCAGACATTGACCATATTTTTATCGGCGCGCAACCCCTCGGACCTGTGGGAGCTGCGCAACATGGTCCGCGAGAAGCTGCTGGGCGAACTGGTGCAGAGCTATCCCGAATGCCTGCCGGATCCGCGCACGCTGCCAAACGCCCCGACCGTGTAGCGATATATGCAGATGGCCCCGTGGAACCGCCGCTTCTGCGGTGCGTTCCACGGGGCCAGTGCGGCTACGAGCACGGCTGAGGCGGCCGGCCTGGACTAGAGCCGCAGCGCGGCCGGCCCGTAGTCGTTGTAGCGCTGCTGCCGGGCGGTGGCGTCGCGCAGGGCCGAGATCAGCGACTCGGCCTTGTCGATCAGGTCCCGGATGAGGTCGTCATCGCGTTCGACCCACAGGTACTCCGGGGTGTCGCGCAGCGGGACGAAGTTGTCGTGCTCCTCCCAGACGAACAGGGTGCGCTCGGCACCGATGACGTGCTGCTGCCAGAGCACCTGGCGCAGGTAGTTCTTCGGGATCTTCTTGAACGGCTTGTTGGTGGTCTTGATTTCCGCGAGCACCGGCACCCCTGCCGCGTCGAACCCGAGGCCGTCGGGGGTGGCCAAGTGCAGTCGGGAGTGCTGGGCGTGGAACAGCTGGGTGGAAGGGAAGATGTTGAAGTTCTCCTGGACCCAGGCGGCGATCACCGGCTCGCGCTTGCGGCCGTGGTCCGTGTAGGGGTTCCCGGAGAAGCCGTTGCCGTAGAGCTTGTCCCATGCGGCGTTCTTGATCGACTTCTCGGTGGAAAGCTTGGCCACGTCGGTCGCGGTGATGCCCTGCGACCGGGCCCGGAGCCACTCGATGCGGTTGGACGAATCGGCGAGAACTCGTTCGAAGCATTCATGGCTGACACCGGGCACTGTAATCACGTGCTCTATTCTCCCCCACAAAAGGAGCGCAACCGTGCATCTGCGCATCCAATCCCGCGTGAGGCTAGTCGCTGGCGCGGGCGATGGCGGCCAGCAGCTGGTTCAGGGTGGGCGGCTGCCCGCCGCGGAACCGCTCCTGCCCGTCGACCAGCAGGCGGATCACCGGGGTCGAAGTGATGCCCAGCTCCTCGCCGCGCCGCACCTGCTCGACCACGTTGATTTCCTCGACCTCCAGGTCCGGCAGCAGCCGCTGGACGCGGCGGACCAGCGACCTGGTGCTGACGCAGGGCGCGCAGAACGGCTGCGAGTACAGTTCCAGCTTCATGGATCCGGTGTTCCTCCTGCCGGGGGATGGAGCGCGAGGCGCGGGCCTCATACCAGGGTATGTGCCCGGGCCGGCCGGTTTCGCTCCCCGAGACGATGCGCCCGGCCGCCGACATTGAAAACATGGAAGCATGCTAGAAAATTCCTTGGGACGCCCGGCAGTCATCTCCGCCCGCGGCCTGTACCGCAACTTCGGCAGCACCGCTGCCCTGGACAACGTGAACCTCGACATCCAGCTGGGCCAGTCGCTGGCCATCATGGGCCCGTCGGGATCCGGCAAGTCCACCCTGCTGCACGCGCTGGCCGGAATCGACCTGCCGGACTCCGGGCAGATCACGCTGAATTTGCCGGGGAGCGCCCCGGTGCAGATCGAATCGCTCAAGGACAAGCCCCGCACCAAGCTGCGCCGCGAGGCCTTCGGCTTCGTATTCCAATCCGGGCTGCTGATCCCGGAGCTGACAGCCATCGAGAACGTGGCCATGGCGCTGATGATCAACGCGGTGCCGCGTTCCAACGCGATGGACCGCGCCGCCCGGGCGCTGGCGCAGCTGGGGCTGGCGGGCATGGAGGAGCGCCGCATCGGGCAGCTCTCCGGCGGCCAGCAGCAGCGTGTGGCCATCGCCCGCGCCCAGGTGACCGGCGCCAGCGTGGTCTTCGCCGACGAGCCGACCGGAGCGCTGGACTCGGCCACCGGCGCCGAGGTGCTGGAAACCCTGCTGGACTGCACCGTCGGCGCCGGCAAGTCGCTGGTCATGGTCACCCACGACCGCACGGTGGCCGAACGCTGCGACCGGATCGTGCACCTGAGCGACGGCCGGTTGCTGGACGGCACGGCGCGCCAGGAGCGCCAGGCAGGAGCCTGGTCATGAATTCGGTGCACCTGGCCTGGATGCTGGGCCGTCCCTCCTCGACGCGCAGCTCGTCGCAGATCCTGACCGTCAGCGCCTACGCCATGGTCAGCGCGATGCTGCTGATCGTGCTGGGCGGCGCCTACTCGTTCACCAGCTTCGAACGCGAAGTCCAGGCGACCTACCTGCCGCTGGCGGGATTCGCGGTGGTGCTGCTGGCCGTGCCGCTGATGGTGCTCGGCTCGGCCGCTGCCCGGCTGTCGGCGCGCACGCAGGACCGCGCGTTGTCCTCTCTGCGGCTGCTGGGCGCGACCGGCGGCCAGATCCGCAGCGTCTCGCTGCTGCAGGCCGCCGGCACCGCCTTGGCCGGGGCCTTGGCGGGCGTGGTGCTGTACCTGGCCTCCTCGCCGCTGGTGGCGATGACCCGCTTCCAGGGCGCGCCGCTGGGTGACGCCATCTACCTGCCCTGGTGGGCGGTGGCCATCGCGGTGGTGGTCATCGTGCTGCTGGCGGTGATCAGCTCGCTGGCCGGGCTGCGCAAGCTCATCATCACCCCGCTGGCCGTGGCCACCCGGCAAAGCGTGCCGGTGCCCAGCTGGATCCGGGTGCTGGTCACGGTGGGCTCGGTGGCGCTGCTCTACTTCGTCTTCACCAACATCGGTGTGGTGAGCCAGGAATTCGGCACCATCATCGCGGTGATCATCCTGGGCTTCGGCTTCGGCCTGCTGGTGCTGAACCTGGCAGGGCCGTGGCTGGTGGCCACGGTCGGGCGGAGCAAGCTGAAGAAGGCGGTCAAGCCGGAGCAGCTGCTGGCGGCCCGCATGATCCTGGAGAACCCCGGCGAATCCTGGCGCCAGGTGTCAGGCGTCGCGATGGCCTCCTTCGTCGCCGTGGTCGGCGGCAGCGGGGCGGCGCTGATGAGCATGGGCAACGGTCAGGAGTCGACCGGCACCTGGTTCGACTACCTGCCGCAGGACATCCTCACCGGCGTGCTGCTGACCCTGGTTATTACTTTTGTTTGCGTGGCCGCGTCGGCCTCGATTTCGCAGAGCGCCAGCACCCTGGACCGCGCGGACCTCTACGACGGACTGCACAAGCTGGGCATGGGCTACGAGGTGATGAATGCGGCCCGTACCAAATCGCTGATGATCCCGGCGCTGACCGCTTCGATCGGCTTTGCCATCGCCTCGGTGGTGCTGGTCCTGCCGCTGGCCGGCGTTGCGGTGCTGATCAAGCCGCTGACGGTGCTGGTGGTCATCCTGGCCGTGGTGCTGGGCCTGGTGCTGATCCGCGCGGCCATCAGCGTGGCCAACCCCCGCCGGCTGCTCGCCGAGCGCGCCTAGCAGGTATTTCCGGGGCTCCAAGGTAGGGGACGGATACCCGAAAAGCCCAGATTTTCTCCGATTAGGGATTAACCGTGTTGCGTAATGCGGACGAAAACGCGTATTGTGACCTGTGGTTCGGGTAGGCATGCCTTACCTATTCGAATTCACAGTTCACGGAACCTCGCATAGTCTGGATAACCCCGCCCATGAATATCTCGCGCCGCACCGGCATCTTCGCCGCCTCCGCCGCCATCCTCGCCCTGAGCCTGACCGCCTGCGGCTCCAGCGCCGAACCCGGCGCCAATTCCTCGGCCGCGCCGTCGGCCTCGGCAGACTTCAGCCCGGTGACCATCAAGAACATCTACGGGGAAACCGAAATCACCGAGGTGCCGGAAACCATCGCGACCATCTCCTGGGTCAACGCCGACACCCTGCTGGCACTGGACACCGTGCCGGCCGGCATGGACACCGACACCTACGGGCAGAACGCCAACAACTCCACGGACTGGAAGGACGCCGCGCTGGCCGAGCTGGGCGCGTCCATCGGCTCCGAGAAGGCCCCGAAGCAGTTCGACATCGCCGACGGCATCGACTTCACCGGCATCGCCGAACTGAAGCCGGACGTCATCTTCGCCCCGTACTCGGGCATGACGCAGGAAGAATACGAAAAGCTGGAAAAGATCGCCAAGGTCGTCGGGCCGATCGAAGCCAACTACACCACCAGCTGGCAGGACGCCACCGAAGCGGCGGGCCAGATGCTGGGCAAGCAGGACCAGGCCACCGCCTTGATCTCGGAGATCGAGGGCAAGATGGCGGCCGTGGGGGACCAGAACCCGGTGCTGAAGGATTCCACCTTCATCGCGGCCGACCTCTCCTCGCCGGAGACCTCCTACGTGTACTCCACCGGGGACACCCGTCCGCGATTCCTGACCGCGCTGGGCATGAAGCAGGCGCCGTACGTGGATGAGAACGCCGCCAAGGACGCCTTCTACTTCACCGTCTCCCCGGAAAAGGTCAACGAATGGGACGCGGACGTCGTCTTCGCCTCCGCCGTGGCAGGAAACACCGTGGACGACATCGTCAAGGCCCAGCCGCTGTACGGCCAGATCCCCGCCGTGAAGAATGACGCGGTGGCCCTGCCGGGTACCGACCAGGCCACCTTGTCCATCTCCGCGGCCTCCCCGCTGTCCATCGAATGGGCGCTGGAGCACGTGGTGCCGAATATCGTGAAGGCCGCCGAGAACGCGGCGGCCGCCAAGTAGCCCTTAGGCAGTTCGCGACAAGTAGTGCAATTGCGCCTCAAGGGAATGACTCGCCGCGCCGGCCAGGCGCGGGTCAAGGTCGGGGTAGACCAGATCCAGCAGCTCTGCTGGCTTTGCGTCCGCCCCGGCCTTGCCGAGCTTCTCCAGCGCGGCGCGCACCTGGTTCAGCCGGTCCTCCCGGTGCGCCAGGTATCCCTCCAGCAGCGGGTGGGATTGCCGGTGCTGCTCGCCGTGGGCGGGATGCAGCGGCATGTCCGGCAGCTCCAGCAGGCGCTCCAGCGAGGACAGGTAGTCGTACAGCGTTCCATCGGGGTGCTCCAGGATGGTGGTGCCCCGGCCCAGCACGGTATCCCCGGTGAACAGGTGCTCCTCGGCGCCGATGCTCACAAAGCAGACCGAGTCCGAGGTATGCCCGGGAGTGAATTCCACCCGCACCGCGGTGCCGGCAGCCTCGATGGCCTCCCGGTCCGCGAACACCTCGGCCCCGCGGCAGAACTGCTCCAGGAAGGCACGCACCGGGGCCCCGGTCAGTTCGCTCAGGCGGTCGATGCCCTCGGTGTGGTCCGGATGGCGGTGCGTGATCAGCACCAGCTGCACGTCGTAGGCGGCCAGCGCCTGCAGGTGCGGCTCCAGCTCGGGGCCGGGATCGATCACGATCACCGGAGTCCCGGGCGCAAGGCTCGCCTCGGGGGCGAACAGCAGATAGGTATTGGTCCCGTCGAGCGTCATTTCCGAAGGGTTGTCGGCACGCAGCACGGCAATGCCGGGCGCCAGAACTGTGGGCGCAGAAACATGATCCATGACAACGAGTGTAGGAAGCAATGACCGCAACCGAAAGTACATTGCGCCCCGCAGCGCAACGTTCCGGCCCCGGGCTGGGAGGCAAACTCGGTGCCCTCGCGCTGCTGGTGCTGGTGCTGGCAGCTGCCGTCCTCGCTTCGCTGCTGCTCGGGGCCCGCAACGTCGGCCTGGACAGCGTGCTGGCCGCGTTGTCCAATGTCGACCCCGCAGACGGGGGCCAAGTGGTGGTGCAATCACGAATGGCGCGCACCATCGGGGCCATCGTGGTGGGCGCCGCCCTGGGCCTGGCCGGCGCCGGGTTGCAGGGGCTGACCCGCAACCCGCTGGCGGACACCGGGATCCTGGGCCTGAACGCCGGCTCCTCGCTGGCCGTGGTGGTTGTGGTCGCGCTCGCCGGGGCGGCCTCGCTGCCGCTGGTCATGGCGGCGGCCTTCCTCGGCGCGGCGCTGGTCATGACGCTGGTCTACGTGGTCGCCAGCGTGGGGCGCGAGGGCGCCACCCCGATCAAGCTCGCCCTGGGCGGTGCGGCGCTGGCCGTGGGCGTCGGCTCGATCACCAACACCATTCTGATGATCTCCAAGTCCACGCTGGATGAATTCCGCATGTGGCAGATCGGCTCGCTGTCCGGCGGAAGCCTGGAAACCTACCTGCTGGCAGTGCCGGTCATCGCCGTCGGCGCGCTGGTTGTGCTGTCCACCGCCCGCGCCTGCAACGCCGTGGCCATGGGCGAGGACACCGCGATCGCCCTGGGCATCAACGTGAACCGTGCGCGCCTGCTCGGCTCGGTCGGCGTGGTGCTGCTGGCCGGCACCGCCATCGCCGTGGCCGGGCCCATCGCCTTCGTCGGCCTGATGATCCCGCACGCGGTGCGCCTGCTGGTGGGCGGGGACTACCGCTGGATCATGCCCGCCAGCCTGCTCGCAGGGCCGATCCTGCTGCTGCTCGCGGACACCGCCGGACGGCTGGTCCTCCCGCCAAGCGAGATCCAGGTCGGTGTCATGTGCGCCATGCTCGGCGGGCCGATCTTCATCATCATGATGCGCAGCGGCATGAAGTCGGTGAAGCTATGAGCGCCATCGAGCAGTCCACGCGGCGGCACGAGCCGGGGCGGCCCACCGGCGTCGCGGCCCGCCGCTCCGCACGGGTGCGCATCGCGGCGCTGTGGATGCTCCTGGTGCTGCTGGCCACCGCCGCCGCCTACATCTTCTGGGGCCGCGACCGGCTCCCGGTGGACGAGGTCCTGCAGGTGCTGGGCGGGGCGAGCGTGCCCGGCACCAGCTTCATCCTCATGGAGGACCGGCTGCCGCGGCTGGTGGTCGGGGCGCTGGCCGGGGCCGGGCTGGGCATCTCCGGCGCGCTCTTCCAGCGCTGGCTGGGCAATCCGCTGGCCAGCCCCGACGTGATCGGCGTGGGCTTCGGCGCCTCGGCCGCCGCGATCGCCGCGATGATCGTCTTCGGCGTGAACGACTGGAAGCTGAGCGCCTTCGCGCTCGCCGGGGGCCTGGCCGTGGCCGCGGTGATCTACTGGCTGTCGGCCTCGGGCCAGCGCACCGGTTCTCGGCTGATCCTGGCCGGCCTGGCCATCGGGGCCATGCTGCAGGCGCTGATCCAGTTCCTGCTGACCCAGACTGAGGTGAACACCGCCAGCGACGCGATGCGCTGGCTGACCGGTTCGCTGTCCGCCAGCACCTGGGAACGCGCGGCGGTGCTGGGCATCGGCCTCGGCGCGGCGGGAATCTTCCTGCTGCCGGTGGTGCTGAGGCAGCTGAAGCTGCTGGAGCTGGGCGAGGACGCCGCGGCGGCGCTGGGCTTGCACGTGGGACGGGCCCGCGTGCTGCTGGTCTTCACCGCGGTGGCCCTGGGTGCGATCCCCATCGCCGTCACCGGGCCGCTGGCCTTCGTTGCCTTCCTGGCCGGTCCGATCACCGCCGCGCTGTCCCGCTCTGCGATCCATGTGCCGCTGGCCGGGCTGACCGGTGCGACACTGGTAGTGGTCGCCAATTTCTTTGCCGCGAACCTGTTCGCGCAGATCAACCTGCCGGTGGGCGTTATCACCGGCGCATTCGGCGCACCGTTCCTGATTTGGGTGCTGGTGCGCGCCAACTCTACTGGAAACGGGGGATAACCCATGGCCACTTTGCAGGCTAGCGGGCTGACCTTGGCCTACGACAAGGTCACCATCGTCGATGAATTGTCACTGGACATCCCCGCCGGGCAGGTGAGCATCGTGGTCGGGGCCAACGGCTGCGGCAAGTCCACGCTGCTGCGCGCCCTGTCCCGGCTGCTGAAGCCGGCCGGGGGACAGGTGCTGCTGGACGGTGCGGACATCCACTCCAAGCCGGCCAAGGAGGTCGCCAAGACCCTGGGCCTGCTGCCGCAGTCGCCCACCGCCCCGGACGGGATCACCTCCCGCGAATTGATCAGCCGCGGCCGCTACCCGCACCAGGGCCTGTTCAAGCGCTTCTCGGCCGAGGACGAGGCGGCGGTGAACCGCGCCATGGAGCTGACCGGCACCGCCGGCCTGGCCGACCGCCCGGTGGACGAGCTCTCCGGCGGCCAGCGCCAGCGCGTATGGATCGCCATGGCCCTGGCCCAGGAAACCGACCTGCTGCTGCTTGACGAGCCCACCACCTTCCTGGACGTGGCCCACCAGCTGGAAGTGCTGGACGTGGTCAGCGAGCTGAACCGCACCCGCGGCATCACCGTGGTCATCGTGCTGCACGATCTGAACCTGGCAGCCCGCTACGCCGACTACCTGGTGGCGCTGAAGGACGGCAAGATCTACGCCGCCGGGCACCCCACCGAGGTGGTCACGGAGAAGACGGTCAAGGCGGTGTTCGGCATGCCCAGCCGCGTCATCCCGGACCCGGTGGCAGGCACCCCGCTGGTGCTGCCCATCGGCCGCCAGCGTGTGCTGCGCACCGAATCGGTGCTCGCCGCCAACGGCATCTTCCGCGGCGACGCGCCGGTCAACGAGCCGCGGGCGCTGGCCGAAGGCCTGGAGCAGGACTCCGCGGTGATCGAGGAGGAGGCGCAGGCCGCCACCCGGGCCGTCGCCGAGGCGGACCCGAACCTCGCCCGCCCGGCGCGCGAGCATCTGCAGACCCTGGCCTTCCAGACCACGGTCCTGCGCAGCCAGCAGCTATCCCCGTCCTTCCGCCGGCTCACCGTGGGCGGCGCGGACCTGGAGGACTTCGGCACCAACAGCCACCCGCTGGACATGCGCATCAAGCTGCTGCTGCCCCCGGAGGCAGGCTTCGGGCCGAACAGCGAAATCGCCAGCCTGCGCCCGGATGCGCTGACCAGCCCAGCCGAGCAGCTGGGCTGGTACCAGCGTTGGCTGGCCATCGACCCCGCGCAGCGCGGCTACATGCGCACCTACACCGTGCGCGCGTTCCGCGAAGCCGGGCACCGCGACAACCTGGGGACGACCCCGGAGCTGGACATCGACTTCGTGCTGCACGGTAAGGTGGTGGACGGGCGGCTGCAGGGCGGTCCTGCCACCGAGTTCGGCGACCGCGCGCAGCCGGGCGACCCGCTGCTGCTGCTGGGTCCGAACAAGGCGTTGACCGACGACAGCTATGGCGGCATCGAATTCCGCCCGGGTGCCGCGTCCCGCATCGTGCTGGCCGGCGACGAGACCGCGGCCCCGGCCATCTGCGCGATCCTTGAATCGCTGCCGGCCAACGTCACCGGTCACGCGTTGATCGAGGTGCCGGAAACCACCGACATCCTGGGCACCACCACCCGCTCGGGCATTTCCGTGCAGTGGCTGACGCGCGGCACCGCGGAGCACGGCTCGCTGCTGCGCGACGCGGTCCGCGGCGCCGTGGCCATCCCGGGCGCCGGCGTGGTGCAGACCACCGCGGACCCGGAGGACATCAACGTGGACGAGGACATCCTGTGGGAAACCGGCCAGGCCCAGTCCGCCCCGTTCTACGCCTGGATCGCCGGGGAGGCTGGCACCGTGAAGGAGCTGCGCCGCTACCTGGTGCGCGACGCGGGCATCGACCGCAAGCAGGTGGCGTTCATGGGCTACTGGCGCCGGGGCAAGCAGGAGAACTAGCCTTCCTCCGCACGCTGGAAGGGGCTCCCGCCCGCCGGAAACATCGCCGGCAGGCGGGGGCCTCTGCGCATTCCACGCCGGGACGGGGTCAGTTGGCGGTCCGGTCTGCGGTGCCCGGCTTGCAGGTCCCGGCGCGCGGAGGGCGGGGGTTCTCTCGGTTCAGGATGCCCAGCAGGCGGGTGAGCTCCTCGCGGTCCTCGGCGCCGAGCTTGTCGAAGTAGCCGTCCATGCTGCTCTTGCGCAGCGCCGAGAGCTCGCCGAGCAGCTCCCGGCCGGCGTCGCTGAGCACAATCAAGGTAGCGCGGCGGTCGCCCGGATCCGGGGTGCGGAGCACCAGTGACTTGGCCGCGAGCTGGTCCACCACCTCGGTGGTCGAACGCGCAGCGATGTGCAGGCGCTCAGCCAGCTGGGAGTTGCGTAGCCCCTGCTCCTCGGCGCGGCCCAGGATGGACAGCACCCGGGACTGGTGCGGGGTGACGCCCGCGGGGATCAGGCTGTCGCGCCAGCGGCCGCGGATGGTCCGGGACGCCTGCAGGAATAGATCGGTCAAGTCAGGCTTGGACTCATCGGTGTGCATAGGGTCAAGGATAGTGTGTTTTCCCGAACAGTTTCAAGATGTAACCACATAGTGAGGTAACCTCTGCTATTCTGTAATCCACAGTGGAACAACCAGTGGAAGGGAGCACCCATGCACCCGATGGCGCCAATGGGCGGCGGAAGGCCGCCGGCTTCGGCGGCGCGCAGCGCCGACGACAAGAAGTGGCTGGCTGAGCACCCGGTCTCCGTCAAGCGCATCGCCGCGCTCTTCCGCCCGCATCTGGGCACGGTCATCGTGGTGGTGCTGCTGATCGTCGCCTCCTCGCTCATCGGACTGGCCCAGCCCTTCATCATCCGCGAGCTGATCGACGTCGCCATCCCGAACCGGGAGGTGGACTTGCTGCTCGCCGGCGCCGGGGGACTGGTGCTGATCGCCCTGGTCTCCTCGGTGCTGGAGGTGGTCCAGACCTGGCGCGCCACCCTGATGGGGCAGAGGGTCATGCACGGGCTGCGCACTGGGCTCTTCACCCACCTGCAGAAGCAGTCGCTGGGATTCTTCACCAACTCCAAATCCGGCGACGTGCAGTCGCGGCTTATCAACGACGTTGGCCAGATGCAGTCGGTGATCACGAACTCGGCGACCAGCATCGCCTCCAACCTGACCACCGTGGTCGCCACGGCCTGCGCCATGGTCGCGATCTCCTGGAAACTGAGCCTGATCTCCCTGGTGGTGCTGCCGCCGGCGATCATCCTGGCCCGGCAGACCGCCCGGCTGCGCCGCGCCGTCACGGGCCGGCGCCAGCGTGAAATGTCGAACCTGACCTCGCTGATCGAGGAACGCCTGAGCATCTCCGGGGTGCGGCTGTCCAAGATCATGGGCACCGGCGCCGCCGACGCGTCGGCTTTTGCGCAGTCCAGCCACCGGCTGATCGACCTTGAAATGAAAAGCGCGCTGGCCGGACGGTGGCGCATGGCGGCCATGAGCATCATCTTCGCGGTGATTCCCGCGGTCCTGTACCTGGTGGCGGGGCTGCCGGCCACCGGCGACGGGATGAGCATCGGCACGCTGGTGGCCTTCACCGGGCTGCAGGCAGGCATCTTCCGGCCTGTCATGGGGCTGATGCAGATCTCGGTGCAGTGGATCTCCGCGATGGCGCTGTTCGGCAGGGTCTTCGAATACCTGGATACCGACCAGGCGCTGCCGCTGCCCGAGCATCCGCGCCGGCTGGATCCCGCGGCGATGCGCGGGGAAGTGGTGCTGGAGCGGGTAGGTTTCCGCTACCCCGGGGCTGCCGCGCCGACGCTGGAGGCGCTGGACCTGGTGCTGGAGCCGGGAACCATGACAGCGGTGGTCGGGGCGACCGGGTCGGGCAAATCCACCATGGGCTCGCTGCTTCCGCGGCTGCTGGATCCGACCTCGGGGCGGGTGCTGCTCGACGGGGTCGACCTGCGCGAGCTGGACCCCGAGCAGGTTTCCCGGGCGGTGTCGGTGGTGGCGCAGGAAAGCTACCTGCTGCACACCACGGTGCGGGAGAACCTGTTGTGGGCGGCGCCGGGGGCCAGCGAGGCCGAGCTGTGGCAGGCGCTGGAAGCGGCGCAGATCGCCGAGCTGATCCGCTCGCTGCCCGACGGGCTGGAAACCGCGGTGGGCCAGCGCGGACACCGCTTCTCCGGCGGGGAACAGCAGCGCCTTGCCATCGCGCGCACCATGCTGCGCCGGCCCAAGGTGCTGGTCCTCGACGAGGCGACCAGTGCGCTGGATACCGTCACCGAGGCGCTGGTGCAGCAGGCGCTGGACGAGCTGGCGGTCGGGCGCACTACGCTGCTGATCGCGCACCGGCTGAGCACGGTGCTGCGGGCCGACCGCATCGTGGTGCTCGATAGCGGGCGGATTGTCGAATCCGGAACCTTCGCCGAGCTGGTGGAGCAGGGCGGGCGCTTCGCCCGGCTCGTGGCGAACAGCGAGTTCGCCGACAGGGTCGGCTAGTCCTCTTCGCAGTCCTGCGGGCCGCCGGGGACGGACGCCTTGCAGGACGGGTCGGACTCGCAAGTCTCCAGGGCGCCGAGGATCTTGGGCAGCGCGGTTTCGAGCGCTGCGCGTTCGTGCTGGTCCAGCGAGTCGAACAGCTTTTCGCGGATGAAGGTGACGTGGCTCGGGGCGGCTTCGCGGATGGTCTTCCATCCGGCCTCTGTCAGTTCGATCTGCTGCCCGCGGCGGTCGGTTGAATCCGAGCAGCGGGTGATCATGCCCTTGGCTTCCATGCGGCGCAGCAGGTGGGACAGCCGCGAGCGGTCCCAGCGCAGGTTGTCGGCGATGTCCGCCGGGCGCAGGGAGGTGGCGGGTCCTTCGGAGAGCACCGCGAGCACCGAGTACTCGCCGGTCTGCATGCTCGAATCCACGCTCAACTGGCGGTCCATGGCGCTGGGGAACTGCCACAGGAACTCGCGGATAATCCGCCAGAGGGCCTGTTCCTTGTCATCGAGCCAGCGGGTCTCATCGGCAGCCATCCGTGGGCGCTCCTTCTCTACGTGGCGTACCCGGCATGCTGCGGGTCCGCGCTCATTTGTTGACGTATCAATTATCTCTGGTATTGTTGGATTTAGCAAGAGTTGATGACGCATCAACTAAAGAGTTCGGCGCACGAACTTCCCCAAGGAGAAAATACTATGTCGAAGATCGCCATCGTTACCGGTTCTACTCGTCCAGGCCGCAACAACATCAGCGTTGCCCAGTGGGTGCTGGAGCAGGCGCAGGCATTTGGCGGCACCGACTTCGAGCTTGTAGACATCGCGGACTTCAACCTGCCGGTGCTGGACGAAGCCTTCCCGGCCGCCTACCAGAACTACCAGGGCGAGCATGCCAAGGCCTGGGCCGCCAAGATGAACGAGTTCGACGGCTACATCTTCGTCACCCCGGAGTACAACCACTCGGTCTCCCCTGCGCTGGCCAACGCGCTGAGCTACATCAACGTCGAGCTGAACAACAAGGCCGCCGGCCTGGTGGGCTACGGTTCGGCCCTGGGCGCCCGCTCCATCGAGCACCTGCGCGGCATCCTCTCCGAGCTGCAGGTAGCCCACGTGCAGAAGACCGGCCTGTTCTCCCTGTTCACCGACTTCGAGAACTTCTCGAACTTCAAGCCGACCGCGGAGGGCGCCGCTTCGGTGCAGCCGATGTTCGAGCAGCTGCTGGCCTGGACCGAAGCCATGAATTCGGTGCGCGCCGCCGCATCCGTCAGCGCCTAATTGCACGCTGCCTGAACGGCCTAGCGTTCAAGTGCAAACGGCGGGAAGCTTGTACCAGGCCTTCCCGCCGTTTGCCGTATCACCCGAGAACTTGCCCCAGAGCGGGCAACCAAGCCAAAGATTGTGGAGGATCGAGCATGTCGCAGGACTATTCAACCAAGGGCGCGTACGTCACGGGCAGTGAATTCACGCGCGATACCAACTACATCCAGGACCGCATCGTTGCCGATCCGCGGCCAGAGGCGTTCTCCCACGGGGAGCCGGTAAGCAAGATCGGGCACCCGAATGCGGCCCTGGGCGAAGGCGCCCAGCTCTGGCAGGTCGAAGCAGGGCGCTACCGCTTGGTGGCCGCCCGCGCCTGCCCGTGGGCCAACCGCACGCTGATCGTGCGCCGCCTGCTGGGCCTGGAGGATGCGATTTCGGTGGGCCTGCCAGGTCCGACCCACGACGTGCGCAGCTGGCGGTTTGATCTGGACGAGGGCGGCAAGGACCCGGTGCTGGGCACCGAACGCCTGCAGGAGAACTACTTCAAGCGCTTCGCCGACTATCCCCGTGGCATCACCGTCCCGGCCATCGTGGACATCCCCAGCGGCGCGGTGGTCACCAACGACTACCCGCAGATCACCTGGGACTTCTCCACGCAGTGGAAGCAGTTCCACCGCGAAGGAGCCCCGGACCTGGTCATGGAGGACCAGCTCGACGAGATGCTCCCGCTGATCAAGCGCATCTTCACCGAGGTCAACAACGGCGTCTACCGTGCGGGCTTCGCCGGTACGCAGGACGCCTATGAGGACGCCTACGACCGGATCTTCACCACCCTCGACTACCTCGAAGAACGCCTGGCCACCCGCCGCTTCCTCATGGGCGACTACATCTCCGAAGCCGACGTGCGCCTGTTCACCACGCTGACCCGCTTCGACCCGGTCTACCACGGACACTTCAAGGCCAACCGCAACAAGCTGATCGAGATGCCGAACCTCTGGGGCTACGCCCGCGACCTGTTCCAGACCCCGGGCTTCGGCGACACCGTGGACTTCGAGCAGATCAAGGACCACTACTACAAGGTCCACGAGGACATCAATCCAACGCAGATCGTGCCCAAAGGCCCGGACCTGTCCAACTGGCTCGAATCCCATAACCGCGACGAGCTGGCGGACAACGGCCCATTCCTGGGCGGCACCGCTCCGGGCGAAGTCCGCACCGAGGAACGCGTCGCAGCAGGCCACAACCCGCTGTACCCGCTGGAAGGAAAATAGCCGGCAGCGGCCGGGCTACCTCTTGAAGTCGAAGCCCTGCTGCTCGCACGCCGCGGCAAACGCCTCGTCGTCGGTGATCACGGGCTGACCTGATGCATCTGTCGATACCGCGTTGCGGATCGAATCGGTGGAGGCCGCCGAGCCATGCTCGGCGGCCTTTTGCCGATTCGTCTGCCCGATATCGCCCGGGGCGGTCAGGCTGCCGCCGTAGTGGATGCACGCGGTGCTGCCCTCGGGATCGCTGCGGCGCAGGTCGTCGGGCGACGGACCCGAGCAGGCGGCCAGGCCCAGGGTCGCAACAACGAGGAGCGGCAGAATCTTTTTCACAGTTCACCATCCTACGGACCATCGCCAGCGCCGCGGCGTTGGCGCGGCGCAAGGACTCCGGAGCCTTCGCACGTCTCTTTAGGCGGCGGGGGAGGTCAGGTGGCAGGATTAAAGCCATGACGATCACCGCAGCGGCAGACGGATCAGCCCTAGGAAACCCCGGCCCGGCAGGCTGGGCCTGGTACATCGACGAGGCGAACTGGGCCTCCGGCGGCTGGGACCATGGAACCAACAACATGGGCGAGCTGCAGGCGGTCCTCGAACTCTTCCGCGCCACCGCCCAGTACCCGGAGCAGGAACTGAAGATCCTGTGCGACTCCCAGTACGCCATCAACTGCATCAGCAAGTGGATGCCGGGATGGAAAAAGCGCGGCTGGAAAAAGGCCGACGGCAAACCGGTGCTGAACCAGGAGATCCTCAAGGAATTGGATGCGGCGATCAAGGACCGCAAGTACACCTTTGAATGGGTCAAGGGCCACGCCGGGCATGACCTGAACGAAGCTGCCGACGACCGTGCCCGTGCCGCCGCCACCGCGCACCAGCAAGGCACTGCGCCGGACCCGGGCCCCGGTTACACCGCCGGAGCGGCATCTGCCGCGGCAGCTTCCACCGCAGCCCCTGCCGCCCCCGCTGAAGCAACCGCTCCCAAGTCCGCCCAGGATACGGCTGCCACGATCTATGAACTTGAACTGGGCTTCCTCGACCCGCAGATCCGCACCAGCTTCGCCGAGCTGAGCGATTTCCTGCATCCGGGATACCAGGAAGTCACTCGCGGCGGGGGGCTGCTGGATGTCGCCACGGTGCGCACCCAGCTCGAAGCCGGGGCGCAGCTGCCTGCCACCGGCGAGGTGCAGGTGCTCACCGCCCGCGAGGTCGACAGGGATCTGGCCCTGCTGGCCTACCGCATGAAGGTCGAGGGCTTGCCGATCCTCGTGGTCTCCTCATGGTGGCAGCGCACCGAGAGCGGCTGGAAGCTGCGCTTCCGCCAGGAAACCGTCCAGCAGTAGCCGCAAGGCGATGGGCATCCCGCCCCAAACGGCGAAGGCACGAACCCCGCAGGGTTCGTGCCTTTGCCGTTTTGCCGGGGCGGATTGCTAGAAGTGCCCCGAGGAGATGTTGCCCTTTTTGTAGTTGATGCGGTTGGCCAGCCAGTTGACCGCCCAGAGCGCGACGCCAAGGGCCAGCAGCAGCCCCGCAATCTCATACTGCACCCAGTCCGCGCGCGAGCGGGCCCATGGCCCGATCAGGAAAGCGCTGGTGGCGGCGCCGAGGATCGGGATGATCGTCGGTGCGCGGAAGGAATCCTCCGGCGCCTTGTCGCGGCGCAGCACCAGCAGTGCGATATTGACCATCGTGAAGACCACCAGCAGCAACAGGGCGGTGGTGCCGCCGAGCGAGCCGACGATCCCGCTTTCGGTATCCAGGTTCACGTAGACCACCAGCGCGATGGCCAGCAGCGTGGTGAAGATGATCGATAGCGTCGGGGTGCGACGCTTGGAATGCACCTTGCCCAGCACCTGCGGCAGCACACCCTGGCGGGCCATGCCGTAGAGCAGGCGGCTGGCCATGAGCATGTTCATCAAGGCGGTGTTGACCACGGCGAAGACCGTCAGGAACGGGAAGATCGCGTCCACCGGCAGGCCCGGGGCGCCGATGCGCACGACATCGAGCAGGATGCCCGCGTCAGGATTCTTCGGGTTCAGCAGGTCGCCGGTGGGGATCACCATGATGATGGTGACCGCGACGAGCATGTAGATCACGGCGCAGATGCCCAGGCTGATGAGCATGATGCGCGGGAAGGTCTTGTTGGGGTTCTTGGTTTCCTCGACCAGATTCACCGAATCCTCGAAGCCGACCATCGCGAAGAACGCGATGGCGGTGCCCATGGTGACCGCTGCGAACAGGCTGCGGTCCTCGGGGGCCTCGAAGACCACCAGTCGGCTGATGTCGCCGTGGCCGCTGGCGATGGCGCCGATGCCGATGGAGATGATCACTGCCATGATGCTCAGGGAGATCACCGTGAGCACCATGTTGAACTTGACCGATTCCCCGACGCCGCGCAGGTTGATCAGGGCCAGGATCACGATGATCGCGATGGCGGCGAACATACCGGCTTCGGGTGTGGTCGGCACGCCCTCGATGAATTGGCCGAAGCCGATCAGCAGGTTCTGCCCAACCAGGGTGGCCGAGGTCGCGGCGCTGGTGATGCCGGAGCAGGCCACCGTGAAGGCCACCAGAAAGGTGACGAAATGTATGCCGAAGGCCTTGTGAATATACAAAGCAGCGCCCGCCGCGTGAGGATACTTGGTGACCAGCTCCATGTAGCTGAAGGCGGTCAGCGTCGCAATGGCGAAGGCGATCAGGAACGGCAGCCAGGCGGCGCCGCCGACCTGTCCGGCGACCTTGCCGGTGATCGCGAAGATGCCTGCGCCGATGATGTCGCCGATGATGAGGAACATCAGGAGTTTGGGGCCGATGACCCGCTTGAGTTCGGCGGGTTGTCCGCCTGGAGTTGAGTCTTCTCGGGTTGCAGTCATAGGCGGATGAGCCTTTCCAATCTTCGATTCGAGCTGAAGAATGCGACATATTTTGTCGTCGTCTATTCAATGGGCGAAATCGATCACTATGCTAACAGCAATAAATGCTTGTCGTTCCGGCCTTTTTCGGAGGATATTCCTCCGTTTATTGAGAATGGCTCTTTGAGGAACTTATGGTTCAGGCATGATTTCGCCGGAGAACGCGAATTTCCGCTGCGGCTACTAGTGTTAGTTGCAAAGAGACATGCTTTCGAAGGATTTAGATGGAATCGGTCATAACTGACGACTTTGCCCCGCTCGCGCAGGCGCTGCAGGACCGTGCCGCAGTGGAGGACGGCTACTCGGCGCAGCTGGCCGTGTACCACCGCGGCGCCCTGGTGTTGAGCCACAGCGTGGGGGAGCACCTTTCGGGGGATGCGCTCACCTGCGTGTTCTCCTGCACCAAAGGGCTCAGCGCACTGGTCATCGCCCTGCTGGTCCAGGACGGGCTGATCGATCCGGTCGCCCCGATCACCGACTACTGGCCCGAATTCGGCACCCACGGCAAGGGCAAACTGAGCGTCGGGGAAGTGCTCAGCCACCAGGCCGGAGTGCTGGGCGTCCCCGGCGGGGCGCCCAGTCAGGTGTTGCTGAACTCCTTGGAATATGCCAAGATCCTCGCCACCATGCCGAGCATCTGGCCGCTGGGCCAGAACATCGTGGGCTACCACGCCATCACCATGGGTGTGCTCATGGAGGAACTGGTCCGCCGGGTCACCGGCAAAGAGCTGAAAGAGGTCTTCGAGGAACGCATCCGCAAGCCCCTGGGCGTGGACGCGTATATCGGGCAGGACGACTCGCTGGAACCGCGCTACCGTGACGTGCTCCCCGCCGCCCCGGCCGAACCGGCATTCTTCGACCCCTTCTCCCCGGCAGGCCTGGCAGTCAACTCGGCCTCCGGGTTCGCGCTGGACAGCGGTCCGGTCTACAACTGGCACGAGCTGGCCAACTCCCGGCAGGTCCGCAGGCTCGGCCCGGCCTCCATGGGCGGCGTCGCCGATGCCCAGTCGCTGGCGGCCATCTACGCGGCCTCCTTCGGCCCGGTGCCCTCACTTGGCGCCGCCCGGGGGTTCCTGAGCGAGGACACCTGGTCCCGGGTATCCGCGGAGCTCGTCTACGGGCACGACCGCACCAACGGGCTGCTCCAGGCCTTTGCCCTGGGATTCATGAAGGCCACCGCCCGCAACGACTATGGTTCGATCTTCGCCTACGGCCACGACGGGGCGAACTCCTCGCTGGCCTTCGCCGATCCGGCCTACCAGCTCGGCTTCGCCTACATTCCGTCGCGCAACGAGGGCGAGAAGAGCATTTCCACGGGCGTGCAGCTCAGCCAGCTGGCGCGCCAGGTGGTTATCGGCAAAATGATGCAGGCCAAGGGCTAGGAGGAAGAGCATGGCAAAGTTTCTGGCAATGGGGGACTCCTTCACCGAAGGCGTTGGCGACGACGATCCGCTGCGCCCCAACCAAGTGCGCGGCTGGGCGGACCGGGTGGCCGAGGTGCTGTGCGCCCGCGGCGACTGGGAATACGCGAACCTCGCGATCCGCGGCAAGAAGATCGGGCAGGTGATCAACCAGCAGATGGACCAGGCGCTGTCCATGAAGCCCGACGTGGTCTCCCTCTACGCCGGCGGCAACGACATCCTGCGGCCCAAGGCCGACCTCGAGGCGCTGATGCGCAGCTACGACAGCATGGTCAAGCGCTTCGCCGATGCCGGGATCACCGTGCTGCTGTTCACCGGCTTCGACACCGTCGACTCGCCGCTGTTCTCCAAGACCCGCCCGCGCACCGCGATCTACAACGAAAAGGTGCGCGAGATCGCCGACCGCTACAACACCCTGGTCGCCGACTACTGGCGTTGGCGCGAATTCTCGGACGTGCGCTACTGGGCCGTGGACCGCCTGCACATGGGCACCGCTGGCCACACGCTCATGGCCGCCAAGGTGCTGGACGTGCTCGGAACCCACGGCGTCACCGAGGGCAATTGGTCCTCCGACATCGAAGTTCCGGTGCTGCCAGCGGCTGCGGTGAACGCCCCCGGTCAGAAGCTGCGCCAGGACCTCGGCTGGGCCCGGGAATACCTGGCTCCATGGGTCAAACGCCGCCTGACAGGCACTTCCTCGGGGGACAGCCTGAGCGCAAAATACCCGGACTACATCCGGCTGGGCGCGGAAAGCAGCTAGCGCTCGTCATGCAGGGGCTCCGGGGCCGAAAGATTGTTTGCAGTTGGCCCCGGGGCGGGTACCATGGGAGGTGTGTTGTGGGTCATTGGCCCGCAACCGAAGCCATAGAAGGATGGCGGGAGAGTCCCGTTCACACCATGGACGGGCGCCGTAGGAGCAATTCCTCCCCAGGAAACTCTCAGGCACCCGTACCGCCATCAAGAGGCAACTCTGGAAAGTAACCGGCCTGTTCCGGTTCACCGAAGGTGCAAGCAACCGGTTTGGTAGGCCGGCTGCGTAAAACTCTCAGGTTGTGCAACAGGGATGGGGAGGGACAGCGACCTTCCTTTGGCATGCGCCAAGACAGATCCCCATGGAGACACCTGCACCATGACCATCACGCAGACTTCTGCTAACACGAACAGCGAATTCGTGTCCCGCCATATCGGCCCGCGTCAGTCCGACGTCGAGACCATGCTCCAGACCCTTGGCTACAACAGCCTGGACGAGCTGATCGACACGGCAGTTCCCGCCGACATCCGCCAAGATGCCGCTCTGGACATCCCGGATGCACTGACCGAGACCGAGGCACTGGCCCACCTGCGTGAGCTGGCCTCCAAGAACGTCATGAAGACCCAGATGATCGGCCAGGGTTTCTACGACACCATCACCCCGGCAGTCATCCGCCGCAACATCGTCGAGAACCCGGCCTGGTACACCGCCTACACCCCGTACCAGCCTGAGATCTCCCAGGGCCGCCTCGAAGCCCTGCTGAACTTCCAGACCATGGTCATGGACTTGACCGGCATGCCGATCGCCAACGCCTCGCTGCTGGACGAATCCTCCGCCGCCGCCGAAGCCGTGCTGATGATGCGCCGCGCCAACAAGAAGAAGTCCAACGGCAAGACCGTGCTGGACTCCAACATCTTCCCGCAGACCATCAAGGTCGTGCAGGGCCGTGCCGATGCGCTGGGCTTCGAGGTCGAGGTCGCCGACCTGTCCGCGGGCTTGCCGGAAGGCGACATCTCGGGCATCGTGCTGCAGCAGCCGGGCAACGACGGCTCGATCGCCGACCACGCCGAGGTCATCGCCGCCGCCAAGGCCGCCGGCGCGATGGTCACCGTGATCGCCGACCTGCTCTCGCTGACCATGATCGCCGCCCCGGGCGAGCAGGGAGCCGACATCGCGGTCGGCAACACCCAGCGCTTCGGCGTGCCGCTGTTCTTCGGCGGCCCGCACGCCGCCTACATGGCCGTGGCCAAGGGACTTGAGCGTTCCATGCCGGGCCGCCTGGTGGGTGTCTCCACCGACGACGCCGGCACCAACGCCTATCGCCTGGCCCTGCAGACCCGCGAGCAGCACATCCGCCGCGAGAAGGCCACCTCCAACATCTGCACCGCCCAGGCGCTGCTGGCCATCTGCGCCTCGATGTACGCCGTCTACCACGGCCCTGCAGGCCTGAAGCAGATCGCCACCCGCGCCCACAACCACGCCCGCGTGCTGGCCAGCTCCCTGGTCGCCGGCGGCTTCGAACTGGCATCGCAGGCCTTCTTCGACACCGTGGTCGTGACCGTCAAGGACGCCGAGGAAGTCATTGCCAAGGCCAACGATGCAGGCATCAACCTGCGCAAGGTCTCCGGCACCCAGGTCGGCATCTCCACCGACGAGACCACCACCTCCGCCACCGTCAAGGCCCTGGCCGGCGTCTTCGGCGTGGAACTGTCAGCACCGGAAGGCTTCGAGATCCCCGAGGGCCAGGTGCGCACCAGCGCCTACCTGACCCACCCGATCTTCAACACCATCTCCTCCGAGACCCAGATGATGCGCTACCTGCGCCGCCTCTCGGACCGCGACCTGGCCCTGGACCGCACCATGATCCCGCTGGGCTCGTGCACCATGAAGCTGAACTCGGCCGCCGAGATGGAATCCATCACCTGGCCTGAGTTCGCCTCCATCCACCCGTACGCCCCGGCAGCGCAGACCGCCGGTTGGCGCGAGTTGATCACCGACCTGGAAGGCCGCCTGACCGCGATCACCGGCTACGCCGGCGTCTCCATCCAGCCGAACGCCGGCTCCCAGGGCGAGTACGCAGGCCTGCTGGCGATCTCCGACTACCATGCTTCGCGCGGCGAGTCGCAGCGCAACGTCTGCCTGATCCCCGCCTCGGCCCACGGCACCAACGCCGCCTCGGCAGTGCTGGCCGGCATGAAGGTTGTGGTCGTCAAGACCGCAGCCGACGGCACCATCGACGCCGGCGACCTGGATGCCAAGATCGAGGCCAACAAGGACGTGCTGGCCGCGATCATGATCACCTACCCGTCCACCCACGGCGTGTACGACGCCGACGTGCGCGAGGTCTGCGGCAAGATCCACGACGCCGGGGGACAGGTCTACATCGACGGCGCGAACATGAACGCCCTGGTGGGTCTCGCCCAGCCGGGCAAGTTCGGCGGCGACGTCTCGCACCTGAACCTGCACAAGACCTTCTGCATCCCGCACGGCGGCGGCGGTCCGGGCGTCGGCCCGATCGGCGTGGGCGAGCACCTGGTGCCGTTCCTGCCGGGCGACGCCTCGGGCACCTACTCCGAGCGCGACGGCGTGCCAGTGGTCGCCACCGCCTTCGGCTCGGCCGGCGTGCTGCCGATCTCTTGGGCCTACATCGCGATGATGGGCGGCGAGGGCCTGACCAGCGCCACCAAGCACGCGATCTTGAACGCGAACTACATCGCCAAGCGCCTGAATGAGCACTTCCCGATCCTGTTTACCGGCAACAAGGAACTGGTTGCGCACGAGTGCATCCTGGACCTGCGCGAAGTCACCGCCAAGACCGGCGTCACCGCAGAAGACGTGGCCAAGCGACTGATCGACTTCGGCTTCCACGCACCGACCCTGGCTTTCCCGGTCGCCGGCACCCTGATGGTGGAGCCGACCGAGTCGGAGGACCTGGCAGAGATCGAGCGCTTCATCGAAGCCATGATCACCATCCGCCAGGAAATGGAAGAAGTGCTGGCCGGCGTCTACGAGCTGGCCGAATCCCCGCTGCGCCGTGCCCCGCACACCGTGGCGGCAGTGGTCAACAGCGGTTGGGACCGCAAGTACACCGTCGAGCAGGCAGCCTTCCCGGTCGCCAGCCTCAAGGTGGACAAGTACTTCCCTGCTGTGGGCCGCATCGACGGCGCCGGCGGCGACCGCAACCTCATCTGCTCCTGCCCTGCTCCAGAAGCCTTCGAAGACTAGGAACATCGCAATGACTGAAACCATCACCAAGCACACCGCGCTGCACGGCAAGCACGAAGCCCTGGGCGCGAGCTTCACCGACTTCGGCGGCTGGGACATGCCGCTGAAGTACGGTTCGGAACTGGCAGAGCACAAGGCGGTGCGCGCCACCGCGGGCCTGTTCGACCTGTCCCACATGGGCGAGGTCTGGGTTTCCGGCCCGCAGGCAGCCAGCGCGCTGAACACCGCGCTGGCCGGCAACTTCGCCCTGATGAAGGTCGGCAAGGCCAAGTACTCGCTGATCCTGAACGAAGCCGGCAAGATCATCGACGACCTGATCGTCTACCGCATGGAAGACGAAAAGTACCTGGTGGTGCCGAACGCCGGCAACGCCCCGGTGGTCGCCGCCGAGCTGGCCAAGCGCGCCGAGGGCTTCGACGCGCAGGTGCAGGACGCTTCCGCTGATGAATCGCTGATCGCGGTCCAGGGACCGAACGCCGAGGCCATCGTGGCCAAGCTCGCCGCCGACGAGGCCGGCGCAGCTATCGTCACCGAGATGAAGTACTACTCGGCCGCCTACATGAAGCTCGGCGGGGTGGACGCCATCCTGGCCCGCACCGGCTACACCGGCGAGGATGGCTTCGAGCTGATCATCAAGAACGCCGACGCCGCCGGCCTGTGGGACACCATCGTGGAGATCGGCAAGGACCATGAGCTGGTTCCGTGCGGCCTGGCTGCCCGCGACTCGCTGCGCCTGGAAGCCGGCATGCCGCTGTACGGCAACGAGCTCTCGCTGGAGCGCACCCCGTTCGACGCGGGCCTCGGCGCGGTGGTCTCCTTCAAGAAGGAAGAGGACTTCGTCGGCCGCTCCGCGCTGGAGGCAGTGCGCGAGCAGACCCCTGCCCGCAAGCTGGTGGGCCTGAAGGGCCTGGGCAAGCGCGCAGGCCGCGGCGGCTACGCCATCGTCAAGGACGGCGCCGTCATCGGAGAGATCACCTCCGGTCAACCTTCGCCGACCCTGGGCTACCCGGTCGGCCTGGGCTACGTCGATGCGGCCTTCAGCGAAGTGGGAACCGAGCTGGAAGTCGACCTGCGAGGTAAGACTTTGCCATTTGTTGTCGTGGAACTGCCGTTCTACACGCGCGCCAAGTAACGTTAAACAAAGAGGGCATAGCCTAACGCCCCCTATTTCCCCTTGGGAGAGGAAAAATCGTGAGTAAAGTTCTGTCATCGTTGCGCTACTCGGCCGAGCACGAGTGGATCGACGCATCGTCCCCAGCCAAGATCGGCATCACCCAGATTGCTGCCGACGCGCTGGGCGACGTTGTCTACGTAGACCTGCCAGAGGTCGGAGACACCGTCACCGCCGGCGAGACCTGCGGCGAAGTCGAGTCCACCAAGTCGGTCTCCGACCTGTACTCGCCGGTCACCGGCACCATCGTCGAGGTCAACCAGGAAGCAGCGGACAACCCTGCCATCCTGAACGAGGATCCATACGGCGCAGGCTGGCTTTTCACCGTCGAGGTCGAGTCCGAAGGCCCGCTGCTTTCCGCAGCCGACTACGCAAGCGCGAACGGTGGAAACGTCGAGTAATGAGCAACAAGACTTATGAATCACTGGCACCGGCATCGCTGACCGAGTCCCTTGCTTCGCTGGATCCGGAGGTGGCGCAGCGGATCGATGCTGAGCTGGCCCGCCAGCAGCGCGGCCTGGAAATGATCGCCTCGGAAAACCACACGGCCCAGGCCGTGATGCAGG
>NZ_JBKZDY010000004.1:0-405535 GCF_046940185.1 Arthrobacter sp. 'calajunan'
ATAGTTGTCCGTCTGGTGGGATGGGAGTTTTGTATAACCTATAGGTGCCGCTGACGAATGGTTAGGGGAACCGGCCCGCAGTGCCGCTGCTGCCTAGACGGCTTCGCCGCGCGAGGTGCGCAACTGGGTCAGGCGGTCGGCCAGAATCTTCTCAAGTTCTTCTTCGCTGCGGCGTTCCAGCAGCATGTCCCAGTGCGTACGCACAGGCTTCTCGTTGCTGGCTTCCTCGGCCTTGGCCTCGCCATGCACCAGCTTGGCTTCCTTGCCGGTCTTGGTGGTCCAAGTTGCCGGGATCTCTGCCTCGGCGGCAAAGACGATGAAGACGGTTTCACCCTCTTCGGTACGGTATTCGACGCGCTGACGGGCAGCCGGCTCCACACCTGCCTCAGATTCCATGCTCTGTGCACCCAGGCGCATGCCTCGTAGGCTGCGATCGCTCATGTTTTCCCTCCGCGATGTCTAAAAAATTCGCTACACGTACCAACGTTTGGCGCGCTGAAATAATTCCATCCCAAGTGGGGGGAAGGTAAATTTTCGCACCAAAACATCCATTATACGCGTCTGCGGCGAGGTGCAAGCTTCGCACCTCGCCGCAGCGTGGTTATTGATCTGTTCGGATCACCCGGGGAATCAGATTCCCTCGGTGGTACCCGGAGTCGTCGGGCTCTTGTCAGCGCCCGTTCCGCCCAGTGCTCCGCCGATGCCCTTGAGCGCTTCGGTCAGCTCGCTCGGGATCACCCACAGGGTGTTCGAGGTGCCTTCGGCCAGCTTCGGCAGGGTCTGCAGGTACTGGTAGGCCAGCAGTTCCTGGTCCGGGCGGCCGGCGTGGATTGCGTCGAACACCTTCTGGATGGCCTGGGCCTCGCCGTCGGCGCGCAGGATCGAGGCCTGCGCGTCGCCCTCGGCCTTGAGGATGGCCGCCTGGCGCTCACCCTCGGCCGTCAGGATGTCGGACTGCTTGGTGCCTTCTGCCGTCAGGATCGCGGCGCGGCGGTCACGCTCGGCGCGCATCTGCTTCTCCATGGAGTCCTGGATCGACAGGGGCGGATCGATTGCCTTCAGCTCGACGCGCGAGACGCGGATGCCCCACTTGCCGGTGGCCTCGTCCAGCACGCCGCGCAGCTGGCCGTTGATCTGGTCGCGGCTGGTCAGGGCCTCTTCCAGGTTCAGGCCGCCGACGACGTTACGCAGCGTCGTGGTGGTCAGCTGCTCAACTGCCTGGATGTAGTTGGCGATTTCGTAGGTGGCCGCACGCGGCTCGGTGATCTGGAAGTACACCACGGTGTCGATGGAGACGACGAGGTTGTCTTCGGTGATCACCGGCTGGGGCGGGAAGGACACAACCTGCTCGCGCAGATCCAGCAGCGGGAGCAGCCGGTCCACGAAGGGAATCAGGAGGGTCAGACCCGGATTGAGGGTGCGGTTGTACTTGCCGAGGCGTTCCACAATGCCCGCTCGTGCCTGGGGCACGATACGCACACTGCGTAGTAGCACGACGATCACGAAGATCGCCAGAACGACAAGGACGATGGTCAAGCCAAAGCCATTACCGGACATGGTTTGTACTCTCTTTCCTTGTGCTTGAGTGATAAATCATGGGACGGAAAGCCGCTATGGCGGGTCAGCTTTCCGGGGCCTGGGGCGCGGGTTCCAGATAAGCGGTGGCACCCTGGACGCGGCGGACCACCGCGTAGGTGCCGGGCATCATGGTGGGCGAGTTCGCCTCTGAGCGGGCCGTCCAGATTTCTCCGTGGATCTTTGCCGAGCCGGACAGGCGCGAGGTCGGCTCCAGGATCAAGGCGTCCTCGCCGATCAGGCGTTCGATATTGGTCCGGAAACCGTCCGGGGACTTTTTCAGGTGTTGCACGGCAATGGGTCGGACCAGCAGGATCATCAGCAGGGAGATACCGCAGAAGACGACGACCTGAAGCCACATGGGGCCGCCCAAGAGCGCGACCGCGACACCGCCAAGGGCCCCGACGCCGAGCATGATGAAGTACAAGTCGAGCGAAAGCATCTCGATGATCGCCAGCAGCAGGAACACCGCGAGCCAGATGACCCATGCGTTGCTGACGATCCATTCCGCCGTTGTCATGGCTTCCACCTTTGCTCAAATAGATCAAGGGCCAGTTGCGAGTGGCCTTTTCTCCATTCTGCCGTAATCAGCAGGGGAAAGGTGTAGTCATTTTGGGGTATTTTCTAGCCCTGCGGGACGAATAAATGTACGTCGAAGGATGCTGTGACGGTGCGACTTCCGAGGGACGCGGCCTTGGCGCGCAGCACCTCGGGGGACAGGTGGTGCCCGGCCGGTCCCATGAAGGCCAGGTTGAACAGGTCCTCGGGATCAAGTTCCATGGCGTAGCTCAGGTTTCGGGATCCCAGATGGGCCAGCTGCTCCGTGCCGAACTTCTCGACCAGTGCCTCCTGCTTGCCGCCGGCAATCGACAGCATGTCCAGCGGCTCACGGACTTCTTCCAGATGGTCAGCGGCTCCGGTGACGACAAGGCACAGCCCTTGCGGGCGCAGGACGCGGCGGAACTGCGCCGGGTTGTGCGGCGCGAAGCAGTTGAGCACGACGTCGCGGGACTCATCCCGGCTGGGGATCTCGCGCCAGACATCCCAGACGACGGCCAGCGTGTCCGGCAGCTTGGCGGCCCGGCGCATGGCGAAGCGGGAGATGTCCATGGCCAGCGCGTCCTTGCGAGTGGCCGGATGGCGGTCCAGGATTTCTCCCAGGTAGTAGCCGGTGCCGGCGCCGGCGTCGATGATATCCAGCTGGTCGGCTGGATGGTGCGCTGCGACCAGGGCTGCGAGTTCGGCGGCCAGCGGCGCGTAGTGCCCCCGGTTCTGGAAGGCCTCGCGAGCCAGCACCATCGGCGAGGTGTCTTCGAGGAAGTTCGTGCCCTTGCCGGTCAGGAAGTTGAAGTAGCCCTGCTTGGCCGCGTCATAGCGGTGGCCGGCGGGGCAGGCCAGTGTGCGGCGGGGTGCGATGGACAGCTCCAGCGCGCCGCGGCAAAGGGGGCAGAGCAGCGTGGTGGCGTCCTGCATCAGAATCCCAGGGTTTCTCTGGCGGAGGCCACCGAGAGCCCTTGGTGGCGCCACAGTTCGGTTTCATTGATGAGCGAACGGGTGGCCGCCTTGTCGATGTAGACGGTCCCGTACAGGTGGTCGGTTTCGTGCTGCACGATCCGCGCCTGCCAGCCGGAGAAGTCGCGGACTACCTGTTTCCCGTCGCGGTCCTCGTAGATGGCCCGGATGTCGGCAGGCCGGGTCACGACTGCCTGGAATCCGTCGAAGGACAGGCAGCCTTCGTAGAACTTGGCCGTGCGTGCGCCGCGCGCCTCGTAGCTCGGATTGAAGATCTCGAAGTATTCCAGAGGCTCTCGCTCGCGTTCGGCGGCCATGTCTTCTGGCAGGTTGTAGAGGTCTTCGAGCACGGCAATCTTCAGGGGGATGCCGATCTGCGGGGCGGCCAGGCCAACGCCGGGGGCGTCGTACATGGTGTGGCGCATGACGGCCAGCAGCTCGTCGAGCAGTTCCTTGGGCAGCTGCCCGGTGTAGCTGACGGCCGGCTGGCGGAGGACGGGGTGTCCCAGCTGGACGATCGGCACCACATTGTCTTCGGCCTGGCTGAGCACCTCGACGACCAGGTTTTCGAGTTCTTCGGGGGAGTAGGTGATGCTCATGGTTACAGGCCCATCCGTTCAAGTTCAATAAGTTTCAGCTGCGCCAGGCGTGAGGCCAGCCGGTCGCGTTCGGTGTCGTGGAGCATCGAGCCCAGGTGTTCGAGCCTGTCAGCGGTGTACAGGTGCAGCTCGATGTCGCGGTCGTAGAAGATGTCCAGGACGTTCGCCAGCCGGCGCTCCTCGTCCTTGGGCAGGCCCAGGCTGGCCGGGATTCCCGTGATGTGCCAGCGGGTGAATCGCTGGATCAGCTCGAGGTAGTCCGCCGTGTTGCGTCGGGTGCCGCACAACTGGGCGAAGCTGATCCAGATGGTTTCACCCACCACGCAGGCAGGGCCGATCTCGTCGTAGCCGATCCGGATCAAGTCGCGCAGCTCGGAGCCCGGTTCGGCGTTGATTCCCACCGACAGGGTTCCCGCACGGTATCCGTGCTTAAATTCCTGATCATCAGAATCCAGCGTGCGGTAGTCGACGGCTCCATTGAGTTCGAAGACCGCAAAGTTCTCGCGGATCGCTGCGATGGTGGGCTGCACCAGGTGGTGGAAGGCGTCGTCGTCGAGCAGCTTTTCCGGTTCGTAGTTCGAGGTGGCAACCAGGAAGATCGAATGTTCCGCGCAGTATTTGACCAACCGCACCATCAGCATCGCGTCGCCGGGTTCGGTGCAGTGGAACTCGTCGAAGACCAGGATCTGCAGCCCCTTGAGCTCACGCGCCAAGCCTTGGCTGAAGATCGCGCCCAGGCGCTGGCCTGGAACACGGTTTTTGGGGGAGTTCAGGTTCTGGAAGAACTCGTGGAAGTGGAACCTCGCTGTAGTTTGCGGCGGCAACGAGGCAACCAGCGCATTGATGATCAGCGTCTTTCCACGCCCCGGCGGGCCGAAGATATAGGCGCCGTGTAGGTCGCCCGAGAATCCGCTGGCCGCGGTCGAGCTGAGAGTGCCGATCAACCGCAGCTGCTGTGCGTCCGGGGACAGCTGATGGCCTTCGATATTCCATAGAATCCGGGCCTCAAGCTCTCTGGCCGGTGCTGTTTTCGGGGGCATGGAGGGCATATATAAATCTTCCCATCTGGCGCGTGGTTGGCCAATTTATGTGCTCCGTGCCACGCCGATCGAAACCTAGAACACCCAAAGGACGTCAATAGCGCAGAAACGCAGTCGTCAGAGTCGTATTACGTTAATTCGAACAAGAAGATTTATTCAGGGGAGCAGGTGCGGGAGAGCTGAATACAGTGACGATTCCTAAGATCTCTTCCTTGAACCTATCGCTTTATCCGCTTGCGTGACCATAATGGACTCACTTGCGAACGGGAAGCATGTATCGGCTCCGGGAAGGTCTCGGTGCCATTTGGATGATTGGGAGCGCGCGTCATGACCAGTGAATCTGTGGCTGAACCGATGCGCGACCAAATTATCGACAGCGACCTGCTGGATATGTCCGTGCTGGTGCTCAAGACTCTTTCCGACCCGGCGCGGCTGCAGATCCTGTGGGCACTATGTCACGAGGACCGTACGTTGTCCGAATTGGCCCAGCAGGTTGGCGTGACGCCGTCGACCGTCAGCCAGCTGCTGACACGTCTGCGGACGGCTGGAGTCTTGCAAGCCCGCAAGTCCGGGCGTCACATGATCTATTCGATGCGCGACGAGCGTGCACGAGAGTTCATCCGCCAGACTTTGGACTTTGCGCGGTACCGCATGGAGCAGCAGGCCGATGGTGAAGCTTCGTAGCGCGTATTCATTCACGTTGCTGAAACGCGATAAAAACAGGGAATGCAGTGGCTTCTACGGACATTGCCGATAAGCCGATAATCTACATTATGTAAAGTAGTGGAAATCTGACTCTCCCCAACCGACCAGGTACTGCCGGTTCAACCGTGCATGCGAGCATCGATTGGCGACGGCCTCAGGTCAGTAGATTCCTGCGTCTAGTGATTGATCAGCGGCGACGATCCAGCGCTGTCGCCAGATAACCGTGCCGCTGTGATCCTGGGCCGCGCAGTTCACCATCCCGGAACGAGAACTGCGTCCTGCGTTCAGGGATTCACAGATCGCTGGTAGGTCAGGATGGCGACGCCAGCTGGTGAAATCAGCGAGCCTGACAAGATAAAGTCCGTGCGGTGGCCGTCAACGCCGAAAAGTCGTTTGCCGGATCCGAGGACGATCGGGTGCTGAAGCAACGTGTATTCATCGATCAGATCGTTTTTCGCCAGGGCCTGCACCAGTTGGCCCGAACCGAAGACGACCAACCTACCTTTCGTTGATTCCCGGACCTCGCGGACTCCAGAGGCCAGGTCTCCCCCGAGCCGCCGGCTGTTGGCCCATGCAAGCCGGTCGGTGTTCCGGGTGACGACATACTTGGGCATTCGATTCATTGACGCTATGGAAGGGTCGGCGGCATCCGCCTGAGACCAAGCCTCGGTGAAGATGTCATAGGTCCTTCGGCCCAACAGTATGCCAGCTGCGGAGGTCGTCAGCTTGCGCATGACGGCGTCCACGGTGTCGTCACCTGCGGCTGCGGCCCAGCCTCCAGCAGTGAACCCACCGTCACGGTCTTCCTCTGCCGACAATGGCGCTTGCATGACCCCGTCGATACTGACGAAATTCACGGCTACTATGCGACCCATGCGAAGCTCCTTGTACGGTGAGTTGGATTACAGGCTCCCAGATGACTTGAAGCCCCGCCAGAAGACGCCCAGTAACTCGCGTCCACGTACCGACCGGGGCCAGAAAGCAACCATGAACGTGTGGCAGTTGCGAATTGCCGGATGCGGGTTTCCAGGATGCCGCGACAACCGGTCCATGCGCTCAACCCGCAAACCGGTACCTACCCATCGTCACTCCCCCGTCGAAGACTCAAGTTTCCACGAGTTCGAGGTGTATATACCGGTCGATCAAGGCGAAGAACGGGGTGCCGCCTCCGACAAGCACCGGATGCGTGACCAGGGTGTATTCATCGATCAGGCCCGCGCGCATGGCAGCGGAGGCAAGCGATGCACCGCCGATGCGGATGGAGCCGATGAACTGTTTCTTGAGCCTTCGGATTTCCGCTACTGCATCACCGGTAAACAGCCTCGTATTCCAATCAAGCGGAAGGCTGTCGGAAGCGAACACCATTTTGGGAGTGTCCCGCCAGTTGCGGGCATATTCAACCTGGTCTGGCCGGGCATCGGGGGCCTGGTCCCCCGTGGGCCAATACGAGCTCATGGTTTCCCACAGTTTGCGCCCGTATAGCATGAGGCTCATCGACTGTTCTTCCTCAAGCCACCATCTGAATAGCTCCTCGGTGGAAACGCCCCATGAAATATCCCCGTCGGCATCGGCGATGTAGCCGTCCAGACTCACATTCATGCCGTAGATCAGGCGGCCCATGGCTGGTACTCCCCTCTGATTGGTCTGCCCAGTCTAGACCCGTCGGACGGGTATTCAGCCAGGGCGGCTGGATCCGCCGAGGGCGGTCAGGAATTCGATGAACTGCCCAGACCGAGCTTCTCTGGAATCAGTCGAGGCACCACCTTGACATAGATCAGCATTCCGAGAAGCTCGATGATCGTCTGTGCCACTACAACGGCAGGCACCAGGGCAAATGGCTCAGGCATGGCCAGGGCCAACGGCAGGACGACCAGCGAATTCCGCGTGGCACCGGAGAAGACTAGTGCACGCCGAGCTGGCACTGCGAGCTTGAAGATGCGTGAGATTCCCTTTCCCAAGGGCAGCATGATGACCAGGAAAAGCACGTAGAGAGGCACGACCGCCAACAGACGGGAGAAATCGGCCTTGACCGAACTGACCTGTGAAGCCACCACCAGGAACAGTACGAGGATCATCAGCGGCACCATGAGCAAATCCATCAGATCCTCGAGAACCTCGGCCGATCTAAACCTGCGGGCCAAAAGCTGCACCAGCATGGCTGAAACCAGCGGAACTGCTATCAGCCACGTGAATGCATGGACGAACGGTTCGGGGGTGACGACCTCACCCAATGCTCCGCCGGCAAACCAGGACAGATAGACGGGCAGTAAGACCACCTGGAGGAGCATCAATACAGGCGTGGCCGCCAGCAGCTGGTGGCCCGCTCCCCCGGCGATCCGGGTGAACACAATGACGTAGTCGACACACGGTGCGAGCAACACCAGCAGCAAGCCGATCAGCAATTCGGCATCTGCGGCAACCACGCGGCTCAGCAGCCAGCCAACCAGCGGAACCGCAAGAAAGTTCAGGATCACCACGGCCAGGAGGAACCGGATGTTGCGCAAAGCTCCGACGAGCCGGGTCAGCGGAATGGCGAGAAAGGTCGCGAAGAGCAACAGGCCGAGAACCGGATTGATTCCTGAATCCAGCTCGGCGGCCGCCTGAGGTCGCATCAGGCCGAACGCCGCGGCGGCCGCCACCGCAAGCAGGTACAAGGGCACCTGCCACTTTTGAAAAGTACGATTGGTGCGCTCCAACACTCGGGGATCCGCCTCTCTTGCCTGTGCCGTGATTCCGGCCTCTGCCGCCGCACCGCAACACCGTCCGGGCAATCAATTGATTCGTTGTTGCTGGAAGAAGAACCTAGGATAATTTCATGGCTCAAAAAATCCGTCAGTGGCCCGCTTGGGTTGCCATTGACCTTGTACTGATCGTTATCTTCGCCCTGCTCGGCCGCCGCGAACATGAGCACGGGCTCTCGCTTGGCGGGATCTTATGGACGGCACTTCCATTCTTAATCGGCTACGCGATCGTGACCCTGGCCTCGCGCCCGTGGAAAACCATTAACAACCTATGGCCCAGCGGAATCCTCATATGGATTGGAACCGTGGCTTTGGGCATCGCGTTGCGACTTGCGTTCAACGACACGGCTGCCGTGGCCTTCGTTATCGTTGCCACGCTGGTACTCGGACTGTTCCTGCTGGGCAGGCGCCTAGTCACAGGGCTGATCGCCAAGCGCTCAGCTAAGCAACAGGCCTAATCCGTAAGCGCCGGCCGCTACAAGCCCGCTGGCGAAAGTCCCGAGGATGAACTGTTCGGCAGCTTGGTGGTTTTTCAGTTCAGCGAATCGGCCAAGCCCCTTGACGGCCAGGACGACCGCAGTCCCCTCGGGCCAGCCGGCCCAGAGCGTCCCCACGATCGCCGCACGTTCAAGAAGTCCGATCCACAACCCGCCACGCAGCGGCGACGGATCGGACTTTTCTTGTGCCGAGGGATCGGGATTTCGAGAGGCCAAGGTGAAAACCAATTCGGTGAACGGACCGCCGAAGGCCAAGGCAAAGAGCACACTCAGCGAAATCGCCAGGGTGGCCGGTACTGGCTGGTTGCCGTCGACCGCGTGACCCATGAGCCCGAAGACCAGCGCAGCCAGCACGAGTATTGCGGCGGCGATGGTAAGCCAAGTTCGGATCGAAGCGCGGCGTCCTTTTGCGTAACTGAGAAAACTCGCCGCAACAGACAGGCCGGTGGCAGCGATCAAAATGACCCAGGCAGTCCAGAACACGTGCGCTACTCCCCTATCCGCTTTAATTGGCGGCCAAGCGACTTGGCCGCCTCATCCATCATGCGGTTCGCCTCGAACCACAGGGCTGCTGACAGCCTAGACGAAACGGCCTGCTGCGTGATGCCAAGACGTGCGGCGATCTGTTGCTGGGTCATGCCTTCATCAGCCAGCGTTCCAGCCTCCCACGCCGTGGCGCGACGCTTGGATACGACCGCAGCTGTCAATTGCAACTCCGCTTCCAACCGAGTCGCTTCATTGGTCGGCCCATGCACTGCTAGATGCGCATTGGTGTTCTTGGCCCGCTCAACTGCCACCCTGGCGAATTCGAAAGCGGGACCGCGACCTGCGCGCGTTTCGGCAGGCAAGGGCGTTTCAACCTGACCGAAGCCGATGCCAACGCTCCAGTCCCCCGAAGCCGCCATCATCACCGCAAGACGAATCGCTTCCGAAGCATCATCCATCACGGCTTGGATTTCGTCGCCGGCGGTTCGCTGGAACGGGCGGACCACCGATACGGTAGTATTGGCCTGTTTGACCAGTGCTTCAACCTTGTCGTCAGAGGAACGCGAACGCCTCTGATCAATAGTCAAGACAATCATGGAACAATGTTAAAACATTGTCTTCTATTTCACAAATCTTAAAACTTGTACCTCGGTAATTCTGGTCGTACTCGAAAAGCTGGAGTCTGACCCAACGTCGACTAAGGTTGAGTCAAGAGGATGGCCCAAAAGTAGGCGGGTCACGAGCATTGAGAGGTATCAATGGTTACCGCATTCGTAATGATTCAGACGGCTACCGACAGCATTCCTGAGTCCGCCCAGCAGATTTCGGAAATCGAAGGCATTCGCGAGGTCTACTCCGTTGCCGGCGATTGGGACCTGATCGCGATCGCACACGTGCACAAGCATGAAGACCTGGCTGAGGTTATCGCGAACAAGCTTTCCAAGATCCCTGGGATCAAAGCGACCCAGACGCATATTGCGTTCCGCGCGTACTCCACGCACGACCTGGATGCTGCGTTCTCCCTGGACTTGGGCGACTAAGCGCACCATCCAAAAGAGGCCTTGGTTCAACGCTTGTAATGCGTTGAACCAAGGCCTCGATTTGTTTTCCGCGGTATGTGGCTACCTACCGACTATCGCAGTGGTGGTTTGGGACCAAGTGGTTAGCACCTTGGCCGCGGCACCAGAGTCGATTGACCGCTTGGCCATGTCCAGGGCGGCTGCCATTCGGTCTTCGAAGCTACCCTCGGCCTGTTCATTGAACGCTACGATGCCAGCGGCCGCGTTCACAAGAACCGCGTCGCGCACCGGACCCGTGGAACCGTTGACGATGTCGCGTACAACCTGAGCATTATGTTGAGCGTCGCCACCGCGAAGATCCTCGAGCGTCGCTGGAGCGATGCCAATATCCTGAACATCGAAAGTGAACTCGTTGACCTGCCCATCGCGGACTTCCCAAACGCGATTCAGCGCGGTGGTGGTCATTTCGTCTAGCCCGTCCTCGCCCCGGAATACCAGGCCTCGAACACCGCGACTGGCCAAGACGCCTGCCATGATCGGTGCCATTAGAAGGTCTGAACAACCAATCGCTGAAGCACTGGGGAGCGCTGGGTTGGTGAGCGGCCCCATGAAGTTGAAGGCTGTCGGGATCCGGAGCTGACTCCGCGCGTTCGCCACATGCCGCATCGAAGGATGGAAGATATTGGCAAAGCAGAACGCAATCCCAACTTTGTCGTAAACCTCCACAAGCTGCTCGATTGGTACATCAAGTCGCACGTCGAGGGCTTCGAGCACGTCAGCGGAACCGGAGGATGACGACGAGGCGCGGTTGCCATGCTTAACGATATTGACCCCGGCGCCAGCGCAGACGAGCGTCGCCATGGTTGAAATGTTGACCGTATTCTGTCGATCACCACCAGTTCCAACAATGTCCAGAGTTGGTGCTTTGATGCTCAATGGGCGTGCATTGGCCACCATGGAGTCGACCAAACCAGTCAATTCGCCCACTGTTTCGCCCTTGGCGCGCAGCGCGACTAAAAAGCCAGCGATTTGTACGTCGCTTGCTTCGCCGTTCATGATTTCGTTCATTGCCCAGCCGGCTTCATCACGGCTGAGATCGCCGCCTGAAATCAGTGTGGACAGCAGATTTGGCCACGTTGGGAACTTTTCGTTTACAAGGCTCGTTGACACGTATGTAAGCCTAACGAGAAGCACGGAAATCGTTCTACTTCATGTCTTAAGAAGTTGTGTCTCCGGCCTCTGAAAACGGCACTTTGCAGGGAAGAATTACGCAACACAGGTGTTGCATAAGTAAATGTTTCGCGTGACTCGCCGAATCAAGCTCTACGAATTGTAGAAAGAGTTTGATTCGAACTTCCGCGTGTTTCCGCGGTTGTTGCGCTGATGTGGTGGAAGAAACCACTGTCAGACCCTTTTTGTATTGGTATCTGAGGGCCGTTTAGAGACATAATGTCAGTGTGACAACTGCGACTCATGCCCCAAATACGACGGCGCCACATGCGCCGAACCGCCCAAACATGGTGTCGGTGGGAACGATGGTGTGGCTCTCCAGCGAGCTCATGTTCTTCGCCGCCCTCTTCGCCATGTACTTCAGCCTCCGTGCTGCCGCGCCCGATCTCTGGGCGACTGAAACTGCCAAGCTGAATGTACCGTTCGCGCTGGTAAACACCTTGATTCTGGTGTCCAGCTCGTTCACGTGCCAGATTGGTGTTTTCAAGGCCGAGGCATTTAAGCCTCGCCGCACCGGCGGAGTGTTCAACCTCAAGGAATGGGGAATGATCGAATGGTTCATTCTCACCTTCATCCTTGGGGCTATCTTCGTTTCGGTCCAGGCCTACGAATACGCCGTCCTCGTTCATGAGGGCGTTGCTCTGAACTCGAACGGCTATGCTTCGGCGTTCTACATGACTACCGGCTTCCACGGCATTCACGTTGCCGGTGGCCTGATTGCATTCCTGCTGATCATTGGTCGTGCGATGCTCGCGAAGAAGTTTGGCCACTTCGAAGCAACCGGCGCCATCGTCGTGTCCTACTACTGGCACTTCGTTGACGTTGTCTGGATTGCTCTGTTCGCGATCATCTACTTCTTGAAGTAGGCAACTAACAATTCATCAGTTGCCTCCACAGAAGTACGGCAACACCACACCAAGAAATTAAGTGAGGAATCAGCAAGTGAAGGCTCTTTCGAAAAAGCGCCGCCACCCGCTCGCCGCTGTGGCCCTGCTGTTATTCGGATTGCTGATTACCGGCAGTCTCTACACTGCAGCGGGAAGCATCAGCGAAGCGAAGGCTGCGGACACCACCACTGCCTCGCAGTCGGATGTAGATGAAGGCGGAAAGCTTTTCGTCGCCAACTGCGCGACCTGCCACGGTATGAACGCTGAAGGAACCAACTCGGGTCCGTCGCTGATCGGCGTCGGCGCCGCATCGGTCGACTTCCAGGTTGGTACCGGCCGCATGCCGATGCAGATGCAGGGCCCGCAGGCCCAGGCGAAGCCAGTGCAGTTCACCGATGAGCAGATCTCGCAGCTGGCAGCATTCGTTGCCAGCCTCGGCGCAGGACCGGCAATCCCGGATGAGGAAAGCTTGGATACCACCAAGGGCGACGCCGCTCACGGTGGAACCGTGTTCCGCGTCAACTGCGCAATGTGCCACAACGCCGCTGCTGCCGGTGGCGCCCTGACCCGCGGTAAGTTTGCTCCGACCCTGGCTGGTGTCAGCGAGAAGCACATTTACGAAGCAATGGTTACCGGCCCACAGAACATGCCTGTGTTCAACGATTCGAACATCACCCCGGACGAGAAGCGTGACGTAGTCACCTTCCTGAAGACCATTGAAGCTAATGGTTCGGCCGGCGGCGTTGCTCTCGGTTCGCTTGGCCCAGTGGCTGAAGGCCTGTTCGTCTGGACCGCTGGTCTGGGTATCATCATCGCCTTCACCATTTGGTTGACCTCGCGTCCTTCCTAAGGCACTCGCGGCGTAGCGCCGCAAACATCACTACGTACAAAAATTCCTAACAGAAGGATGAGAGAGAAACATGGGCGACCATAGTCACGGCAGTCCCGAAAACTCGGGCACCGTTGCTAAGGCTGACGATGTGGCTCAGGACCGGTTCCCGGATCCAGGACTACCTCCGCACCGTCCGCGTCTCGCAGACCGCGATCCGCGCGCAGCCAAGCGACACGAGCGCCAAGTAGCGCTCCTATTTACCATCTCCATCATCGGCACGCTGTTCTTCTTCGTGTCCTACTTCGTCCTGGGCCACCTGGGCGACATGACTTTCGCTGAACTTCGTGTTCAGAACGCAGCTCTGGGCCTCGGCACCGCATTCGCGATGCTGGGTATCGGTGTCGGCATCGTTCACTGGGCCAAGACCCTGATGCCGGACCACGAACTGGTCGAGAGCCGCCACGAGATTCGCACCGAAGCAGATCGCCAGGATGCAGTCGAAATCGTTGACACCATCATCGAAGAGTCTGGCATCAAGCGCCGTCCGCTGATCCGCAACAGCCTGATTGGCGCCATTGCACTGGCTCCGATCCCTGCGATCTTCATGTTCCGCGACCTTGAGCGTTCCGGAAAGACCGCTGGCGAAATGGTCGAACAGCTGCGTCACACCATGTGGGACACCGGCGTTCGTTTGACCCGCGACCCATCGGGTACCCCGATCAAGGCTTCGGACGTACAGATCGGCTCGGCTTTCCACGTCATTCCCGAGGGTCTGAACGAGGCCGAGGACGTACTGAACGAAAAGGCCAAGGCCGTTGTTCTGCTGATGCGTATGGATCCACAGGAGATGAACATCTCCGAAGGCCGCGAAGACTGGAATGTCGACGGCATCGTCGCCTACTCCAAGATTTGCACCCACGTGGGTTGCCCCATTGCTCTGTACGAGCAGCACACCCACCACCTGCTGTGCCCTTGCCACCAGTCCACCTTTGACCTCGCCAACGAGTGCAAGGTTGTCTTCGGTCCGGCAGGTCACGCACTTCCGCAGTTGCCAATCATGGTTGACGCCGAAGGCTACCTGGTAGCCCGCAGCGACTTCCACGAACCGGTTGGCCCGGCTTACTGGGAGCGTGGTCAGTAATCATGGCGACTACTAACGAATACACTCCGTCGACCGCGACCGGCCGCTTGGCCAACTTCGTCGACACCCGCGTCGGAGCTTCGACCATCGTCAAGGAATTCGGTCGCAAGATCTTCCCTGACCACTGGTCCTTCATGTTCGGTGAAGTTGCGCTGTACACCTTCGTACTGCTGCTGCTTTCCGGCACCTTCCTGACCTTCTTCTTCGATCCTTCGATGGCCCACGTGGTCTACGAAGGCTCGTACGTACCGCTGAAGGGTATCGGCATGTCGACCGCAATGGCGTCGACGCTCGATATCTCCTTCGACGTGCGTGGCGGTCTGTTCATGCGCCAGGTACACCACTGGTCCGCGCTGCTGTTCGTTGCTTCCCTCTCCGTGCACATGCTGCGCGTGTTCTTCACCGGTGCGTTCCGTCGCCCGCGTGAGCTGAACTGGGTCGTCGGCGGCGTGCTGCTGATCATGGGCCTGGCTGCTGGCTTCACCGGCTACTCCCTGCCAGATGATCTGCTGTCCGGTAACGGTCTGCGCATCATCGACGGCGTGATGAAGGCCCTGCCTGTTGTGGGCACCTACCTGTCGATGTTCTTCTTCGGCGGAGAGTTCCCTGGCGAGCACGTGATCCCGCGTCTGTACTCGCTGCACATCATGATCGTGCCTGCGGTCATTATCCTGCTGCTGGTTATCCACCTGTTCATGGTTGTGACCCACAAGCACACCCAGTACCCTGGTCCGGGTCGCACCAATGACAACGTTGTTGGCTTCCCAGTGGGTCCTGTGTACGCGTCCAAGGCTGGCGGCTTCTTCTTCATCGTCTTCGGCATCGTTGCTTTCATTTCGGGTATCTTCCAGATCAACCCGGTCTGGAACTATGGTCCGTACGACCCGTCGCCGGTGTCCGCTGGTACCCAGCCTGACTGGTACATCGGATTCGTTGACGGCGCGCTGCGCCTGATGCCGGGTGTCCTGGGCGACTTCAGCTTCGTGTGGAACATTCCGTTCCCATGGGGCGACAACTCCCTGGTCCTCTCGGTGCTGCTGCCAGCCCTGGTTCCTGCAGGTGCCCTGTTCACGGTCATGTTCGCATGGCCATGGATCGAACGCTGGGTTACCAAGGACAACCGCGAGCACCACTTGCTCGACCGTCCGCGCAACGCACCGTTCCGCACCGCAATGGGCGCCGCTGGTGTTGTCTTCTACTGCGTGATGTGGGCAGCTGCCTCGTCCGACTTGATTGCAACCCACTTCCACGTCGCACTGAACGATGTCACTTACTGGCTGCGCGCGCTGTTCTTCGTCGGCCCACTGGTGGCCTTCTGGCTGACTCGCCGCATCTGCCTGTCGCTGCAGCGCAAGGATCGCGAGATCGTGCTGCACGGCCGCGAAGCCGGCATCATCCAGATGTCGCCGGAAGGTGGCTTCTCGGAGAAGCACGAGGAAGTAGATGTCTACAAGCGTTACCTCCTGACCAACTTCAACGACAACCAGTACATCCCGGCCCAGCCGGATGCTGCCGGGCACATCTCCCGCAAGGAGAAGCGTCGTGCGAAGATCTCGAAGTTCTTCTTCGAAGATCGCGTCGCCCCAGTAACCCCGTCGGAGCTCGCAGCTGCCAAGGCAGCCCACGGCCACCACGAGGTTGAAGGCGAGAAGCAGGACTCGATCGAGAAGTAATCTCGACTCGCGTTAGTCACAAAACGAGGGACATACCGAAAGGTATGTCCCTCGTTTCGTTAACCCGCAACCCTGCAGGCCGCAGAATGACCGCTGAGGGCCTCAACAGTAGCCAAGTGGGTTCCTCGTCGGCCGGCGGCGTTCTGACCCTGCTACACGGGTACCAGGAGCTGTTGGCCATGGCAAGCGTTGACCGGACTGCCGACATCATCGAGTCCGAGCTGAGGGCTAAGCGCGGGCCTCCCCCCGCCGTAAAGTGCAAAACTGGGACTTCGGCTCTCATCGGCAGGATACCCACCGCTGATCTGCTAGTGGCCAGGAATCGCCACGCTCCCGATGTATCGACAGGACTGATCTGGTCCCGCGCTGCTGGGGTTCCCGCACCTCGCGCTAATCGGAGGTTTGTAGATGCTCCGGGAGAACTTTCCAAGCGGAGGCTCCTGCGCAAGGGACGGTACAGCACCCAGAGTCGGATGGAGCACTCTCCCCGCCCGTGCGCCTGTCCATCAGGGTCCGCTACTAGACCGTGTCGGTATAACGCGGTGTGCCGGTTCCGAGGCGCTGCAGCGGCACGAACAGCTTGTAGCGGTCCGAACGGTACAAGGAGATCGAGTAGTCGGCCAGGCGTTCGCCGATGTAGGCGTAGCGGGTGATCTGCAGCAGGGGGAAACCGGGTTCCACGCCCAGCAGCTGCGCCTGTCGCTTGCTGGCGGCGGTGCTTTCGACCTGGTCCTCGCCCCACTCCAGAAGGATGCCATAGCGTTCGTGCAGGGCTTGGTAGAGCTTCGAAGGAGGCTCGCCGTCGACGAATCCGGGCACCAGATCGGCTGGCATGTAGTTTTCATCCAAGCTCATGGGGGTGCCGTCGGCCAGCAGGAGGCGCTTGAACTGCACGACACCGGTTCCCTCCTCGACCATGAGCTGGGATGCGAGGTTGGGGTTGGCCTTGATTTCGGAGAATTCCAGTACGTGGGCGTCTGGCACCATGCCTCGGCGCATCATGTCTTCTGAATAGGAGTGCAGACGTACGCGCAGGTCGAGCTTCTCAGGCACAACGAATGTTCCGATACCCACAACACGCTTGAGCACCTGTTCATCGACCAGCGCGTCGATTGCCTGCCGGATGGTCTTGCGGGCCACTCCGAAGTGTTCTGCGAGCACACGTTCTGGCGGGAGGCGGTAGCCGGGCTTGCAATCCTCGCGGGCATGGTTCTTGAGGATTTCTCTGATCTGTCGGTATTTGCTGACCTTGCTGTCCGGATCAAGAACTGCCTGCACGATCGGCTGCGGAGCATGGCGCACCGGGAACTCCTCCTCATCAACGCGCCTGGATATCAAGCGGGTAGGAATACTGCTGTTAAAAGACTAACGGGGTGACAAGCAATATTGCTTGTCACCCCGTTAGGGTTAGTGCCTAGTGTGCGTGGTCACCGCGGCTGTATTCATAAACCCAACCAACCAGTGCGATCACTGCCAGGCCTGCGCCTACGAAGAACACCCACCATCCAACGGCAATGCCGAGGAAGCCGATGGCTGCAGCGCCGGCGAGTACCAGTGGCCACCAGCTCCATGGGGAGAAGTGTCCAATGTCGCCTGCGTTCTCGTGGATCTCACCGTCGACGCGGTCCTCTGGACGAGGGCCGACACGGCGGGCGGTGAAGTACAGGTACCAGCCGACCATGCCGCACAGGCCGCCGGTCAGCAGCAGTGCAGGGAAGCCGACGAGTTCCTGCCAGTTGGTCATGTAACCGTAAACGAAAGCCACTGGGATGAAGAAGAAAATTCCTCCCAGGAACATCCATGCTTCAACTTTCATCTTTACAGGTCCTTCTGATCAGCGGGGCCAAAGATCTTCGCTACCGGAGACTCTGGGGTGACGCGGCCGCTCAATTCCGGGTGGTGCAGATCCAGAGCTGGACGCTCCGAACGGATGCGAGGAATCGAGTGGAAGTTGTGACGTGGTGGAGGGCAAGAGGTTGCCCACTCCAGCGAAGCGCCGAAGCCCCATGGATCATCAACTTCAACCTTCTTGGCATTGCGGTGGGTGATCCAGACGTTCCAGAAGAATGGAATCATCGAAGCGCCCAGGATGAATGCGAAGACGGTGGAGACCTGGTTCATGGCAGTGAAGTTGTCTTCAGGCATGTAGTCGGCGTAGCGACGTGGCATACCCATGACACCCAGCCAGTGCTGGATGAGGAAGGTTCCGTGGAAGCCAACGAACAGCAACCAGAAGTGGATCTTGCCCAGACGCTCGTTGAGCATGTGCCCGGTCCACTTTGGCCACCAGAAGTAGAATCCAGCGAACATTGCGAAGACAACGGTACCGAAGACCACGTAGTGGAAGTGAGCCACAACGAAGTAGGTATCGGAAACGTGGAAGTCCAGAGCCGGAGCCGACAGGATAATACCGGTCAGGCCACCGAACAGGAAGGTGATCATGAAGCCGATGCTCCAGAGCATCGGGGTTTCAAAGGTGATCGAGCCGCGCCATAGCGTGCCGATCCAGTTGAAGAACTTCACACCGGTCGGAACCGCGATCAGCATGGTCATGAAGCCGAAGAACGGCAGTGCAACCGAGCCGGTGACGTACATGTGGTGTGCCCACACGGAAATCGACAGGGCAGCAATCGAGATGGTCGCGAAGACCAGGCCCTTGTAGCCGAAGATCGGCTTGCGGGAGAAGACCGGGAAGATCTCGGAAACGATGCCGAAGAACGGCAGCGCGATGATGTACACCTCAGGGTGGCCGAAGAACCAGAACAGGTGCTGCCAAAGAATGGCACCGCCCGTTTCCGGATCGAAGATATGCGCCCCGAAGCGGCGGTCAGCACCCAGTGCGAACAGAGCAGCTGCCAGCGGCGGGAAAGCCATCAGGATCAGCAACGAAGTGATCAGGGTATTCCACGAGAAGATCGACATACGCCACATGGTCATACCTGGTGCACGCAGGCAGATGATGGTGGTAATGAAGTTCACTGCACCAAGGATGGTGCCGAAGCCCGACAGAGCCAGACCGAAGACCCACAGGTCTCCGCCGATGCCCGGCGAGAACGTGGTGTTTGACAGCGGTGCATAAGCGAACCAGCCGAAGCTGGCTGCACCCTGCGGGGTGAGGTAGCCGGCCAGCGCTACGGTCGAACCGAAGGCGAAGAACCAGAAAGCCAGTGCGTTCAAACGTGGGAAGGCCACGTCCGGCGAGCCGATCTGCAGCGGCATCATGACGTTGGCGAAACCTGCGAACAGCGGGGTTGCGAACATCAGGAGCATGACGGTGCCGTGCATGGTGAACAGCTGGTTGTACTGTTCCTTGGTCTGCAGGATCTGCATACCTGGTTCGAAAAGCTCTGCGCGGATCAGCAGCGCCATAACGCCACCGATGCAGAAGAAGACGAACGACATGATCAAGTACATGTACCCGATCTTCTTGTGGTCGGTCGAAGTAATGAAGTCGACGAAGAGGCGACCCTTGGACTTCGGCACAACGGCTGGGGCAATCGACTTCACGTCGTCAGTTGCATATTCAAACGTAGTCATAGCGATTACTCTCCTTCCCCTTCGTGCTTAACGATCACGCTGTTCACGGTGTCCGGACTGCGATCGTATTCTTCACCAATGTGTCCATCTTCCAGCTTGGCCATCTGAGCCTTGAACTCTGCCTCGCTGACAACCTTCAAGTTGAAGAGCATCTCGGAGTGGTACTCGCCGCAAAGCTCGGCGCACTTACCGTCGAAGGTACCTTCAACCTGTGGGGTCAGGTAGATGTGATTGGTCTTACCTGGGATCATATCCAGCTTCTGAAGGAAGGCCGGAACCCAGAACGAGTGGATGACATCGCGGCTGTTGAGCTGGAACTCTACCGACTTGCCAACTGGCAGGTACAGGGTTGGCAGAGTTTCCTGAATGCCCTCGGAGCCATCTTCGTTCAGGTGAGCCTGAATGCCGGCGTAGTGCTTCTCCTGGCCACCATCGAAGGTGTAGTTGAAGTCCCAAGCCCACTGCTTGGCGCGAACGTCGACGACGATCTCCGAGTCAACAGGCTTGTTGATGCTGTTAACCAGGTTGTTGTTGAAGCTAAAGAAGACCAGAACAAGGACCAATGGAATGGCCGTGTAGAAGATCTCCAATGGCAGGTTGTAGCTCAGCTGACGTGGGTAGCCAGTATCGTTCTTGCGGCGACGGTAGGCGATGATGCACCACAGCATCAAGCCCCAGGTCAAAACACCGATGACAACCACTGCAATCCACGAGTTAACCCAGAAGTCCTGGATTGCTGCAGTGTGGTTGGTGGTGTCGCGGTCCACGTTCGGAAGCCAACCGCGTTGAACTTCCGCTGAACATCCCGTCAACAGCAATGCGCTGGTGCCGACCAAGGCCAATACTTTGGCCTTGGCTTTACCGCGACTGCCGGTTCGGTCTTGCGAACTCACAGACGGCCCTTCCTCTTTGTTGGTGCAGAATGTGGTCTCCATAAGTCACCTCGCGAATTACTGCTTGCACGGTGAGGCGGCTTATGAAGCGAAACATAGTTTTACTACTTAACGTAGAGCTTACCCTCTCAGGGCCCAGAATACCGAAAAACGCCGCTGTTCAAACGAGAAATTTCTTCAACGTTTGAACAGCGGCGTTAGTTCCCTAGGGCCTAGTGGAAGGAATCTCCACAGGCGCAGGAGCCGGAGGCTGCGGGGTTGTCGATGGTGAAGCCCTGCTTGGAGATGGTGTCTTCGAAATCGATGGAGGCTCCGGCTAGGTATGGAACGCTCATCTTGTCGACGATAACTTCCACGCCGTCAAAGTCGCGGACCGCATCGCCATCGAGCATGCGCTCATCGAAGTAGAGCTGGTAGATGAGGCCCGAGCAGCCGCCTGGCTGAACGGCGATGCGCAGGCGCAGGTCATCGCGGCCTTCCTGCTCCAGGAGCGAGCGAACCTTGGCTGCTGCGACATCTGAAATATTGACGTCGTGAGTTGGGACCTCGGTTGGATCACCCTTGGTCTGGTCTACGGCTGCAGTCATCATTTCCTCCCAAACTGCTTGGCTAGGCACCAGGTTTCATCATTGTGACGGGCACCTGGGGCCTTTGTTCTTAGTTCTATCCTACGTCGGGGACCCAAATAAAGCTCCCCCTTGAACTGCGTCTATGACGCGGCTCATAGACCTTCGGAGTCAATCCGTGCCAGAAGCAGCGCCTCTGCCTCAATTGCATGCTGGAAATCTCCCAAATGCAACGACTCGTTTGCCGAGTGGGCTCGCGAGTCCGGATCTTCCACACCGGTCACCAGAATCTGAGCTTCCGGGAAAACGTCCGAAAGGTCGGCGATGAACGGAATGGAGCCGCCCAGTCCCATGTGAACCGGTACAACTCCCCAGGCTTGTTCCAGGGCCCACGAAGCGGCGCCATTGGCTGAGGCAGCCAGATCCGCCAGATAGGCATTGCCGGCTTCAACCGCCTTGAACTCCACTTCGGCTCCCCTGAGGTCCACATTCATGACGTGTTCCTCGAAGGCTTCCAGGGCCTTGGCTGGATCCTGCCCGGGTGCCAACCGCATTGAAACCTTGAAGCGCGCCTGCGGAATCAGGGTGTTCGAGGAGTGGTCGACACTTGGCATATCCATACCAATGACACTGAGCGCTGGTTTATTCCACAGGCGATCGGTGATCTTTCCCGTTCCAGCCAGCGAATAGGAATCGAGCGCACCGGAATCCCGGCGGAATTCAGCTTCATCGAAGTCGACATCCGCCGCGTCGTTGGACACGAGGCCCGCGATGGCCACGGCACCGTCCTCGTTGTGGAAGGTGGAGATGAGTTTCGCCGCCAGGATCGGGGCGTCGAGTATCGGACCGCCGAACATGCCAGAATGCACCGCATGGCGAAGCGAGCGCACGGTGATCTCCGCAGCACACATACCACGAAGGGAGCTTGTAAGCGCCGGGGTTCCTACGGCCCAGTTGCTGGAATCGGCGACGATGATGACGTCTGCCGCCAGTTTGTCCTGGTGGGCTTCGAGGAAGTTTCGGAAGGACGGCGAACCGGCTTCTTCCTCGCCTTCGAAGAAGTACGTAACACCGACGCCGAAGTCCGCCACCAAGTCCAGGACGGCGCGCAGGGCGGCGATATGGACCATGATGCCGGCCTTGTCGTCTGCGGCTCCCCGGCCGAAGAGCCGGTCTCCCACTCGGGTGGCCTCGAACACCGGCGTGTTCCAGTCCGCTTCATCGCCTGGAGGCTGTACATCGTGGTGGGCGTACAGCAGAACGGTTGGTTTGCCGGGGGCCGCCGGGCGACGGGCGACAACTGCAGGAGCTCCCATGGCGCCCGAATCGGTGGGTTCGCGCAGGATCTCAACGCTTGGCATGCCGGCGCCCTTGGCCAGAGCCGCGACCGCTTCGGCAGATTTTTCGAGGTTCGCTGGGTCGAAGGATTCCCACGCGATGCTGGGGATGGCAACCAACGAGGTCAACTCTTCGAGGATCTGCTCGAAGTTCGACTGGATGTGGTTCTTGAGGCTAGCTACGTCCACACCATGTGCGGAGGCCTCAGGCATTGAATTTGATGACATGCTTTCAGCCTAGCAATTCTTGTGGTTGCGAATGTCACCTGATGATTCAATCCCCGCTAGGATAGAGGGGTGTTTGGACGTAAGAAGGATGAATCTCAATCCCAAGTAAATGTGGAGCCTGTTGAGCAGGCTTCTGAATCGACCGACGGTCGTAAGGCTGGCCCGACGCCCAAGCGCAACGCGCAGCAGGCGAATCGCCAGCGTCCGTTGGTCCCGACTGACCGCAAGGCCGCGAAGGAAGCTGAGCGCCAACAGCGCATCGAGGCCCAGAATCGCCTGCGTGTTGCCAACGAAACCGGTGATGAACGCTACCTCATGGCTCGCGACAAGGGCCCGCAGAAGCGCTATGCACGCAACTTCATCGACTCGCGGTGGATGGTAGGCGAGTTCATGATGTTCTTCATCCTCGCCTTCCTCGTTGTTTCGCTGACTTTCAGCGGTAATCTGGCCGTACAGATGTACGTCCAGGGCGCCCTCTGGGTCCTGATTGCCGTGATCATCATCGAGGCAATCGTCACGACTTCGATCTTGAAGCGTCGTCTCGTCGCCAAGTTTGGCTCGCTGGATCGCGGTGTTCGCATGTATGCCACGATGCGCGGAATGCAGTTCCGCAAGTTGCGCCTGCCTAAACCGCAGGTCAAGCGCGGAGCATCGATCGACTAATCGATCCCGACAACTTCAAAGGGCGGATTCCACTCGGAATCCGCCCTTTTCTCTTGACCGAAATCGACATATTCCGCACGCGGCGCAACCTTTGGTGAGCCTCCCTGAGGATGGTTTCACCAGCTTTAAAGTTTGTCCTGTCACCCTTTCGCAGGCAGGCAGGCGACCATTTACAAGGTCAGGGCTTTGATGGAGGCTGGAAATTCGTGAGCGCTATCAACGTCAGGCGCGCTTGGCCCGAGCTGTCGGAGTCTGACGTCGCGAAGTGCGCGAAAATTGCTGGTTCGGCGAAATTTTCTTGTACCCGTGGTTACAAGTTCTCATGCGCACGTTTGAACAGAAATCTGCAAACAAGCTTTCAATCTTGTTTATTGGAAGACAAGACCCTTCGTGTGTCGATACTCCCCCGCATCCATGCAGCGTGGCCACATTGCCCGGGAGTGAAGCAGCGGCGTTCAGTCTCCACGCTCTTTAAAACGACGGAGCTTCGAACCAATTCGGTTCGAAGCTCCGTTGTAGTGTTTGGCTGTGCCTTGGTTAGAGCATTTGCTCCAAAGCACGGTTGATCGAGCGCGCCCAGAAAGGCCCCTCGTAGAGGAATGCGGTGTAGCCCTGCACAAGGTTTGCACCTGCATCCAAGCGGGCTTTCACGTCTTGCGCGTCGGTCACGCCGCCAACGGCGATGATTGCCATCTCGGATGGAACCAAGGCTCGAAGCTGGCGCAGGACTTCCAGGGAACGCTGCTTCAGCGGGGCGCCGGACAGGCCTCCGGCCCCGATCTTCTCGACCATCGCCGCGGAACTCTTCAGCCCTTCGCGTCCGATGGTGGTGTTGGTGGCGATGATGCCGTCGAGTTCCAGCTCGGTGGCGAGCTTTGCTACATCGGCGATGTCTTCGTCGCTCAGATCCGGTGCGATTTTGACGAGCAGCGGTACGTGCCGGCCTGCAACATGGTCGGCGAGTTCGCCGACCTCGGTCAACAGGGGACGCAGCGTTTCAACACTCTGCAGCAGACGCAGCCCCGGGGTGTTCGGGCTGGAGACGTTCACGACCAGGTAGTCGGCGTGGATGGCCAGCTGTCGGGTTGAAGCGAGGTAATCCCCCACCGCTTCGCCAAGCTCGACGACCTTGGTCTTGCCGATGTTGACGCCCACCACCGGACGATTTGCCGCGTAGTCCGACTTCAACTGCTGGCGAGCCTGCGCCACCCGCGCGGCAACAACCTCGGCGCCTTCGTTGTTGAATCCCATGCGGTTGATGACCGCGCGGTCTTCAACCAGACGGAACAAGCGAGGCTGCGGGTTTCCTGGCTGGGCTTGTCCGGTCACTGTGCCGATCTCGACATGGCCGAAACCAATGTCGCTCAAGGCCATGATGCCGGTAGCGCCCTTGTCAAAACCTGCGGCCAGGCCGAAGGGCGAGGGGAAATCGATCCCCATCACGGTACGCTTCAGCTTCGGAGCGGGAGCGAAGAATTTGCGGGCTGCCTTGGTCAATCCAACGCGCTGGGCGATCTTGATCGCATCGAAAGCGAAGTGATGGGCCTTTTCAGGATCCATCTTGGCGAAAACGTGCTTGAAGACCAAAGGATAAATGCGCATGGTTCCAATCTTCCCGTGAAATGGGGTCTGTAGACAACTTGAGGTCGGTAAGCTGATTTCATGACGGTCGCAGAACTTCTTCCCGCAGCGAGATGGCCTGAATTCCTGCCGTCCACACCGCCGGGTGTCTGGGTGCCCGATCCACTGGGACCGGGCTACGAGTACCAGACCTTGGACTTCGGGTCCGACGCCGAGGGGCCGCTAGTCGCGACACTGGTGCGGTATGCGCCCTCCGGCTGGTTCCGGAAACTGGGCCGCCGGGCCAAGGGCGTGGTGTTGTCGGTTCACGGCTGGAGCGATTATTTCTACAACCGCGAACTTGCCGAGTTCTGGCACCACCGGGGCTACCACTTCTACGCCCTGGATCTGCGCCACCACGGTCGCAGCCTTCGCAAGGAGCACGAGCTTCCCGGATACATTTCGGCCCTGGAAGACCTCGACCTCGAGCTGGACGCGAGCCTTGGCATCTTGCAGCGCGAACATCCCGAACTGCCGGTGGTGGCGCAGGGGCATTCCATGGGCGGTCTCATCCTGAGCTTGTGGATCTCGCGCACTTCGCCGAACATCAAGGGCCTGGTGCTCAACGCGCCGTGGCTGGAGTTCCAGGGCACGGCGTTCCTGCGCGTGCCGATCAACGGGCTGATGGAAGCGATGTCGCGCAGCAATCCGCGGCGCAAGGTGTTGGCCAACCAGTTCGACCACTACTGGCAGTCGCTCAGCGACCAGGCCAGCGGCCAGTGGGATATCCATCCCATCTGGCGTCCCACCTTGGCCTTTCCCACCACTGCTGGCTGGCTGCACACGATCCTCAAAGGCCACGCCCAAGTGGCCCGGGGACTGAACCTGAGCCTTCCGATCCTGATGCTGACCTCGAAGACCTCGCATTTCAGCACCTCGTATTCCGAGCAGATGCAGCATACCGATTCGGTCATCGACGTCACCCAGACGCGCCTGCGCGCGCTGAAACTCGGCAGCTTCGTGACGCTCTCGGAACTCGACGGTGCCATGCACGACGTCTTCACCTCGGCGGAGCCTGCCCGCGCCACCGCGTTCAGGGACCTGAACCTGTGGCTGAAGATGCTTGACGGCTAGGCGCCGGGCTTGTCGATCGCGCCGCCGTAGCGGCGGTCGCGCTTGGCGTACTCTTCCACCGCGGTGAACAGGGTGCGGCGGTCGACGTCGGGCCACAACTGGTCAAGGAACACCATCTCCGCATAGGCGGACTGCCACAGCAGGAAGTTGCTGGTGCGCTGTTCGCCGCTGGTGCGCAGGAACAAATCGACGTCAGGCAGCTCCGGGGCGTGAAGGTACTTGCCGATGGTCTTCTCCCCGACCGAGGAGGCGCGCAGCTTGCCCGCGGCGACGTCCTTGGCGATGGCCGCCATGGCATCGCCGAGCTCGGCCCGGCCCCCGTAGTTCACGCACATGGTCAGCTGGCAGCCGGTGTTCTCGCGGGTCAGCTCCTCGGCTTCGCGCAGCTCGTTGATCACCGACTTCCACAGCTTCGGCTCGCGGCCGGACCAGCGGATGCGCACGCCCCAGGAATGCAGGGTGTCGCGCTGGCGGCGCAGCACGTCGCGGGAAAAGCCCATGAGGAAGCGGACTTCCTCCGGGCTGCGCTTCCAGTTCTCGGTGGAGAACGCGTACACGGAGACGTATTTGATGCCCATTTCCACGGCGCCCGCCATGACGTCCAGCAGCGCGGCTTCCCCGGCACGGTGCCCCTCGGTGCGCGGCAGGCCGCGCTGGTTGGCCCAGCGGCCGTTGCCGTCCATCACGATGGCGACGTGCTCCGGGATCAACTCCGTCGGGATCTGCGGCATGACCGGGTTCTGGGGGTGCGCGAAAGGTGCGACCGGACCGCGGCGGCCGGTGATCTTGGGCAGCTTCTTCATGATCTCTCCACATGGCGTAGGGACTTGACGGCACGCTCCAGGTGCCATTGCAGATAATTGGCGGTGATCTCCGCCGCTTGCTTGCGGGCGCGCGGCCCGGCCAGGGCGACGGTGTCCCAGTCCCCCTCCAGCAGCGCCTGCAGGTACTGGATGGTCACCGGGTGCGGCGAGAGCGACCCCGGCGGGCGGCAGTCGGAGCAGACCACGCCGCCAAGCTGCACATGCAGCGCCTCGTGCGGGCCGGGCTTCCCGCAGCGCACGCAGTTGGTGAAGGACGGGGCCCAGCCGGCGATGGACAGGGCACGCAGGATATAGGAGTCCAGCACGGCGCCGGGCTCCACCAGGTGCTTGGACAGCAGCGCGATCGCCCCGTGCAGCAGCCGGTACTGGCGCAAGTTCGAGTCGCTGTCGGCTTCCAGCAGCTTTTCGGCGATCTCCACCATGGCGGTGGCCACGGTGTAGCTCGGGTAGTCGGCGACCAGCAGCTGGCCATAGGCGTGGCGCAGCTGCGCCTGGGAGACGATGTCCAGGTTGCGCCCCATCACCAGCTGGGCTTCGACCTCCATGAACGGTTCGAGGGTGGCCCCGAGCCGCGAGGAGGTGCGCCGCACGCCCTTGGCCACCGCGCGCACGATCCCGTTGGGGGTCAGCAGCGTGATGATGCGGTCGGCCTCCCCCAGCTTGTGGGTGCGCAGAACGATGCCGCGGGTGCGGTAGCTCTTGGAGGCGAAACCTGATCTTGACACGTGCTCAATTCTCCCACCTGGCCACCGACAGAATGCCCAACGCCACGGCCAGCGAGGATGTGCCGGCCGTGGCGTTGATGACGTGCGCTTGCGGTAGCGGCGGCTACTTCGCGTCGCGGATCGCGCGGTTGACCGCGGAAACCACTGCCTTCAGCGCCGCGATGTTGGTGTTGGTGTCCAGGCCGACACCCCACAGGATGCGGTCGCCCACGGCGCACTCGACGAACGCGGCGGCGCGGGCGTTTCCGCCCTCGCTCATGGCGTGCTCGGAGTAGTCGAGCACCCGCAGGTCCACGCCGTCCTCGTTGAGCATGTGCACCAGCGCGGAGACCGGGCCGTTGCCGCCGGCGGAGCGCTCATGCGGCGCGCCGTCGATGACCAGCTTGGCGTCCAGCTGGAAGCTGCCGTCCTCGTCGGAGGTCGCGGTGGCCGAGGCGATGCGGTAGTGGCCCCAGGTCTTGTGGTCCGAGCCTTCCTCGGCCGGCAGGTACTCGTCCTGGAAGACGTTCCAGATGGTCGAGGAGGAGACCTCCCCGCCCTCGGTGTCGGTCATCTTCTGGATCACGCCGGAGAACTCGATCTGCGCGCGGCGCGGCAAGTCCAGGTTGTAGTCGTTCTTCAGCAGGTAGGCCACGCCGCCCTTGCCGGACTGCGAGTTCACGCGGATCACTGCCTCGTAGGAGCGGCCGATGTCCTTCGGGTCCACCGGCAGGTACGGCACGGCCCAGACCAGTTCGTTCAGATCCTTGCCCTGCTCGCCGGCCTTGGCCTCCATGGCCTCCAGGCCCTTCTTGATCGCGTCCTGGTGGGAGCCGGAGAACGCGGTGAAGACCAGGTCGCCGCCGTATGGGCTGCGTTCCGGGACCGGGAGCTGGTTGCAGTACTCGACGGTGCGGCGGATGTGGTCCATGTCGGAGAAGTCGATCTGCGGGTCCACGCCCTGGCCGAACATGTTCATGCCCAGGGTCACCAGGTCCACGTTGCCGGTGCGTTCGCCGTTGCCGAACAGGCAGCCCTCGATGCGGTCGGCGCCTGCCAGGTAGCCCAGCTCCGCGGCGGCCACGCCGGTGCCGCGGTCGTTGTGCGGGTGCAGCGAAAGGATGATCGAATCGCGGTTGGCCAGGTTGCGGTGCATCCACTCGATCGAGTCGGCATACACGTTCGGCGTTGCCATTTCCACGGTGGCCGGCAGGTTCAGGATCATCTTGTTCTCCGGGCTGGCCTCCAGCACCTCGGCCACGGCCTCGGAGATGCGCTTGGCGAACTCCAGCTCGGTGCCGGTGTAGGACTCCGGGGAGTATTCGTAGGTGATCTTGGTGCCGGTCATCTGCTCTTCGTACTTCTTGCACAGGCGCGCGCCCTGCACGGCGATGTCGACGATGCCGTCCTGGTCCTGGCGGAAGACGACTTCGCGCTGCAGGATCGAGGTCGAGTTGTACAGGTGCACGATGGCCTGCTTGGCGCCTTCCAGCGCCTGGTAGGTACGCTCGATCAGGTGCTCGCGGGACTGGGTGAGGACCTGGATGGTGACGTCCTCGGGGATGCGGTTCTGTTCGATGAGCTGGCGCACGAAGTCGAAGTCGGTCTGCGAGGCGGACGGGAAGCCGACCTCGATCTCCTTGAAGCCCATCTGCACCAGCAGGTCGAACATCTTGTGCTTGCGCTCGGGGCTCATCGGGTCGATCAGCGCCTGGTTGCCGTCGCGCAGGTCGACGGCGCACCAGCGCGGGGCCTTGGTGATGTACTTGTCGGGCCAGGTGCGATCGGGAAGGTTGACTTCGATCTGGTCCTGGAACGGAACATACTTGTGGATCGGCATGTTCGAAGGCTTTTGCATGTTCTGCATTTCGGTTGTCCCCTAGACAAAAAGTTGGTGCGTAGTTTGTGTGGGGCCAGACAAGAGCTTACTCCGCAACGAGGGGTCGGCCGAGGGACCACTAGCGGTCCGTTGGATCCTCGCAGCGGCTGATTAGTAGTAGAAGCTCGAAATGCACGTGTTGAGCATAACACCGGCCCGTGGCCCGCACTGAAACTGTTGCGCGTTTGTGTCACATTGTGGACTCGGAGGACGCTGGACACGGAGGCAGCGGCGGGCGAAGAATGGGACCATCGCCAGGGTCGCGGAAGGCAGGTGTCGCATGCGGGCGCTCATCGTGGGAGCGGGAATCGCCGGGCTGGTCGCGGCCCGGCAACTGGGCCTGGCCGGCTGGTCAGTGGACGTGCTGGAGCGCGCGCCAGAGCCGAGGCCGGAGGGATACATGATGGACTTCTTCGGTCCCGGGGTGCGAGCCGCCGAGCGCATCGGGATCTACCCGTATCTGGCCCAGGCGGCCTATCGGATCGAGGCCGCGGCCTATGTCGATCACGAAGGCCGGGAAACCGCTCGCCTGGACTACGCACGGTTCTCCCAGCTGGCGGGCGGCAACGTGCTCAGCCTGTTGCGGCCGGACATGGAAAACGCGGCGCTGCGCGCGCTCGGCGACGCCCCAGCGGGCAGCGTCCGCCTGCACTACGGGCACCGGGCATCGCGCGTCGCGCAGCAGCCGCGCTCGGTCGCGCTCGCGGCCAAGGACCGGCATGGCGAAACCCGATGGTTCGACGCCGACCTGCTGATCGGCGCGGACGGGCTGCATTCGGCGGTGCGCGGTGCGGTATTCGGTCCCGACTCCGGTTGCCTTCGGGATTTGGGTCTGCGCGCCGCGGCGTACATCGTGGACGAACCGGGGATCAACGCGGGAGCCCGAAACCGCTTCGTGCTCACCGACAGCGTCGGTCGCACCGCCGGCTACTACGGGCTGCACGACGGGCGCGTGGCCTGCCTGCTGGTGTACCGGGCGCTGCCCGGGGACCCGCAGAACGCCCGCGACCGGCTGCGCAGGCACTTCACCGGGCTGGGGGCAGCTGTGGACAGGCTGCTGGAATTGTGCCCGGAAGAGCCCTACGACGACGTGGTGGCGCAAGTGGTGATGCCGCGGCTGTCGCGCGGGAACACGGTGCTGCTGGGTGATGCCGGCGGCGCGGTGTCGCTGCTGGCCGGCCAGGGCGGATCGCTCGCGGTGGCGGGCGCCGCGGAACTCGCGGCCTCGCTAGAGCACCTGGAGGACCCGGAGTGGATCCCCGCGGCGCTGGCCGGCTTCTCCGCCCGCTGGCAGGTGACGGTGCGCACCGCGCAGGCCACGGGCCGGCGGGCCGCGGCAAGCTTCCTGCCCGCGACCCGCGCCGGGCTGCTGCTGCGCCGGTGGGTGGTCCGCGGTTCGAACGTACCGCCGATCGACCGGCTCATCGCCCGGCGCATCGTGGCGACGCTGGCCAAGTAGTAGTGCCCCTGCGGGCGTTAAGCGCGGCATCCGCCGCCGGGAAGCCGTATCCCGGCGGCGGATGCCGGTGAGGCGCTGCGGGCTAGAAGCCCAGGCGGCCGAGCTGCTTGGGGTCGCGCTGCCAGTCCTTGGCGACCTTCACGTGCAGGTCAAGGTACACCTTGGTGCCCAGCAGCTTCTCGATGCCCTTGCGGGCGTTGGTGCCGACCTCGCGCAGCCGGGAGCCGCCGCGGCCGATCACGATGGCCTTCTGGCTGGAGCGCTCCACGTACAGCGAGACGTGGATGTCCACCAGCGGGTTGTTCTCGCTGCGGCCCTCGCGCGGAACCATCTCCTCCACGACCACCGCCAGCGAGTGCGGCAGCTCGTCGCGCACGCCTTCCAGCGCCGCCTCGCGGACCAGCTCGGCGATCATCTTCGCCTCGGGCTCGTCGGTCAGCTCGCCGTCCGGGTACAGCGGCGGGCCGGCCGGCATCTGCTGCACGAGCACGTCGGCAACCTCCTGCACCTGGAACTCCTTGACCGCGGAGACCGGGACGATCGCGGCGAAGCCGTTCGGGCCGAAGTTCTGGTTGCCCAGCTCGGTCACGGCGATCAGCTGCGCGGCCAGCGCCTCGCGGTCCACCAGGTCGGCCTTGGTCACGATCGCGACGATCGGCTTGCGCTGCAGCTGCGCCAGCTGGGTGGCGATGAAGCGGTCGCCGGGGCCGATCTTCTCGTTGGCCGGCAGGCAGAAGCCGATCGCGTCCACCTCGGAGAGGGTCTCGGCGACCAGGTCGTTCAGGCGCTGGCCCAGCAGCGTGCGCGGGCGGTGCAGCCCCGGGGTGTCGACAAGCACCAGCTGTGCATCCTCGCGGTGCACGATGCCGCGGATGGTGTGGCGGGTGGTCTGCGGCTTCGCGGAGGTGATCGCCACCTTCTGGCCCACCAGGGCATTGGTCAGGGTGGACTTGCCGGCGTTCGGGCGGCCCACGAAGGACGTGAAGCCGGAGCGGAAGCCCTCGGGCCATTCGCCCAGGGCGCGCGGGGTGTGGTTATCGCTCATCAGAGGATTCCTCGTCGTTCTCGATATGGTCTAAAGCGTCCTTGGCCAGACGCTCTACATGGATCTTGCCGATGCGGTTGCGGCGCCCCGCCAGGGCGACCACGGTCAGGCGCAGGCCGTTCACATCCGCGGTGGAGCCGAGCACGGGCACGGACTCCAGCGCCTTGGACAGCAGCCCGCCCACGGTGTCCACGTCCTCCTCGTCGATGAGCAGGTCAAAATGGTCTGCCACGTCGTCGATGGAGGCGCTGGCCACCGCGAACAGCGAGCCGTCCGGGTTTTCCACAAGCTCGGTGCGGCTGCGGTCGTATTCGTCGTCGATCTCGCCGACGATCTCCTCGATCAGGTCCTCCAGGGTGACCAGCCCGGCGGTTCCGCCGTACTCGTCGACCACGATCGCGAAGTGGATGGACTCCTGCTGCAGCTCCTGCAGCAGCTCCGCGGCGGACTTGGACTCCGGCACGAAGCGCACCGGGCGGGCCAGCTCGAGCAGGTCCTTGGCCTGCTGCAGGCCGTGGATCTCCCCGATCAGGTCCTTGAGGTAGATGATGCCGCGGATATCGTCGGAGTCCTCGCCGATCAGCGGGATGCGCGAGTAGCCCGAGGCCATGAACAGGTCCAGCGCGCTGTGGAAGGTGTGGTCGGGATCCAGCACCACCATGTCGGTGCGCGGCACCATGACCGCGCGCACGTTGGTTTCCTCCAGGTCGATGACCCCGGAGATCAGCTCCGCGGATTCCTCGTCCAGGTCCTCGCCCTCGCTGGCCCGGTCCACCAGGTCGCGCAGGCGCTCCTTGCCCAGGTAGCCGTCCTCGTCGGTGCCTCCGGGGCTTAGCGCCTTGGCGATGTTCGCCAGCCAGTTCGCCACCGGGCCCAGGGCGCGGCGCAGCAGGCGGACCATCGGGGCGGTGGCCTGCACCACGCGCTGCGCGTTGGAGCGGCCGTAGCGCCGCGGCGACATGCTCACCAGCACGAAGCCCAGGGCGGCCATGGCGATCGTGGCGATCAGCCCGGCGAGCCAGATGTTCTGAACCCGGGTGGACACCAGCAGCGCCACGGACACCGCGGAGGCGGTCTCGAACCAGACGCGCCAGAACTTGATGGCCTGGGCGTGGGATTCGGTGTCGTCCAGGATGGCGCTGAGCGCCTTGGATTCGGAATCCGCCCGCAGCCGTTCGGCGGCGTGGCGGGAAAGTGCGTAGAAGGCCGAGTCCGCGGCCGTGAGCACCGCCGAGCAGGCGATGAAGACGACGGCGAGAATCAGCAGGAGTATACCCACGGCGGTTATTCCACCGTTTCCTTCGGCGCCGGGCGCCCGGTGTAGGACTCCAGCAGGCGGCGCTGCAGGGAGAACATCTCTTCCTTCTCCTCGGGCTCCATGTGGTCGAAGCCCATCAGGTGCAGCAGGCCGTGCGTGGCCAGCAGCAGGATCTCGTCATGGGTGCTGTGCCCGCCGGCTTCGGCCTGCGCCTGCGCGACGCTCGGGCAGATCACGATGTCGCCCAAAATCCCCGCCTCCGAGGGGACGTGCTCGCGCCCAGGACGCAGCTCGTCCATCGGGAAGCTCATCACGTCGGTGGGGCCCTCCAGGTCCATCCACTCCACGTGCAGCGCGCTCATCGCGTCCTCATCCAGGAAGACGATGGACACCTCGGTCTCCGGGTGCAGGTACATGGCGCTCATCACCGACTGCGCCAGCTTGTTCACGTCGGCCAAATCGACGTCGAACTCGGTTTCGTTGTTGACTTCAATGCTCATTGCTTCGCTGCTCACTTCGTATGTCGCGGCCGTTGGCGGCCCTTGCGGCGGTCGTCGTCCCAGCGGTCGTAGGCGGAGACGATGTCAGCGATCAGCCGGTGTCGCACCACGTCGCTGGCGTCCAGCCGGCAGATCGAGATGTCCTCGATGCCTTCCAGCACCTCGCTGGCCATGCGCAGCCCGGAGACCGCGTTGCCCGGCAGGTCGACCTGGGTGACGTCCCCGGTGACCACCATCTTGGAGCCGAAGCCGAGGCGGGTCAGGAACATCTTCATCTGCTCGCTGGTGGTGTTCTGCGCCTCGTCGAGGATGACGAAGGCGTCGTTCAGGGTGCGCCCGCGCATGTAGGCCAGCGGGGCGACCTCGATGGTGCCCGCCTCCAGTAGCCGCGGGATCGAATCCGGATCCACCATGTCGTGCAGCGCATCGTAGAGCGGACGCAGGTAGGGGTCGATCTTCTCGCTCAGGGTGCCGGGCAGGAAACCCAGCTTCTCCCCCGCCTCGACCGCCGGACGGGTCAGGATGATGCGGTTGACCTGCTTGTCCTGCAGCGCCGCGACGGCCATGGCCATGGCCAGGAAGGTCTTGCCGGTGCCTGCCGGGCCGATGCCGAAGGTCACCGTGGAGTCCTCGATGGCATCCACGTAGGATTTCTGGTTCACCGTCTTGGGCCGGATGGAGCGCCCTCGGCCGGAGAGGATCTTCAGCCCCAGCACGTCGGTGGGGGCGTCCCGGTTCCCGGCGCTGAGCATCTTGATGATCTGCTCGATGGTTTCCGCGCTCATCCGCGAGCCGCGCTGCGCCAGCGACCTGGCTTCCTCGGTCACCCGCTGCGCCTTGCGCACCTGGACCGGATCGCCCAGGAGGCTCAGGGTCGACCCGTTGGGGCGGAACTGCACGTCCGGGTAGGCGCCGGTGAGGATGCGCAGCAACTCGTCGTTCGGGCCCAGGGTTGCGATCATCAGCTCGGGAGTCTCGAACGTGATGGCCAGCGTCGCCGGCCCGGTCTCGGATTGCCTCTGGTTCTGTTCAACCTGCATGCAGTGCTTCGTGCCCCTTTTGAGCTCGGAAAATAAAAAACTTGCGCAAGTCCAGTCTAGCTAGTCCCCGGCTCCCAACGCGATACGTAGGGCTCCGCCGAGCGCTGAAAATTCTGAAACTAGTATGAAATGAATCTAATCCGAGCAGGTCGCAAAGGTATAGATTTGGTTACGGATTGGTAGGTTTGGCGAATTTCGGCCTCATCGCACACCTTGATGTGTCACGCTATATGAGCGCGCGGAACCACGTTCTCGTTCCAGGCGCCCAAGAATCCCCGCAGAACAGATGGACTGGTCCCAACGTGCAGCAGTGGTACAAGCGCCGAATCCCGCGACGTTTCGCGGCGACCGGCGTCATCGCAGCGGTGGCCCTGGTGGTCGGCTGCGGACTTGCCGCGCGCGACGACAGCTTCGAGATGCCTGCAAACTCCGCCGCCGCGGCGCAGGGTGTCCCGCAGGCCACCGATTCGATGGAACAGGCTTTCCCCGGGCAAAAGATGCCGGTCTACTGGCTGGAGAACACCGACTCGGGGGTCTACCTCTACCGCGAATACGCCACCGACACCCGCCACCAGGAGCCGATAGGCGACGCGATCACCTACCTGCTCGCCGGGAAGCCGGCCGACCCGGCCTGGTACACGCACCTGAAGTCCACCGACGACGTCGGGGTCTCCATCGACAACCAGAACCTGATCACGCTGGACCTTCCGGCCAAGGTCTTCAGCGCCACGCTCGACGAGGGCCTGTCCGAGCGCGCCATCCAGCAGCTGGTGTTCACCGCGACCGCCGCGGCCTCCAACGCGGGCATCCTGGTCGGCGACACCCCCGCCAGCGTGCGCATCCTGGTCGACGGGAAGCAGAACGCCACCGTCTTCGGCGGATACCGCCTGCAGGACGTCTACCAGCGCGACGCGAAGTACATGGCCCCGATCTGGATCATCGACCCGCAGTTCGGCACCACCACCGCGGCGGGCGCCGTGAAGTTCCACGGCCGCACCTCCAGCTTCGACGGCGGAACCTTCTACTCCCTGCAGGCCAAGGCCGCCGACGGCCAGTCCAAGGTCATCACCGCCGCCAACCGGATCAACGACGAGAGCGTGGAGCCCGACGGATCCTTCACGCTGACCACCCGGCTGCCCGCCGGCAGCTACGCGCTGAGCGTCTGGGGCGAGGAAGCCGGCAGCAAGGCCAAGGTCGGCGAGACCAGCTCCGAGTTCACCGTGCGCTGAGCGCCGGCGCCCGCCCACCACCGAATAAACAGCGAATGCCGCAAACCCCTCGGGGTTCGCGGCATCCGCTGATTAATCCGGCTAGAGCTCGCCGAGCAGGTGGCGCACCAGGACCAGCGCGGCAGGGCCGGCGGTGGAGGCGCGCAGCACATGGCGTCCGAGCAGCGCCGGATGCGCTCCGGCGGCCACGAACGCGTCGAGCTCTGCATCGCTGATGCCGCCCTCGGGGCCGACGACCAGCACCACGCCGGTACCCGGCGCCGCCTCGGGCAGCCAGCCGGACACGGCTTGGGCCACCGAATCCCGCGCCTGCTCGTGCAGCACCAGCACCAGGTCGCCGGCGGCCGCGTGCGCGGAAATCGCCGCGGCCAGCGACTTGCTGGAGACCAGCTCCTTCACCTCGGGTTCGAAGCTGCGCCGGGACTGCTTCTGCGCCGAGCGCACCTGGGCGCGCCACTTGGCAAGCGCCTTGTCCGCCTTCGCCGCGTTCCAGCGCACGATCGAGCGCTCGGCCTGCCATGGGCGGACGGTAAAGACGCCCAGCTCCACGGCGGATTCCACGGCCTGCAGGTCGCGGTCCCCCTTGGACAGCGCCTGGATGAGCGTGGCTGGATGCTCCGGGGGCTGCTCCTGCAGCCGTTCAAGCACGGTCACCGTGAGCAGCTCCTTGGAGGCGGCTGCCACCTTGACCACCAGGCGCAGCCCGGTGCCGTCGAGCAGGTCCAGCTGCTCGCCGGCCTGGGTGCGTTTGACCGCCACCGCGTGGTGCGCCTCCGGCCCGGTCAGCGCCAGGGTGTCGCCCACGCGGGCCTCGGCCCCCTGCTGCGGGTCGATCACGAAACTGTGGTTGCTCATGGCCTAGCGCTGGTTCAGCTTGTCCCGCAGGCGCGAGAACATGCCGCCTGAATGCTCGACGCGTCCGGCGCTCAGCTCTTCGCCGCGCAGCGTGGCCAGCTGCTCGAGCAGCTCGCGCTGGGCGGCGTCCAGCTTGGTCGGGGTCTCCACCTGCAGGTGCACGATGATGTCCCCGCGCTTGCCGCCGCGCAGGCGCGGCACACCCAGGGCCGGCAGGGTCAGGGTGTCCCCGTCCTGGGCCCCCGGCTCCACGTTCAGGGTCTGCTCGCCGTCGAAGGTCTCCAGCTTCAGCTCGCAGCCCAGGGCCGCGGCGGTCATCGGGATGGTCATCTTGGCGTGCAGGTCGTTGCCCGAGCGCTCGAACACCTTGTGGCGGCGCACGTCGACCTCGACGAACAGGTTGCCGTTCGGGCCGCCGCCCGGGCCTGCCTCGCCCTGGCCGCGCAGCTGGATGCGGGTGCCCGAATCCACGCCGGCCGGCACGTTCAGCGATTTGGAGACGTGTTCGCGCACGCGGCCCTCGCCGTTGCACTCGATGCAGGGATCCGGGATGGTGGTGCCGAAGCCGTGGCAGGCGGCGCAGGTTTCCACCGTCATCATCTGGCCCAGGAAGGAGCGCACCGGGCGCTGGACCTGGCCAGCGCCGTGGCAGATGGTGCAGGTGACCGGGCTGGTGCCCTCGCGGGTACCGTCGCCGTGGCAGGTCTTGCAGGTGACGGCGGTTTCCATCTCCAGCGGGTAGACGGTGCCCTTGACGGCGTCTTCCAGGTCGATGGTGATGGTGATCAGCGCGTCGCGGCCCGGCTGGGTGCGGGACATCGGCCCCTGCGCCTGGCCGCCGCCGAAGAACTGCTCGAAGATGTCGCCGAAGCCGCCGAATCCGGCGCCCCCGCCGAAGCCCGGCTGGCCGTTGCCGTTCTCGTCGCCCGTGGCGTCGTAGTTGGCGCGCTTCTTCTCGTCGGAAAGAACCTCGTAGGCGCGGGTGACCAGCTTGAACTGCTCGGCCGCGTCCTCGCTGGGATTCACGTCCGGGTGGAGTTTGCGCGCCAGCTTGCGGTAGGCGCTTTTGATTTCCTGCGGGGTCGCGTCCTTGGCGACACCCAGGGTCTCGTAATGCGAGCTCACGATCTTCGCCGTGTCCTTTCCTTTAAAATTTCACTTCTCAAGTTGTGCTGCGAACCGGCCGCGCGGCTAGTTCGCCAAAATCTTCGACAGGTAGCGGGCCACCGCGCGCACCGAGGCCATGGAGGAGGAATAGTTCATCCTGGTCGGGCCGAGCACGCCGAGCTTGCTGCGCTGGTCGGTGCTGTAGGTGGTGGCGATGACCGCCGCGTCGGTCAGCTGCCCGTAGTGGTTCTCGGTGCCGATGGCCACGGCCAGGCCGCGCGAATCCGCCTCCAGTTCGGAGAACAGCTTCAGCAACACCACCTGCTCCTCCAGCGCCTCGAGCACCGGGGTGATGCTCAGCGGGAAGTCCCCCTCGACGCGGGCCAGGTTCGCCGTGCCGGCCATGACGATGCGCTGCACGTTCGCCGCCTGCGCCATTTCCTCCAGCGACCGCAGCACGCTGCCCACCAGCGGCGTCTCGTGCTGCGCCGGAACCACTGCCTCGTTGCTCAGCGGGCCGACGAGGTCCGCCAGCCGGTGGCCGCCGAAGGAAGTCAGCAGCCACTGCTTGAGGTTGTCCAGCTCCTCGTCCGAGTACGGCCGGGTCACCGCGATCATGCGCTGGTCCACGGTGCCGTTGGAGGCGATCATCACCATTAGCACCTGGCCCGAGCCCAAGCCCACCAGGTCGAGGTTGCGCAGCTCCGCGGTGTCGTAGTGCGGCACCTGGATCATGGCAACCTGGTTGGTCAGCCGGGCCAGCAGGCGCACGGTGCTGTGCAGCATCTCGTCGAGGTCCTGCGAGCTGTCCAGGATCTTGTTGATCGCCTCGCGCTCGGCGCGCGACAGCGGCTTGAGCTCGCCGATCTCGTCCACGAAGCGGCGGTAGCCCTTCTCCGTGGGGATGCGCCCCGAGGAGGTGTGCGGGGCGGCGATCAAGCCCTCCTCTTCGAGCAGGGCCATGTCATTGCGGATGGTGGCGGCGCTGACCCCGAGGTTGTGCCGTTCGCGCAGCGCCTTGGAACCCACGGGCTCGCGGGACTGGACATAGTCCTCCACGATGGCGCGCAACACGTCAAGACGTCGTACTTCGCTCACGAAAACACCTCCCGGGAAACCACGCCCGCACAATTGGCACTCTAACCTGTCAAGTGCCAAGTCTAATACCTTCGGCAGTTGCTAGCATTGGATTTCGAGCGTATTCGATCACAGCGAAAGGCAGTCCGTGTCCAATTTCTCCTGGGGACCGCAAGACCTGAGTGCTCCGGCACCCAAAAAACTCCGCCAGGTGCCCGTTGAACGCGGCATGATCCTGGAAGATGCGGTCTCCGGCTGGGTCGGCGAGGTCGTCAAGACCGAGAAGTCCGGCGGCATGCGCGTGATCGTGCTGGAGGACCGCCACCGCAAGACCCGTTCCTTCCAGGCCGGCTTCGGCTTCCTGCTGGAGGGCGAACCGGTGGAGATCGTCGAACCTGTCGCGAAGGCCAAGGCGCCGAGCACCATGATCTCCGCCTCCGGCTCGCGCGCGGTGGCAGACCTCAAGGCCCGTACCGCCCGCGCCAGCCGCATCTGGGTCGAAGGCAAGCACGACGCGGAACTGGTCGAGAAGGTCTGGGGCCACGACCTGCGCGTGGAGGGCATCGTCGTCGAACCGCTGCATGGCGTCGACGACCTGGCCGGGGCCATCCGCCAATTCAACCCCTCGCCGACCCGCCGCCTGGGCATCCTGGTCGACCACCTGATTTCCGGAACCAAGGAAGAGCGCATCGTCGCCGAGGCCATGAAGGTCCCCGGGGCTGCGGGCAACGTGCTAATCCTCGGCCACCCGTACGTGGATGTCTGGCAGGCGATCAAGCCGGACACGCTGGGCATCAAGGCCTGGCCGGTCATCCCCCGCGGGACCGACTGGAAAACCGGCGTGCTGCGCGCCTTCGGCTGGCCGCATGCAACCGCCGAGGATATCGGCATCGGCTGGCAGCGGATCCTGTCCACGGTCAAGCACTACGGACAGCTGGAACCGGCGCTATTGGGTAAAGTTGAGGAACTAATCGATTTCCTTACCACGGAAGATTACGGTTTCCTAACAATTGACTAAGATTTGGACTTTCAGGGTGCCATTGGGCGGGGCGTCAGCGGAAGCTCGATATCATGGTGGAGAAGCCGCACCGTAAGACAAGGACATTTCCGTGACATCTCGCCAGGTACCATCATCTGAGAATTCGCGTTTCGAGGGATCAAACGTGTCCGCGCTGCCGCTCTCCCCGTCGGAAGACCGCCAGTGGGCCATGATGGCGCATTTCGGCGCGATCCTCGGCTGCATTCCCTCGGCCATCATCTTCGCCGTCTACCGCGACCGCGGCCCCTTCACCGCCCAGGAATCCAAGGAAGCGTTCAACTTCACCTTCCCGCTGACCATTCTGGCGATCGTGCTGAACATCCTGAACCTGCTGCCGGGCATCGGCTGGCTCTTCGCGGTCATCGCCGTGTGCCTGTGGGTCTTCATGACCCTGATGGGCGCGTATGCCGCGATCCAGGCAAACAAGGGACGCCCCTACCGCTACCCGATCAACCTGCGGTTGATGAAGTAGCGGCAGGGACGCCAGCGCTTGCGAACGTCCTAGAAATCCAGCAGTTCACGCACCACGAGGTCGGCCAGGAGCCGGCCTCTTTGCGTTAGCACGATGCGTCCGGCGAACGCTGCCTTGGCATCGATCAGCTCGTCGGCGATCAACCCGGCAACCTTGGTGCGGCCGGCGGATTCCAGTTCGCTGATCTGCATGCCGGAGCTGAGCCGGGTGAGCAGCATGGTGCGTTCGAGCTGAACTGCCTGCGCGTCGGGGAACTCGCGGCCGTGTCCGGGCGAGATGCCGCCGTCGATGCGCTGCTGGTAGGCGGCCGGGTGCTTGACGTTCCACCAGCGCAGCCCGCCGACATGCGAGTGCGCGCCGGGGCCTGCGCCCCACCAGTCCCCGCCCTGCCAGTAGGCGATGTTGTGGCGGCAGGCATGCCCTTCGCCGCGCGCCCAGTTGCTCACCTCGTACCACTGCAGGCCGGCGGCCTCGAACAGCTGATCGGCCAGCTGGTACTTCTCCGCGTGGTCGTCGTCGTCAATGTCCGGAACCTCGCCGCGGCGGATCTGCGCGGCCAGCTTGGTGCCGTCCTCGATGATCAGCGCATAAGCGGAGATATGGTCCGGCTCGTAGCTCAGCGCGGCCTCGATGCTGGTACGCCAATCCGCCAGCGACTCCCCCGGGGTGCCGTAGATCAGATCGACGCTGACATCCAGCCCTGCTTCGCGGGCCCAGGCCACGGCCTGCGGCACGCGCGCCGGGTCATGGGTGCGCTCGAGCACCTTCAGCACATGCGGCACGGCTGACTGCATGCCGAAGGACACGCGCGTGAACCCGCCGTCGGCCAGCTGACGCAGGCTTTCGCGGCTCACCGAGTCCGGGTTGGCTTCGGTGGTGATTTCAGCGCCGGGCTTGATGCCGAACTCGTCGCGGATCCGGCCGAGCACCGAAACCAGGTCCGAGGCGGGCAGCAGGGTCGGGGTGCCGCCGCCGAAGAAGACCGTGTCGATTTCGCGGTGCGGTACCCCGGAACGGTCAAGCACGCCGCGGGCGAAGCCGATCTCCTGGCCCACCGTGGCAGCGTAGGTGGCCTGGCTGGAGCCATTGCCCAGCTCGGTTGCGGTATACGTGTTGAAATCGCAGTAGCCGCAGCGCACCGTGCAGAACGGAATGTGGACATAAAAGGACATGGTCCGCTCCGCCGCACCGTGCGCGCACGCTGCGGGGAGCAGACCATCGGCCGGAGCCGGATCGCCGTCAGGCAATACTGAGGGCATCTAGCTACTTCTTCGGCTCATCGGTGGACAGCGCGGCGATGAACGCCTCCTGCGGGACCTCCACGCGGCCAACCATCTTCATGCGCTTCTTGCCTTCTTTCTGCTTTTCCAGCAGCTTGCGCTTGCGGCTGATGTCGCCGCCGTAGCACTTGGCAAGCACGTCCTTGCGGATCGCGCGGATGTTCTCGCGGGCGATGATGCGCGAACCGATCGCGGCCTGGATCGGCACCTCGAACTGCTGGCGCGGGATCAGCTCGCGCAGCTTCGAGGTCATCATGGTGCCGTAGCTGTAGGCCTTGTCGCGGTGGGTGATCGCGGAGAACGCGTCGACCGTATCGCCCTGCAGCAGGATGTCGACCTTGACCAGGTCCGCGACCTGCTCGCCGTCGGCCTTCCAGTCCAGCGAGGCGTAGCCGCGGGTGCGGGACTTGAGCTGGTCGAAGAAGTCGAACACGATCTCGGCCAGCGGCAGGTGGTAGCGCATTTCCACGCGGTCCTCGGAGAGGTAGTCCATGCCGCGCATGGTGCCGCGGCGGGACTGGCACAACTCCATGACGGCGCCGATGAACTCGCTCGGGGCCAGGATGGTCGCGGCGACCATCGGCTCGTGCACCTCGAGGATCTTCCCGTCCGGGAATTCCGAGGGGTTGGTCACCGTGATCAGCTGCTTGTCCTCGCCCATGACCTCGTACACCACGTTCGGGGCGGTGGAAATCAGGTCGAGGTTGAATTCGCTTTCAAGGCGCTGGCGGGTGATTTCCAGGTGCAGCAGGCCCAGGAAGCCCACACGGAAGCCGAAGCCCAGGGCCACGGAGGTTTCCGGTTCGTAGATCAGCGCGGCGTCGTTCAGCTGCAGCTTGTCCAACGCGTCGCGCAGCGCCGGGTAGTCGGTGCCGTCCAGCGGGTACAGGCCGGAGAACACCATCGGCTTGGGCTCTTCGTAGCCGCCCAGGGAATCGGTGGCGGGCTTCAGCGAGTTGGTGACGGTATCGCCGACCTTCGACTGGCGCACGTCCTTCACGCCGGTGATCAGGTAGCCCACCTCGCCCACTCCCAGGCCCTTGGACGGGATCGGATTCGGGGAGGAGACACCGATTTCCAGCAGTTCGTGGGTGGTGCCGGTGGACATCATCTGGATGCGCTCGCGCGGTTCCAGCTTGCCGTCGACCACGCGAACGTAGGTGACCACGCCGCGGTAGGTGTCGTAGACCGAGTCGAAGATCATCGCGCGGGCCGGGGCGTCGGCCTCGCCGACCGGGGCAGGCAGCTGCTTGATGACTTCGTCCAGCAGCGCCTCGACGCCTTCGCCGGTCTTGCCGGAGACTTTCAGCACTTCCTCAGGCTCGCAGCCGATCAGGTTCGCCAGTTCGGCCGCGTACTTCTCAGGCTGCGCGTTGGGCAGATCGATCTTGTTCAGCACCGGGATGATCGTCAGGTCGCCCTCGATCGCCAGATACAGGTTCGCCAGCGTCTGGGCTTCGATGCCCTGGGCGGCGTCCACCAGCAGGATCGCGCCTTCGCAGGCGGCCAGCGAGCGGGACACCTCGTAGGTGAAGTCCACGTGGCCCGGGGTGTCGATCATGTTCAGGGCGTAGGCCGTGCCGTCGGCCTCCCATGGCATGCGAACCGCCTGGGACTTGATGGTGATGCCGCGCTCGCGCTCGATATCCATGCGGTCCAGGTACTGCGCTTTCATTTCGCGCGCAGAAACCACGCCGGTCAGCTGCAGCATGCGGTCGGCCAGGGTGGATTTGCCATGGTCGATATGCGCGATGATGCAGAAGTTACGGATAAGCGACGGATCGGTCGCGGCAGGCACCGGAGCGGTGCGGGCCAATGGAGACACCTAAACAGACCTCACTAGCAATGAGCAGACATGATTGAATTACGCCTATTCTGTCATGATTTGCGGGTGAGGACATATTCCCCGCGGCGCGCACTGATAGTTTGTGGTGCATGGCTTTGAATGCACAGAAGATATTCGACTTCATCCTCCGCGCGGTCAAGGAACTGAGTTCCTCCAGCACCAAGAGCACCAAATCGGGCGGTGCCAAGCCGCAGCGAAGCGGTGCCTCGACCTCCCATCGTCCCGCCGCGCAAAGCGCTCGACCCGCCCACCACGGCCATCGACCCGCCCCGGCGGCGGGCACCAGCACGGAGTACCCCGGGGACTTCACCGGACCCGTCCGCTACGAGTACAACCCCAGCATGGACGGGGATGCAGACCCGGGAGAGGTCGTCTGGGGCTGGGTCCCCTACGAGGAGGACCACTCCCAGGGCAAGGACCGGCCGGTGCTGGTCATCGGGCGCGAGGGCGGATGGCTGCTGGGCCTGATGCTCACCAGCAAGGACAAGAACAACTCGCAGCACCACAACCCGAACTACCTGGACATCGGCACCGGCTCCTGGGATCGCGAACGGCGCCCCAGCGAGGTGAAGCTCGACCGCATCATCCGGCTGTCCCAGGACGCGGTGCGGCGAGAAGGCGCAATCCTCGACGAAGACCGCTTCCGCAATGTGGTGAAGGTCCTAAACAACCGCCGCTGACCGGTCGCCGTTGGGGGCCCGTTCTGCTAGAGTTAACTCTTGTGTGTCGCGCAGGTTGGGCGACACGCCCCCTTCGGGTCGCCATAGGTGCCCCACACCGCTCAGTCGATGGCCTGAAGGATGAACCCTCTACCGACCGTATAAGACGATAAACGAGAGAGTTTATTAAGTGGCAAACATCAAGTCCCAGAAGAAGCGCATCCTCACCAACGAGAAGGCACGCCTGCGTAACGTAGCTGTCCGCTCCGAGGTCAAGACCGTTATCCGCAGCGTGAACGAAGCTGTGGTTGCCGGTGACAAGGACAAGGCAACCGACGCACTGCGTCTGGCCGGCAAGAAGCTGGACAAGGCTGTTAGCAAGGGTGTTCTGCACAAGAACAACGCCGCTAACCGCAAGTCGGCCCTGGCCAAGAAGGTTAACGCCCTCTAAGCGCAGCTAGACTTTGCAACTCCCCCGGAACTTCGGTTCCGGGGGTTTTGTTTTGCCCTCTGTGTGCTGCACTCCGGGCAACCTGCAGCCGCTGCAGCTGTTCAGCCGGACTACGACGAAGGCGCCGCCAGTTTCTGGCAGCGCCTTGGTGGGTTCAGGCTAGTGGCGCGGGGCCTTGCCCGCGATGAACAGGATCGCGCGTTCCAGTGCGTAGCCCGGCGACCGTCCCCCGCCCTTGACCATGCGGTCGGTCTGCGCGATCGTCTCCACGCAGGCCGCCAGATCCGAGCGCTTCCAGCCGCGGGCCTGCTGCTGCGCCTGCTGCACCTGCCACGGGGCCATGCCCAGCTGGGAAGCCAGCACTGCGGCGGGTTCATTCACGCCTAGCACCTTGGCCAGCTGGCGCACCTTCATGGCCAGCGTGGCGACGATCGGGATCGGGTCGGTTCCGGTGCTCAGCGCGTGGCGCAGCATGCGCAGCGCAACCTGGGCGTTGCCGGCGATCGCGGCGTCGGCGACCTTGAAGGCAGTGGCTTCCTCGCGGCCGCCGTAGTACTTGTCGACCACGTCCTGGTCGATGGTGCCGGTGGTGTCCTGGCTCAGCTGCGAGCAGCTGGAGCCGAGCTCGGCCAGCGAATTGCCGACCGCGGCGACCAGGGCCTTGACCGCGTCGTTGGTGATGCGGCGCTTGGCGGCCTTGAACTCGGCGGTGACGAACTCGATCTTCTCCGCGTCCTTCTTCACCGGCTGGCAATTCACGATCACCGCGCCGGCGGCCTTGATGGCGTCCAGCAGCTTCTTGCCGCGGGTGCCGCCTGAGTGGTGCATGATCAGCACGTTCTCCGGCGCCGGGCTCTTCAGGTACGCCAGCGCGTCCTTCAGGAAGTACTCGTTCATGCTCGCCAGGTCGTGGATCTCGACCAGGTTCGCGGTGGAGAACAGCGAGGCGCTGGTGGCCAGCAGCAGCTCACCGGGCTCGTAGCTCTGCGCGTTCAGCCGGGTGTGCGCGATGTCCTCGCGGGAGGCGGCTTGGGCGCGCAGCAGTTCGAAGGCCCGGGAGGCGAGGTACTGCTCCGAGCCGGAGAGCAGGATCAGCGGCTGCGGGGTGAGGTCTCGCCAAGAGATCCCGGGATTGGCCTGGGCGCGTGCCATCGAACTCCTTAGTGCTGGGGCAATACTTCGATCCTACCGAACCGGCGCCCCCAGCGAGGCCGCGTGCACGCCGTCGGCATCCAATGTGAGCAGAACGGTGCCCAGCTGGTCGGTGCGCAGCACCTGGGCGCCCAGGCGCTGCGCGGTGTCGATGATGCCCTGGTTGGGGTGCCCGTAGGTGTTCTCCGCGCCGACCGAGACCAGGAACACCCGGGGCCGGGCGGCCTCGATCAGCTCCTGCCCGCCGTTGCGGGCGCCGTGGTGCGAGGCCTTGAGGATCGTGGCGTTCCCCTGCGGGCTGGCGGCGAGCAGCCGGTGCATGGCCTGCTCCTCCATGTCCCCGCCGGTGAGGAAGTCGATCTGCCGGTCCCCGCGGGTGAAGCTCAAGCGCAGCACCAGCGAGATGTCGTTCGGCTCGGCCCCCGGCACCATGGCGGGATCCGGTCCGATGACCCGGTAGGACACGCCCTGCCCCTGCCCGGTGTCCCCCGGAACCAGCACCCGGTGCGGCTGCCAGAGCGCCTCGGGGAAGCCGGCGGAGACCAGGCGCTCCCCCAGCGTGATGCCCGAGGACTCCAGCTCCGGCACGCCGCCGAAGTGGTCGGCGTCCTGGTGGGTCATGAACACCTTGCTCAGCGTGGTGATGCCCAGCTGGCGCAGGCAGCCGGAGACCCCGCCGCCCGGCGGCCCGGCGTCGATGAGCCAGCCGGAGGATTCGCCGTCGCGGACCACCAGCGCGTCGCCCTGCCCGACGTCGCACATGGCGATGGTCCACGGATCGTGCAGCGGGGGCTTCCAGAACAGCGTCGCCGGCAGCACCAGCGCGGCCAGGAACACCGCCAGCACCCCGAGCAGCGCCAGGCAGGTGCGGCGCACGCGCAGCCGCTCGGTCTGGCTGCCGGCGATGAGCAGCACGCAGAAGACCACCGCGATGCCCGCAGCGATGACGATGCCCGGCAGTTCCTCGGGCCACGGGCGGCTGGCCCCGGGAAGCCGCACTGCCAGGTGGGCGAGCTGCCCGATCGCCTCGGCCGGCCAGCCGATCAGCCAGGCCAGGACGTGCGCTGCGCCGGGAATCACGGTGCACAGCAGCAGCGCGGCCACCCCGAGCGCCGTGATCACCGGCAGCAGCGGGGCCGCGAGCAGGTTCGCCGGCAGCGAGTAGAGGCTGAAGTCGGCGTTCAGCGCGATCACCACCGGCAGGCAGGTGAACTGGGCTGCGACGCAGATGGCCGTGGGTTCGGCCAGCAGCGCGGGCAGGATGCGTGCTGCCAGTTCGGCCAGCGGCGGGGCAAGCATGATGATGCCGGCGGTGGCAAGCACCGACAACGCGAACGCCGGCTCGGCGGCCAGCGATCGGTCCACGAGCAGCAGCACGGCGGCGCTGAGCCCCAGGATGCCCAGCGAGCCCTGGCCGCGCCCGGAGAGCAGCGAGAACACCGCGATCGCGCCCATCAGGCCGGCGCGCAGCACGCTGGGATCGGGCCCCACGAAGGCGACGAACAGCCCCAGCCCGGCAGCCATCAGCACCCCGGCCAGCACCCGGGGCACGGCGAACAGCCGCAGCAGCACCATCAGCATCGAGCCGACCAGGGCGATGTTCGACCCGCTGACCGCTGTCAGGTGGCTCAGCCCGCTGCCCTTCATCGCCTCGCCCAGGGCCTGGTCCTGCCCGGAGCGGTCCCCGTAGAGCATGCCAGGCAGCAGCGCCCTGGCGTTCGGCGGCAGCCCGACCAGCTGCGCGGCGAAGCGCTCCTTGAGATTCGAGGCGGGGGTGGGCAGCTGCCAGCTGGTGACCTTCGGCTCGCTGTCGGCCCGGGCCCACCAGGTGAAGCTGCCGGAGTCCTGCGCCGGCTGCAGCGAGGCGATCACGGTGAACTCCCGCGCGTGGCCCGGCAGCGGGGCGGCCAGGGCCAGGTGGATCGGGATCGGGCACCGCTGCCAGTGCCCGCGGTGCTGGTAGCCGGTCAGCAGGGCGGCGCCGGCGACCCCGCCGCCGTCGGCGGGCCGCGGCGGGTCCTCGAAGTGCGCGGTGATGCGGCGCTGCTGGTCCCCTGGTTCGGGCAGGGTGCATTCGGCGGCGCCGAGGTTCGTGCCGAGCACCGCCAGCGCGCCGAGCAGCAGCACCAGCGGGCCGGTGAACCACGGGGCCGCATGCGGCGCGTCGTGCCGGGCGCGCAGCAGCAGCGCGAACAGCCCGGCGAAGGCGCCCAGCAGGGCCAGCATCGCCCACCCCGGGGGCTGCAGCAGCGCGGCGAGCCAGGCCCCGGCAAGCAGCCACAGCCCGCGGAAGTCGGTGCGCACTACAAGCACCTCATGGCTGCACCAGCTCGCGCAGGTTGCCCAGCACCGCCGGGCCGATGCCGGAGACCGCGTCCAGCTCCTCCACGGAGGCGAACGGCCCATGGGCTTCGCGGAAGTCGATGATGCGTTGGGCCAGCGCGGGCCCGATCCCCGGCAATTCCTGCAGCTGCTGCGCGTCGGCGCTGTTCAGCGAGATCTTCGCACCGGCGGCGCCGCCGTCCGTGCCATCCACCGGAGCGCTGGAGCCGGCGGCGGAGGGCGGGGCGGCCTGGGCGTCCGCGCTGCCGGGCAGCACGATCTGCTGGCCGTCGGCCAACCGGGCGGCGAGATTCAGCAGTTCGGGGCGGGCGGTGCGCCGCATGCCGCCGGCCGCCTCCAGCGCGTCGACGATGCGCGCCCCGGCGGGCAGGGTGTACACCCCGGGCTTCTTCACCGCACCCACCACGTGCACGGTCACCGCGCCCTCGGAGTTCCCCGGCGCGGCGGTGCCCGAAGGCAGGGCGCCAGCAGCCGCCGTGCTCGGCGTTGCGGCGCCGGGCGGCGGCGAGGGGTCGGAGACCAGCGGCACGGTCTCAAGCTGCGTGGTGGTCGGCGGCGGGGCCAGCAGGATGGATAGCCCGATCCAGGCCAGCACCACCAGCACCAGCACGAGCACCGCCACGCGGCTCACGGCAAAACGCAGCCGCGAGGCACGTGGCGCGTACCTGCTGAAGAAGTCATGGCGCCCCATGGACCCCAGTCTGGGCTAGCCGGATGCCGCAGGCCCCTGGTGCGGCGCGGGCTGTGGATACAGCGGGGCCACTGCCACGCCGAGCACCCCCATGCCGGTGTGCGCGGCCAGCACCGCCGGCAGCGACTCGATGAGCACCTCGCCCTCGCAGTAGGGGTTCAGCTCGGTGGCGATCTCGGTGGCAAGTTCCGCGGCGCCGAAGTGCATCACGCCCAGCCGCACCGGGCCCGTCGCCGCGGCGGCGTCGCGCTGGGCCAGGGCCACCAGTCGCGCCTGGGCGCGCGCGAAGGAGCGCGGCTTCTCCAGCGGGGCGATCACCCCGCCGGCGATGCCCAGGATCGGCTTGACGTTCAGCAGGTTGCCGAACACCGAGGACACCGCGCTGATCCGCCCGCCGCGGCGCAGCTGCTCCAGGGAGGGCACCGCGAAGTACACGCGGTTCACCGCCGCGCCGGAGGCGATCTGCTCCAGCAGGCCCAGCCCGGCGCCGGCGTCGCGCGCGGCGAGCACGTCGGCCACCGCGAAGCCCTGGGCCATGGCCACGGTGCGCGAATCGATCACGCTCACCGGCACCGGCGCCTCGGAGGCGGCCAGCCGGGCGGCGTCGACGGTTCCGGACAGCCCCGCCGAGAGGTGGATGGAGATGACCGCCTGGCAGCCGGCCTCGGCCAGCTGGCGGTAGGCGCGGGCGAACTCGCCGGGGGCCGGGCGCGAGGTCTTCACCGCCTGCCCCATGGCAAGGCCCATCATCAGCGCGGTCGTGTCCTCGCCGTGCACATGGTCGTCCACGATGATCGGGATGCCCAGCTGGATGAAGTCCGGGGCCTGCAGCAGGGCCGGCGGCAGGCAGGAGGCCGAATCGGTCACCACCCCGATCCGGGTGCCAGAAAGCCCACGCGGGGCCAGCAGCTTGTGCAGCCAGCCCGTGCGTGGGCTCTTGGATCGCTCAGTCATGTCTTGAGCTTACGGTACACGTCGGGCCGGACCTACGGCGCCGGGACCACGTTCACGAGCTTCGGGGCGCGCACGATCACCTTCAGCGGCGCCTTCCCGTCGAGCATGCGCACGACGGCCTCGTGGGCCAGCGCCTGCTCGCGCAGCGCGTCCTCGGAGATGTCCACCGGGACCTCAAGGCGCGCGCGCACCTTGCCCTTGATCTGCACCACGGCGGTGACGGTGTCGTCCACCAGCAGCGACTCGTCGACCGTCGGCCAGGCGCTGGTCACGACGCTCGGGGCGTAGCCCAGCGCCTGCCACATGTCCTCCGCGGTGTACGGGGCGAACAGGCTCAGCAGCTGCGCGATAACGGTGGCCGCCTCGCGCACCGCGGGATCCGCGGCGCCGGCGCCCGAGTCGATGGTCTTGCGGGTGGCGTTGACCAGTTCCATGGTCTTGGCGATCACCACGTTGAACTTGCCCGAGTCCAGCAGCTGGGCGGATTCGTGCACGGTGCGGTGGGTGACCTGGCGCAGCGCCTTGTCCCCTGCCGCGTAGTCCACGCCCGGGGCGCTGGCCACGTCCTGGGCGACGCGCCAGGCGCGGGCCAGGAACTTCTGCGAACCGAACGGCGAGACGTCGGCCCAGTCCACGTCGTCCTCCGGCGGGGAGGCGAAGACCATGGTCAGGCGCACGGCATCGACGCCGAACTTGTCAAGCTGCTGGCCCAGGTCCACGCCGTTGCCCAGCGACTTGCTCATGGCCTTGCCGCCGTTGAGCACCTGGCCCTGGTTCAGCAGCGCGCTGAACGGCTCCTGCACGTCGATCAGCCCCAGGTCGTAGATGACCTTGGTGAAGAAGCGGGAGTACAGCAGGTGCAGGATCGCGTGCTCGACGCCGCCGACGTACTGCCCGACCGGCATCCAGTCGCGCACGGCCTTCGGGTCGAAGGGGCCCTCGGTGTAGTTCGGGGAGACGAAACGCAGGAAGTACCAGGAGGAGTCCACGAAGGTGTCCATGGTGTCGGTGTCGCGCTTTGCGGCGCCGCCGCAGGTCGGGCACGCCACGTTGACCCAGTGATCGGCGGCCGCCAGCGGGCTGGTGCCCTTCGGGGCCAGCTGCTCGCCGCGCAGGTCATCGGGCAGGCGCACCGGCAGCTGGTCCTCGGGAACCGGCACCTCGCCGCAGGCCTCGCAGTGGATGATCGGGATCGGGGTGCCCCAGAAGCGCTGGCGGGACAGCAGCCAGTCGCGCAGGCGGAAGTTCACGGTGTGCTCGCCGGTGCCGGCGGCCTGGACGATCTCGATGGCCTTGGCGATCGCGTCGGCCTTCTCCAGGCCGTCCAGTGCGCCGGAGTTCACCAGCTTGCCCTCGCCGGCGGTGGCGATGCCGGTCTCGTTCGGGTCTTCCAGCCCGGTTTCGACGACCACGCGCACCGGCAGGTCGAAGGTGCGGGCGAAGTCCAGGTCGCGCTGGTCGTGCGCGGGCACTGCCATGATCGCGCCGGTGCCGTAGTCGGCCAGCACGTAGTCGGCGGCCCAGATCGGCAGCTTTTCCCCCGAGAGCGGGTTGATGCCAAAGCGCCCGGTGAACACGCCGGTCTTCTCGCGCTCGGTGGACTGGCGCTCGATCTCGGACAGCGCCTTGACCTGCTCCTGGTAGGCTTCCAGGGCTTCGCGGTGCTCGTCGGTGACCAGTTCTCCGGCCAGGTCCGCGTCCACGGCGACCACCATGAAGGTCGCGCCATACAGGGTGTCCGGGCGGGTGGTGAAGACCGGGATCTTCACCGCAGGCTTCTCATCGTGCGCCTCGATCTCGAAGGTCACCTCGGCGCCTTCGGAGCGGCCGATCCAGTTCTTCTGCATCAGCAGCACGCGCTCGGGCCAGTGGCCCTTGAGCTGCTCCATGTCCTCCAGCAGGCGGTCGGCGTAGTCGGTGATCTTGAAGTACCACTGGTTCAGCGACTTCTTGGTCACCTGCGTGCCGCAGCGTTCGCAGGCGCCGTTGACGACCTGCTCGTTGGCCAGCACGGTCTGGTCCTTCGGGCACCAGTTCACCGGGTGGTCCTTGCGGTAGGCCAGGCCCTTCTCGTAGAACTTGGTGAACAGCCACTGGGTCCAGCGGTAGTACTCCGGATCCGAGGTGTGCAGGCGGCGGTCCCAGTCGGCGGAGATGGCGTAGCGCTTGAAGCTGGCGGCCTGGGTGTCGATGTTGGTGTAGGTCCAGTCCGAGGGGTGCGCGTTGTTCTTGATCGCTGCGTTTTCCGCGGGCAGGCCGAAGGAGTCCCAGCCGATCGGGTGCATGACATCGTAGCCGCGCAAGCGCCAGTACCGAGCCACGACGTCGCCCATGGCGAAGGCCTCGGCGTGGCCCATGTGCAGGTCGCCCGAGGGGTAGGGGAACATGTCCAGGACGTAACGGCGTTCACGCGTGCCGTCGTCGGCCGGCTTGAACACCTCTAGCTCGTCCCAAACCGGTAGCCACTTGGACTCAATGTCCTTGAAGTCGTAGGTTCTGGTCTCGTTCGTCGATGATGTCACTGAGCTCTTCTCACAGATTCGCGGAAAAATTTCCTGACGGAAAACTGGTTTCTGCTTCCAGACACAACAAAAGCCCCCAAATTTCCACTCGGGGGTACGGCCGTCAGGCCGCTCTTAGACTAGGTCGCGCTGGGAATACATAGGGTGATTCTATCGCACCCCGGGCGGTGCATGCCGCATCGATGAAGCGCAAGCTTGCCCACAGTCCGCGCCGCGGCACCTTCGCGCCTGAAACATCGATGCGGTCGATCGCGCCATCGGCCACAATGGGCTCATGATCCCATGCTTCCCGCGCCGTGCGCGCCGCGTCCTCGCCCCGGGCCTGCTGCTGCCCGTCGGCGCGCTCCTGCTCTCGGGCTGCGCCATGCTCGGCACCTACGAAGGGCACACCTGCGACGGCAGGAAACCTGTCGCCTCCCTGGAGCAAGCCGGCCGCCAGCTGGTCCAGGCCGCGTACGACCAGGACGTGGAAGCCGCCTGCCGGGTGGCAACCCCCTACGCCGGCGTCGAGCTGGAGCCGAGCATGCTCGGCAGGACCCGGGAGCTGCTGGCAGGCGCCGGGGTCACCCCGCAGAATGTGCAGGTGCTGGTCGGCGAGCAGATGGGCAGCTCCTATTCCGTGCTGCTGGGCAGCACCGAGGGAGAGGGCCGGGTCGCCGTCACCGGCCACGCGGTGTGGGACGCCGGCTTCACCATCTCGCTGCCCGACGACGCCTATCCGGAGCTGCCGCCGGCGCCTGGGGACCCTGCCTCGCCACCCTCCTCCGCGGCGCCCTAGGCCGCAGCCGGAAAATCGGCTGGCCGGGTTATCCACACTGCGCAGGCGCCTGCCCCCGCGCCGCCGGCTTCGGCCCGAGGCTGGATTCATGACCACCGAAGCCCTGCTCACCGCGCTGCACACCTTGTGCACCTCCCCGAAGCATCTGGGGACCCAGCTCACCGCTGGCATGCTGGTGCGCCTGGGCGCGCTGTGCCTGGCACTGTTCACCGCGCTCGGCCGGCTGGTCCACGAGACGCGCGATCCCCGCCTGGTCCTCGCCCATGCGCAGCTGGTGGAGCAGTTCGCCCAGCAGGTGCACCGCGAGCAGCTGGCCGGCGCGCTGGAGGCCGAGGTCACCGGCGCGGCCGGGCTCAGCCTGGCCACCTACGATGCGTTGCGCGCCGGAACCTGCGATCTGGAGGTCGAGCCCGAGTTCGCCACCGGGCGGGCTAGCTACAAGACCGCCGGCGATCTGCTCGCCGCATGGCTGGGCATCACCTATTTCGAGGCGCAACGCCGGATCGACGACGCGCACCTGCTCATCGGCCGGCGCACCGCCCAAGGCACCATCTGCGCGCCGCGCTTCGAGCACCTGGCCAGCATCTACGCCCAGGGCCAGGCCGACCGCCGCGCCATCGCCGGCACCGCCCGCAGCCTGGAGAAGCTCGAAAAACCGGACACCACCTTCGACGGGGTGCCCTGTTCGCTCACCGCCCGCGCGGCCGACGGCAGGCTGCTGGAGGAGCATGCAGCCGCCGCGCTGCGCGAGCTCGGCCCGATCGAGGCGCGCAAGCAGATCGGCACGCAGATCAAGACCTACAAGGAGCTGCACGAGGAAAAGCTCCCGCCGGACCTGGGCCTGTTCATCGGGCCAGTCGTCCGGGGTGTGCACACCTTCACCCTGCGCACCCTGGCCGCCCACGCGGAGTACCTGCGCTCGGTAGCGGCCCAGTCCGGCAGCAAACGCACCAAGGCCGGCAAGCACGCGCGCAAGCCCGACGCGGATCAGGCCGTTTCGCCCGAGCCCCCGGACTCCCCCGCACAACAGGAATCCCCCGCAGCGGAGAATGAGGGCACCGCGTCCGGCGATCAGCGGCCGACGCCTGACTGGCTCCAGCCCGAGGGGCCGATGCCCGGCTGGGCCGCGGAAGACCTGGAGCCCTCCAGCAGCGCGGACCAGCAGCCCGATCAGGAGTCCCCAGCGGGCACCGCAGCGGATGATGACGGCCCGAAGCCCGATCCCGACGCCGAACCACATGAAAACGACACCGAGGAGCCGGCCGCCGAGGAGCCGAGCGCCCCGCTGCGCCGGCTGAACGCGCTGATGGCCATCCTCACCACGTCGTTCACGGGGAGCGCCGCGAAGCCGATCGTGCCGAAGGTCCTGGTCTACCTGCGGCTCAAGGACCTGCAGAACCTGGCCGAGGCCCATGGCATCAGCGCCCACGGGGTGGACATCCCGCCGGGCGAGCTGAGAAAACTACTGGTCACAGCCCGGGTGATCCCGCTGGTGCTGGGCGGCAACAGCCAACCGCTGGACGTCGGACGCTCCAGGCGCTTCCACCAGGGATACATCAAGATGGCGGTGATGGCCCGTGATCGCGGGTGCATTGTGCCCGAATGCACGACGCCCCCGGACCTGGTGGAGATCGACCACTACAAGAAGCCATGGGCGGAAGGCGGCACGACCAGCGTCGACTCCGGGGCGGCGATGTGCTCCAACGAGCACCACGGCCGCCACTCCGGCCAGCTGAAAGTGGTCGACGTCAACGGGCTGCCGCATGTGCTGCTGCCGCCGCACCTTGATCCCGAGCAGAAGCCCCGGCGCAATACCTACTGGGGCGCCCTGCAGCTCGACGACGACCCGCCCGGCGGCGCTGGGCCCCCGGCCACGGATCCTCCCGCGGACCGGCGCGGGTGAACGAAAAAGGATCCCGGCCAACCTGGTGGTTGACCGGGATCAGTGGTCGGCCGACTGTTGGGCCGTCGGGAAAACGCTAGGCCTTGGTGTCTTCGTCGACCCAGTCGAAGGTGCGGGTGACAGCCTTCTTCCACAGCCGCAGGCTGCGTTCGCGCTCTTCGGCACCCATCACAGGCTCCCAGCGCTTGTCCTCTGACCAGTTCGCCTCCAGCTCGCCCAGGTCCTTCCAGAACCCGACGGCCAGGCCGGCCGCGTAGGCGGCGCCCAGCGCGGTGGTCTCGGTGACCTTCGGGCGGACCACGGGCACGCCGAGGATGTCGGCTTGGAACTGCATCAGGTGCTCGTTGGCGACCATGCCGCCATCCACCTTCAGCTCGGTCAGCGGCACCTCGGCGTCGGCGTTGACCGCGTCCAGCACCTCGCGGGTCTGGAACGCGGTGGACTCCAGGGCCGCGCGGGCGATGTGGTGCTTGTCCGCGAAGCGGGTCAACCCGACGATCGCGCCGCGCGCGTCCGAACGCCAGTACGGGGCGAACAGTCCGGAGAACGCCGGCACGATGTACACCCCACCGTTGTCCTCGACGTGGCTGGCCAGTTCCTCGATCTCCGGGGCGCTGGCGATCATGCCGATGTTGTCGCGCAGCCACTGCACCAGCGACCCGGCGACCGCGATCGAGCCCTCCAGCGCGTACACCGGGGCGGCGTCGCCCAGCTTGTAGGCCAGCGTAGTGATCAGCCCGTTGCTCGAGGAGACGATCTCCTGCCCGGTGTTGAAGATCAGGAAGCAGCCGGTGCCGTAGGTGTTCTTCGCGGTGCCCGCACCGAAGGCGGCCTGCCCAAAGGTTGCCGCCTGCTGGTCGCCCAGGATGCCGGCGACCGGCACCTCGCGCAGCAGCTGGTTGGAGGCGACCGTGCCGTACACCTCGGAGGAGGACTTGATCGCTGGCAGCATCGAGGCGGGAACCCCGAAGTCGGCCAGGATCTGCTCGTCCCACTGCAGGGTTTCAAGGTTCATGAACAGGGTGCGCGAGGCGTTGGTGACGTCGGTGGTGTGCACGCCGCCCTCCGGCCCGCCGGTCAGATTCCACAGCACCCACGTGTCGGTGGTGCCGAACAGCAGGTCGCCGGCCTCGGCACGTTCGCGCGCCCCGTCGACGTTCTCCAGGATCCACTTGATCTTGGTGCCGGCGAAGTAGGTCGCCAGCGGCAGCCCGACACGGTCCTTGTAGCGCTCGATCCCGCCCTCGGCGGACAGCGCGTCGACGATGTCCTGGGTGCGGGTGTCCTGCCAGACGATCGCGTTGTATACCGGCTCACCGGTGTGCTTGTCCCACACCACGGTGGTTTCGCGCTGGTTGGTGATGCCGACGACCTCGATGTCGTGGCGAGTCAGGTTCTCCTTGGCCAGCGCGGTGCCGATGACCTCGCGCACGTTGTCCCAGATCTCGATCGGGTTGTGCTCCACCCATCCGGCGGCCGGGAAAATCTGCTCGTGCTCCTTCTGCCCCACGGAGACGACCTCTCCGGCGTGGTCGAAGACGATGGCGCGGGAGCTGGTGGTTCCCTGGTCAATGGCGATGACGTACTTGTTGCTCACTGTCGATCAACTTTCTCTAGTGGGTGCGGCATTACAGCAGGACGGCGACGGCCAGGCCGCCCAAGGCTCCGCCGGCCAGCGGACCGAAGACGGGAACCCACGAGTAGGCCCAGTCCGAGGACCCCTTGCCGGGGATCGGCAGCACCGCATGCGCAAGACGCGGGGCGAGGTCACGTGCTGGATTGATAGCGTATCCGGTTGCTCCGCCGAGGGATAGGCCGATCGCGACGACCAGCAGGCCGACCGCCAGCGGGCCGAGCCCGTGCGGCGTCCCGCCGAAGCCGCCGATCACGAACACCAGCACGAAGGTGCCGATGGCTTCGGAGACCACGTTCCACCCGTAGGAGCGGATGGCCGGGCCGGTGGCGAACACTCCGAGCACCTTGCCCTGGTTGGCCGGCTCGTCGAAGTGCTTCTTGTAGGCCAGCCAGGCGGTGACGGCGCCCAGGAAAGCGCCGATGAACTGCGCGGCCACGTAGACCAGCGCGGTCGCTGCCGACTTCGGGATGCCTGGGGCCAGCTCGGTTGCTTCGGGGTTCACCATCAATCCCAGGGTGACCGCGGGATTCAGGTGGGCGCCGGACGGGGCCGAAACCCAGACACCGGAGAAGACGGCCAGGCCCCAGCCGAAGCTGATGGCGACCCACCCTGCGGCGCTGCCCAGGGTGCCCTTCAGCGAGACGTTGGCGCAGACGCCGGCGCCCATGAGAACGAGGATAAAAGTACCGGTGAATTCGGAAATGAACACTTGCATGGGCATCTTTGACCTTTGAGGTGATATCACATCCTGCCGGCGGCGATCTGCCGCCGGCAGCAACGGCAGGCTCAGTCCAGGTCGACCCCGTGGCTGCCTGCCAGGACCGAGATCGTATGGGCGATCTCGGCCTGGGTCTGGGTGTCATCCCAGCCCATCGGCCCAGCCAGGCAGCGTGCCGCCTCGCTGACCAGATCCTTGGTGACCAGGCCTCGGAAGGCCAGGTTGGTGCGGCGGATGAAGACGTCGATCAGGCGGCCTACCTGCTCGTGGGCGGCCATGTAGGCCAGCTCCTGGCAGGACAGCTCGTCGGAGTGCTGCAGCGCGGTGTCCTCGCCAAGCTGGGCCAGCACCGCGTCCGCTCCGGTGCCGTAGCGCTCGAGCAGCACCCGCAGGCGGTCGCGCCCGGCGGCGTTCTCGCGCGCGGCGTACCAGGCGGCCAGCTCGCCCTCGTTCATCGGGAAGTCCTTGCCGCCGCCGATCGGCACGCCGGCGGTGGAGCGGATCTCGCGCTCCCCCAGGAATTCCAACGCCTTGCCGCCCAGGTTCTCGCTCAGTGCCCGGAACGTCGTCCACTTGCCGCCGATCAGCGAGAGCATCGTGGTGGTGTCGGTGAGCCGGGTTTCGCGCACCTGGTAGTCGCGGGAGACGAAGCCGGGGGCGGTGTCGTCGTGGTTCGGCAGCGGGCGCACGCCGGAGAACTTGTAGACGATCTGCTCGCGGCGCACGGTGATGCGCGGGAAGACGTGGTGGACCAGCTCGAAGAAGTAGTCGACCTCTTCCTCGGTGCACACCGCCGGCTCGGCCATGTCGTGCTCCAGGTCGGTGGTGCCCACCAGCACGCGCCCGAGCATCGGGTAGATCAGCACGATGCGCCCGTCCTCGTGCTCGAAGAAGATCTCGCGTCCGCCGGTGGCCGCGAGCAGCTCGGGGTGGTCCAGCACGATGTGCGAGCCCTTGGTGCCGCCGGTCCACTTGGTCTTCCGGCCCAGCTGCTCATTGGTCACGTCGACCCAGGCGCCGGTCGCGTTGATGATGACCTCGGCGTCGAAGTCGAAGCTCTGCCCGGTCAGCACGTCGCGCAGCTGCGCGGTGCCCCCGTCGACCCCTGCCAGTTCCACGTAGTTGCTGGCGCGGGCGTCCGGGTTGACGCGCAGGCCTTCCTGCAACACGTCCAGGGTCAGGCGCTCAGGGTTGTGCACCGAGGCGTCGAAGTAGGTCGCGGTGTACTTCACGTCGTCGCGCAGGGCCGGCAGGTCCTTGCGGGCCGCGGCGCCGGCCTTGAAGTTGTGCCACGGGGTGTTGCGCCCGCCGACTCCGGCGAACACGTCGTACATCACCAATCCGGCCTTGATCAGGGCGGCGCCGCGTTCGGTCGGCTTGCCGGACTTGTGGGTCACAAAGCGCATCGGAGCGGAGAGGATCCCCGAGAAGGTGGAGAAGATCGGGATGGTGGTCTGCAGCGGCTTGACGTAGTGCGGGGCGATCTGAAGCAGCGAATTGCGCTCCTGCACCGACTCGTGCACCAGGCGGAACTCGCCGTTTTCCAGGTAGCGGATGCCGCCGTGGATCATGTGCGAGCTGGCGCCCGACGCGCCTTGGCAGTAGTCTCCGCGTTCGACCAGCGCAACGTCGATGCCCTGCATGGCAAGGTAGCGGAAGGTGGCGACACCGTTGATGCCGCCGCCGACGACCAGAACCCGTGCCTGGGGCCGTTCGCGCAGTTTGGCCAGCTGTTCCCGATTCACGACGTGTTGCCCCTTTGTAACGATTGAGTAGTTCTACGGGTTAGTGTTGTCGGTAGTTTGCAAAGCGGTCAAATGAATTGCACAAACGTGCAGAAATGGTCAGATTGATGCAGAAACCACCCCCTGCAGGGCCCTACCGACGCCCTGCGCATGACACATCCGTGCAGTACGGCACCCGTGAGAAGGACGCGCTGCGCGCCGCCCAGCTGTATTACCTGCAGGATTTGAAGATGGAGGTCATCGCCCGCGAGCTGGGCACCTCCCGCTCGACCGTCTCGCGGCTGCTCACCCACGCCAAGCGCACCGGCATGGTCTCGATCAGCATCTCCCCCAGCGCTGGAATGTCAGCCCAGCTCTCCGGCCGGCTGGCCGAGCGCTTCGGCATCAACGTGCAGGTGGTGCCCACCGACGGCGCCATGGACGACGCGGAACTGCTCTCCCGCGTCGCCGCGCACGCGGCGCACCAGCTAGGAGCGATGGTCTCCTCCTCGATGACGATCGGGGTGGCCTGGGGTTCGACCATGCAGGCGGTGTCCACCGCGCTCAGCTCCCACCCCACCCATGACACCGTGATCGTGCAGCTGAACGGCGCGGCGAACCCTGTCACCAGCGGCGTGCGCTACGCCAGCGAGATCCTCACCCGCTTCGGCGAGGCGTTCACCGCGCGTACCGAGCAGTTCCCGGTGCCGGCGTTTTTCGACCGCGCGTCCACGCGCCGGGCGATGTGGCAGGAAACCTCGGTCAAGCGCGTGCTCAAGGTGCAGTCGGAGATGAACCTGGCGGTGTTCTCGCTGGGCGCGGCCGGGTCGGATGTCACCTCGCAGGTCTACCGCGGCGGCTACCTGAGCAAGCAGGAGACCGCGCAGCTGGCGAAGATCGGTGTGGTGGGCGACGTGGCGACGGTGTTCTTCGACCGGCACGGGCACAGCTCCGGGATCGGGATCAACGCCCGCTCCACCGGGCCCGCGCTCGATACCCTGCGCCGGGTGCCGCAGCGCTTCTGCGTGGTGGCCGGCCGGGGCAAGATCGATGCCGTGCGCGGGGCGCTGAACGGCGGGCTGATCACCGATTTGGTGATCGACGAGGGCGCGGCCCTGGCGCTGCTGGACGGGTAGGATTTGAGGCATGAGCCCACGCACGCAACTTGTCAGCACGCACCGCCTCTTCGGCTCCGCCACCAAGGTCTTCACCTACCGGGCCGTGCCTGCCGAATCGCGCGGCGTGCTCTTCGCGGTGCACGGCTTCCGCGGCGACCACCACGGGCTGGACCGCATCATCGCCCAGCTTCCCGGCTACACCGTGGTGGTGCCCGACCTGCCCGGCTTCGGCAGCTCCAGCTCCATGACCCAGGCCCCGCACGACGTCGAGGGCTACGCCCGGATGCTCGACGTGCTGGCCGACGAGCTGCAGCTGGGCCCGGCCACCCACCTGCTCGGGCACTCCTTCGGGTCCATCATCGCCGCCAGGCTGGCCGCCGGGCGCGACTTCGCCTCGTTGACCCTGCTCAATCCGATCTCCGAACCGGCGCTGGAATCCTCCCAGGCGCTGCTGGCGCAGCTGACCAGCGGCTACTACGCCCTGTGCGCGGCGCTGCCGGCCGGCATCGGCGAGCCGCTGCTGCGATCGAGGCTGTTCACCGACGGCATGTCGCTGGTGATGACCAAGAGCCGCGACCCGCAGATGCGCCGCTACGTGCGCGACCAGCACCGCGCGTACTTCGGCGGATTCCACTCCCGCGATACCCTGGCCGAAGCCTACCTGGCCTCGATCAGCCACACCGTGGGCGAATACTCCCGGGTCATCGGCATCCCGACGCTGATGGTCGGCGGGCAGCAGGACGAGCTGGGTTCCCCGGCCACCCAGGAGGCGCTGCGCGCCACGTTCGCCGACGCGCGGCTGCTGATGCTGCCCGACGTCGGCCACCTGATCCACTATGAGAAGGCGCCCCAGGCTGCGGCCGCGGTGCGGCGCTTCCTGGAGGGGCTCGGCGGTTAAGCACGCAGCTGGGGCGGCGCCTGTCCGCGGCCCTCGTCATGAAGGTGTGACCCGCCCCACCAGGCGCTAGAGTACCAGGCAGGCCCGCTATCTGCGTTCGCGGGTTTGGCCGGGGAAATGGGGGCGCATGGCATAGGGGGAATTAGCTGGGTCGCTGCGGCGGCGCTTGGGCCTGGTCCGCGCGCGGCTTTCACAACGCGGCATCCGAGCGTCGGACACCGGTCCCACGGCCAGCTCCGGCAGCGCGCGCGTCGCGGTCATCGTCCCGGTCTTCAACGCGATGCCCTACCTGGGCGAACTGCTCGACAGCCTGGCGGCGCAGGACCTGGATCCGGAGCACTTCGAGCTCATCCTGGTCGACGACGGCTCCACCGACGGCGGGCCGCAGCTCATGGACCGCTTCGCCGCCGCGCACCCGGGCACCCGGGTGATCCGCCAGCGCAACAGCGGGTGGCCGGGCCAGCCGCGCAACCGCGGGCTGGCGGCCACCGAGGCGGACTACGTCTTCTTCGCCGATGCCGGCGACATGCTGGCCAGCCACGCCCTGCGCAGCATGCTGGACCACGCGCAGCTGCACCAGGCGGACATGGTGCTCCCGCGCATCGCCGGGCTCAACGGCCGCCCGGTGAACCGCACGCTGCTGGCCAAGAACAACCCCAAGGCCGAGCTGCGCGAGGTTTTCGCCACCCTCGCCCCGCAGAAACTCATCCGCCGCGCGCTGATCGAGCGCCCGGAGCTGCGTTTCCCCGAGGGGCGGGTGCGGCTGGAAGACGGCATCTTCATCACCGCCTGCTGTCTGGCCGCCGAGCGCACCGCGGTACTGGCGGACGACGACTACTACTTCCTGCGCACCCGCCAGGACGCCAACAACATCAGCGCCCGCAAGGCCGACCCGGAGGGCTGCACCCGGTCGGTGGCGCGCATCGCCGAGCAGGTCCGCGCCGCGCGGCTTCCGGCCGATCTGGAACAGGGCATGGTGCTCGACCTCTACCGGCGCAAGATCCTGCGCACCTACCGGCCCAGACGCTGGCTGGGGATGGGCCGGTGGCGGCGGCGCAGCTGGCTGCGCGCCCACGCGGGCTTCGTCGCACGCTTCATCCCAGCGCAGCTGGAATCGCAGCTTGGCTTCCCGCACCGGCAGCGCTCGGCGGCGCTGCGCACCGGGGATGCCCGGCAGATGCAGGCGTGGGCGCTGCTCGAGCAGCTGCTGGCCGCACACTGGAATGTGCGGCAGGACAGGCAGGGCCGGCAAGCCGCAGGAGTCCCGCACTTCGTTCCTGCCGGCCCGCCGCCGCAGCTGGCCGAGCTGATCCTGCGCCCACGCCACTGCGGCGCGGACGCGGCCCTGCCCCTGCGCCCCGCGGCGGACGCGTTCGCGCTGCACGGCGGACAGGAGCTGCAGCCCTTGACCCCGGACATCTACGACGTGTACGTGCAGGCCAGCCACCGCCAGGTGCAGGGCGAACCGCGGCGCGTCCGGGTGGGCCGGCGCGACTGGGCGGGACACCGCTTCTACGCGACGGTCAACGGCTACCTGAGCCTGGACGCCCGGCCGCGGGATGGGCAGGCCGTGGCCTAGAGGACCTCGTCGGGATCGACCGCGATGGTCGCCACCGGTTCCTTGGCCGCTGACATGCGGGCGCGCAGGGCGCGCAGCGCTTCTGTGACCGCCTGGCCGTGCGCGTAGCTGAAGAACAGCACGTAGCGGTGCTCCACGGGCGGTCCGTCGATGATGCTCGGCCCGTGGATCGCGACCAGCGCCCGGATGTCATCGTCCAGCGCGGCGACCAGCCGTTCGGCACCGGGCCCGGAGACCAGGGCGCTGCGCACGGCCGGCGGCAGCCCGACCTCGCGGCGTTCGGCCAGCTCGCGGTCGGCGAATCCGGCGGCATCCCAGCGCACCAGCGCGGCGCCGGCCGGGCTCGGGCTGCCGGTGAGCACCACGACCCCGCTGCTGCGGGCCAGGCAGGCGGCGGTGAACCAGCGTGCGAGCACCTCCTCGGTGTTGCGCAGCGAATCGTAGGCGAGCATCTTGTCGGCATCCAGCAGCAGCACCGCGGCGTACCCGCCCTCCACGACGGGCTCGACGCCAGGGGTGGCGACCACCAGCGCCGGCTTGTCGCCCAGGCTCGCCAGCGGCTTGGCCCCGGTGGAGGAGAGCACCTTCACCTTGGGGAAGGCCAGGCCAAGCTCCTCGGCGGTGCGGTCGGCGCCGATGCTGGCGGCGCGCACGCGCGGCGAGCCGCACTGCCCGCAGCGGTAGTCGTGGAACTGCTCCCCGCACCAGCGGCAGCCCACATGCGACTGCTTCCCGGCCAGCTGCAGCGGTCCCTGGCACAGCCGGCAGCGCGCCGGAGCCCGGCAGTCCTGGCAGGCCAGCGCCGGCATGAATCCGGTGCGGGCGACCTGCACCAGCACCGGGCCGGTTTCCAGCGCCTTGGTGGCTTCGCGCCAGGCCAGCGACGGGATGCGCACCCGCGCCAGCAGCGGGTCGCGCCCCAGCTCGAAGTCGTTGGTGGTGGCCACCACACGAGGGGTGTGGGCACGCAGCGTGTCGCGCGGCAGCTTCAGCTCGCTGGCCCAGCCGGTGGCCACCAGCCGCTGGGCCTCCACGGAGCGCGACGGGGAAGCCAGCAGCAGCGAGATCCCCGCCTGCTGGCTGCGCAGCAGCGCGACCTCGCGGCTGTGCTGGTAGGGGGCGCGCAATTCGCGGTGCGAGCGGTCGGCGTCCTGCCAGATGATCATCAGTTCCAGGTCCGGCACGTGGCACAGGGCGGCGGAGCGGGTACCGACCACCAGCTGCACGTGCCCGCCGATGGCGCGCAGGAAGTTGCGGTAGCGCGGGGTCGGGCCGTCGTCGGCCTGCAGCCGCGCGTAGGACTGGGCGCCGAGCTGCTCGTCCAGGTGCGCGCACAAGAGGTCAAGGTCGCGCGCGTCGGGCACCACGATGAGCACCCGCGCCCCGCGCTGAAGCACCGGCCGCGCGGCATCCAGCAGGAACCCGGGCCAGGAGCCGTGGAAATTCGGCGCCCAGCTCGCCACCGCGCGCCGGGTGGCCCCGTCGGCCCAGTCCTGCAGCACCGCAGAACCCTGCTCGTAGTGCTCCAGCTGGTTCGGGGCGTCCCCCAACGCCAGCGCCGGGGCGGTCACCAGCTCCTCGGCCTCGACCTTGGCCGCGCGGGTGGGCACTGCCAGGCGCACCACGTCCCACAGGGTCCCGGCGTAACGCGCGGCGACCAGCGAGGCGGCGGCCAGGACGTCCGGGTGCAGCACCACCCTCTCGGAGATGATTTTCGACAGCGGGCGCAGCTTCATCGCCGGCTGGTGGTCCTCCAGCAGCTCGACGATGAACCCGGCCAGCTGCTGCGGGCCGAAGGGCACCTTTACGCGCACCCCGACCTGGGCTGCCGCGTGCATGGACTCGGGCACCTCGTAGTCGAAGAGGCGGTCCAGGTGCGGGACCGAGGAATCAATCAGCACCCGGGCGACCCGCTTGAGGCGGGCCTGGCCGGGTGCTGAGATGAGGGCGTCTTGCTCCACTGCTGCTAGGCGTTGAACCAGCTGCGCAGAGCGTCGACGCGGTCCAGCTTCTCCCAGGTGAAGTCGTTGTCGTCGCGGCCGAAGTGGCCGTGCGCGGCGGTCTTGCGGTAGATCGGGCGCTTGAGGTCAAGGTCCTCGATGATGCCCAGCGGGCGCAGGTCGAACACCTCGTTGATCGCGGCGGTGATTTTCGCCGGGTCCACGGTCTCGGTGCCGAAGGTCTCCACGTACAGGCCCACCGGACGCGCGACGCCGATCGCGTAGGCCACCTGGACCTCGGCGCGGCTTGCCAGCCCAGCGGCCACGACGTTCTTCGCGACCCAGCGCATGGCGTAGGCGGCCGAGCGGTCGACCTTCGACGGGTCCTTGCCGGAGAAGGCGCCGCCGCCGTGGCGGGCGAAGCCGCCGTAGGTGTCCACGATGATCTTGCGGCCGGTCAGGCCCGCGTCGCCCACCGGGCCGCCGATGATGAACGGTCCCGAGGGGTTCAGGATCACCTTGGTGCTGGAGATGTCCAGCTCCGAGCGCTCCAGGATCGGGGTCACGACCTCCTCGAGCAGGTCGGCCTTCAGGGTGTTCAGCTCGTATTCGGAGGCATGCTGGCTGGAGACCACCACGGTGTCCACGGAGACGGGGGTGTCGCCGTCGTAGCCGATGGTGACCTGGGTCTTGCCGTCCGGGCGCAGCAGCGGCATGCGGCCGTTCTTGCGCATCTGGGTCAGGCGTTCGGACAGGCGGTGCGCCAGGAAGATCGGGGTCGGCATCAGCGAGGCGGTCTCGTTCGAGGCGTAGCCGAACATCAGGCCTTGGTCGCCGGCGCCCTGCATGTCGCGCGGGTCCTTGGCGATGCCTTCGCGGGACTCCAACGAGTTGAACACGCCGTCGTGGATCTCCTGGGACTGCTGGCCGATCGAGACCGACACGCCGCAGCGCGCCCCGTCGAAGCCGTTGGCCGAGGAGTCGTAGCCGATGTCCAGGATGGTGCGGCGCACGATCTCCGGGATCTCGACGTAGCCGTTGGTGGTTACCTCGCCCGCCACGTGCACCAGGCCGGTGGTGGTCAGGGTTTCGACGGCGACCTTGGAATCCGGGTCCTGCGCCAACATGGCGTCGAGGATCGCGTCGGAGATCTGGTCGCAGATCTTGTCCGGGTGGCCCTCGGTAACGGATTCCGAGGTGAAAAGACGTAGTTCAGGGGTTGTTGAAGTCACCTTTGTACTCTATCTGGTCGTATCGACCGGTTGGCAGAACTTGCTGCGTTCGTGACCAAGCGCTATATGGCGCGGCTCACTTTGCGTCGGCAACATGTCCGTTTATTTCGGCGGCGAGCTGCTCGATGACGACGCGGGCCACCTCGATTTTGCTTCCGGCGGCGCCCACTGCAGGTTTCCCGTCGGCGAACAGCACCTGCACGGTGTTGCTGTCGGTCCCGAAGGTCAAGTTGGCGCCGACCTCGTTGACCACCAGCAGCTCGCAGCCCTTGCGCGCGAGCTTCGCCTTGCCGTAGTCCAGCACGCTGCCCTGGTCGTCGCCGGTTTCCGCGGCGAAGCCGACGATCACCGGCGGCAGCTGGTCGTTCGCGCCGCGGGCGCAGACGATCTCTGCCAGGATGTCGGGGTTGCGCACCAGTTCGATGACCGGGGCGGAATGCTCGTCGCGCTTCTTGATCTTCGAGCCCTCGATGGTCGCCGGGCGGAAGTCGGCGACGGCGGCGTTCATGATCAGCGCGTCCTGCCCCTCGGCGTGGGCGAAGACCGCCTCGCGCAGTTCCAGCGCGCTGGAGGCATGCACCAGCTCCACCCCGTGCGGGGCCGGCACCTCCAGGTGCGTGGCGATGAGCGTGACCTGGGCGCCGGCGTCACGGGCGGCCTGCGCCAGCGCCACGCCCTGGCGCCCCGAGGAGCGGTTGCCCAGGAAGCGCACCGGATCCAGCGGCTCGCGGGTGCCGCCGGCGGTGATCAGCACCTTGCGACCGGCCAGGATCGGCTCGGAGAGCAGGTCCTGGATGGACTCGAAGATCTGATCGGGCTCGGGCAGGCGGCCGGGGCCGCTGTCCTTGCCGGTCAGCCGTCCCGAGGCCGGTTCGATCACGCGCACCCCGCGCTCGCGCAGCACGGCGGTGTTCGCCACGGTGGCCGGGTGCTGCCACATCTCGGTGTGCATGGCCGGGGCCATGACCACCGGCGCGCGGGTGGCCAGCAAAGTGCCGGTGAGCAGGTCGTCGGCCAGCCCGGAGGCGGCGCGGGCGAGGATGTCGGCGGTGGCCGGCACCACGAGCACCAGATCGGCCTGCTGGCCCAGGCGCACGTGGTTCACGGTATCGACGGCGTCGAAGACGTTGGAGGTCACCGGATTGCCGGAGAGCGCCTCCCAGGTGGCGTTGCCGACGAACTTGGCGACGTTCCCGGTGGGGATGACGTCGACGTGGTGTCCGGCCTCGCGCAGCAGGCGCAGCAGGAGCACGGATTTGTAGGCGGCGATCCCTGCTGAGACGCCTAAGACGATTCGCTTCACGCAGCTCTTCCTTGGATGGTTGGGCGGTCGCAGTGATTTTCACCGCACCGCGGAGCATCGACCCGTTGCGGGCGTGTTTTTTGGTGCTTAACGAAAAAGAAGGCGCCCACTAATGGGGCGCCACCTTTTCGACTAGTCCTCGGTGACCTCGGCCGGAGTCACCTTCAGGAGGTTCTCATCCAGCTCGCGCAGGGCGATGGTCAGAGGCTTCTCGTTCAGCTTGGTTTCCACCAGCGGACCGACGTACTCGAACAGGCCTTCGTTAAGCTGTGCGTAGTAGGCGTTAATCTGGCGGGCACGCTTAGCCGAATTCAGCACGATCGCGTACTTCGAGTCGTTCGTCTCAAGCAACGAGTCGATCGATGGGTTGATGATTCCCTCTAGGTTGGACACAAGACTCCCTTTAGTCATTCTTCAGCCCCATGAGGGCCACAAGCTCTTCGGCGGCACGTGCGACATCGTCGTTGACGATGGTCACGTCGAATTCTGATTCCGCCGCAAGTTCTAGTTTAGCGGTTTCCAGCCGACGCTGCTGTTCTTCGGGCGTTTCGGTGCCGCGGCCAATCAGGCGGCGGACCAATTCGTCCCATGACGGCGGGGCCAGGAAGACGAATTTTGCCTCGGGCATCGACTCCTTGACCTGGCGGGCACCCTGAAGATCGATCTCCAGCAGCACCTTCTTGCCCTCGGCTACCGCGTCTTCCACCGTTGAGCGGATGGTGCCATAGCTATTCTGGCCGTGGACCACGGCCCACTCCAGCATCTGGCCCTCGTCGACGAGCTGGTGGAACTTCTCGGGGCCCACAAAGAAGTAGTGGACTCCGTCGGTTTCACCGGGTCGTGGATCGCGTGTCGTTGCCGACACCGAAAGCCAGACGTCTGGATAGTTATCTCGGATGTAGGTGGACACGGTGCCCTTACCTACAGCCGTGGGGCCGGCTAGAACAGTTACCGACGCAACGGTCATTGACTACACTTTCGTTTTTGGCGGGCTTTGCTTGAAGTGCTCGGTAATTGCGGTGCGTTGCTTGCGTCCCAGTCCGCGCAGCCGGCGGGATGGGGAAATGCCAAGTCGCTCCAGCAAATTCGCCGCGCGTACTTCACCAACGCCCGGTACCGATTCCAGAAGGTCCATGACACGCATGCGTCCCACGGCCTCATCTTCGTATACCAAGTCTAGTACCTCGGTGATGGAAATTTTGCCGGCACTGAACTGGGCCTTGATTTCAGCACGACGGGTGCGGGCAGCAAGTGCTTTGGCGCGTGCCCGGATGCGGTCTTCGTCAGAGAGTTCTCGCAGAACCATCGTTCAGCCATCCTTAATGTGTAGTGGACTAAGGCTATGAACCGAACATAGCTTTCCAACACGCGTTTGGCAAGACTAATCGCGTTGTGGCCAGTAGAAACTCTATCGGCCACAACGCGATTGGGTCGCATATTTAGTTGTCGCTACTTCGCTGCGAGCAGTTCGTCGCGCACGCTGCGCGCCTTGTCTCGAAGCTCGTTCACGTCCGGGCCTGCCTTCAGGATGTCGCGGCTGCTGGTCCCCAGTACCTGGCGGTAGCTGGAGGCGAACGCCGTTGCGATGTCCTGCGCCGTCGCCCCCTGGGCGCCGAGGCCCGGGGTAAGCAGCGGAGCCTTGGAAGCGCTCAGGTCAATGCCGAGTTTCGCGGGTGCGTCGCCGATGGTCGCACCGACCACCAAGCCGACATGCCCCAAATCTTCGGCATCTGCATTTTCCGCGCTGACCTGCTCGATGATTGATTTAGCAACTGACTTATCACCGCCGACATGCTGCACCGAAGCGCCCTCCGGGTTGGAGGTCAGCCCCAGCACGAACACTCCCCTGCCGGTGGCCGCAGCCAGGTCGATGGCGGGGCGCAGTGACTCGTAGCCCAGGTACGGGCTCAGGGTCACGGCGTCCGAGGCCAGCGGCGAGGAATCGTCCAGCCAGGCGGTCGCGTAGGCCGCCATGGTGGAGCCGATGTCCCCGCGCTTGGCGTCGGCCAGCGTCAGCAGGTTGGCAGCCTTCGCGGCCTGGAGGGTCTCCTCCAACGCCGCGAAGCCGGCCGAACCGAAGCGCTCGTACAAGGCCACCTGCGGTTTCAGGATGGCGGCCACGCCGGTCATCGCCTCCACCACAGTGAGCGAAAACACGCGCACTCCCTCGGCCGTGTTCGGCAGTCCCCAGGCCTCCAGCAGCCCCGGGTGCGGGTCGATGCCCACGCACAGCGGTCCGCTGGAGTCCATGGCCGCCCGAAGGCGGGTCCCGAATGGCACCGGACTAGGCATTGCGCGCTGCTTCCAGTGCGGTTTCGTGCTCCTGCAGGCTGGTGACGTCCCAGGCGTATTCGCGCAGGGCGTCGATGGCCTGGACGGCCGCGCCGAACTCCGCCACGGTGGTGATCACCGGGGTGCCGACGCTGGTGGCTGCAGCGCGGATCTCGTATCCGTCGCCGCGGGCATCGGAACCCGACGGGGTGTTCAGGATCAGCCCGATCTCGCCAGCCTGGATGAGGTCGACGATCGACTCGCCGCCCTCGTGCAGCTTGCCCACGATCTGGGTCGGGATGCCGTTGCGGCGCAGCACCTCGGCGGTGCCGCCGGTGGAGATGATCTCGAAACCGCGGTCGGCCAGGTGCTTGACCGGCATCACGATCGAGCGCTTGTCGCGGTTGGTGACCGAGACGAAGACCTTGCCGCTGGTCGGCAGCGGGTTGTTCGCCGCGGCCTGCGACTTGGCGAAGGCGGTGTCGAAGTACTTGTCGATGCCCATGACCTCGCCGGTGGAGCGCATCTCAGGGCCGAGCAGCGAGTCGACGACCTTGCCCTCCGGGGTGCGGAAGCGGGCGAACGGCATGACCGCTTCCTTGACCGCGATTGGTGCCGAGTCCGGCAGGTTCGCACCGTCGCCCTCGGCAGGCAGGTAGCTGCCGCGCAGGTCGGCCAGGGTCTTGCCCACGCCGATCAGCGCCGCGACCTTGGCCAGCTGCACGCCCGTGGCCTTGGAGGTGAACGGCACGGTGCGCGAGGCGCGCGGGTTCGCCTCGATCACGTAGAGGATGTCGGAGGCCAGCGCGAACTGGATGTTGATCAGGCCGCGCACGCCCACGCCCTCGGCGATGGCGCGGGTTGCTTCCTTCACGCGGGCGCGCACGTCAGGGCCCAGGGTGATCGGAGGCAGGGTGCAGGCCGAGTCGCCCGAGTGGATGCCGGCCTCCTCGATGTGCTCCATGATGCCGCCGACGTAGAGATCGGTGCCGTCGAACAGGGCGTCGACGTCGATCTCGATGGCGTCTTCCAGGAAGCGGTCGACCAGGACCGGGTGGTCCACGGTGATCTCGGTGGCGTTGGCGATGTAGCGCTCCAGCGAGGCCTCGTCGTAGACGATTTCCATGCCGCGGCCGCCCAGCACGTAGCTCGGGCGCACCAGGACCGGGTAGCCGATCGAGTCCGCGATGGCCTTGGCCTCAGGGAAGGACACTGCGGTGCCGTTCTTGGGGGCGATCAGCCCGGAGTTGTCCAGCACGCGCTGGAAGGCGCCGCGGTGCTCGGCCAGGTCGATGGCCTCCGGGGAGGTGCCCAGGATGTTCACGCCGGCCTCCTTCAGCTCTGCTGCCAGCTTCAGCGGGGTCTGCCCGCCCAGCTGCACGAACACGCCCAGCACGCCGCCGGTCTCCTCTTCCGCGTGGATGATCTCCAGCACGTCTTCCAGCGTCAGCGGCTCGAAGTACAGGCGGTCGGAGATGTCGTAGTCGGTGGAGACGGTTTCCGGGTTGCAGTTGACCATGACGGTCTCGTAGCCCTCGGCACGCAGCGCCATCACCGCGTGGACGCAGGAGTAGTCGAACTCGATGCCCTGGCCGATGCGGTTCGGGCCGGAGCCCAGGATGATCACGGACTTCTTCTCGTGCGCGACCAGCTCGGTCTCCTCGTCGTAGGAGGAGTACATGTAGGGGGTGAAGGCCTCGAACTCGGCGGCGCAGGTGTCCACGGTCTTGTAGACCGGGCGCACGCCCAGCGCATGGCGCACGCCGCGCACCACTGCCTCGGACTTGCCGGTGAGCTTGGCGATCTGCGCGTCGGAGAAGCCGTGGCGCTTGGCCTCGCGCAGCACGTCCTCGCCCAGGTCCTTGTTCTGCGCGATCATCGCGGCGGTCTCGTTGATCAGCGCCAGCTGGTCCAGGTACCACGGGTCGATGCCGGTGGCCTCGAACAGCTCCTCGACGCTCTTGCCCGACAGCAGCGCGCGCTGCACCAGGGACATGCGCTCGGTGGAGCCCTTCTCGATGCGCTTCATGACCGAGTCAAGCTCCTCGGCGTCGATCGGCTCGAAGGACAGCTCGCTGCCCTTCTGCTCCAGGGAGCGCAGGGCCTTCTGCAGCGCCTCGGTGAAGTTGCGGCCCAGGGCCATGGCCTCGCCGACGGACTTCATGGTGGTGGTCAGGGTGGCGTCGGCGGCCGGGAACTTCTCGAACGCGAAGCGCGGCACCTTGACGACGACGTAGTCCAGCGCCGGCTCGAAGGAGGCCGGGGTCTTCTGGGTGATGTCGTTCGGGATCTCGTCCAGGGTGTAGCCCAGGGAGAGCTTGGTGGCGATCTTCGCGATGGCGAAGCCGGTGGCCTTGGAGGCCAGCGCGGAGGAACGCGACACACGCGGGTTCATCTCGATGACCACCACGCGGCCGGTGTCGGGCTCGATGGCGAACTGGATGTTGCAGCCGCCGGTGTCCACGCCCACCTCGCGGATCACGGCGATGGAGATGTCGCGCAGGTTCTGGTACTCGCGGTCGGTCAGGGTCATCGCAGGGGCCACGGTGATGGAGTCGCCGGTGTGCACGCCGACGGGATCGAAGTTCTCGATGGAGCAGACGACCACGACGTTGTCGTTCTTGTCGCGCATCATCTCCAGCTCGTACTCCTTCCACCCGAGGATCGACTCCTCCAGGAGCACCTCGGTGGTCGGCGAGTACTGCAGGCCGGCGCCGGCGATGCGGGTCAGGTCCTCGGCGTTGTACGCCATGCCCGAGCCCAGGCCGCCCATGGTGAAGGACGGACGCACGACGACCGGGTAGTTCAGCTCCTCGACGGCGGCGAAGGCCTCGTCAAGGGTGTGCACGATAACCGAGCGGGCCGATTCGGCGCCGCAGCGCTCAACGACGCCCTTGAACTTCTCGCGGTCCTCGCCCAGCTCGATGGCTTCGATGTTCGCGCCGATCAGCTCGACGTTGTACTTCTCCAAGGCGCCGGACTTGTCCAGCGCGATGGCGGTGTTCAGCGCGGTCTGCCCGCCCAGGGTCGGCAGGATCGCGTCGGGGCGCTCCTTGGCGATGATCTTCTCGACGACCTCCGGGGTGATCGGCTCGACGTAGGTGGCGTCGGCGAATTCCGGGTCGGTCATGATGGTGGCGGGGTTGGAGTTGACCAGGATGACCCGCAGGCCCTCCTCCTTCAGCACGCGCAGCGCCTGGGTGCCTGAGTAGTCGAACTCGGCGGCCTGGCCAATGACGATTGGACCCGAACCGATGACGAGAACTGAGTTGAGATCGGTGCGCTTAGGCATTACTTGGCGTCCTTTTCTGCGGCGGAATCCATGGCGGAGACGAAACGGTCAAAGAGGTAGGCGGCATCGTGCGGGCCGGAGGCTGCCTCTGGGTGGTACTGCACGGAGAACGCAGGGATGTCGAGGCAGCTCAGGCCCTCGACGACCTGGTCGTTCAGGGAGAAGTGGGAGACCTCGACCTTGCCGTAGCGCTCGATCGGGGCGGTGAAGCTGCCTTCGATCGGGGCGTCGACGGCGAAGCCGTGGTTCTGGCTGGTGATTTCCACGCGGCCGGTGGCCTTGTCCATCACCGGCTGGTTGATGCCGCGGTGGCCGAAGCGCAGCTTGTAGGTTTCCAAGCCAAGCGCGCGGCCGAGCATCTGGTTGCCGAAGCAGATGCCGAAGTACGGGATGCCCGCGTCGAGCACCGAGCGCACCAGCTCGACCTGCGCGGCGGCCGCGGCGGGGTCGCCCGGGCCGTTGGAGAAGAACACGCCGGTGGCCCCGGTGGCCTTGATGTCCTCGAGGGTGGCATTGTACGGCAGCACGTGCACGCGCAGGCCGCGCTCGGCCAGGCGGTGCGGGGTCATCGACTTCATGCCCAGGTCGATGGCGGCGACGGTGTGCTTGGCCTGGCCCTCATAGCCGTGGTCGGCCGGTTCGACGACGTAGGCCTGGTCGGTGGAAACCTCGGCGGAGATGTTGCGCCCTGCCATCGGCGGCTGCGCGGTGACCTGCGCGATGAGGTCGGCCTCGGAGGCCGCGGCCGCGTCGCCGGAGAAGATGCCGGACTTCATGGCGCCGGCGTCGCGCAGGTGGCGGGTCAACGCACGGGTGTCGACCCCGCGGATGCCGACGATCCCGTTGCTGAGCAGGTCGTCTTCCAGGGTGCGCTCCGAGCGCCAGTTGCTCGGGCGTCGGCTGGCCTCGCGGACCACGTAGCCGGCGGCCCACATGCGCTTGGACTCGTTGTCCTCGTCGTTCACCCCGGTGTTTCCCACGTGCGGGAAGGTCTGGGTGATGATCTGGTGCGCGTAGGACGGGTCGGTCAGCGTCTCCTGGTAGCCGGTCATGCCGGTGGTGAACACTGCCTCGCCCAGCGCGGTGCCGATCTTGCCGTAGCTGCGGCCGCGGAAGATGCGGCCATCTTCGAGGACCAGCACTGCGGGTAGGTTGCTCAGGGAATTCACTTGTTTGTCTCCTGCTCGGCTGCGCCGCGGTGGTGCGACGCCAGCAACTGATAAATCTTGGGGGTGTCCTCGGCGAACCGGGGGCGGAAGCCGGTGTCGAAGGCGAAGCCGTCCTTCTCCCAGCTGATCACGATCAGGCCGTTCTTCTCGACGAACTTCCCGATCATGCCGGAGGAACGGCTGACCTTCTCGAAGGCGCTCCACGGGACGTGGAGGTCCCGGGTGCCGGGGCGGACCAGGTGCAGGCCCGCGGCGCCGAGCTGCAGCTGCGCATTGCTGCGGACCCCCAGATCGTGCACCGCGATGCGCTCCAGCCAGTCCTCGTACTTCGTGGTGGCCACGTACATCCCGGAGAACTCGTGGTCGACCTCGTCGGCGAAGGGCTCGAAGGGCTCGGGCACGTTCGCCTGCCGGGCTTTGAGGTTGCGCCAACCGAGAAGGATCAGCGCGCAGGCGCCGACGATGACCAGCACCGTGATGAGCACCGGCACGATGGCTTCCCTAGGCATCGGCAGGCCTCGGGGTGGCCAGCTGGCCGTCGAGCACCGTGGGGTGGCCGTGGAAGAAGGTCGCGCGCACGCTGCCAGGCAGTTCCATGCCGGCGAACGGCGAGTTGCGGCCCTTGGTGGCCATCGCGTACGGATCCACGATCCAGCGCGCGGCCGGATCCACGAGCACCAGGTTGGCAGGCTCGCCCACGGCGATCGGGCGGCCCTGGTCCGCGACGCGGCCGATCTGCGCCGGGGTGGTCGAGGTGATGCGGGCGACGTCTGCCCAGGAAAGCAGCCCGGTGTCAACCAAGGCGTGCTGCACGATGGACAGCGCGGTCTCCAGCCCGGTCATGCCCATGGCGGCCGCTGCCCACTCGCATTCCTTGGATTCGGCAGGGTGCGGCGCGTGGTCGGTGCCGATCACGTCGATGGTGCCGTCGGCGACCGCTGCGCGCAGCGCCATCACGTCTTCCTCGCGGCGCAGCGGCGGGTTGACCTTGAAGACCGGGTCGAAGGTGCGCACCTTCTCGTCGGTGAGCAGCAGATGGTGGGGGGTGACCTCGGCGGTGACCTGGATGCCGCGCGCCTTGGCCCAGCGGATGATCTCCACCGAGCCGGCGGTGGACACGTGGCACACGTGCAGGCGGGCGCCGACGTGCTCGGCCAGCAGCACGTCGCGGGCGATGATCGACTCCTCCGCCACGGCAGGCCAGCCGGGCAGGCCCAGCACCGAGGAGACTTCGCCCTCGTTCATCTGGGCGCCGTCGGTCAGGCGGGGCTCCTGGGCATGCTGGGCGATGACGCCGTCGAAGGCCTTCACGTACTCCAGCGCGCGGCGCATCAGCAGCGGGTCCGAGACGCAGATGCCGTCGTCGGAGAACATCTTGACCTGGGCGCGGGAATCGGCCATGGCGCCGATCTCGCTCAGCTGCTTGCCTTCCAGCCCGACGGTGACAGCGCCCACCGGGCGCACGTCCACCCAGCCGGCCTTGCGGCCCAGCTCGTAGACCTGCTCGACGACGCCGGCGGTGTCGGCCACGGGGGTCGAGTTGGCCATCGCATGCACCGCGGTGTAGCCGCCCTTGGCGGCGGCGCGGGTGCCGGTTTCCACGGTCTCGGCGTCTTCGCGGCCGGGTTCGCGCAGGTGGGTGTGCGGGTCGACCATGCCGGGTAGCAGCACCAGACCGCGGCCGTCGACGACCTGCACGCCGTCCGCCGGCGCGATGGAGCCGAGCTGGGCGATGCGCCCGTCGGCGATGAGCACGTCCTGGGGCTCGCCGCCCAGGATGGAGGCCTGTTGAATGAGGTAGTTCATGGGTTCTTCCTTAGATCAGGTCGCCGGAGAGGAGCATGTAGAGGCTTGCCATGCGCACGGCCACACCGTTGGTGACCTGATCGAGCACGGTGGAGCGGGGGGAATCGGCCGCCGCGGAGGAGATCTCCAAGCCGCGGTTCATCGGGCCCGGGTGCATGATCAGCGTTTCGGCGCCGGCCGCGTCCAGCGTGCCCAGGCGGGCGTCGTCCAGCCCCCAGTAGCGCGAGTATTCACGCGGGTTCGGGAAGTAGGCGGCCCTCATGCGCTCGCCCTGCACACGCAGCATCATCAGCGCGTCAACACCCTCGGCGATGACCTGGTCCAGGTCGTAGCTGATGGTGCACGGCCAGGACTCGGCGCCCACCGGCAGCAGGGTCGGCGGGGCGACCATGGTCACCGAGGCGCCCAGGGTGTTCAGCAGCCAGAGGTTCGAGCGGGCCACGCGGCTATGCAGGATGTCTCCGACGATCGCGACCTTCAGCCCGTCCAGGCCGAGCCCGGTGGCGGAGACCCCGCCGCGCAGGGCCAGCTGGCGGCGCAGCGTGAACGCGTCCAGCAGCGCCTGGGTCGGGTGCTCGTGGGTGCCGTCGCCGGCGTTGATGATCGGCAGGTCGATCCAGTCGGTGGCGGCCAGGCGGGCCGGGGCTCCGGAGTCCGGGTGGCGGATGACCACGGCGTCGGCGCCGATGGCCAGCAGCGTCTGCGCGGTGTCCTTCAGCGACTCGCCCTTGGACACCGAGGAGCCCTTGGCGGAGAAGTTGATGACGTCCGCGCTCAGCCGCTTGGCGGCCGCCTCGAAGGAGATGCGGGTGCGGGTGGAGTCCTCGAAAAACAGGTTCACCACAGTGCGCCCGCGCAGGGCCGGGAGCTTCTTGACCACGCGGGTTCCGGCTTCGCGCATCTCGCCGGCGATGTCGAGGATCTTGACCGCTTCCTCGCGCGAGAGGTCGGCAGTCGATAGCAGGTGTTTCATTCAGCAGCCTCGATCATCACTTCATTGGTTCCGTCGATCTCTTCCAGGTGCACGCGCACCTTCTCGCTCTTCGCGGTGGGCAGGTTCTTGCCCACGTGGTCGGCGCGGATGGGAAGTTCGCGGTGTCCGCGGTCCACCAGCACGGCCAGGCGCACGATGCGCGGGCGGCCCCAGTCGGACAGGGCGTCCAGGGCGGCGCGGATGGTCCGGCCGGAGTAGAGCACGTCGTCCACCAGCACCACGACCTTGCCGTCGATGCCGCCGGCGGGCAGCTTCGTGGGCTCTGGGGTGCGGGTGGTTGAATGACGCAGGTCATCGCGGTACAGGGTGATGTCGAGCTGTCCGACCAAGGATGCCGGATCGATGGGGGTGTCGGCGGAAGCCGCGATGCGGGCCGCCAGGCGCTGGGCTAACGGGAAGCCGCGGCGCGGGATGCCGAGGAGAACGAGGTCCTCGATGCCTTTGTTGGCCTCGATGATCTCGAAGGCCACGCGGGTCAGTACACGTTCGATGTCGTCCCCGGTAAGAACCGTACGGGCACCGTCCGACGCTGAATTTTCATTCATGCTGTGCACCTCTCCCTTCTCCGCCTCACGGGACGGTCTTAAAGGAATATTGCTACTTCAAATTATCACGGGTGAAGACCGATTCTCGAGCGCAAGGGTATGCATGAGAGTGAATACGGCGTGAATTGCGCCACGGCGTCGCAAGGCGGCGCCGCCAACCCTCGCGCAATCCCGGGCAACCTGCAGGATTCAGCGCAGTGCCGGGGGCTGTTGTCGCATTCACCACATGCCCGGCGGTGCGTTCCAGCGCTGCCGTGCGCTAGCGTCCAGGCAGCGACAGGGCATGAAAAAGCCGCAGCCCGAACCCCCGGGAACGGGGGTTCAGGCTGCGGCGTGAAGACGTGCGGAGTGCTAGTCGATCAGGGTGTCCTTGACGCTCTGGATGCGGCCCAGAACGCCGTTGACGAATTCAGGCGACTCGTCGGTGGACAGCTCGCGAACGTTGATGACCGCCTCGGACACGGCAACCGCGTCGGGCACGTCGTCGTTGTAAAGCAGTTCCCAGACGCCGATGCGCAGGGCCGCACGGTCGACGGCGGGCATGCGGTCGATGGTCCAGTCCTTGACATAGCTTTCCAGCACCTCGTCAATGCGGTCCAGATGCGCCATGACCCCTTCAAGCAGGGTCATCGAGTACTCGTTCAGGCTGATGTCGGAGTTCTCGCGGCGTGCGATGGCCACCTTGATGGGGTCAACATCGCGCGCCTCGGCCTCAAAGAGGAATTCGAGGGCGCGGCGTCGGGCTTTGGCTCGGGCTCGCACTAGTTGACACGACCCAGGTAGTCGCCGGTGCGGGTGTCGACCTTGACCTTGGTGTTCTGCTCGACGAACAGCGGCACCTGGATCTCCTTGCCGGTTTCCAGTGTGGCTGGCTTGGTGCCGGCCGAGGAGCGGTCGCCCTGCAGGCCCGGCTCGGTGTAGGTGATCTCCAGGACCACGGAGGCAGGCAGTTCCAGGTACAGCGGGCTGCCGTCGTGCATGGCGATGGTCAGTTCCTGGTTTTCCAGCATGTAGCCTGCGGCGTCGCCCACGGTGGCGCCGGCGACGGTGATCTGGTCGTAGTCGTCCAGGTTCATGAAGACGAAGTCTTCGCCGTCCTGGTAGAGGTACTGGTAGTCGCGGCGGTCGACGGTGGCCAGCTCGATCTTGGTGCCGGCATTGTAGGTCTTGTCCAGAACCTTGCCCGAGATGACGTTGCGCATCTTGGTGCGGACGAACGCGCCGCCCTTGCCCGGCTTCACGTGCTGGAAGTCGATGATGGTCCACAGCTGGCCGTCGATCTTGATGACCTGGCCGTTTTTGATGTCGGTTGTATCCGCCACGGTTCCTCAATCCTCTATTTTCGCCTGCGCAGGGCCGGCATTGTCAAAAATCCATTGACCAGTTTACCCCATCAGGGGCCCGCTGGCGTGTGTTCGTGCGGTGGCGCGCATTACGCGCGACCGCGCAGCGCCCGTTCGGGGCACTGGCGGCTACGCTGCGGCGCGTTCCTCGGCGATCTGCAGGCAGGTGCTCGAGGCGTTGACCAGGTAGGCGTCGTCGTTCATGGCGATGCGCTGCTCCATGGCCTTGCGGAAACGGGTCGCGGCGGCCTTGTAGTCGCCCTTCGCGAAGAAGCTGAAACCGAGGTGCTGGTGCATCAGCGGCTCGTAGAAGGTGCCGGCGAACTCCTCGGCCAGCTTGCGCAGACGGTTGATCGCGCGGTCGAAGTTGCCCTGCATGCGGGTCAGCTCGGTGTCCAGCACACGCAAATGGGCGTTCGTCGGATCCAGCAGGCGCGATTCGGCGATCAGCTCGCCGGCCGCGGCTAGTTCGCCGCGGGCCAGCAGGATGACAACCCGGTCGGTCGGCGAACCGACCTGCATCTGCTGCTCGGCGGCTTCCGCGTCGGCGATGTACGGCTTGAGGGTTTCGGGATCGATCAACACGCCGTTGATCGAGGTGCCGACGCCCTCGCGGTTCACCGATGCGACGTCGATGGCGTATGCGGTGTAGTCGCCCATGCTTATTCCCCGATTTCCTGGTAGGCCGCGAAGAGCAGCGAACTGTCCGGCACTTCGTAGATGCGTGGACGGCCGATGTCCTCCAGCACCACGAAGCGCAGCTGGCTGCCGCGCGCCTTCTTGTCGCGCTTCATGCCGTCCAGCAGCGAAGCCCAGCGGTCGTTGCGGTAGGTGGTTGGCAGCCCCAGGGATTTCAGGATGCTCTGGTGGCGGTCGGCGACCGCGTCGGAGGTGTAGCCCACCGAGCGGCCCAGCTCTGCGGCGAAGCACAGGCCGATGGAGACCGCTGCGCCATGGCGCATCTGGTAGCGCTCGGCCAGCTCGATGGCGTGGGCCAGGGTGTGGCCGTAGTTCAGGAACTCGCGGTCGCCCGATTCCTTCAGGTCGCGGGAAACCACGTCCGCCTTCACCGCGATGGTGCGTTCGATCAGCTCGCGCAGGCGCTCGCTGGAGGGGTCGATCGCGTCCTGCGGGTCCTCTTCAATGAGTTCTAGGATGCGCTCGTCGGCGATGAAGCCGGTCTTCACGACCTCGGCCATGCCGGTGACCAGTTCGTTCTTCGGCAGGGTCGCCAGCGCGTCCAGGTCGGCCAGCACGGCGGCCGGCGGGTGGAAGGCGCCGACCAGGTTCTTGCCCTCGGCGGTGTTGATGCCGGTCTTGCCGCCCACGGCGGCGTCGACCATGGCCAGCAGCGAGGTCGGGATGTGGATGACCTTCACGCCGCGCAGCCAGGTGGCGGCCACGAAGCCCGCCACGTCGGTGACGGCGCCGCCGCCGACCGAGACGATGGCGTCCGAGCGGGTGAAGTCGTTCTTGCCCAGGACTTCCCAGCAGAAGGAGGCGACCTGGATGTGCTTGCCCTCTTCGGCGTCCGGGATCTCCGCGGTCAGCGCCTCGAGGCCCGCGGTCGCCAGGTCGTCACGCACCACGTCGCCGGTGGCCCGGAGCGCGCGGGGGTGGATGACCAAGACCTTCTTGACTGCGGGCCCGAGCAGCTCGGGCAGCTGGCCCAGCAAGCCGGTGCCGACCAGGACCGGGTAGGATTCCGCCGGGGTGGCGCCGGTGACCTGCAGTGTGGTTGGTGCTAATGGCATCAGTTTAAAACCTCCTGATGGTGCTGATTTTTCAAGCGTAGCCCTGCACGGGGGCAGATATGCCATCTCGTGGCACTAATCACAGATGCCCAAGTCGGGCCGTGATCTCTTCGACAATTTGTAGAACTGGTTTGTCGTCGACCAATACACGCACGTCAGCAATTGATTCGTAAATGCCCTTGCGGGCGGCCAGCAGCGTCGTCCAGGCACTGAGGGCCTCGTCACCCGCCAAAAGCGGGCGGGTGGAGTCGCCCTTGATGCGCGCGGCGGCGCCGGCGGCGGTCATCTCCAGGTAGACCACGGTGCCGCGGGCCAGGACCTGGCGGTTCGCCTCGCGCAGCACCGCTCCTCCCCCGGTGGCGATGACGCCCTCGGGCACGCCGGCCAGGGTTTCCTCCTCCAGGTCGCGGAAGCGCTGTTCGCCGTGGGCGGCGAAAATGGAGGCGATGGAGCCGTGGGCGGCGACGATGAGCTCGTCGGTGTCCACGAAGGGCAGCGACAGCGCGGCGGCCAGCGACTTGCCCACGGTGGACTTGCCGCTGGCCATCGGGCCAATGAGGTAGATCATGCGGTTGTTGTTCCTCGGGCGCGCCTAGACGCCGGTCGATTCCAGGCTGTCCGGGATGCTGGCCAGGTAGGTGTCGATGTTGCGCTTGGTCTCGGTCACCGAATCGCCGCCGAACTTCTCCAGCAGCGACTGGGCCAGCACCAGGGCGACCATGGCCTCGGCGACGACACCGGCGGCCGGCACGGCGCAGACGTCCGAACGCTGGTGGTGCGCGGTGGCGTCCTCGCCGGTGGCGGTGTCCACGGTGCGCAGGGCGCGCGGGACGGTGGCGATCGGTTTCATGGCCGCGCGCACGCGCAGCACCTCGCCGATGCTCATGCCGCCCTCGATGCCGCCGGCGCGGTTCGAGGCGCGCCGGATGGTGCCGTCGTCGCCGCGCACGATCTCATCGTGGGCCGCGGAGCCGCGCCGGGCAGCGGTGGCGAAGCCGTCGCCGACTTCCACGCCCTTGATGGCCTGGATGCCCATCAGGGCCCCGGCCAGGCGCGCGTCCAGGCGGCGGTCCCAGTGCACGTAGGAGCCAATGCCCGGGGGCAGGTTGTAGGCGAGCACCTCGACCACGCCGCCGAGGGTCTCCCCCGCCTTGTGCGCGTCGTCGACCTCGGCCACCATCGCGGCGGAGGTCTCCTTATCGAAGCAGCGCAGCGGATCGTCGTCCAGGGCCGCGACGTCCGCGGCGGTGGGCAGGGCAGCGTCCTGCGGCGCGGACACCGCGCCGACGGCAGTGGTGTGGGAGACGAGCTGGATGCCCAGGTCGGCCAGGAAGCGGGAGGCCACCTCGCCCAGGGCGACGCGGGCCGCGGTTTCGCGGGCGCTGGCGCGCTCGAGCACCGGGCGGGCGTCGTCGAAGCCGTACTTCTGCATGCCGGTGAAATCGGCGTGCCCCGGGCGCGGGCGGGTCAGCGGCGCGTTGCGGGCCATCGAAGCCAGCTCGTCCAGGTCGACCGGATCGGCGCTCATCACCTTCTGCCACTTGGGCCATTCGGTGTTGCCGATCTCGATCGCGATCGGGCCGCCCTGGGTCTTGCCGTGGCGCACGCCGCCGAGGAAGGTGACCTGGTCCTTTTCAAACTTCATCCGGGCGCCGCGGCCATAGCCGAGGCGCCGGCGCGCGAGGGCATCGCGCACTGCTTCACTGTCCACCGAGACTCCGGCGGGCAGACCTTCAAGAATTCCTACAAGGGCGGGGCCATGAGATTCGCCCGCGGTCAACCAACGCAACATGTCCACCATTTTGCCATGACCTGCACGCATTAACCGTGTCGATGAAGCCCCAGGGAGTCATACATCGCATTTGTGACGTTCTCGCGCTGCGCCTGATCGAAGTCGATGCGGCTGAAGGCCCGGGCCTGCTCGACCGCCTGGTGCACCAGCATGTGCAGCCCGGAAATGATGGTTCCGCCCCAGGACGAGGCGAGTGCCGAGGGCCACGGATCATAGGCGACATCCAGCAGGATGCCGGCGCCGGGGCCGAGCTTGTGAATCCAGCCGTCCGCGGCGCGCGGAGGCAGGGTGCTGAACACCAGCTCGTCCTGCTCGACCGCCTGGCCGTCCAGTGCGGAGATCTCCAGCACCTGCGGCTCGATGCCCAGCGAGCTGGCCAGGGCGGTGGCGCGGTTCGCTCGGGAGGCGTCGCGCACGATCAGCTTCAGCCGCCGGGCGCCGAGCTCGGCGCAGGCCTCGATGGCGGCCAGCGCGGTATTGCCCGACCCGAGGATCGTGGGCTGCTCGCAGCGCGTGAGCCCGAAGTCCGCCAGCGCGAGCACCAGCCCGTCCACGTCGGTGTTCTGCCCGAACAGGGTCCCGTCCTCGCGCACGACGATGGTGTTCAGCGCGCCGAGCCGGGCCACGCGGTCGGAGAGCTCGTCCATGTAGGGCACGAACACGTCCTTCAGCGGCATGGTCACCGAGCAGCCGGCCCATCCCCCGGCGCGCACGCGGGCGATGTGCTCGGCGGCCTGCGCGGGGTCCAGCTCGATCGCCTCGTAGCGCACGGGCGCGCCGAGCAGCTCATAGGCCGCGCGGTGCAGCACCGGCGACTTGGAATGCCCGATGGGTTTGCCCAGCACGGCTGCCTGCAGCGGCTGGATCGGCTGGTTGTCCTGCGGCTTGTCCTGCGGCGGCTGCGCTGGGTGCACCATGGCGTGTCCCGGATCTTTCTGCCCCGGGCCCGGTGCGCGCGGGGGCGCGGCGGGCAGCGGGGCCGCTTGGAGGGGTTATTGGCAGACGTCGGCGTTCGCGGCGCACCAGGCGCGGAATTCGGCCTGGTTCTGCTGGTGCTCGGCGTAGGTGGCGGCGAACTTGGTTTCGCCGGTCTGCGTATTGACCGTGACCCAGTAGTAGTAGTCGTTCGGCGCGGGGTTCACCGCGGCCTTGATCGCGTCGTTGCTGGGCGAGCCAATGGGGGTGGGCGGCAGGCCGGGGTGCACGTAGGTGTTGTACGCGTTGGACTTGTCCGCGCGCTCCTCGGCGCTGAACTGCAGGGTGTAGCGGTCCAGCCCGTAGATCACCGCGGAGTCAACCTGCAGCAGCCCGTGGGTTTCGGTGTTGTCCTTGTGCAGGCGGTTCTCGATCGCGCCGGCGACGGCTGGGTAGTCGTTTACGGTGGCCTCGGCCTGCATGATCGAGGCGACCTTCAGGGCGCGGTAGCCCTTGGACAGGTCGGGCTCACCGGCGGCCTTCAGCGACTTCTTGGTCGCGTCGACCAGCGACTGCAGCACCTTCTGCGCGCTGGTGTCCAGCGCGAAGCGGTATTCGCCCGGGTGCAGCCAGCCTTCGAGGTTCTTCACCTCGGCGGGCAGGCCGAACTTCTGGGGCTGCGCGGCGAGCTTGGTCAGCTCGGCCAGTTCCAGGCCCGAGCCCTTGGCGATCTCCTCCAGCGCCGCCGGCATCCGAAGGTTCGCCTTCAGCGCGACGTAGAAGACCTTGTCCGGCTTGTTGTTGATGAGCTCGCCGGCGGCGTCCGCGGCGCGCATCTGCTTCTTGAGCAGGTAGTTGCCCGGGTGGATGACCTTGCTGGGCGCGGTGGACTGCTCCACGGCCTGGGCGAAGAGCTTGTCGCTGGAGACGACGTCCAGCTCCTCGAGCTTGCGGGAGATGACCTGCACACCCCAGCCGTCCTCGACGGTGAATTCAACCGTTTCCCCGCCGGGGCCGGGGTAGTCGTCCGGGTTGAACTGCTTGAGCACTGACTTCACGGTCAGCACCGAGCCGGCGACTACCAGCGCGAACACCAGCACCACGGCGAGCATCACCAAGTTGCGGCGGCGTTTGGTGCGCTTGCGGCGCTGCTTCTTGCCGGCCTCGGCCTGCGCGTCCAGCGGTTCCCCGACCAGGTCCGCGGCGGGCGCCGAACCCCCGGCGTAGTCGTCGTAGGACTGCTCGTTGCGCGGCTGCTGTTCGGGGTCTGCCGCCTGGCCCTCGGCGGGCGCGGCGACTGGAATGTACTCGGTGGCCGGCTGGGCGCCGGAGGCATCCGCGGTGCCGGAAGTTTCCGGGTCGACCGGCTGCAGCTGGTAGTAGCCCAGCCCGGTCAGCTCCGGCGCGGAGGGTGCGGCGAGAGGGTCCGGATGCGAGGATGAGCCCGCGGCGAAACGCTCGTACAGCGCCCGTTGGGTGGCGCGCTGCCGTTCGGCGCGGGTCGTCTCTCGCATCAACTCTCTTTTCTCCGGTGGGTTCCCGGGTTGCCTGGTTCGGGCGCTACTTCAGCACCACGCGGCTTGCCTGCACACGCACGCTGTTGCGTCGCATGTCCAGCACCTGCTGCAGGATCTCGATCGCGGCGGCCTGGTCGACGACCTCGCGGTGCGAAGCCATCTTCTTGCCCGAGGCATGCAGCGCACGGTGGGCGCTGACGCTGCTCAGGCGCTCGTCAACCAGGAAAACCTCAACCTCGATGCTAGCCGCATTTGCCTCTTCGACCAAGGCAATAGCGTAGTCACGGGCCATTTTGGTGGATTCCGTGGCGTTCCCGGACAGGGCCTTGGGTTCGCCGATGTAGACCTCGGACACACCGCGGTCCACGATCATGCGCAGCAGCAGGCGGCGGTCGGAGTTCTTCTTCGCGTCGCGGCGCAGCGTCATCACCGGGGTGGCGAGCAAGCCCGAGGGGTCGGAGACGGCGACGCCGACGCGGGCCAGGCCCACGTCGACGCCGAGCGCGATGCTAGCCATTGGCCAGCGCCGCGCGGATCGCGTCCAGGGCGTCGTCGATGCGCGAAGCATCCTGCCCGCCGCCCTGGGCCATGTCGTCCTTGCCGCCGCCGCCGCCGCCGAGCACGCCGGTGGCAGTGCGCACCAGCGCGCCGGCCTTGAAGCCGTTGGCGCGGGCTTCCTCGTTGGTCACCGCGAGCACCAGCGGGCGTCCGTTGGACACGCCGATCAGCACGATCACCGCGGCGTCCGAACCCAGCTTGCCGCGCAGGTCAAGGGCCATGGTGCGCAGTGCATCGGCCGAATCGACCGCGCCGGCGTTGTGCGCCAGCAGGCGGGTGGCGCCGATGGTGACGACCTTCTCCAGCAGCTGCGCGGACTGCGCGAGCATCGCGGCGCTCTTGAGCTCCGCAATCTGCTTCTCCGCTGCCTTCAGCTTGGCCACGGTCTCGTTCACGCGCTCGGAGACCTGGTTGCTCGGCACGCGGAACAGGCCCGAGAGCTCGGAGACCAGGGCGCGCTCGGCGGCGCCGTGGCGGAACGCCTCCATGCCCACCAGCGCCTCGACGCGGCGGTTGCCCGAGCCCACGGAGGCTTCGGAGAGCAGGGTCAGCTGGCCGATGCGGGCGGTGGAGTCCACGTGGGTGCCGCCGCACAGCTCGCGCGACCAGGCGCCGTTCATCTCCACCACGCGCACGTCGTTGGAGTACTTCTCGCCGAACAGGCTCATCGCGCCCAGCTTCTTCGCCTCGGCCAGCGCCATCTCGTTGGTGACGACCTGGTGGTTGGCGGCGATCGCCAGGTTCACGACCTCTTCGACCTCGCTGCGGGCGGACGTCGACAGGGCCTCGGCCCAGGAGAAGTCGAAGCGCAGGTAGCCTGCCTTGTTGAAGGAACCGGCCTGGGTGGCGGTGTCCCCCAGCAGCTGGCGCAACGCGGCGTGCACCAGGTGGGTGGCCGAGTGCGCCTGCTCGCCGGAGTGGCGGCGGATCGCGTCGACCTGGGTGCGCACCAGCGCCTCGGCGGGCAGCTCGCCCTCGCGCACGATGACCTTGTGCACGTTCAGGCCCTTGACCGGGGCCTGCACGTCGGTGACCTCCAGCACGAAGCCGTCGCCGGTGATCAGGCCGACATCTCCGGCCTGGCCGCCGGATTCGGCGTAGAACGGGGTCTCCTCCAGCACCAGGTCGATTTCCTGGCCCTGCTCGGCGAACGGCACCACGGCGCCGTCGCGGATGATGCCGCGGATCTTCGACTCGCCGGCCAGGGTGTCGTAGCCGGTGAAGTGCACATGGCCGGCCTCGGCCAGCGCGGTGTACACCGACAGGTCGGCGTGGCCCGACTTCTTGGCCTTGGCGTCCTTCTGGGCGCGGGTGCGCTGCTCGTTCATGAGCTCGCGGAAGCGCGCCTCGTCGACCGCCAGGCCCGCCTCGGAGGCGATCTCCAAGGTCAGGTCGATCGGGAAGCCGTAGGTGTCGTGCAGCGCGAACGCGTCGTCGCCCGAGAGGTCGTGGCCCTCTGCCTTGGCATGGGTCAGCGCTTCGTCCAGACGGGTGGTGCCCGAGGCGATGGTGCGGCGGAAAGCGCGCTCCTCGGCGTAGGCGATGCGGGCGATGCGCTCGAAGTCCTCTTCAACGATCGGGTAGACGCCCTTCATGGCGTCGCGGGAGACCGGCAGCAGCTCGGGAAGCACCTCGGTGTCCACGCCCATCAGGCGCATGGCGCGCACGGCGCGGCGGATCAGGCGGCGCAGCACGTAGCCGCGGCCTTCGTTGCCCGGGGTGACGCCGTCGGAGATCAGCATCAGCGAGGAGCGGATGTGGTCGGCGATCATGCGCAGGCGCACGTCGTTGGCGTGGTTCGGATCCTCGGGATCCTCGGTGGAGGTGTAGGTGATCGCGGCGAGTTCCGCGGCCTTGTCCAGCACCGGGCGGACCTGGTCGGTCTCGTACATGTTCTCGACGCCCTGCAGGATCATCGCCAGGCGCTCCAGGCCCAGGCCGGTGTCGATGTTGCGCTTGGGCAGTTCGCCGGCCACGTCGAAGTCGGTCTTCGAGCGCACCGCCGAGAGCTGGTACTGCATGAACACGAGGTTCCAGATCTCGATGTAGCGGGTCTCGTCGACCGCCGGGCCGCCCTCCTGGCCGTACTCGGCGCCGCGGTCGTAGTAGATCTCCGAGCAGGGTCCGCCGGGGCCGGGCTGGCCGGTGTTCCAGTAGTTGTCTTCCTTGCCGGTGCCGACGACGCGCTCGCGCGGCAGGCCGATTTCCTCTTCCCAGATGCGGCGGGCCTCGAGGTCCTTCTCGTCGCCGTCCTCGTAGACGGTGACCCACAGGCGGTCCTTCTCCAGGCCGTAGCCGCCGTCCTCGAGGCTGTTGGTCAGCAGCTCCCAGGCGAAGTGGATGGCTTCCTTCTTGAAGTAGTCGCCGAAGGAGAAGTTGCCGCACATCTGGAAGAAGGTGCCGTGGCGCACGGTCTTGCCGACTTCTTCGATGTCACCGGTGCGGATGCACTTCTGCACCGAGGTGGCGCGAGTGTACGGCGGCTCTTCGCGCGCGGTCAGGTAAGGGATGAACGGGACCATGCCGGCCACCGTGAACAGCAAGGACGGGTCGGCCGAGACCAGCGAGGCGCTGGGCACGGCGGTGTGGCCCTTGGAGACGAAAAAGTCGACCCATCGACGGGCAATTTCCTGCGTTTTCATCGTGTTACGGATGATCCCTTCATTTAGCTGAGTCCACGCCGAGGGCGGAACGTAATTCTTCTTCGCGTGCATGCATTGCGGTGCTGAATGCCTGCGCGATCTCCGAGACGCGGTCGGCGTACTTGCCGACCTGGCGGTTCAGGGCCGCCCCGGAGGAAACTTCGGTGTATTTTTTGGACGCCAGCACGCCAATGCCGACGCCGATCGAAACCCACAAGAGCTTTTTCATTCTAGTCTCCTTGCCTGAGAGGCAGTTGGTCGTCTGCGGTTAGCGGCTGCGGCGGGCCTTGCCTGAGGGCTTGGAGTTCATCGCGGCCTTGACGCCCTCGGTGAAGGCGGCGACCTTGATCAGCGGTTTGCCGACGGTGGCGGCGACCAGGGAGGACAGCGCCGAGACGTTGGCGGTGGCGTCGGAGACGTTGGAGGTGATCGCGTCGACCTTCTTGAGCTGGTCGTTCGTGGTCGCGACGGTGTTGGTGACCTCGCCGATCAACGGGGTGGTTCCGTCTGCCAGGTCCTTGATCGAGTTGCGCAGCTCGTCGAACACCTTGCCCAACTTGATGATCGGCACTGCGAGGATTGCCACCAATATGACGAACGCTCCAGCGGCGATGAGCCCTGCGATATCCGAACCCGACATGTGCTTCCTCTTCTGCTTGGGTTTTTGCTGCCAGTCCACCTTATCGAAGTGTGAGCCTGAACAGGTAGTTAAGCGGATGGCCCGCAACCGGAAATCGGTTGCGGGCCATCTGGCGCACGGGTTTAGCGTGCGTAGTACTCGACCACGAGGTTCTCTTCGCAGGTCACCGGGATCTCGGCGCGCTCAGGAGCGCGCAGGAAGGTGGCCTGGAGGGATTCCAGCTTGACGTCCAGGTAGGCAGGAACGGCTGGCAGCACCTGTGCGTGCTCGCCGGCTGCGGCCATCTGGAACGGAACCATCTTCTCGCTCTTCTCGTGAACGTGGATCAGCTGACCCGGCTTCACGCGGAACGATGGGCGGTCCACGCGCTGGCCGTTGACCAGGATGTGGCGGTGCACTACCAGCTGGCGGGCCTGCTGGATGGTGCGGGCGAAGCCGGCACGCAGAACGAGGGCATCCAGGCGGGACTCGAGCAGAGCCAGCAGGTTGTCACCGGTCTGGCCGCCGAGGCGCTTGGCTTCCTTGAAGGCGTTGAGCATCTGTACTTCGCGGATGCCGTACTGGGCGCGCAGACGCTGCTTCTCGCGCAGACGCACTGCGTAGTCGCTGTCCTGCTTCTTGCGGGCGCGGCCATGCTGACCTGGACCGTACGGACGACGCTCCATGTACTTTTCAGCTTTAGGGGTCAGGGCAAGGCCGAGGGCGCGCGAGAGGCGCACGGTACGGCGGGCACGGGCATTAGCCATTGATGTGTCCTTTTCATTTAAGCGACGGAGTCTACTGGCCTCCCGGACGGAGAGTGCTTGGGCGTCGCGTCCCGATGAAACACTGCAACCGCATCGGCCCCGGTCGCCCGGGGAGAATGCGGCTTGCCAGCCAAAGTTCAAGTTTACACGAATGAGCCTGCGCCCGCGGTGAGGTTTGCCCCACATCCGCGGCCGGGCGGAGCTCAGCGTTTGCGGCGCGGGTCCTTGGCCCGGATGATCTCGCGCAGCCGGGACAGCCTGGCGCCGATGGTCTTCTCCGCCCCGTTGGCGGTGGGCGTGTAGTAGTTGGTGCCAAGCAGGTCGTCGGGCAGGTACTGCTGAGAGGCGATCGAATGCGGGGCGTCGTGGGCGTAGAGGTAGCCGGTGCCGTGGCCCAGCGCCGTGGCGCCCGGATAGTGGGCGTCGCGCAGATGGTCGGGGACCAGCGAGCCGCGGCCCTCGTTCACGTCGGCCAGCGCGGCGTTGATCGCGTTGTACGAGGCGTTGGACTTCGGAGCGGTGGCCAGGTGCACGGTGGCTTGGCCGAGCATGATGCGCGCCTCTGGCATGCCGGTCAGCGCCACGGACTGGGCGGTGGCCACCGCCAGCGGCAGCGCGGTGGGATCGGCCATGCCGACGTCCTCGCTGGCGGAGATCATTAGGCGGCGGGCGATGAAGCGCGGGTCCTCCCCCGCGGCCAGCATGCGCGCCAGGTAGTGCAGGGCCGCGTCCACGTCCGAGCCGCGGATCGACTTGATGAACGCGGAGATGATGTCGTAGTGCTGGTCGCCGTCCTTGTCGTACCGCTGCACGGCCTGGTCCATGGCCAGGTGCACGTGGGAAGCCTCGACCTGCACCGGCGGCGCCACGTCCTTGCCCGCGGCGTTCCAGGCGACGGCGCCGGCGGCCTCCAGCACGGTGAGCACGCGCCGGGCATCGCCCTGGGCCAGCCGGACGATCGCCTCGCGCTGCTCGGGATCCAGTGCGACCTGGCCGTCGAAGCCGCGCTCGTCGGACACGGCCCGGTCCACCAGCTCGGCCAAATCCGCGTCGGTCAGCGGGCGCAGGGTCAGCAGCAGCGAGCGCGAGAGCAGCGGGGAGATGACGGAGAAAGAGGGATTTTCGGTGGTGGCGGCGACCAGCACGACCACGCGGTTCTCCACCCCGGGCAGCAAGGCGTCCTGCTGGGCCTTGTTGAAGCGGTGGATCTCGTCGAGGAACAGCACCGTGGTGACCCCGCGCAAATCACGGTCGTCCTTGGCCTGCTCGATGACCCGGCGCACGTCCTTGACCCCTGCGGTGATCGCGGAGAGCTCGACGAACTTGCGATCGGTGGCGCGGGCGATGACGTGGGCTATGGTGGTTTTGCCGATGCCCGGCGGGCCGTAGAGGATCACGCTGGCGGGCCCTGCCGGTCCGGTTTCCGGGTGCTCGGCCAGCTGGCGCAGCGGCGAGCCGGGGCCGAGCAGGTGCTGCTGGCCGACCAGCTCGTCCAGGGTGCGCGGGCGCATGCGCACCGCCAGCGGCGGACGCGGCCGATTGATTGCGCCTTCGCTGCGCGCGGCGGCAAAGTCATCGTCATCCAGGGCATCGAACAAATCGCTCACCCACCCAGCCTAGCGATACTCTGGAGGCTGTGCCCGCACGCCGGGCGCCGCCACCCCGCCGCTTTGGAAAGGATCACATGCGCGCCGTCATCCAGGTCGCCAGCACCGCCCACGTCGAGGTCGAGGAATCGATCGTCGGCGAACTGCCCTCCCCGGGGCTGGTGGTCCTGCTCGGGGTCACCCACGAGGACGACGAGGCGACCGCGCGCAAGGTCGCGGAGAAGATCTGGCGCCTGCGCATCCTCCAGGACGAGGCCAGCGCCGAGTCGACGAACGCGCCGCTGCTGGTGATCAGCCAGTTCACGCTGTACGCCTCGGTGCGCAAGGGCCGGCGCCCCTCGTGGTCCGCCGCCGCGCCGGGAGCGGTGAGCGAACCGCTGTACGAGTACTTCGTGGGCTGCCTGCGCCAGCTCGGGGCGCATGTGGAAACGGGGCGCTTCGGGGAAATGATGAACGTGTCGCTGGTGAACTCCGGGCCGATGACGATCATCGTGGATTCGGCGGACTTGGCGTAGTTCTCAGTTTTCACCCACGACAAGCTTGGCGAAGTCCGCAAAGAGCCGCAGCTGCCGGGCGAGCTGTTCCCGCCCTGCCGGTGTCAGCTCGTAGACCTTGCGTCCAGGTCCGCCTTGGCCTTCTTCCCACGTCGTGCTCACTGCTCCGGAAGCTTCGAGTTTTGCCAGCGCGGGATAGAGCGCTGCACCCTTGGGCGGGTCGAATCCCCCGGCGGCCAATGCCTTGGCAATTGCATAGCCATGGGCGGGACCGTTCTCGAGCTGGGTCAGCAGCAGCGTTGGCAGCACGGCTCGCTGCCAACCGGCAGGAAAATATGAATTGCTTGTCATGCCCGGCCTGTTCTGGCGCGACCGTTTCTGCTTGTAAAGGGTTCTACAAACACTAGATATTGTCCTGGCGTTCGCTGACGGCATCGGCTGCCTGTTGCAGGGCTCGCAGCTTCGCCTGAACATGCTCTCCACGCTGCGAGGGAAGCAGTCTGGTAGCGAAGTAGGCCAGCAGCAGCATGCACAAAAAGGCGAGGAAGGCAGTCCACCACGAGATTCCGTTGGTGGATATTTCGCCTATATTACCGGACAGGTAGCAGCCGAATAGCAGCAGCAGCGCGCAATTCTTGAGCAACCAGCGACGATGCACCGCGGCTGCATTGCCCGGCGCCGCCTGGATGGTGAATTCGTTGGGTGTGCCCAGATCGTTGACGATGTCCGTGGTGTTCGCGTCCTGGGAGTTCTCGTGCCAGCCCTGCCTGGCTTCTTCCAGCACAGAGGCAGCTTCCCGCCGGGTGAATCCGTAGCGGCCACGAAGGATTCTCCTGGTCTGCGCAAACCATAGACCTGGATCCAGATTCAGGGCCGCCTCGTCGGCTGGGGAATGCGGCTTCGCGCTCGCCTCTGGCAGGAAGAAGACGCCCACTGCGAGCAGCAGGCCAAGCATCGGGACAACGGCATTGGGCGCTGGGATCGCCGCATCCTCCCCGGCCATCATGAACAGCGGCACTGCCACCAGGACGGTCGTGGGAAGCCCTACGGACAACAACAGCCATGCCGCCTTGAAACGCGAAGCGAGACGCAGGTAGGCGAAGCCCGTTCCAATGAGGGCAAGGGAGCCTCCCGCGATGAAGCAACCCAGCTGCCAGTACGTCCAACTCCAGGCGAGCCAGCCGTCCCTGAATGCGATCCAGAGGCCGAAGCCGACGGCCATGGCACCGATGGTGAGGCCGAATCCCAGAACGAGCGTGCGGAAGCTGTCAACGGGCAGTTCATCCTGGCCAACCTGTTGGGGGGATTTGATTTCGCGCACTCGATGCTTGCCAAAAATCCAGCCGTTGCCCAGGAGCTGCTCGGCGGATTCGCCACTGGCATGGATCCACTCGCGCTGGGCGAGCAGCTCTTCTTCGCACTGCGCCGGCGTGGCATCGGCGATGACCATGGCCGCATGGAATTGCTCGGCCCATTCGCGGTCGCCCGCTGGGTAGGAGTTGATGATTTTCGCGGTTGTGCTGAGTTCTGGATTGCTGCCCATCGCCGCCTCGCCGAAGTCGTCCTACTAGATCAGTTTTCAACCTAGTGCAGTTTTTTTCCCATGGCAAGCGCCAGCACGGGCCCGGCTTAACGGCAACGGGGCCGGGAGGATCCATGCGGATTCTCCCGGCCCCGTCCAGGCAGCTTGGGCCAAGGCTATTTGGCTTCTGCCTCAGCCCTCGACTCGGCGTCGGCCTTCTTCTTCTCGGGCTTGAAGTCGATGCCGGCCTCCTTGCGCTGCTGCGCGGTGATCGGCGCCGGAGCTTGGGTCAGCGGGTCGAAGCCGCCGCCGGTCTTCGGGAAGGCGATGACGTCGCGGATGGACTCCGAACCGGTGAGCAGCTGCAGCACGCGGTCCCAGCCCAGGGCGATGCCGCCATGCGGCGGGGCGCCGTACTTGAAGCCCTCGAGCAGGAAGCCGAACTGGGTCTGCGCCTGCTCCTCGCTCACGCCCATCAGCTTGAAGACGCGCTCCTGCACGTCGCGCTGGTGGATACGGATCGAGCCGCCGCCGATTTCGTTGCCGTTGCAGACGATGTCGTACGCGTAGGACAGGGCCGAGGCAGGGTCGGTGTCGAAGGTGTCCAGGAACTCTGGCTTCGGGCTGGTGAACGCGTGGTGCACAGCGGTCCAGGCACCGGCGCCCACTGCCACGTCGCCCGAGGCGACCGCGGCGGAGGCAGGTTCGAACATCGGCGCGTCAACAACCCACACGAAGGCCCAGTCGCCGTCCTTGATCAATCCGGTGCGGTGGCCGATCTCCACACGGACCGAGCCGAGCAGGGCGCGGGATTCGGCCTTGTCGCCGGCGGAGAAGAAGATGCAGTCCCCCGGCTTGGCGCCGGTGGCGGCGGCCAGGCCCGCCTTCTCCTCCTCGGAGAGGTTCTTGGCCACCGGGCCGGCCAGCTCGCCGTCTTCCTTGAGCAGCACGTAGGCAAGGCCCTTCGCGCCGCGCTGCTTGGCGAATTCCTGCCAGGCATCCAGGGTGCGGCGGGGCTGCGAGGCGCCGCCGGGCATGACCACGGCGCCGACGTAGGCCGACTGGAACACCTTGAAGGAGGTGTTCGCGAAGTACTCGGTCATCTCGGTCAGCTCGAGGCCGAAGCGCAGGTCCGGCTTGTCCGAACCGTACTTCTCCATGGCCTCGGCGTAGGTCATGCGGCGGATCGGGGTCGGGATCTCAACGTCGATCAGCGCCCAGATGGCTTTGACCAGCTTCTCGCCCAGGGCGATGATGTCGTCTTCCTCGACGAACGAGGCCTCGATGTCCAGCTGGGTGAACTCCGGCTGGCGATCGGCGCGGAAGTCCTCGTCGCGGTAGCAGCGCGCGATCTGGTAGTACTTCTCGAAGCCGCCGACCTGCAGCAGCTGCTTGAACAGCTGCGGGGACTGCGGCAGCGCGTACCAGCTGCCCGGGGACAGTCGGGCGGGAACGACGAAGTCGCGGGCGCCTTCCGGGGTGGAGCGGGTCAGCGTCGGGGTCTCGATCTCCACGAAGCCCTCGTCGTGCAGCAGGTTGCGGGCCACGCGGTTGACCTCGGAACGCAGGCGCAGGTTGCGGGTCGGGGTCGGGCGGCGCAGGTCAAGGTAGCGGTGGCGCAGGCGCGCCTCCTCGCCGACCTCGACGTGCTCATCAACCTGGAACGGCAGCGGCGCGGCGGTGTTCAGCACGATCACCTCGTCGGCGATCACCTCGATTTCGCCGGTGGGCAGGTTCGGGTTCTCGTTGCCTTCCGGGCGGCGCTCGACGGTGCCCTTGATCTGCAGCACGAACTCATTGCGCAGCGGGTGGAAGTCCTCCTCGTCGCGCACCACGACCTGGGCCACGCCCGAGGCGTCGCGCAGATCCAGGAACGCCACTCCACCGTGGTCACGGCGGCGGGCGACCCAGCCGGTGAGGGTGACCTGCTGTCCAATGTGCTCGGCGTTTAGCACGCCCAGCTGATGAGTGCGTAGCACTACGATCCTTTCGGTCGATTCGACAAAGTGCGAAGTTCTTCTTCGCAAGAGTTTAGTGCACCCGGTGCGGGTGCAGGGCGGCCGGAGCCTAGCCGACGGTGTTGTACAGGTCCTGCGCCGGCGGGGCCCAGACGGCCGGATCGGCGGAAACCTGCTCGCCGGAACGGATGTCCTTGACCTCGTGGGTGCCGTCCGCGTGGGTGAACCAGACGAACGGAATCCCGCGGCGATCTGCGTACTTGATCTGCTTGCCGAACTTCTCCGCGCTGGAGGCCACCTCGCAGGCGATCCCCCGTCCGCGCAGCGCGGCGGCGACGTCCTGCGCCTCGTGCCAGGAGTCGTCGTGGGCGAGGGTGACATACACCACCGAGGGCACCGAACGCGCGGCCTTCACCGTTTCCTCGGCGAGGATGCGGGAGATCAGGCGGGTGACGCCGATGGACAGGCCAACACCCGGGTAGGTCTTCTTGCCCTTGGAGGCCAGCGACTCGTAACGTCCGCCCGAGCAGATCGAGCCCAGCGATTCGTGGCCCACCAGCACGGTCTCGTAGACGGTGCCGGTGTAGTAGTCCAGGCCGCGGGCGATGGACAAGTCGGCCATGACCTTGCCCGGGGCGCGCTTGGAGGCGGCGGCGATGACCTGCGAGAGCTCGTCCAGGCCGGTGTCCAGCAGCTCGTGCTCGACGCCCAGGGCGCGGACCTGCTCGACGAAGGAGGTGTCCATGGTACGGATCTTGGCCAGCGCCAGCGCGGCGGCCGCCTGCTCGGCGGTGGCGCCGACGTCCTCGATGAGGATCTTGGCCACGGCGTCGTCGCCGATCTTCTCCAGCTTGTCGATGGCGCGCAGCACCGCGTCCGGGTCGTCGAGTCCCAGGCCGCGGTAGAAGCCCTCGGCGAGCTTGCGGTTGTTCACGCGCAGCCGGAAGTCGCCGATCGGCAGGGCGGAGAGGGCGTCGGCGATGGTCAGCGCCAGCTCGACGTCGTAGCTGAAGGGCAAGGTGCCCTCGCCGACCACGTCGATGTCGGCCTGGGTGAATTCGCGGAAACGGCCGTCCTGCGGGCGTTCGCCGCGCCAGACCTTCTGCATCTGGTAGCGGCGGAACGGGAAGGCCAGGTGGCCGGCGTTCTCCACCACGTAGCGGGCGAAGGGCACGGTCAGATCGAAGTGCAGGGCCAGCGCGTTCGGATCGTCCTTGTCGTCCTCGGCGGCCAGGCGGGAAAGGCCGTAGACCTCCTTGTCGATCTCGCCCTTGCGCAGCAGCTGCGCCCGGGTTTCCACGGCGCGGGTCTCGATGTTCGCGAAGCCGTGCAGCTCGAAGGTGCGGCGCAAGGTGTCGAGCACATGCTGCTCGACCACCCGCTCGGCCGGAAGCCATTCGGGGAAACCTGATAGGGAGGCCTTGCGTGCCATGAAACTCCTTGGTGCATCGTGCTGTAGGCAAAAACTGCGCGCAAACCGCCGTGCGAACGCGCCACCTACCCATCTTATAGCGCCAACACGAAGAAACCTGCGCACGTCGGCTTACTAAGAAGCGGAGGTCACAGGTAGAGTTGGCTGAGCAAGTACAGCGCAAAAAGTGAAAGAGTTTCAGCGGTGACCACCAGTCAGCAATCCGACGACAGCCAGAAGACCCCCGTGCCGCAGGCCGTAAAGCCTGCCGCGAAGCCGGTCGTAGCCCAGCCAGTCGTGCATTCCACGCCCCTTGACGAAGCGGCCAAGTTCGCCCGCGTCGCCGAGGACGGCCACGTATTCGTCATCATCGACGGCGCCGAGCACCCGGTCGGCCAGTACCCGGACGCGACCGCCGAGGAGGCCCTGGCCTACTTTGTGCGCAAATATGACGACGTCTTCTCCCAGCTGATGCTGCTCGAGCAGCGTGTGGCAGCCAAGGCCCCGGCCGGCGAGATGGGCAAGACCATCGACGCGCTGGCCGCCGCCGTGGCCGAGCGCCACATGGTCGGCGACATCGCGCTGCTGGAATCCCGGCTGGAAACCGTGCGCGTGGCGGTGCAGGAGCTGTCCGCGGCCCAGCGCCAGGCCAACGAGGCCGCCCGCGCCGAGCAGCTGGCCGTGCGCGAGGGCATCGTCGAGCAGGCCGAAGCCATGGCCGCCAAGCGCCCTGAGCAGATCCAGTGGAAGACCGCCTCGGCGGCCATGAACGAGCTGTTCGAGAACTGGAAGGCGACCCAGCGCTCCTCGGTACGCCTGCCGCGCGCCACCGAAGACGCCCTGTGGAAGCGCTTCCGCGCCGCCCGCACGACCTTCGACCGCCACCGCCGCGCCTACTTCTCGCAGCTGGATTCCACCAACGCCGCCGCGAAGGCAGTCAAGGAGGAGCTGATCGCGCGCGCCGAGGCGCTGCAGAACTCCACCGACTGGGCCGCTACCGCCGCAGAGTACCGCAAGCTCATGGACGAGTGGAAGAAGTCGCGCCGCGCCTCGCGCAAGGACGACGACCAGCTCTGGGGCCGCTTCCGCGCCGCCCAGGACGTGTTCTTCCAGGCCCGCGCCGAGGCCAACGCCGCCGTGGACGCCGAATTCGCCGCCAACCTCGTGGTGAAGGAAGCCCTGCTGGAGGAAGCCCGCGCGCTGCTGCCGATCAACGACCTGGCCGCCGCCAAGGCCAAGCTGGATTCGATCCGCGGCCGCTGGGAAGACGCCGGAAAGGTGCCGCGCGGGGACCTGCAGCGCATCGAGTCGGCACTGCGCCAGGTGGAGGACGCCGTGAAGAGCGCCGAGGAAGAGCAGTGGCGCCGGTCCAACCCGGAGACCAAGGCCCGCTCGAACTCCATGCTCTCGCAGCTGCAGGAGACCATTGCCGCACTGGAGGCCGACCTGGCCGCCGCGCAGGCGAAGGGCAACGCCAAGCAGATCGCTTCGGCCCAGGAAGCCCTGGACGCCCGCCGCATGTGGCTGAGCACCCTGGAGAAGTCGGCAGCCGACTTCGAGTAATAATCCACAGTTCGCACGAGCACCGCCAACGCGGCGGCGTCACCTGCTTCAGTAGCCCTATGGAGAATCTACATCCCACGGCTTCTGGACGGTGCGCCGCCGCGTTGCGCATTCCGGAGGATCTGCTGATTGCCGGCGAGCTGTTCAGCCGCAATGAACTCGGGGCCATGGCCGGGCGCGGCCTGGTGCGCGAGGCGATGGGCAACTGCTTCGTGCCCATGTTCTTCAGGTACGACGCCGGGGTGCGGGCGCGGATCGCCGCGTTCGTCTCCGGGCGCCAGCTGCAGCGCCACGACGTGATCTGCCGCGAGACCGCCGCCTGGGTGCACGGGCTGCTGCCCTACACCTTCGCGCTGCGGATCAATTCGCCCGGCTACCGGCGGCCCTATCGCCCGGGCAACGGGCTGCAGGTGAGCTTCTCGCAGTTCGAGCTGGCCGAGGAGGAGATCATCTTCCGCCAGCGGGTGAAGGTCACCGGCCTGCTGCGCACGGTGTGCGACTGCGCGGCCTACGATCCGCTGCCCAGCGCCACCAGGGTGCTGGCGGAGGTGGTGCGGCTTCAGGACAAGTTCCTGCATTTGGATGCGGTGGCGCAGCGGCTGGCGCAGTATCCCGCGCAGCCGGAGGTGTCCCGGGCGTTGCGGCTGGTCGAGTCCTTCGCCCCGGAGCGCCAGCTGGACGGGGACCGGCCGGCCGCGGCCTAGCTACCGCCGTGAGCCTGCGGTGGTGCGGTAGACGTCGTACACGCCGTCGATCCGGCGCACCTGGTTCAGCACGTGGCTCAGGAACTTCGGGTCGCCCATTTCGAAGGAGAAGCGGGAAATCGCCACACGTTCCCTGCTGGTCTGCACCGAGGCGGAGAGGATGTTCAGGTGGTTCTCGGAGAGGATCCGGGTCACGTCTGATAGCAGCGACTTGCGGTCCAGCGCCTCGACCTGGATTTCCACCAAGAAGACCCCGTTGTGCTTCGAAGCCCAGGAGACGTTCACGATGCGGTCCGGCTCCCCGGCCAGCTGCGCAAGGTTCAGGCAGTCGGTGCGGTGCACCGAGACGCCGGCACCGCGGGTGACGAAGCCCTGGATCTCATCCGGCGGCACCGGGGTGCAGCAGCGGGCCAGCTTGACCAGCACGTCGCCCACGCCTTCCACGATCACGCCGGCGTCGTTCCCGGTCCGCTTGGTGGGGGCGTTGACCTTGACGTCGGCTTCCTCGTCGACCTGCTCGGCCTCCGGAGGGCCGATGAGCGCGGTGAGGTGCTCGATGACGTTCTGCGCGCTGGTGTGCCCGTCGCCGACCGACTGGTAGAGCGCGGAGATGTCCGAGTGGTGCAGTTCGCTGGCCACCGCGGAGAGCAGGTCGTGCGTCATCAGCTTCTGCAGCGGCAGCTGGTTGCGGCGCAGCTCCTTGGTGAGCAGCTCCTTGCCCTTCTCGATCGCCTCCTCACGGCGCTCCTTGGAGAAGTAGCCGCGGATCTTGGCCTTGGCGCGCGGGGACTTGACGAAGTTCTGCCAGTCCTGGGAGGGCCCGGCGCCCTCGGCCTTGGAGGTGAAGACCTCCACCACGTCGCCCTGCTTGAGCTCGGTGTGCAATGGGACCAGCTTGCCGTTCACGCGGGAGCCAATGGTGCGGTGCCCGACGTCGGTGTGGATGGAATAGGCGAAGTCCACCGGGGTGGCGCCCACCGGCAGCGACATGATGTCGCCCTTCGGGGTGAAGACGTAGACTTCTGCGGAGCTGATGGTGTAGCGCAGCCCGTCCAGGAACTCCTCGGAGTCCTCGGTGTCGGCCTGCCATTCCATCAGAGAGCGCAGCCAGTCCATGTTCTGCTCCGGGGAGAGCATGGAGTTCGCGTGCTGCCCGTGCTTGTACTGGAAGTGCGCGGCCACGCCGTATTCGGCGCGCACGTGCATGTCGTGGGTGCGGATCTGGATCTCCACCGGTTTGCCCTCGGGGCCCATCACGGTGGTGTGCAGCGACTGGTACAGGTTCAGCTTCGGGATCGCGATGTAGTCCTTGAAGCGGTTGGGCAGCGGGTTCCACTGCGCGTGCACCACGCCCAGGGCGCCGTAGCAGTCCTTGACGTTGTCCACCAGGATGCGCACGCCCATCAGGTCGTGGATGTCGTCGAAGTCCTTGCCGCGCACGATCATCTTCTGGTAGATCGAGTAGTAGTGCTTCGGGCGGCCGGAGACCGACGCGTGGATCGCCACTTCGCCGAGATCCTTGTCCAGCGTCTGGCGGATGTTGGCCAGGTACTTCTCGCGTTCGGGGGTGCGGTCCCCCACCATGCGCACGATCTCCTGGTAGACCAGCGGGTGCAGCGCGGCGAAGGACAGGTCCTCCAGCTCCCACTTGACGGTGTTCATGCCCAGGCGGTGGGCCAGCGGCGCGAAGATCTCCAGGGTTTCCTTGGCCTTGCGCGAGCTGGATTCGGGCGAGACGTAGCGCCAGGTGCGGGCGTTGTGCAGTCGGTCGGCCAGCTTGATCAGCAGCACCCGGATGTCGCGGGACATCGCCACCACCATCTTGCGCACCGTCTCGGCCGGGGCCGCGTCGCCGTAGGTGACCTTGTCCAGCTTCGTGACGCCGTCCACCAGCATCGCGATCTCCTCGGAGAATTCCTTCTTGACCGACTCCAGGGAGTACTCGGTGTCCTCCACGGTGTCGTGCAGCAGGGCGGCGGCGAGGATCGAGCCGGTCATGCCCATTTCGGCCAGGATCGTGGCCACTGCCACCGGGTGGGTGATGTAGGGGTCCCCGCTCTTGCGCTTCTGCCCCTCGTGGTACTTCTCGGCGACCTCGTAGGCGTGGACCAGCAGGTCCAGGTCCGCCTTGGGGTGCTTGGACTTCACGGTGCGCAGCAGCGGTTCCAGCGTCGGCGAGGTGCTCGGGGTGCTGCCGCGGCCTGCGAAGCGCACCAAACGTGAGATCGAGCGTCGTTTCCCATTGTTCAGGTTAGGCGTGTTGGCCATGCCCCGCTCCTTCCACGTTGCACCGGTCAAACAGAGACGGCGCCGCGCACGGCGAGATGATCGCCAGGTGCCGACGCCACTGCCTGCGTTCGGTCGAGATCAGTGCCGCCACGGGGGTTACCGCGGCTACCAGTAAAAACACGTTCTCCAGTTTATTCGTTATAGCACGTGAACCCGGTGTCCACGAATTCCGCGGTGTCACGGGTTAAGAAAATCGGCACCCCGCCACACAGGTGGCGGGTGCCGATTTTCTTCGGGCCGGGGGCCGGCGGACTAGGCCGCGGCGGCTTCCAGCTTCTTGGTGTGCGCGACGACCTCGGGGTCGTTGCGGCGCAGCCACGCGTACAGCGGGGCCTGGACGAAGATCGTGGACAGGGTGCCCACGATGATGCCGACGAACAGGGCCAGCGACAGGTCCTTGAGCGTACCGGCGCCCAACAGGTAGGAACCGATGAAAAGGATCGAGGCGACCGGCAGGACCGCCACCACGGAGGTGTTGATCGAGCGCACCAGGGTCTGGTTGATCGCCAGGTTCACCTGCTGCTCGAAGGTGCGTTCATTGCGCTTGGAGAAGTCCTTAGTGTTTTCGCGGATCTTGTCGAACACCACGACGGTGTCGTACAGCGAGTAGCTCAGGATCGTCAGGAAGCCGATGATCGCGCTCGGGGTGATCTCGAAACCGGTCAGCGAGTAGATGCCGCCGGTCACGATGATCACCGTGAACAGGCCGATGATGGCGGCCAGCGACATCTTCCAGGTGCGGAAGTACGCGGCCATCAGCAGGCCCACCAGCACCACGAAGACCAGCAGGCCGACCAGGGCCTGGCGGGAGACGTCCTGTCCCCAGGTCGGGCCGATGAAGTTGCTGGTGACCTCGTCGGCGCTCACGCCGTAGCCGGCGGCCAGGTCCTTGGCGATGGCCAGGGTCTGGTCGTCGGACAGGCGCTCGGTCTGGATGCGCATGGTGCCCGGGGCGATGTTGGTGACGGTCGCCTCGGCCTGCCGCGCGACGGCCTTGACTGCCTCCTCGCCGATGCCCTGCTCGGTGTGGGTCGTGTTCGACACGGTGAACTCCGAGCCGCCGCGGAAGTCGATGCCAAGGTTGAAGCCGCCCTTGACGACTGGCAACAGTATGGACAAGACCACCAGGACCGCCGCGATGCTGAACCACAGGCGGTGCTTGGAGGTGAACGGGTAGGAGCGTTTACCCGTGTAGAGCTCGTTGCCCCACGTGACCAGCTTATTCATTGTTCTCCTCCTGCGCCTGGTCCTTGGCGGCCTTCGCCTTGGTGGAGGCGGAGACCGCTTCGGCGCGGCGGCGTTCGGCGATGGTCATGCGCTTGGCGGCCTCTGCGCCCGCCTTCTGGTTCTTCTTCCCGCGGTTCGCATCGACGTTGTCGGTGAAGCGGCGGATCTGGCCCGCGCCCTTGTACAGCGGCTCGGCGCCGAGCAGCGAGGGGTCCAGGCCGGAGAAGCGGTGGCCCTCGGCGAAGAACTTCGTGCGTGCCAGCAGCACCAGCGTCGGGTGGGTCATGCCGTACACGACCACGAGGTCGATGATGGCGGTCAAACCCAGGGTGAAGGCGAAGCCTCGCACGTTGCCCACGGCCACGATGTACAGCACCACGGCCGCCAGCACGTTGACCGCCTTGGAGGCCAGGATGGTGCGCTCGGCGCGCTTCCAGCCGATGGCCACGGCGCTTGCCAGCGGACGCCCGTCGCGCAGCTCATCGCGCACGCGTTCGAAGTACACGATGAACGAGTCGGCGATCAGGCCGATGGCCACGATCAGGCCTGCCACGCCGGCCAGCGACAGGCGGTAGTTCATGCCCCAGCCCAGCAGCACCAGCGCCAGGTAGGTCAGCACGCCGGAGGCGATCAGCGACGCAATGGTCACGAAGCCCAGCGCGCGGTACTGGAAGATCGAGTAGATGAACACCGCGAACAGGCCGATGATGCCGGCGATCAGGCCGGCCTTGAGCTGGTCGGCGCCGAGGGTGGCGGAGACCTGCTGCTCGGACTGGATGTCGAAGCTGATCGGCAGGGCGCCGTACTTCAGCTGCTCGGCCAGCGCCTGGCTGGTCTCCTGGGTGAAGCCGCCGGAAATCTGCGGGCGGCCGTCGGAGATCACGGCGTTGGTCGTCGGGGCGGAGATCGTGTTGCCGTCGAGCACGATGGCGAACTGGTTGCGCGAACCGGTCAGCGAGATCAGCCGCTGGGTGGTGTCGGCGAAGGTCTTGGTGCCTTCGGAGTTGAACTCGATGACCACAACCCATTCGCCGGTGACCGAGCCGTTCACGCCGCGCGCCAGCTGGGCGTAGGCGTCGGCAATCTGGTCGCCGGGGATCTCCTGCGGGCCGAGGATGTACTTCACGCCCATGCGCTCATCGCACGAGATCATCGGCTTGGCAGGATCGTGCGTGGTGGTGCTGGCTTCCTTCAGCTCGGTCGGGCAGTCGTAGGCCTCGAACTGCTTGTACAGGTCTGCGCTGATCCAGTTGGTATCCGAAGGGTTCTCCGGTTTGCCGGTCGGCTTCGGCAGGTCCTTGGCAGGGGTGCGGTCGGCCTCCGGGGTGGCGGTGAACGCGCCGGTGATCAGCACCGGGCGGAACTCCATGTTCGCCGAGGCCTGGATCAGGTCGCGGGTCTCCTGGCTCGGAACACCCGGCATCGAGACGACGACGTTGCGTCCGGACTGGGTGGTGATTTCCGATTCGGTCACGCCGGCGCCGTCAACGCGCTGGCGGATGATCTCCACCGCCTGGTCCAGCTGCTCCTGGCTGATTGCCTGGTCGCCCTGGACACGCGGGGCCAGGATCATCTGGGTGCCGCCCTCCAGGTCCAGCGCGAGCTTCGGTGCGAAGCTCGTCTTGCCGCTGAGCACGCCGCCCACCAGCACGCCGGAGGCGATGAGGAAGACCACCAGCAGCCACAGCAAGGCTTTGCGTGCCTGCTTCACAGGTCTAATTGATGACATCTAATGTGCTTTCTCGTCTAGGCGGACCAATGCGGACCGCCGCGAATCGGCCTGGCTAGGCGTTGCGCTCATCCTTGCCTTCGTCGTTCAGGCGACGAAGGGACTCCTCCGGGGTTTCCACGGTGGACGACGGGGCATCGGCCTCGGCCACAGCAGGGGCGGCCGCCGCGGCAGCAGCGTCGTTGTCCAGGAAGGTTGCAATGGCCTGGCGGTGCAGGGTCAGCACCACGCCGTTGGCGACTTCGACCTGCACGCGGTCCTCGGCGTCGATACCGACGACGGTGCCGAAGATGCCCGAATTGGTCATGACCTTCGCACCCGGGACGGTGTTGTTCTTCAGTTTCTCCTGCTGGGCTGCCTGCTTCTTGCGCCCGCGGAACATCATGAAAATCAGCACTGCGAACAGCGCGATCATCAGGATCATCGAGGGGTTGAAGCCGCCGCCGGCGGCTTGGGCGATCACCAGAGAGTTCACGTAAATTACCTGCTAACGATTCGTTGCGAATGCTGAAAATTCGGGATGCTGCGGGCGTCAGCGACGCGCAAAACAGCAAAGACGCCCCACCCAGGCCCTGTCGAGGGCATAGGTCAGGCGTCTTTAGTCTAATGGGTGCGCGACTACGGGCGAACCATTTACGCGTCCGGTGAAGCGATGCTGGTCTAATCCTCATCGTTTTCATAGCTTTGGGCGCTGGCGAAAATGGCGTCCTTGGGCATGGCGATCCCCAGATGCTGCCAGGCGCTGGGCATTGCGATTCGCCCGCGCGGGGTGCGTCCCATCAAGCCCTCGCGCACGAGGTATGGCTCGGCGACGGTCTCCACGGTTTCGGTTTCCTCACCGACCGCAATGGCCAGGGTGGACAGGCCCACCGGTCCCCCGCCGAACTTCAGGCACAGCGCCTCGAGCACCGACCGGTCAAGTCGGTCCAATCCCCTGGAGTCGACCTCGTACATGTCCAGCGCGGCTGCCGCGGATTGGGCGTCGATCTCCTCGAGCTTGTGCACCAGCGCCCAGTCGCGCACGCGGCGCAGCAGGCGGTTGGCGATGCGCGGGGTCCCGCGGGAGCGTCCGGCGATTTCGGAGAAGGCTGCCGAGGTAACCCGCAGGTCCAGCATCATGGCCGAGCGGCGCAGCACCAGCTCAAGCTCCTCGACGGCGTAGAACTCCAGATGGCCGGTGAAGCCGAAGCGGTCGCGCAGCGGGCCGGGCAGCAGGCCTGCGCGGGTGGTGGCACCCACCAAGGTGAACGGCGGCAAATCCAGCGGGATGGCGGTCGCGCCGGCGCCCTTGCCCACGACGATGTCGACGCGGAAGTCCTCCATCGCCATGTAGAGCATTTCCTCGGCCGGCCGCGACATGCGGTGGATCTCGTCCAGGAACAGCACTTCGCCTTCGGTCAGCGAGGACAGGATGGCGGCCAGGTCGCCGGCATGCTGGATGGCAGGTCCCGAGGAGATGCGCAGCGGCGCGTTCATTTCCGCGGCGATGATCATCGACAAGGTGGTCTTGCCCAGCCCCGGAGGGCCTGAAAGCAGCACGTGGTCGGCGCTGCGTTCGCGGATCTTGGCCGCTTCGAGCACCAGGGAAAGCTGCTGGCGCACGCGGGACTGGCCCACGAAGTCGTCCAGGTTGCGCGGGCGCAGCGCGGCTTCCAGCGCATGCTCCTCCGGTTCGCTTCCGGCGTGGGTCAGCGGTTTGGAATCAGACACGGGGTAATCCTATCGGGCGCGGTTGGCGCTGGACATGCTGCGCAGGGCCGCGCGCAGGATGTCGGCCACGTTGCCGGTGGCGACGATGTCGGGATCCGCCTTGGACAGCGCCTTGAGCGTGGCGGTGGCATCCTTCTCGCTCCAGCCCAGCCCGGTGAGCGCCTCGATGACCTGCGGTTCCCAGACCGAGGCGGAACCGGCAGCTGCGGATCCGGAGGGCACCGGGGCGCCGGTGGGAACGAGCTTGCCGTTCAGCTCCAGCACGATGCGGCTGGCGCCCTTGGGGCCGATGCCGGAGACCTTGGTGAAGGCGGCGGTGTCCTTGGTGTTGGCGGCGATGCGCACTTCTTCGGGGGTGTGCACGGCGAGGATGGCCAGGCCGGTACGCGGCCCGATTCCGGAAACGCCGATGAGCACCTCGAAGACGTCGCGCTCCTCGGTGGTGGCGAAGCCGAACAGGGTCATCGAGTCCTCGCGCACCACCATGGAGGTGTGCACGGTGGCCTCGCGGCCCTGGTGCAGGGTGGACAGCGTGCCGGGGGTGGCATTGACCAACATGCCAAAGCCGTTCACGTTGAGCACGGCGGTGTTCAGGGACACCGCTTGGACGGTGCCGGTCAATGAGCTGATCATGCCACTCCTTGGGATATATGTTCGATCCCAGACAGTTTATCGAAGATACCTACGAAGCGCGACGTCTGCCTACCGCGGGTGAGTCTCAGCGCCGGGCGGCGCGGTGCTTGGCCGAGGCCTCGGCGGCGATCCAGGCGCGTTGGGCGGTGGTGAGCTGCCGGGATCCGGAGGAGCTGGCAGCGGAGGCGGAAGCATTGGAGCCGGCGGCCGCGCCGCGCCATGCGTGGGCGATCGCCAGGGCGACCGCGTCGGCGGCGTCAGCTGGTTTGGGTGGCTCGTCCAGGCGGCAGATCTTGGCGACCATCTTGCCGATGGCGGCCTTGGTGGCCTGCCCGGAGCCGGTGACCGCGGCCTTGACCTCGGTCGGGGTATGCAACGCCACGGGGATGCCGCGGCGGGCGGCGGCGGTGATGACGATGCCGGTCACCTGCGCGGTGCCGATCACCGTTGAGACGTTCACCTGGGCGAAAACCCGTTCGATGGCCAGCACGTCCGGCTTGTGGGTATCCAGCCAGGCGTCGATCGCGTTCGCGATGGCCAGCAGGCGGGCATCCAGCGGGGTGCCCGGCGGGGTGCCCGCGACGGTGACGTCGACGAGTTCTACTTGTCGGCTTGCAGAAACGTCGACCACGGCCAACCCGCAGCGGGTCAGGCCGGGGTCGACGCCCACGACTCGAAGGGACAAACCCCTAGTTCTCCTCGTCCAGCGCTGCGCGAACCTCGTCGGACAGGTCGGCGTTGGTGTAGACGTTCTGCACGTCGTCCAGCTCTTCCAGCGCGTCGAACAGCTTCAGGAACTTGCGGGCCCCGTCCACGTCCAGGTCCACCTTCATGGACGGCAGGAATTCCATTTCGTCGGACTCGTAGGCGATTTCGGCCTCATCCAGCGCAGCTGCCACGGCGCGCAGGTCGCTTGGCTCGCAGACGATGGCGAAGCTGTCGTCCTCGTCCAGAATCTCGTCGGCACCCGCGTCCAGGACAACCATCAGCAGGTCGTCTTCGGTCAGCTCGCCCTTCGGCAGGCGGACAACGCCCTTGCGGGCGAACAGGTAGCTCACGGAGCCCGGGTCGGCGATGGAGCCGCCGTTGCGGGTGATGCCCACGCGGACCTCGGAGGCCGCACGGTTCTTGTTGTCGGTGAGGCACTCGATCAGCAGTGCGGAGCCCTGCGGACCGCGCGCTTCGTAGATGATTTCGGTGTAGTCGACGACCTCGCCGGTCAGGCCCGCACCACGCTTGACGGCGCGGTCGATGTTGTTGATCGGCACGGAGTTCTTCTTGGCCTTGCTGACCGCAAGTTCAAGAGCAGGGTTGCCGGCCATATCGGCACCGCCGGCACGGGCTGCTACTTCAATGCCCTTGATGAATTTCGCGAAGGCCTTGGCGCGCTTGGCGTCAATGGCTGCCTTCTTGTGCTTGGTTGTTGCCCATTTGGAGTGGCCTGACATGCTTTAAGCGTCTCCTCGCGTAATTTTGATGAAGAATTCATGGATGGCAGCGCTTCCGGATACCTCCGGATGAAAGCTGGTTGCCAACAGATTTCCCTGACGTACTGCAACGATTCTACCTTGTGACGACGGATCCGCTCCGGGTACGGTGCTGATCACTTCAACGTCCGGGCCAACCTGCACCGCTTCAGGGGCTCGGATGAACACCGCTTCGAGGTTGACGCCGTTGAAATCCAGTCGGTTCTCGAACGAATCGACCTGCCGTCCGAAAGCGTTGCGACGAACCGTCATGTCGATCCCGCCGAAAGTCTCCTGGACCGCGCCATTGCTGGCAACGGCGGGATTTTCCAGACGATCAGCCAGCATGATCATTCCTGCGCAAGAACCATAGGCCGGCATGCCGTCGGCAATACGTCGGCGAATCGGATCAGCGAGACCATAAATGCGCGACAGGCGGTCAATCACCGACGACTCGCCGCCAGGAATAACTAACGCGTCGATCCGCCCCAGATCTTCAACAGTACGCACGGGCACAGCGACTTCACCAAGTTCTGTCAACGAAGCCAGGTGTTCACGAAAATCACCCTGCAGGGCAAGGACACCGAAGAGCGGCATGGTTCTACCTTCACAATTGAATCGATCCCCCACGGACTCGACGCTCAAAAAACGGAATCCATCGGGACAGCGCGCAGGCAATCCAGCAAGCGCCGGATCAACGTTATTCCTCCCCCACTGCTCATACAGGTTTTATTACCAGGCGTGTCGCGATTCTTTCGCATCTCCAGAAGCGCTCGAAACAACTATCTGCGTTGCCCACTTCCGCACTTGACTACCACTAGTGGGCTCGCGGTCTGAATTGCATACCAGCAGCTTTGAGTAGATTCCGGAATTTTCAAGTAAGCACGACTGCATCGCTTTGCGCCAGTTATCCACAGATTTGAGCAAAACTCTCCCAATCTTTGAGCGCCGGGCATAGGATGACGCTCACTACGGCATCCTAGTGACTACGGAGAGTTCCTATGAGCGCTCGGAAAATTGCATGTGTAGCGCTGCTTGCAGCCAGCTCGATCGCACTCGCAGCATGCGAGTCCGGCCCCGAAACGCCGCCTACTCCAACACCAGCCCAGAGTCAGGAAAAACCGAACAGCAGTGCAGCCCCAACCCAGTCATCATCCAGCTCACCAAAAGAGACGGAAGAATATAAACCCGCCTCAGCAAAAGGTCCTGCTGAAAACGTGCCGATTCCGAAAATGCCAGCACAGGCAAGTGAAAACACTGCTGAAGGTGCCGCACATTTCGCCGAATACTACTTTGAATTAATTAACTATCTTGTTGAATCGAATGACTCAACGCCCCTAAAGAGAGTCACTTCGCGAGCTTGTGAACTCTGCGGCGAATACTTGATCGACCCTGCAGCGAGAGCGCAGGTCTCAGGCAAATGGCAAGTAGGGGGGAAACACAAATTCAGAGTTACAGATTCATATATGTCGGCGAAGAATAAAGCTGCCGTATCAATGGCCTATTCGATTGATGAAGCAGAATTTTATTTCATACCAAACGAGTTGGACTCCACTGAGAAATCCACTGATTCGATGAGGTTGACTCTGGCTATCGAATACGCCAATGGATGGAAAGTTCAGAAGATCATAATTATTGAGGATCGTAAGTCATGATCACGAGACTACTTTCCACAACCGCAATTGCGGTAACTTTTCTAACCTTCAATGTTGGGGCATCCCCAGCACTGGAACTGCCAGATTGCGAGCGTGACAAAGTGTCGATGAAGGGAGAAGATGCAAGCCATATTTGCGATGAGACTAAAATGATTCAAATTGATGAGTGGCACATCGAATCTCCCGAGAATAAATACAAACCAATTGATGGGCCTAGATACAAAATAAGGGACTATGATCCTTGCGTTCTTGGGCGACAAGAAATTCTCGGATGCGACGCCAACCCAGACTTACCGCAATGCGATGATGGCTCATATCCAATTAGTCGTCAAATATTTGACTTAGATGGAAATCTGTTACGTGACCTAAGCTACTGCCCGGGAGATCCGCCTGCAATTAGGATTCCTGATGATCAAATCATAAAGGAAATAATAATCTCACCCAATAAGTTTCGAACCTTTCCGATTAAAGCTTCTAAATTGAGCAGTGACCCGAACGGCTTTACACTGCGCAACGGAAACACACATTTCTGGGCAAGCCATGATTCTCAAGAGTTCAACTCGAACTTATCTGGTGCAGATGTCAAGATCAGAGCAATCCCTGTCCAATGGAATTGGAACTACGGAGACGGAACTACCCGAAAGCTGCATTCATCTGGGCAACCGAGTCCAGAACACACATTGCATGATGAGACGCCTACAAGTCACATCTTCGAAGAAACGGGGAAGTTCAGCGTCGGTGTCACCACACTATATCGCGGTGAATTCAGCGTGGATGGGGGTCCGTGGCAAAGTATTCCAGGACAAGCGGCCGTACCCAGCACTCCAATAACGATGGACGTTTGGAGAACCAAGAAAGAATTGATCGCAAATGAATAAGGGAGCGGAAGCCCACTAAGGCAGGGTCCACTCCTCCAATCCATCATCAACGGCTCCGTAGGCATCAACGGTCTTCAGCGTCCGTTGAAGTGACGCATTAGCATCCGCATCGGATACGCATGTTTCTGTGGTGGCGACCTGGCACCATGCCACCGGCGCTTTGCTTAGCTGGTGCGGAACCCACTGAAGTTTTGACACGTCCCAGTTCTCGCCGTCGCGAGCAAAAGTTGCCTTTACACTGATCCCCTCACGATTCAGGATCGTAGGGGTGGCATGCTTTGCGACCGAGTTCCCAAGACCGTACACGATCCACGTTCCCTTGTACTTCTCGATCGGCAGGACCGAGTGCGTATGGTGCATGTAGACGAAATCGAACTCCCCCGAGCTGGCCAATGCTCGGCCGAGTTTTCGCTGGGACTCAGTTGGCGCACTCGTGTACTCCGCGCCGTCGTGCACCGCAGCCACCACAATGTCAGCCCCGGCCTTACGTGCAGATTTCGCACGATCAATGAGTTTCGATGAGTTGACCCCCGTGTCGACTCTCCAATCAGAATCAGCGCGCATCCCGTTCAACGAGTACGTTGTGGCAACAACACCGAGCTTCACGCCACTGATGTCCATAATGGGTGGCTGCTCGGAGTCCTTCTTGCTCTTATAGCTTCCTGTCGAGAACATTTCATTCTTTGCCAGAGTGTCAAGGGTTCGGATGACTCCTTTGGTGCCCGCGTCCACGGTGTGATTCGTCGCGGTGGTGCACCCGTCATAGCCGATAGCGGCGAGATCGGAGACGATTTGCGAGGGAACAGTGAATAGCGGGTATCCGGAATAAGGAGGGGTGCCGATCGGCGTCTCCAGATTGCACAGGGCTACATCTGCGTCCTGAACGTATGGCTTGAGGCCAGCCAAGAGTGGCTCGAAGTCGAAGTCTTTGCCATTGCCGTCGGATTTCCCGGCAGCGGTTTCTGCTTCATCTAGCAACTGCGGGTGGAGCAGCACATCCCCGGTCACCATGAGGGACAACTCCTCGGGTCGATCCATTGGTGTTTCCTTCGGGCCATCCTGGTCCTTTGCTGGCTGCGAAGCTTCAACGGTCGGTGCGGCAGATGTCGATGTGAGCGCGCCTGATTGTGTTTGCGGCGCAACGCTGCATCCAGATGCCAGGGCCGCAGGAAGTGCAATTGATACGGTCAGCGCAGCGAAGCGAATGGGCAAGGGAAAGCTCATACGCCACAGCATACCGGTGGATCGCAGTTCGCCCTTGGCATGACATTGGCGTCAATGCAAGCTGGGTCACGTTCAATATGGGAACCTTAGGGCATGTCGAATCAGCTCCTTTCTCCCAGCCAAAATCCTTATCAATGGCCCGAATTCCAGTCGCTTACCGCGGAAGACTATGTTGTTGCAGCGCGCCAGGGCGCCGCATTGCAGCAGGAGGAGCTGGAGGCGATTACGTCCAATAATGAACCTGCGACATTCGATAACACGCTGGTAGCTCTCGAAGCCTCAGGTCAGGTGCTTCGTCGGACGCTGATGACATACTTCACCGTGCTCTCCGCCCACGGAACCGAGGACCTGCGTGCGATCCAAAGCGAGATGTCGAGCATCATGACACGCCAGCAGGACGCCATTCACCTGAACGAAACTTTGTTTTCTCGTTTACAAGCTTTAAACCTTGATTCTCTGGTAGGTGAGGATGCTCGACTGGCCGAACAGACCCTCAGGGAATTTGAACAGGCAGGAGCGGCCTTGGGATCAGAGGCCAAGGACAAGCTCTCGAAGCTGAACGAACAAATTTCGGAGCTTTCCAGCCAGTTCTCGAATCTGGCATTGGAAAACCAGAATAAGCATGCGGTGCATTTCGCCGACGCAGCGGAGCTTGAAGGATTGGGCGACGCGGCAATAGCTGCGGCGGCCAAGGCTGCTCTTGACGCCGGGTATCCAGACGGCTTCTTGCTGCCTCTGGTTTCGCCTTCGCAGCAGCCTGTGCTTTCCCAACTGGCTCGCTCGGAATCCCGCCGCAAGGTTCACGAGGCGTCGCTATCCCGCGGCCTGAAGTCGACCTTGGAACTCGCGGCACAAATGGCATCCCTGCGTGCAGAACGAGCCTCGGTACTCGGCTTCGCGAATCACGCCGAGACGGTGCTCGCCGATGCAACGGCGCCGAGCACCGCAGCCGTAGCCGAACGACTCGCGGAGCTGACAGCCCCAGCCGTGCGCAATGCAAACGCCGAGGCTGGGATACTTTCCGGCCTTGCCGGCGGCCCGATCAATGCATGGGACTGGCGCTACTATTCGGAGAAGGTGCTTCAGGAGAAGTTCTCGGTAGATACGTCGGCGCTTCGCGAGTACTTCGAGCTTGAGCGGGTCCTGGTTCAGGGCGTCTTTGCCACCGCGACCCGATTGTACGGAATCACCTTCACCGAGCGATTCGATCTACCGGGCTACCATCCTGATGTACGTGTCTGGGAGGTCTTCGACGCCGATGGCAGCGCACTGGCGTTGTACAGCGGAGATTTCCTGGCTCGGCCCACCAAGAAGGGTGGCGCATGGATGACGACGCTGCGCGACGGCGCATCGTTCCTCAATGAGCGCCCCATCGTCACCAACACCTTGAACATCGCCCCGCCAGCGGACGGAGAACCGGTACTGCTGACGCTGGACGAGACCAACACGCTGTTCCACGAGTTCGGGCACGCCTTGCACGGGATGTTCGCGAATGGGAAGTACGCCTCGCTCTCCGGAACTTCGGTGCCACGGGACTTCGTGGAATTCCCTTCCCAGGTCAACGAGATGTGGGCGCTGCATGAAGATGTGGTCGGCGGATATGCAAAGCACTACGCGACCGACGAGCCGCTGGATCCATCCGTGCTGGAAAGCTTGCGGGCCTCGGAATTATGGGGGCAGGGCTTCGCGACGACCGAATACCTGGCCGCGAGCGTCCTCGACTGGGCCTGGCATACCATCGAGCCGGGAACCGTCATCGCCGATCCGGAAGCATTCGAACAGCAGGTGCTGGTGGAGGCCGGATTCGATCCGCAGATGATCGCGCCGCGCTACCGCACCGGTTACTTCCAGCATATCTTCGCCAACGGCTACTCGGCCGGGTACTACTCCTACATTTGGAGTGAGGTGCTCGATGCCGACACTGTGCAGTGGTTCGCGGAAAATGGTGGCCTAATGCGGGAAAATGGTAATCGGTTCCGCGAGGAGCTGCTGTCGCGCGGCAATACGCGCGATCCCCTTGAGTCCTACAGATTGTTCCGCGGACGCAATGCAGAGGTCGAACCGCTGCTGCGCCGTCGAGGATTGGTGAACGCAGAATAATGACGACGATTGCCTCCGCACAGGAAGCGTTGAGCCACTGGCATCAGGCGCTGGCCGTTGCCACTGGCGGCAAGATTTTTACCACCCACGGCTGCTCATGGGCTTGGCAGCCGGTGCGCCGACGCCTAGTGCTGCTCTTCCCGGAAAACCCGGAACCTGCAGGCCTGCGCCCCGCCCTGGCCGAAGGCATGCGGCTCGGCGCCCGCCGGGTGGAAGCCTGGGTGAATTCGGGCGCGGATGCCACGCAGCTGAAGGCCGCCGGGTTCAGCGATAACGCCCAGGTCTCCTGGCATGCGGGGCCGCTGGCCATTCCGATGGACCGCTGGGACGGAAAGATCCGCCTTGGCAACAATGTTCCGGAAGCCACCGGAGCCGACGCCGCTGAACTGGCAGTCACGAATCTGTGGAGGGAAGCCTCACCCCAGCTTTCCAGTGGCCACCCGGCGTTGCGCCGGGTAGAGCATGCGGTTGCCCGCACCGAGGAAGGCAACATTGTCGGCCGCGGTTTCGCCCAACAGGGTCTCGGCGGACAGTTGATGGTCCATGCGCTGGCCGTCGGCAGCGATTTCCGCCGTCAGGGCATCGGCACTGCACTGCTGCACGGCCTGTCGCGTTCGATGATCAACCCGCTGGCTCCCGTCGAAGACGAGGGCCCGACCGAATTGCTCGCAGCGGCCACTCCGTCCAGCGCCGATTTCTTCACGGCCAACGGCCTGAAGCTCCTTGGGCGAGGCCGTCATATGGTGCTGCGTTCTTGGGCCTAGAAGCTGCTTGAGACTTTGTTGATCGGCAAGGGCCGGAATCGGTATCGATCCCGCCGCTTTGCATCCCTTGACGTAGCTGCGGCCGAACTTCATTCCCTTTTGAGCACCCGGTACCGCAGCCTCGCGAACGGTCCGGCTTGCCGTGCTTCCACGAGCTTGAGACGGTCGCTGCCTATCGCACGAGGCAGCAGTGACGCACCGGCAGCAACGGTTGCCGGTGCGATCGTCAGCGCCAGCTCGTCGAGCTCGTCGATGTCAAGGAACTGCCCGAGAAGCTCTCCGCCGCCCAGCACCCAGATATTGCCAGTGCCTGCGGCATTGCGGATGTGGTCCAGATGCTGGGCTACCGCACCACGCAGCAGCCGGACATCTGCCCCCTGCGGGATTGGCAAGTCGCGATGCGTAAAGACGTACGTGGGCCGGTCCCCGTAATAGGTGTGCCATTTTGCGGGGTGCTCCATGAATTTCTCATGCTCAAGCACCCAGAGGTACGTGTTGGCGCCTTCAACATGTACGGACACGTCCCGCGGCAACAGATCCGGGTCTGGTTGTTCATCCCCTCCGACGTCGAATAGCCATTGGAGGCTGTGGTCGGCATCGGCCAGATAGCCATTGAGCGTGGTTGCGGCATCAAAGATTATTTCACCCATGGACCAAGTCTAAACACGCTGCCGGCTCCGGCCGGGCCCCTCAGGAGTCGAGGTTGATCGGCATAAATCGCGCAGGCTGGCCGGTTTCCAGCATCCCGATCGACGCGCTGGGAACTTCCCGCCATGTATGCCTGCTCCAGTGCAGTTCGAGGGGCTCGGAAACCACCAGCTGCGCATTTTCAGGCAAACGATCATTTTGGCCATCGACCGTCAGCAACACGGTAGGGCCCGTTGCGTGGTAGAGCGACGGGGCTTGGACGCCCTGCGCATCCGGGCTGACCCAGCGCAGGACTATCAATTGCTGCCCGTTGGATACGCACATGGTAGCGGTGAACGGATCGGCGATCCCGTGCTCGTTGCGTGCCCGTTCCACCCGTGCCACCATACGCGACATGCCCGCCACAGGATCCTGATCCAGTCCATAGGTCAACGCTAGGAAAAAGCAAACCTCGGTGTCTGCATTGCCAAGGATGGAGGGGTAGAGCGCCGCGTCGACGTCGAAGGTGAGCTCACGTTTGAGTGTGGCGAATTCCGGGATCGTTCCATTGTGCTGAAACATCCAGCTGTCGTGGACGAATGGGTGGCAGTTCTGCTCGGCGATCGTACCGCCGGGCGCGGCCCGGACATGAGCAAGAACACAGTTGGATTGAATCTGCTGCGCCAGATGGCGCAGGTTCTGGCTGTCCCAGGCCGGGCCGATCTGCCGATACCGCCCCAGCGTTCCCCGCAACCCGGCCCACGCCATGCCGAACCCATCCCCGTTCGTGGGGAACGCATGAGCTGCAAAGCCCTCGGCTAGCCGGTAGTGGGGCAGGTACAGTTCGCGCGCGTGCAGGCTCTGGTCGATCAGCGAGTGATTGGGGCGCAGCAGGATGTCTGCGATGTCTATTGGCGAACCGAGATAAGCGAGCCAACGGCACATGGTCCCCCCTTGAAACGTCCGATGGACTTTACGATATCGTTGCCAGTCTGAGTGGACAAGGAATCGCAACCACAGCAATCGTTCGTGCGGAGAGCAGGCACACCCGCGTTCAAGGCACACCGCTATTCAGGAGACGACGAAACCCCCAAGGTGGCCTTGGGGGTTTCAATCAGATAGAGCAGGTGCTTACCAGCCGCGCTCAGCCAAACGGTGAGGCACAGGAACATCGGCGACGTTGATGCCGACCATGGCTTCGCCCAGGCCGCGCGAGATCTTGGCCAGTTCGTCCGGGTTGTCGAAGAAGGTGGTGGCCTTCACGATGGCTTCGGCGCGCTGCACCGGGTTGCCGGACTTGAAGATGCCCGAGCCAACGAAGACGCCGTCGGCACCCAGCTGCATCATCATGGCAGCGTCGGCAGGGGTTGCGATGCCGCCCGCGGTGAACAGCACTACCGGGAGCTTGCCGGTGGCGGCAACTTCCTTGACCAGCTCGTATGGAGCCTGCAGTTCCTTGGCGGCAACGTACAGCTCGTCTTCCGGCAGGGCCGAGAGCTTTGCGATTTCCGCGCGGATCTTGCGCATGTGGCCGGTGGCGTTGGAAACGTCGCCGGTGCCTGCCTCGCCCTTCGAGCGGATCATCGCGGCACCTTCGTTGATGCGGCGCAGAGCTTCGCCGAGGTTGGTGGCACCGCAGACGAACGGCACGGTGAACGGTTGCTTGTCGATGTGGTTCTCGTAGTCGGCTGGCGAGAGGACCTCGGACTCGTCGATGTAGTCGACACCCAGCGACTGAAGGATCTGCGCCTCGACGAAGTGGCCAATGCGGGCCTTGGCCATCACCGGGATGGAGACCTCGTTGATGATGCCGTCGATCATGTCCGGATCGCTCATGCGGGATACGCCGCCCTGGGCGCGGATATCGGCAGGAACCCGCTCCAGCGCCATGACAGCGACCGCGCCTGCATCTTCAGCGATACGTGCCTGCTCCGGGGTGACAACGTCCATGATGACGCCGCCCTTGAGCATTTCAGCCATGCCGCGCTTAACGCGGTCCGAACCGATAACTGGGTTCTGGGAGTTCGAAGACATGGGGAGAACTGGTTCCTTTCAATACTGCATAAAAATGTCGCTGGGCGCCCGAGATCCGACCGTGGAATGCGGGGAGCGACGAGGTGGTACCCATTCATCGTAGGATCAGCGAAGTTCATAACCTTGAGTGTTGCGTAACATTGTTACGGTAGGAGATTTATCCCTTAGATCAGGTTTCCGGCGTAACAATTGGATCTCCGCGTTACCTCTGGTCAAAGCCTATTTTCACGAATTTGCTACGACATTGCCGCACGCTAGATGAGTTGTCATAGGGCAAAACCCCGGTGTCACATTCTGGGCTCCAATGCCATGCGGATCAATGCTGCGCTTCGGGCATCTACGGCTCTCGCCAGCAGTCTTGGTAGATTCCGACATTCGGCGGCAGATTTTCACTGCCCGGTCAGTGCATCCCTGTTGATGGCCAGCCTTCGACAACGTCGTCTGCGCCGGGCTCGTGGGTCGTGTTCGTTTCTGGTTTCGCATGTTTTTAGCGCGGACCGATGCGTCGGTCCACGCACGTTTCGTGCGCATTGCATATATGCAGAAGGCACCGCCATTCGGTGAGCGTGAGCTTCGGAACGACGGTGCCATGGATCTGCTGGCTATGCAGGAATCTCGGCCACGATGTCGGCTATCCATGTTTTGGCGGCCGCCGGATCATCGGCGCAGACCGCGGCGGCTCCGATCGCCAAGGCCTGACGCACGTCGTCCGGACCGCGAAGCGGCCAGAGCGTGGGCAGGTATCCCTTACGGTGGAGCTCCTGCACCGTAGCATCGCGCACAGCGTGGACATTCAGATGCACAAAGGTCGCCTGGCTTTCGGCCAGCAATCCAAACAGCGCGTCAACATCGTCGGTCAGGGTGGTGGTGCCTCCGAGGATGAATCCCCGCGAAACCTGCGGGCACAATGTCTTGATCTGCACCAGTGCCTCATGGTTGAAGCTCGTGAACTGCAGCCGCTCGAAGTCCTGCGGCCTGGCATTGACGATCGCAGCAGCTGCCGGGACGACACGGGGATCCTTGATCTCGATCTGGATGGCGGTGGTCGTGGCGTCCAGTGCCTCGGTGAGTGTAGGAATACCCAGCCACTCCCCCAGATCGACACCTCGAAGTTCTTCCATCGTCAGGGTAGCTACATTGATGCCGGCGAGGGCACCCGGTGTGGGGGCAACCCGGTCAATCGTCTCGTCATGCAGGATGAACACCTCGCCGTCGGCAGACAGCCTGATATCCAGCTCGATCTCGGCAACACCCAGCTCTTCGGCATAGCGGTAGGATTCCAGCGTATTTTCCGGGCGATGGGCCATGGCGCCGCGGTGCCCGACAAGTCGCATTCCAGTCATCTGGCTCATGGTTAGGCAACCTTCTCTTCGTAGGTGGCGCGGATCTTGTCCGCTTCGGCGCGCAGCTTCGCAGCTACCGGCTTCACCAGCTCCTCCGGCTTGACGTTGGAGGTGTAGTTCTTCTGCACCATCTGCTTGAGCTCCGAAATGGCGGAGGTGACGTAGCGGCGCACATCGTCCGGACCCGAGGCGATCTGCAGCTGGTCCACGGCGACCTGGTAGTTGGGATTCTTGTCCATCAGGTCGGTGACGAGCTTGGAGCTGGTTGCCCCCTTGGTCACCGGAAGGTACCCGGTGCCGACGGTCCACTGCGAGGAGATTTCGTCGTTGGCCAGGAAGCGCAGGACCTCGACCGCATCGGCCTTGCGCTCGTCGCTGATCTGACGCAGGACGGACAGGCCGCCGCCTCCGGTAGGAGTTCCCGTCCCGGCAGGGCCCTTGGGCATGAAGCCGGTGCCGACCTCGAACTTGGCTGCCTTGGTGACGCTGGTCAGCCCGCCGGTGGACTGGGTGACGGTGGCGCACTGGCCGTTGCTGAAGTCGTTGACGAAGCTCTGCGCCAGGTACATGCTCTTGTCCTCGTGGACCAGCTGGCGTTCGAAGTCCACGGCGGCCAGCGACTCGGCGCTGTCCAGACGCACGTCCAGCCCGTTGGAGATCGCGCCTCCGAAGGCCCAGAGCAGTCCGCTGAAGTACCAGTCGTCGGCGCCGGTCAGGGCGCGCATCTTCATGGTGTTGCCCTTGAACTTCACACCGGTGACTTCCTTGCCCCAGCTGCGGAATTCATCCCAGGTTCCCGGGGCTCGATCAGGCAGGCCTACGCTGGCGAAGAGATCCCGGTTGTAGTAGAACAGCGGAGTCGAACGGGCGAAGGGAACCCAGTAGGACTCGTCGCGCACGGTGCCTTCCTTGTAGAAGTTCTCCGTGTATACCGATGGGCCGAAACTGGAGTCGTGGTACTTGTTCAGTGGCTCCAGCGCGTCGGAGAGGAAGTAGCGGTTCCAGTGGATGTCGGAGAGCACCGCGAGATCCGGAACCTGCTTGGCCCGCAGGCCTGCAGTGAGCTTCTCGCCCACTCCGTCATAGCCGTCGAACTGCTGGACCTCCGCATAAATCGCGGTCTGCGACTCGTTGAACTTCTTGATCAGGTCGGCGAACATCTTGCCGTTGTCGCCTCCCCAGGAGCTCCAGATCACGACGTTGCGGCGGCCGGCGAAGCCGGCGGGCACCTTTGTGGCCGGCTGCGCGAAGGTTGCGGTGGAGGAGTTCCCGCAGGCCGCCAGTGCCGGAATGGCCAGGGCGGTGAGGCCGAGGGCGCCAAGGAAGCTGCGGCGCGACGATGATTTCTCTAGTGTGCTGGCAAGCGGGTTGTTCTGCATGGTTGGGTCCTTTGTGATTGCGGTGAAATGCGGGTGGTTTGCGGATTTCGAGGTTTACGGCCTAGCGGCGCACTGCGGCGCTGGCCATGCCGTTGATGATGTACTTCTGGGCGAAGAGGAAGAGCAGCAGCATGGGCAGGACAATCATCAGCGTCGCGGCCATGATCATGCCCCAGTCGTCCAGTCCCTCGGATTGCTTCAGGAACATCAGGCCGATGGGCATCGTGCGCATGTCGAGGGTGTTGGTGACCAGCAGCGGCCAGATGAAGTCGTTCCATTCGTCGATGACCGCGATCAGCGCCACGGTGATGACCGCCGGCTTGGACATCGGCAGCACGAAGGACCACAGCTTGCGCAGGTGGCCGGCCCCGTCGAGTTCGGCCGCTTCCAGCACTTCCTTGGGCAGGCCCATGAAATGCTGGCGCAGCAGGAAGGTTCCGAAGGCGGAGCCGAGCCCCGGCAGGATGATGCCGGCATAGGTGTTGATCAGCCCGAGGTTGCTGATCGTCGAGTAGTTCAGCAGCAAGGTGACATGGCCCGGAACCATGAGCGCGCCGAGCACTCCCAGGAACAGCCAGTTCTTGCCGGGGAAGGGCAGAAATGCGAAGGCGTAGGCGGTGAGGGCCGCGAGCGCCACTTTCACCGTGGCGCCGACGGTGGTGACCAGCAGCGAATTCATGAAGAACTGGTCGAATGGCGCGGCGGCCAACGCCGCCGAGAAATTCTCGGTGGTTGGCTCGCTGGGCCACGGCGTGAATGGCCACTGGTAGATTTCGTCGTTGGGCTTGATCGCCGCCAAGACCATCCAATAGGCCGGCACCAGGAAAACCAGTGCGATCAGGCCCAGCATCAGGTAGCTGGCGAGATGGGGCTTCCGGCGCTTGGCCGGTGGACGACCGCCGGCCGCGGTTGTCGTCTCACGTGTAGGGGATGCCAGGGCGCTCACGAGTAGTGCACCTTTCGTTCTGCGAATCGCATCTGCACCGCGGTGACCACGAGCAGGATGATGAACATGAAAACCGAGGAGGCTGCCGCGGATCCGATATTGAATTCCTGGAATCCTTGCTCGTAGATGTACCAGCTCAGCGTCGTGGTTGAACCTGCCGGCCCGCCGCTGGTCATCATGGCGATCAGGTCGAATGCCTGGAAGGAGCCAATGATCTGGGTGACGCACAGGAAAAAGGTTGTCGGCGTCAACAACGGCCAGACGATTTTGCTGAAGGTCTTCCATCGGCCAGCGCCGTCCAATTGCGCCGCTTCAATGACGTCACGTGGAATCGACTGCAATGCGGCCAGGTAGACGATGGCCACGAAGCCCGCACCCTTCCACACTGCAACGATGATCAGCGCGGATAGCGCCATGTCCGGATCGGTTGTCCAGTGAGGCGAGTCCATGCCGATGGCGTTGAACAACAGCCGCGACAGACCGTAGTTGGGGTCGAAAACGAATAGCCAGACCGCCGCCACCGCGGCACCGGAAATAACGTGTGGCGTGAAAGCCAAGGTGGACACGGCCTTGGTGCCTTTGGCACCGCCGTTGAACAGCAGCGCCATACCCAGACCGAAAACGAGGCTGGCTCCGACCACTGCCACGACCCAGATCAGGGTCCGCCGCATGACGTCGACGAAGCCGGGATCCGAGAAGAGCGTGGTGTAGTTGTCCAGGCCGACGAAATTCGGGAACGGGGAGATCATGTCCCAGTCGGTGAGGCTCAAGAGCAGATTTCCCAGGATCGGCCAATAGGCGAAAACTGCAATCAGCAGAAGGTTGGGAAATGCGAAGAGCGCAAACAATAGGTATTTCCGGCCGTTCCTTGTTTGCGGTTCCGCGGGAGTCTCTATCGGGGACTCGGTATGAAGGGCCTTGGCTGCGCCAACGGTGGGCGACGTTCGGTCGGTTTCGAGAACCGTCATTCTCATGCCTCTCAAATTTCACATGACTTCTTGAGATTTCACGTACTCGAGAACGATAGTTTCACCCGGCCCACAGGCGGTCAACTCACCCAGTCCATGCGATTCAGGTCACAAATGAATTTACTCAAATTGCAGGAATTCGCAGATTTACAAGGGAGTTTTCCATTTTTGTTCAACATCGCGCGCCTCGGTCCATCTGCACGACATGAACGCGACAAGCCAATTTCAGGCGAAGTTCATTTAGGGTTCATAACTATTTTTAAGTGAAATCACTGGATGGGGTAAATTGTTATAAACCCCTGAAAGGCAGGCCATGAGCACACCTAAGACCGGAACCCGGCCACAGCGGCTTGAAGAAATTCTCCAGTTGCTACTGGACGATGAAAAGAGCTCGGCGCAATCCCTCGCGGCTCGTTTCGACGTTTCCGTCATGACCATCCACCGCGACCTCGACGAGCTGCAGCGCCGCGGGATGGTGCGCAAATTCCACGGCGGCGTCTCCGTTGCCCGCACGGGGAACCATGAGATCGCCGCCTCGCTGCGGCGCAACATCGCGACCGAGAACAAGCAGCGTCTGGCGCAGTGCGCGGCTGGTTTGCTCACTCCGGGGCAGTCGCTTTTCCTTGACGACTCGACCACCGTGGCATTCATGGCGCCGGCAGTCGCCAACATCGACGGGCTTGGCATCTCGACGAACTACCTGCCATTGCTCAACACGCTGGCCGAGGGCGGTGCCGCTGAGGTGCGGGCCATCGGCGGAACCTATGACCACAGCCACGAGTCGTTCCTGGGGCTGGCAGCGGTGCGTGCAGTGCAGGAGCTGCGCGTCGACATGGCCTTCGTTTCCACCAGCACCGCCGATGCCGATGGCTTTTACCACCAGGAAGAGGCGATCGTCGAGTTGAAGATGGCGATGCTGCGCTCGGCGCGGCGCAGGGTGTTGCTCATGGATTCGAGCAAGCTCGGCCAGAGCTCCATGCACCGCCTTGGCGGGTGGGACAACGTCGACGACCTGATTACCGATGCGCTGGCGCCGGCGGACTTCCTGGGCCAGCTGAAAACACTGGGGGTCCGGGTGCACGTGGCCCCCGACGCGATGGAGGGAATCACCGAATGAACCAGGAACTTCCACGCGCGGTGCTGTGGGACATGGACGGGACGCTGGTCGACACCGAACCCTACTGGTTCCTGGCGCAGCGCGAACTGCTCGGCCGCTACTCGATTGCGTGGACCCAGGAGCAGGCGCATGCGCTGGTGGGCAGCGCACTGCCGGATTCGGCCGCGTTTTTCCAGCAACTCGGGGTTCCGCTGCCTGCCGACGAGCTGATCGGTACGCTGATCGGCAAGGTGGCGGCACGCACCCGGGCCGAAATCCCGTGGCGTCCGGGCGCCAGACGGCTGTTGCAGGAGCTGGACTCCTTGGGTGTCCCCTGCGCGCTGGTCACGATGAGCCGCGGCCCGCTGGCCAAGGTGCTGCTCGATGCGCTGCCGCCGGATACCTTCGACGTGGTGGTGACCGGCGAAATGGTGCGGCGCGGCAAACCCGATCCGGAACCGTACCTGCTGGCAGTGCAGCAGCTGTGCCGGAGGCACGAGCTGCCGCAGGAGGCAGCCCGTGCCATGGTCGCCGTCGAGGATTCGCCGCCCGGAGTGCGCTCCGCCCTGGCGGCTGGGCTGTGCACCGTGGGTGTGCCCAACATGGTGCCGCTGGAAGCGCTGCCCGGACTGGTCCGGTGGGACAGCTTGGCGGGCCGGTCGGCCGCCCAGCTCGGTGCACTGGTGGGCCGGCCGGCCCCGGCAGGCTAGTTCGTCAGCACGTCGCGGCGGTTGAATCGGGCCATGCCCGCAGCTCCGAGTGCCAGTGAAATCAGCAGCAGCACCGCCGGCGGGGTCCAGCTGAAATCCTCTGCCGGAACCCTCGGGACGGCACCGAACGGGGTGGCGCGGATGACGTCTTCCGACAGCGAGAATAGCCCGCCGAACATCGCCGCCATCACCGAAATGCCGTAGACGGCCCAGGTGATCGCGGTGGTGAAGCGCGGCAGGTAGCCGAAGGTCAGCAGCTGCAGACCCAGCATGGAGAGCACCGCCGGCCAGAAAGCCAGGGCTGCGCCCGCGAGCTGTCCGGGATCAGCCGACCCCTGCGAGGCTGCGCCGGTAAGGTATCCACCCAGCACCAGCATGAACCCGGAGCCGAGCACGGCGATCAGCAGGTGCGCGCCGAGCCAGGTGTTGCGGGAAAGAGACCCTGCCAGCTGTTGTTCCAGCCGTCCGCCTTCCTCCTCGCTGCGCGCCGCGCCCAGACACTGGATGGCGAAGGCTCCGGCCAGCAGGGCGTTGAAGAGCACGAAGATGCCCAGCACGCCGTCGAGCATGCTGTGCCCGGTGCCCACGAAGTTACGGGCGAACGGGTTCTGCGGATCCAGCAGCGAGCTCATGGCCTGCGCCACGGAGCCGAAGAACAGGCCCGAGACGGCGGCTCCAATGAACCAGCCGACCAGCGAGGAGCGCTGCAGGCGCAGCGCCAGACCCAGCGCGGTAGTGGTGAAGTTGCCGGCCGCGGCGGGACCCCGGCGTTCGGGCAGCAGTCCGGCGCCCAGGTCGCGGGTGCTTTCAAGGCGCAGGGCGAACAGGCATCCGGCCAAGCCCAGGCCGACCAGGGCGAGCAGCGGCCACCAGTTGTCCTCGCCGAAGGCGCGCATGTTCTGCGCCCAGCCGACGGGCGAGAACCAGCTCAGTGCGGTGGGGTCGACCCCGTCGGCCTGCAGGTCGGCGGCGGCGCGGATGAAGTAGAACAGCCCGATCAACGCCACGCCCAGCGAGTTCGCCCCACGGCTGGTGGAGGCCAGCTGGCCGCAGATCGCGCCCAGGCCGATGAAAGCAAGGCCGGTGCCGGCGATGGACGCGCCCATGACCCAGCTGCCGTTTGCCGGCAGCGCCACCGCCAGGCACAGCAGGCTGATCAGCAGGCCCGTGACCGCACACAGTCCCGCGGCAACCAGATAGTTCGCCGTCGGGTAGGCATGGCGCCCCAGCGCGGTGGAGCGCAGCAGTTCGGTGCGCCCGGCTTCCTCATCGGCCCGGCCGTTGCGGGTGACCAGGAAAACCACGGCGAAGCCCAGTGCCACCGCGAGCGTCATCCAGATCTTGATGACTAGGATGCCTCCCAGCGAACCAGCCGCATAGGGCAGGCCGGTCATGGCGGCCACCGCAGGGGTGTTGGCCACCTGCGCGTAGGCGTCGCGCGCGGCCTGCGTGGGGAACGCCTGCTGCTGCGAGTCGTAGACCACCGGGATCATCGAGGCCAGCACCAGCGCCCAGATGGCCAGGCGAAGCCAGTTGCGGCGCAGGATGAACAGCGCCGCGGTGCCGGCCCCGGTCAGGGTGCCGGTGCCGCGCCTCGAGGCGGTCGGGTGCACCAGGTGCTCGGCCGGCGCATGGCGCCCGCGGGCGGTTCCGGTGCTCATCACCGCTCGCCTCCCCGGGCAGCGGCCGGCTGGGCCGGCGCGTCGGAGTAGTGGCGCAGGAACAGGTCCTCCAGCGAGGGCGGGGCGCTGACGAGGTTGCGCGGCGAATGCGCCGCCAGTGCCGCCAGCACACCCGGAAGCTGCGCCGGATCCACGCTGAAGTTGGCGGTGGCGCCGGCCAGCTGCAGCTCCTCGATGCCCGGCACCGCGGCCAGCTCGGCGGGGTTGCCGGAGATCTCCACGCTGACCTGGGTGCGCTGCAGGTGGCGCAGGTCGGACAGGCGGCCGGCTTCCACGGTCTGCCCGTCGCGGATGATCGTGACGGTGTCGCAGAGCTTTTCCACCTCGGCGAAGATGTGGCTGGAAAGCAGCACGCTGCGTCCCTCGGCGGCCGCTTCGCGGATGCAGGAGGTGAAAACCTGCTCCATCAGCGGATCCAGCCCCGAGGTCGGCTCGTCCAGCAGCAGCAGCTCCGCGTCGGAGGACAGCGCGGCGACCAGGGCGACCTTCTGGCGGTTGCCCTTGGAGTAGCTGCGGGCCTTCTTCGTGGGGTCCAGATCGAAGCGCTCGAGCAGTTCGGCGCGGCGGCGCTCATCACTCTGGCCGTGCAGCTTGGACAGGATGCTGATGGCCTGGCCGCCGGTGAGGTTGGGCCAGAGGTTCACCTCGCCGGGGACATAGGCCACCCGGCGGTGCAGGGCGACCGCGTCTTTCCAGGGGTCTGCGCCGAGCATGCGTGCTTCTCCCCCATCGGCCTTCAGCAGGCCGAGCAGGATGCGGATGGTGGTGGACTTTCCCGAACCGTTCGGCCCGAGGAATCCGGCGACCTGGCCTGTTTCTACCCGAAGGTCCAGGCCCGTCAGGGCGGCGGTGCGCCCGTAGTTCTTTGTCAGTCCGCTCACTTCAATGGCCGGGATGGTGGTGGCCATGGTGTGCTCCTTACCGGGATACGGTGTCTCCCGCGGATCCCGCGGGCGGGATATGCGCTGCCTCGGAGGCCAGGTACTCGTTGAGGTATCCCGGGTCGGCGAACAGCCCTTCGGTGTACAGCTCCAGCGTGGGCAGGGCGATTTGTCCGTAGTAGTCCTTGACCACGGTGGAAAAGTCTTCCGGATCCTTCGGCGGGTACAGCGCAAAGTAGAGCACCAGCGCTCCCAGCGACTGCAGGATCAGGTAACGTGCCCGGGCCGGCTCGTTGCGGCTCGGGACGATCAGGCCGCTGGATACGGCTTGGTCCAGCAGGGCGAGAGCCTCGTTGATCAGCTGTTCGGTGAACTGCCTTCCGGCCTGCGCGCCCTCGCGCGCGGAGCGCAAGATGTACAGCAACAGAACCCCGCTCTCCCGCGAGGTAGGCAGGTGGTTGAGCACCTGGCCGGGATTGACGCGCAGGGACTCTTCCTTCAGCCGGCGGTAGCGTTCGAGTACCGTGGCATCGCACTCGGCGCGCAATGCCTGTTTGGACCCGAAGTGGTGCCGCACCAGCCCGGCGGTGACCTGTGCGCGGGCGGCGATGGCCCGCAGGGATTCGTCGAATCCCTGCGCGGCGAAGGCCTCGATTGCGGCGTCGCGCAACCTGGCCCGTGCGGTCAGATCATCCTGGGCTGTACTCACGTATAGGAGGCTACTCCGGTGTATAGGAGTTGGCAATGGGTTTTTCCTACGGGTTTCAGTCCCTTGTTTCGCCCCGGTTCAACCGGTCTCAGCGAACCGCCGCGGCACGCAGCTGGGTGAGCGCCATTCCCGCGGTGAGCAGGGATTTTCCTGTGTCACCTGCGACCAGGCCGGAGGGCATCGCTCCGGCCCAGTGCCAGCCGTGCCGTGCCGCCAGCTGTTGCAGGTTCTCCAGGTTGCTCCGGTGCAGGACGGTCGGCTGCGCGGGGTAGCTTCCCAGCAGCAGGGTACCGGAGGCGAATCCGCGGTTCACGGCCGCCTCCAGGGTCAGTGCGGTGTGGTTCAGGGTTCCGAGGTCCGGGCGCGAGACCACCACCAGCGCGGCCCCGAGCGCTCGGGCCAGATCCGCGATGTTCTCCCCTGCCGCGGTGAGTTCCACCAGCAAACCGCCTGCGCCTTCGACCAGCACGGTGTCGTAGTCCGCGGCCAGCTGGGTGATGCGTGCCAGATGGTCGGCCAGCACCGGAAGCTTCGCCACGGCGGCGGACCCGCCCTCGACCAGCGCTGCGTCCACCGGCGCCATGGGCTCGCGCAGCCGGATGCCTTCGGCAACCACCAGGCCGGTCGGATGCCCGAGCCAGGCGGCGATGTTCTGGGCATCGCCGGCCTCCCCTGGCTGTACCCCGGTCTGGGTGGGTTTGTAGACCGCGACGCGGCGTCCGGCGGCAAGCTCCCGGGCGGCCAGGGCGGCGGTGGCGACGGTTTTGCCCACATCGGTGTCGGTTCCGGTGATGACGTGGATCATGGCTGGGTCCTTTCGAAAGTGGCGCGGCGAACGCGGACTGTAGTCGGTGATTGGAAGGAAACCAGATGGCCCCAGGGTTGGTTGCTGTCGACGAGTTCCAGTTTGGGCCATGCTTCGGCGGCGGTGCGCAGCACCACCTCGGTTTCCATGCGGGCCAGTCCAGCGCCCAAGCAGCGGTGCAGCCCGAAGCCGAAGACCAGGGAATCGTCCCCCAACTCGGCCAGTTGGCCGCCGGACAGGCGCAGCACCAGTTCATCGCCCGGGGCGAAGCGTTCACCGTCCAGCTCCGTATCGACCCGGGTGATGCGGCGCCAGGTGGGGACCGAGCTCGCTTCCAGGAGCACCCGCTGCACTACCCTGGCACTGACGGAGTCGCCGGTGGCCGGATCGGCGCAGTCGGCCCAGTCGCCGTCGTGCAGGACGCAGAACAGCGCGCTTTGGATGAGCATTGCGGTAGTTTCTTGCCCGGCGATGCCCAGGAAGTAGGCCAGCGAGACGATGCGTTTGGCGTCCACCCCGGCCCGGTGCAGCGCGGCGTAGAGGTTTTCGTCGTCTCGCGCCAAGGCATCGGCCACCGTGCCGCGCAGCCAAGCGTGGTATTCGACGGCGCTGCGGGCCAGCTCCTGCTGGCGCTGCGCATCAGGCCAGCCCCAGAACAGTTCCAGCGAGTCCCGGCTCCATCGTTTGAGCTTCTCAACCGGCGGCACCGGAGTTCCGGTCAAGCGGGCCATGACCTCCGGCGGGATGACGGCGGCCAGCTCGACGGCCAAATCCAGCTCCGCTCCGGCATCGAGCTCTTCGCGCAGCTGCCGGCACAGCTGCCCGGTGCGTGAGGTGATGAACTGAGTCTGCGCGGCGACCTTGGCGGGGCTGAAGAAGCCGGCGACCACCCGGCGCACGGCCAGGTGTTCGGGGCCGGTGGCGCTGGCGAGCACCGGCGGCAGCGCGAAGCGTCCGCGGGCCAGGATGCGCAGCGTGGCAGGAGCCAGCTCGACCGCTGCATGCAGCGCGTTGGCCGGGGTGAAGTCCTCTGCGCGGCGCAGGATTTCGCGGACCGTCGCAGGGTCTTCGATGCTGCGGTAGCGTCCGGTTACCGCATTCGGCAAGACCTCCTGCAGCGGCCGGGCCAGGGGTGCGCCGGACGCTGCCGACAGGGTTCCGGCGTAGGGGCAGCTCATGCTTCAACCTCCAGGATGGCGCCGATGACGCTGCGCAGCGCGGCGGCCAGGGTGTCGGGATGGTGGTGCGCGTGGGCGGTCAGCCGCAGCCGGGACACGCCGTCGGGCACGCTGGGCGGGCGGAAGCAGTTCACTGCGTAGCCGCGGTCGCGCAGCAGCGCCGCGGCGGCCGCGGCCTGCGCGGGAGTGTTCATGCGCACCGACTGCACGGGGCCCGCCGAGGCTTCAATACGGTCGGCCAGCCGCGGCTCGGCGGACAGGGTGTCGCGGATCAGCCGGGTGTTGGCCGCCAGTTGCGCGATCCGCTCGTCGGTGGCCAGGCCCAGCGCGGCCAGCGCCGCGCCCGCGGCGGCCGGGGCCAGCGCGGTGTCGAAGATGAAGGTGCGGGCGGTGTTCAGCAGGTGCTCGCGCCACAGTTCGGCGTCGTCTCCGCCGAGCAGCACCGCGCCGCCCTGGGCGCCCAGCGCCTTGGACAAGGTGGCGGTGGCCAGCACGTGTCCGGTCTGCTCCAGTCCCGCCGCGCGCACGGCGGATCCACCGGGCACCGTCGCCAGCGAATGCGCCTCGTCGACCAGCAGCACCGCCCCGTACTCGGCGCACAACGCGGCAGCCTGCTCCAGCGGTGCGGCGTCGCCGAGCACCGAGTAGAGCGATTCGAGAACGAGCACCACGCGCGGCTTGGGGGCCGCGGCGTCGCGGTTGGCGCGCAGCAGCTGCTCGGCGGCGTCCAGGTTGTTGTGCTCGAAGCTGTGCCAGGCGGCGCCGGAGAGCTTGGACCCGTCGAGAAGGCTGGCGTGGGCGTGGGCGTCGAGCAGGAACAGGCTGCCCGGTCCGCCCAGCGCGCCGAGCACCCCGAGGTTCGCGGTGTAGCCGCTGGAGAACACCAGCGCCTGCGAACGGCCGGTGTAGCTGCACAGGGCGGTTTCCAGCTCGCGGTGGATTTCCCAAGTGCCGGAGGCGACCCGGCTGGCCGAAGCGCCGGCGCCAGCGATGCACAGCGCGTTGATGGCCCCGGTGCGCACCACCGGGTGCGCACCCAGGCCCAGGTAGTCGTTGGAGGCCAGGTCGTAGCGGGTGGAGCGGGCGCTGTCGGTGCGTTGCATGTCCCGCTTGGCGCGCACCGCTGAGCGTCCGCGCAGCCAGCCTTCCCAGGCCGTGGTCGCAGGAGCGAGCGTCAGTTCAGCCACCGTGGACCTCCGATACCGCGCCGGTCAGGGCCGTGCCCAGGGTCTGCAGCTGCCCGTCGGTGCAGATGTACGGCGGCATCACGTAGACCAGGTCGCGGAACGGGCGCACCCAGGCGCCGCATGCAACGGCGGCGCGGGTCACCTCCGCGACCTTGACCGGTTCGTGCAGCTGGATCACCCCGACCCCGCCGAGTACCCGCACCTGCCGCACGGCCGGCAGCTTCCGGGCGCCGGCCAGCGAGCTGTTCAGCCCGCGTTCAAGCCGGGCCACCTGGGCCTGCCACGGCGCAGGTTCGGAATCGGCCGCGCCGGGGCTGGCGAGCAGGTCCAGCGAGGCGCAGGCCACGGCGCAGGCCAGCGGGTTTCCCATGAAGGTGGGACCGTGCAGCAGCGCGGATCCGGCGGTGGCTCCGCCCGAGGCCAGCGCCCAGGCGATCTTGTTGGTGCAGAGCATCGCGGCCAGGGACAGGTAGCCGCCGGTCAGCGCCTTGCCCACGCACATGATGTCCGGCTCGATGCCTGCGTGCTCCACGGCGAAGAGCTTGCCGGTGCGCCCGAAGCCGGTGGCGATCTCGTCAACGATCAGCAGCATCCGGTGCTCGTCGGCGATCTCGCGCAGCACCTGCAGCACCCGCGGCGGGTAGATGAACATGCCGCCGGCGCCCTGCAGCAGAGGTTCGCAGATGATGCCGGCCAGCTCTGCGGCGTGTTCGGCGGCCAGCCGGCGGGCCCGGGCTGCCCAGAGCTCCAGTTCGTCCTCGTCGCAGAGCCAGTCCCCGGCGATGGTGCGCTCGGCGGCGGGCGGGCGCGGCAGGAACAGCTGCTCGCTCGCCAGCGGGGCGAAGGCGGCGTGCATGCCGTCGACCGGGTCGCACACGCTCATGGCGGCGAAGGTGTCTCCGTGGTAGCCCCCGCGCAGGGCCAGGAAGCGGCGGCGTTCGGGCCGTCCGCAAGCGTCCTGGTACTGCAGGGTGAGCTTGAGCGCTACCTCGACGCTGATGGATCCGGAGTCGGCCAGGAACACGTGGCGCAGTCCTTCCGGAGCGAGCCCGACCAGCCGTTCGGCCAGCTCGATGGCGGGTTCATGGGTCAGCCCGCCGAACATCACGTGGCTGAATGTATCGATCTGCGCATGCGCGGCGGCGTCCAGCACCGGGTTGCGGTAGCCGTGCACCATGGACCACCAGGAGGCCATGCCGTCGATGACCCGATGTTCGGCGCCGCGGGCATCGCGCAGCGTGAGCTCGGCCCCGCCGGCCTCGCTCACCGCGTAGAGCGCTCCGGCATCCAGCGGCGCGTAGGGGTGCCAGAGCATCCCGGAATCCCTGCTCAGCAGGCCGGTTGCGGTGCTCATGCGTTCGGTCCCTGCTGGGTTCCAGCGCCGCGGCGGCGCAGCACCGGTTCGCGCGCGGCGCTCGGTCCGCAGCCGGTGGCGGCACTGCCGCATCCGGTGCCGCAGCCGCTGGCGCAACCGCCGGCCGTGGCTTGCGCTTCATTGGCCGAGGCCGCGTGGGCGGCTTCGCGCAGGCGGCGGGCCACCTCGGCCGGGCTGGAGGCTTCCTGGCCCAGGACCACGAATCCGGCGTCGGCGATCATGTCCAGGTCCTGGGCCGCGCCCTGGCCTTCGCTGGTGAGGTAGTCGCCCAGGAAGATCGAGTTGGCGACCTCCAGCGCGGTGGACTGCAGCGAGCGCAGGTGCATTTCGCGGCCGCCGGCGATGCGCAGCTCCTTGTCGGGGCAGGCCAGGCGCACCAGGGCCAGGATCCGCAGGCAGGCCAGCGGGGTCAGCAGCCACGTGCCCTCCATCGGGGTGCCGTCGAAGGGCATCAGGAAGTTGACCGGGATGGACTCAGAGCCCAGCTCGCGCAGGGCGAAGACCGCCTCGATGAGCTGCTCCGGGGTTTCGCCGAGGCCCACGATGAGCCCGGAGCAGGAGGACAGGCCGGCGGACTGCGCCTGCTGCACGGTGTCCACGCGGTCCTGGTAGCTGTGCGAGGTGCAGATCTCCGGGTAGAGCGATTCGGAGGTATTCAGGTTGTGGTTGTAGGCGTCCGCCCCGGCGTCCTTGAGCCGCGCGGCCTGCCCGTCTTTCAGGATGCCCAGGCAGGCGCAGACCTCGACCTGCGGGTGCTCCTCCTTGAGCTGCTCGACCATGGTGGCCACGCGGTCCACGTCGCGGTCGGTGGGGCCCTTGCCGGAGGCGACCATGCAGACCCGCGAGGCGCCGCCGGCGATGCCGTAGCCGGCCTGGGCGACTGCCTCGTCGGGCTTGAGCCAGGTGTACTTCAGGATTTCGGCCTTCGAGCCCAGTCGCTGGGAGCAGTAGGTGCAGTCTTCCGGGCACAGGCCCGACTTCAGGTTGACCAGGTAGTTGACTTTGACGGTGTTGCCGAAGTGCTTGCGGCGCAGGGTGCCGGCGGCGCCGACCAGCGGCAGCGTGGCGAAGTCGGGGGTGGCCAGCACGGCCAGCGCCTCGGCCTCGGTGAGGCGGTGCCCGGCGGCGATGCGGGCGGCGAGCTGGTCTGCGTCGAGCGCCGCCGGTGCGGCGGTATCTGCGGCTGCGGTGTTCAAGGTCATGGCGGTGCCTTTCGATCGCGAACCCGTTCCGGAGCGCTGCGGGGGCGCGAGTTTTTACCCGCCACAGCTTCCTTGAACGGTGTTCAATGTGTATTGATTACACACCGTACACCCATGCCGGAGTTTTCTTGAACACCGTTCAACTGTGTGTCGTGAAGATCCGAAACCACGCGGACTTTCGCAGCTGGCCCGGATCACCTGGGGCGCAAGAGCGCGGCAGACGCTACGCGGTGAGGTCATTTTCCCTTGATTTTGGCGGAATTCGACGGTTCGCCGGCGCGCTTCCCAGTCCCTGCAGGATGCGCCGCCCCGTGGATCCGCCAAGCCCCAGGGCTCGCCGCGTCCACGCACCGACTTGCCGAACTCGATCACCCCTCCATCCGGCGTCGATCACTCGCGCCCCGGTTGTCGGGCAGCAAAAAGCGCGCCGCGGTCCGAGGGATTTCACTCTCGGGCCGCGGCGCGCTCATTCAACGTTGCAGGCCTGCTTGCAGCCGGCCTTCGGCCTATTCGACCTCCAGCCAGGCGGCGGCGATGGCTTCGCGCACCTCGGACAGGGTCTGCGGGATCGCCTTGGTGCGGGCGATGATCGGGAAGAAGTTCCCGTCGCCGTTCCAGCGCGGCACCACGTGCTGGTGCAGGTGCGCGGCGATGCCAGCTCCCCCTGCCTCGCCCTGGTTCATGCCCAGGTTGAAGCCGGCCGGGTTGGACACCGCGCGCAGCACACGCATCGACTTCTGCGCCAGGGCCGCCATTTCAGCGGTCTCCTCCAGCGTGATGTCGGTGTAGTTCGGCACGTGGCGGTACGGGCAGATCAGCAGGTGGCCCGGGTTGTACGGGAACAGGTTCAGGATCACGAAGCAGGTTTCCCCGCGGTGCACGATCAGCGCCTCGCTGTCGGTGCGGTGCGGACCGGCGCAGAAGGGGCAGCTCGCCTCGTCCTTGACCTGGTCCTGGCCGCCCTTGATGTAGGCCATCCGGTAGGGAGTCCACAAGCGTTGGAACGAGTCGGGCACGCCGGCGAGTTCGAAGTCGTCGGTGACCTGTGCGTCCTGCGGATACTGCATGCTGGTGGACTCCCTATTCCGATGTGCTTAGTTGTTGTTGTCGCGGCTCTTGATGGCTTCGACGATGCGGGCAACCGCCTCGTCAACAGGAACCTGGTTGTCCTGGCTGCCGTCGCGGAAGCGGAAGGAGACCGCGTTGGCTTCGGCATCCTCGCCGCCGGCGATGAGCACGAACGGGATCTTTTCCTTGGACGCGTTGCGGATCTTCTTCGGGAAGCGGTCCGAGGAGTCATCCAGCTCCACACGCACACCCTGAGCCTTGAGCTTCGCGACGACGTCGGCGAGGTAGTCGTTGAAGGCCTCGGCCACCGGGATGGCGCGAACCTGCACCGGGGCAAGCCAGGCCGGGAAGGCGCCGGCGTAGTGCTCGGTGAGCACACCCAGGAAGCGTTCGATCGAGCCGAACTTGGCGGCGTGGATCATCACCGGCTCCTGGCGGGAGCCGTCGGCTGCCTGGTACTCCAAGCCGAAGCGTGCCGGCTGGTTGAAGTCGTACTGCACGGTGCCCATCTGCCAGGTGCGGCCGATGGCGTCCTTGGCCTGGACCGAGATCTTCGGGCCGTAGAACGCGGCGCCGCCCGGATCGGCGACCAGTTCGACGCCGGTTTCGGTGGCAACGCGCTCCAGCACCGCGGTGGCTTCCTCCCACTGCTCGTCGGAGCCGATGAACTTGTCCGACTCGGGATCGCGGGTGGACAGCTCCAGGTAGAAGTCGTCCATGCCGAAGTCCTTGAGCAGGGACAGCATGAAGTTCAGCAGGTGCTCGACCTCGGAGGGGGCCTGCTCCTTGGTGACGTAGGAGTGCGAGTCGTCCTGGGCGAAACCGCGCACGCGGGTCAGGCCGTGGACCACACCGGACTTCTCGTAGCGGTAGACGTGGCCGAACTCGAACAGGCGCAGCGGCAGTTCGCGGTAGGAACGTCCGCGGCCGCGGAAGATCAGGTTGTGCATCGGGCAGTTCATGGCCTTCAGGCGGTATTCCTGGCCCTGCTTGGTGATGTTGCCGTCTTCATCGCGCTCTTCATCGATATGCAACGCCGGGAACATGGTGTCCGCGTAGTACGGCAGGTGGCCCGAGGTGTGGAACAGCCCGTCCTTGGAGATGTGCGGGGTGCCTACGTACTGGAATCCCTCTTCCACGTGGCGGTCGCGCACGTAGTCTTCCATCTCGCGCTTGATGATGCCGCCCTTGGGGTGGAACACCGGCAGGCCGGAGCCCAGCTCGTCAGGGAAGGAGAACAGATCCAGCTCGGCGCCCAGCTTGCGGTGGTCGCGGCGCTCGGCCTCGGCCAGGCGCTCCTGGTAGGCCTTGAGGTCCTCCTTGGTCGGCCAGGCGGTGCCGTAGATGCGCTGCAGCTGCTTGTTCTTTTCACTGCCCAGCCAGTAGGCGGCGGCCGAACGGGTCAGCGAGAAGGCGTTCTTGATCAGCTTGGTGTTCGGCAGGTGCGGGCCCCGGCACAGGTCCTTCCAGACCGTTTCGCCGGACTTGCGGTCCACATTGTCGTAGATGGTGGTTTCGCCGGCGGCGACCTCGACGGTTACGCCCTCGCCGGAGGTGTCGGCCGAATCAGCCTTGGCCAGCAGCTCGCACTTGTACGGCTCGTTGGCCATCTCGGCCTTGGCCTCCTGAGGGGAGACCTCGCGGCGGGAGAAGAGCTGGTTCTGGTTGACGATCTTGAGCATCATCTTTTCCAGCTGCTTCAGATCTTCGGGAGTGAACGGCTCAGCGACATCGAAGTCGAAGTAGAAGCCGTCGGTGATGTACGGGCCGATGCCGAGCTTGGCATCGGGACGCAGCTGCTGCACCGCCTGGGCCATCACGTGGGCGGTCGAGTGGCGCAACACCTCCAGACCCTCAGGATCGGCGATGGTTACCTGGGTGACAGTGGTTCCGGCTTCGAGTTCGCGGGACAGGTCTCGCAGTACGCCGTCGACGTGCATGACTACAACGTCTTTGTCCTTGGCGAAGAACTGCAAACCGGTCGTTCCCGCGTCCACCTGTACCTGCTCGCCGTCGATGGTGAGAGTCAGCTGCTCGCTCATGAGATCGGGTTCTACCTTTCAATCTGTGATGGCTTCATAGCTTGTGGCATACCTTGGCCACAGCCAGCCAGAACCCAGTTTAGTTCAGCATTGCGCTGCGCAACCGGTTCACTTCGGCTTTTGTGCCGTTTGTCCGCCCGAGTGTGACCCGTTCAACAGCTCATCGGCCGACAACAGCCCCGAATAGTGCCACAGCTTGCGCTCGGAGGCCGGCTGCGAGCTGGCGATCTTCCCGTTCTTCTGGTCCTCGCGGAAGGCCGGGATCACCGCATCCAACCGGCGCTGCAGCTCCTGGCGCTCGTCCTCGGTGAGCATCAGGTTGCTGGTGCTCAGCTGCGCCAGGTCCGCCCTGGCCTCGCCGCTGTCGTACCAGCGCTGGGCGTGTGCCAAGGTGGCTTCGAGGCGGCGCTGCTCGTCATGGATAACCTGCCCGAGGTAGGCGTTCATGGCGGTAGCCGAGCCATCCTCGGTGCGGTCGGCGGGCTGGCCGGTGGTGTAGCCGGTGGCGGCCGGGCGCCAGACGCGGTCGCGTTTGTCACGCGCCAGCTCGGGAGCCTCCTCGATCATCTCGGCCTTGGCCAGCTCGCGCAGGTGGAAACTGACCTTGTTCGGGGCAAGACCCAGCAGCTCGCCGATATCCGAGGCGCGCCCGGTGCGCATGGCAGCCAGCGCGTCGAAGATCTGCCGGCGCAGCGGGTTGGCCATGGCCTTGAGCATGGGCGTGGTGAACGTGACGTTCGACTGAGCTTGAGTCATGGATTCAGCATAGCAATTGCTCAAATAAAATTGCGCAAGTTCTATTGCGCAACTTTATTTGCAGGTCTATGGTTGGTGCATGACCACGGACCCGACTCCCCTGCTTCAGTCGCAGACGGCCGACGCCGGCGCACAGCGGCGGCCGGCGTTGCGCCACCAGCGCAGCTACCGCATCTGGTGGGTCGCCGACACCACGGCCCTGCTGGCCGGCGGCATCTACGCCTTCGTGCTGCCGCTGATCCTGCTGGCGCTGACTGGTTCGCCGGTGCAGGCGGGCACGCTGGCCGCCGTGGGCCTGGCCGCGCGGGCCAGCCTGACGCTGCTCGGCGGCTCCGTGGCCGACCGTTCCGACCGGGCGCGCATGATGCTGACCGGAGGGATTTGCGGTGCGGCGCTCACCTCGGCGCTGGCAGTGGCCAGCATCGGCGGGTCGCTGGGCGTCGCGGTGCTGTGCGTCGCCCACGTGCTCATGGAACTGCGCGGAGGCTATTTCGGCACGGTCACGAATGCTGCGCTGAAGGACGTGGTCCACCCCAAGCAGCTGGGACGAGCTATGGCCGCAAACCAGGGACGCGATTCGGTGCTCATGCTGGGCGCTGCCCCGCTGGGCGGGCTCCTGCTCGGATGGGGCGCAGGGTTTGCCCTGCTGGCCGTCAGTTTCCTGCAGATGCTCGCCGCCGCTTCGGGATTCGCGCTGCGCGGGCCGTTGCGCGCGGCAGAGGCCGACTCCAAGCCCGTGGAAAACTCCCCTGCCGACAGCGCACCGGTCTCCCCCGGCATCGCGGCAGGCATGCGCTGGTGTTTCGCCAGGCCGCAGCTGCGCAGCCTGCTGATTCTGATCACCGTCATCAATATCGGAACCAACGGGCTGAACACGACGCTGATCTACGGATTGCAGCAACGCGGCGAAGCTCCCTGGGTGATCGGCTTGGTTTCCACGTTCATGGGGCTGGGCATGTTTGCCGGGTCGCTGTTCGCTGGCCGCCTGATCGAGAAGTTCCGGACCGGGGTGCTTGCCTGCAGCTGCTTGAGCGTTCTGGGTGGCGCGATGCTGCTCATGGGGTTCAACACCAATCTGGTCTGGCTAGGTTCCATGCTGCTGATCGCCTTCCTCAGCGTTCCGGCGCTGAATGCGTCGGTCGGAGGCTATTTCATGGCAGTGGTGCCGCGGGAGATGGCAGGACGCGCCAACTCCCTGATCTTGTTCATGGCCCTGTCGGCTTTGCCGCTGGCGCCGTTTTTCACCGGGCTCGGCCTGCAATGGCTGGGCATGGGGCCGACGCTGGTGTTCTTCAGCTCCCTGGTGATCGTTGCAACCGTCGCCGCCTGGTGCTCACGGCATGTGCGCGGCATCCCGCACCCGGATCGCTGGATCAGCGAACCGGCGAGCGCAAATTCTCAGATCGAAGCGGCGGCGAGGGAATCTGCGGACGTGGTGTCTGCAGAGGGCGAGCTGCCGCAGGCTCAAGGAGAACCGAGCATGAAAAACCATCCAGCATCAAGGTCGTCAGTTTCTGCCGGGAGGCTTGGCTTGCGCCGCATCCCCAGCAGTGAACAGCGCAACCATCACGCGCCGCGCAGTATCGATCAAGAGTTCCGTGCCCAGCGTGAGCGCTATTTGTCTTCGCCGCGCAATGAGCAATGGATCTATCTGTAAGGGCTACGTCGGAATTCGGCAATCGTCCTTATCAGGTTTCCATGGAGCAGCTGCTTGCACATTCCGCAGGTAAGGCATGGTCAGGCAGAGCAACCCCTGTCAGGGTAATGACAGGGGTTGCTCTGCCTCTATCATTCGAGGTCAACGCACCCTAGGCTGGTCATATGAACAAGTCGGCCCCGCCGACCATCAGCGCGATCACCCTCGGCGTGCGTGATGTCGGTGTTTCAACCAGGTTCTATACCGAGGGACTGGGTTTCGAGCTGGTGCAGCCAGCCCATCCGGAGATTGCCTTTGTCCGCGCCGGGCATTCCTTGATGCTGGCCTTGTGGGACATTACGCAGATGCCCAACGAGTATGGCGACATCGGGCACGGCGAGAAGGCTCCCCCTGTTTCGCTGGGGCACAATGTGCACACCGATGCGGAAGTTGAACAGCTCTACCGGCGAGCGCTCGACGCCGGGGCCCAGTCCATTACGGCTCCTACCGTGCAGCCGTGGGGCGGGATGAGCGCCTGCGTTGCCGATCCGGACGGGTTCCGCTGGGATTTTGTGCACAATCCGTCATTTGTCATTGATGCGGACGGCCACGTGTCCTCGGTGTAGCAGGTTCGCGTTTACTTGGTTCTTCCCAGCGCGGGGGAAGATGAACCAATGCCCTCGCACGTTTATTTTGATTTCTTTGGCACCTTGGTGCGTTATGACTCGTCGGTCCTGCCGAGCGCGTTCAACGCGCCGCTGGAATTTGCGCTCAGGGCTTCGGTTCGGGTGGGCCAGGCAGAGGCCGATACGTTGTGGACTCGCGCATGGGATGAGCTGGATTCGACGGCGCACCGCTCCGGGCGTGAGTGTTCGATGCTTCAGATCGCCCGGCGCTATTGGGAGCTGCTGGATTCTTCTCCCGTAGCCGAGAATGAGCTTGTCCGTCTGGTGCGAGAGTATCTTGCCGTATGGAGCGCTCAGGTTGCCCCCGCCGCTGATGTCCGGACGTGCTTGCAGGATCTCTGTGCAGATCATGTGCTGAGCGTGGTGAGCAATACCCATGATGCGGCGTTGGTGCCACGGTTGCTGCGCGAGCTGCAGTTGGACGCGTACTTCGACCGGGTCTTCACCTCCATAGAGCTGGGGTGGCGCAAACCGCACCGGCAGATCTTCGAGTTGGTGTTGGACGCGCACGGGATTCCTGCGCAGGATGCGGTGTTCGTGGGAGATAACTGGGATGCGGACATCCAGGGTCCGCAAGCGGTCGGGATGCGCGCGTTCTATGTCGGCGCCCCGGGACTTGGCCGGGAACCGGTTGCGCTCGCGCTGCTGCCCGGCATGGTACGCGGGGCCTGACGCGCTGATCCCCCGTATTCGAGGCTCCCCCTACATATTTTGCGCTCCGCGCTGGTCCAGGCCTTCGGCGTTCATGCGGCGGGCGAGTTCTCCGACGGTTTCGGTGGGGCTCTGGCCGAGCTTGGGCCGGTAGCTGGGGCGCGGGCGGGCTGCGGAGTCCAGGTATCCGGCGGCGGGCAGGGTTTCGGGCTGGTGCAGGTCCCAGGCGTTCAGCGCCTGCAGCGAGATGCCGCGGGGTCCGGTGCGCCGGGTGATGCCGTGGATGAGCAGCATGCGGGTGGAGAACAGCAGCGATCCGGTGCGTTGCTGGGTGTCGTCGAAGAAGGTGGCGTCGATGCAGCCGGTGCCGTCGTCCACGGAGATGAACACGACGCGTTTGCCTCCGCGCATGGGCGGGGTCTGGGTGGCCACGCGCACCCCGGCGACCAGCACCTCGGTGCCGTTGCGCAGGTGCAGCAGCTCGATGGCCTGGGTGATCGGCAGGTGGGCCAGGCGTTGCCGGTAGGAGGTGATGAGGTGTTCGCTGGCGTCCAGGTGCATGAGGTCCAGTTCGGTGCGGATGATCTCGGCCGGTTCCAGCTGCGCCCCGGTGTTGGTGATGTGTTCGATCTGCCCGAGGTCGAGGGTGAGCTGGCCGGGGCCGGGCCGGTATTTGGCCGGCAGGCTGGTGCGGGCCATGGATTGGGTGTGGGCGATGGTGTCCGCCCGGCTGGTGCCGGTGAGTAGGGAGTCGAAGACACCCAGGGCCGCGAGGTTCTGGTAGGTGCGCCGGGACAGGCCGGCGCGGTCGCGCACGTCGGCCAGGTGCTCGTAGGGCTGCCCGGCGACCAGGCGCTCGACTTCGCGTTCGCTCATCTGGTGGATGTCGCGGAAGGCCAGGCGGACGCCGTAATGTCCGGGGCGCAGGGTTCCGGGCGCGCGGGGCACGGCGGGGGCCGCGGCGGAAGCGTATTCGAAGATTCGTTCGACTCGGTAGTGCCCGGTGGAGCGGTTGATGTCCAGCGGCAGGATGGGGATGCCCATGCGCCGGGCCTCGGAGACCAGCAGCCGCTTGGGGTACATGCCCGGGTCATGTTCCCAGATGCCGGCGAGGAAGGCTTCGGGGTGGTGGGCCTTGAGCCAGGCCGAGTGGTAGGTGGGTACGGCGAAGGCGGCCCCGTGGGCCTTGCAGAAGCCGAAGGAGCCGAAGCCCGCCAGCACCGTCCAGACCTTGTCGATGGTTTCCGGGGTGTAGCCCTTGGCGGCGGCGCTGGCGCGGAAGTATTTTTCGACCGCCGGTTCCTGGGCGGGGTTGCCCAGGTGGCGGCGGTAGACATCCGCCATGCCCAGACCGCAGCCGGTCATGGTGTCCAGGATGCGCAGCACCTGTTCGTGGAAGACCACTACCCCGTGGGTTTCGGCCAGCGCGGGCTTGAGTTCCTGGTGCAGGTACTGTTCGGGGGCGAAGCCGTGGCGGTGCTCCAGGTAGGGCTTGACCATGTTGGACTGCATGGGGCCGGGGCGGAACAGCGAGATATCAATGATCAGGTCGTTGAATTCGGCGGGGGCGAGCTTGCCGATCAGCTCGCGCTGGCCCGGGGATTCGATCTGGAAGCAGCCCAGGGTGTGGGTGGAGCGGATCAGTTCGAAGGTGGGGGCGTCATCCAGCGGGACCTTGGCCAGGTCGATATGACCGGCCGGGTCGATATAGCTGGTGGTGGCGTGTCCCCCGGCGCGGGCGACCGCGGCCGCATCGGGGTGCAGGCGCGCGATCTCCTGAAGGGTGTAGGCGATGGCCGACTGCATGCGCACCCCGAGCACGTCGAGCTTGATCAGCCCCATGAGGTCCATGTCGTGCTTGTCGAACTGGCTCATCGGCAGGGCGATGCCCGAGGGCTGGACCGGGGTGCGGTCCAGCAGCGAGGCGTCGGAGAGGATCACGCCGCACGGGTGCATGGAGATGTGCCGCGGCAGCCGGTCCAGGCGTTCGGTGGCGTCGATCAGGATGTCCAGCTGGGAGTCCTCGGTGAGGCGTTCGGCCAGTTCGCCCAGCTCCGGCTTCTCGGCGAGCGCTTCGCGGAAGGAGGAGGCGGAAAAGCGCCACAGCTGCTTGGCGATGCCGTCCACCTGCCCGTCCTCCAGGCCCAGGGCGGCTCCGGCATCGCGGACCGCTCCGCGGGCCCGGTAGGCGTTCTGCATGCTCATCAGGCTCACGCGTTCTTCGCCGAAGCTGGCGAAGATCTTGCGATAGATCTCGTGGCGGCGGGCTGATTCCACGTCGATGTCGATGTCCGGCAGGGTGGTGCGGGTGTCGGAGAGGAAGCGTTCGAAGACCAGGTCGTGGGCCAGCGGGTTGACCTGGCTGATGCCCAGCAGGTAGTTGACCAGCGAGGAGGCGCCGGAGCCGCGGGCCGCCACGCGCACCCCCAGCCCGGTGATGAGCTTGACGGTTTCGGCGACGGTGAGGAAGTAGCCGGCGAAGTCCAGCCGGTTGATGACCCCGAGTTCCAGGGACAGCCGCTGCTCGACGGTGTGCTTCGTCTCGTTGGGCAGCAGCCGGGGCACGGCGGCGTAGACGCGTTCGGTCAGCTCCTGCATGGCCAGGCGGTGTAGGCCCAGCACCGAGGCTTCGGGGATGACAGGTTTTTTCCAGCCCAAGTCGCCGGCGGGGTCCAGGGCGGCGAAGTTGGCGACGGCCTCGGTTTCCCGCAGCAGCTTGCGCATCCAGCCGCGCTCGGTGGCGCGGGCGATTTCGGAGGCCAGCTGGCGCATCTCCTGCGGGGACTTGAGCCAGCCCTGCCCGTTGGGCTGGCAGGAGTCCATTTCACTCAGGCTGTTCAGGGTGCGAGCGGAGTCCAGGAGGTCGGCGGTGACCGCGCCGTCGGGGTCGGCGTAGCGCACGGCGTTGCTCAGCACCGCCTTTAGGCCCAGTTCCTCGGCGTAGCGCAGCATCCTGCCGGCTTCCCCGAGGTTGTAGCGGGATCCGGGGGTGGACAGATGGGTGGTGATTTCCACGCGCAGCATGGGGCCTGCCAGCTTTTTCCAGTCGGCCAGCAGTGCGCGGGCCTTGGCGTACTGCCCGCGGGCCAGCGCCCGGGCCACGTCGGATTCCCCGCCGACCAGCAGCATGAGGTTTCCGGAGGCCACCCGGTGGGCGAGCTGGCGCCGGGTCAACCCGGGAATGCCGCGGGGCGCCTGGTGGGCTTGGCTGATGCTGCGGCATAGGGCCGCGTAGCCTGCTCCGTTGCTGTGCCCGCGGGCCAGCAGGATGACCCGGCCAGCTGCATGGCCCGGGGTGTCGAGCAGTGCCAGGTTCACGCCCAGCAAGGGTTGTAGCCCGTGTTCCATGCAGGCGGCTACGTGCTTGACCGCCCCGTAGAGCCCGTCGCGGTCGGTGAGGGCCAGCGCTTCGGCGCCCATGGCGTGCGCGGCGGCCGCCAGCTGGGGCGGGGTGGAGACCCCGTAGTGGGCGCTGTAGGAGGAAGCGACATTCAGGTGCGTGAAGCTCATGCCATCGCCTCGAACATGTATTCGAGTAGCGCCTCAGGCGCTGCGGGCATGCTGCTCGTGCAGGCGGACCAGGCGCCAGCGGGTGCTTTGCGCATCGAAGCTGACATCGATGCTGAACGGCTCCGAACGGCCCGAGGCATCGGCCAGCTGCAGTCGCCACATCTCATAATCGGCCACCCCTGCCCCTAGTCCACGCGGGATTCTCATGTTCTCCTCCCACCATTTGCGGCGTTCGAACCAACGTTCGGGTTCAGCCACCAGGCGGTAGTCTTTCCCTCGCCAGGTGACGCGCAGCGGTATTCCGTTCGCTGCGCGGGTGACCTCAATCGGCTCGGTGAACATGCCCACGTGTGCGCTCCTTACTCAACAAATTCATTCTATTCGAACATGTGTTCGATCGGTAGCTACACTAGTCAGCCCGGCCGACAGTTTGGCGCGGGCCCGGTTTCGTGAACAATTTTTTTGATCAGTTCACCGCTCGCGGCGATGCTGCGGAAGGCACGGCAAAGGCCCGGAGCCCGAGCGGATGATCCGCTCGGCCTCCGGGCCTTCGACGGGCGCCGCTAGGGTGCCGGAACCTCCAGGAACTCGCCCTCGGTGATCTGCGCGCTCTCATCAAGCGCGCGGGTCATCGACCAGGTGTCGGTGAAGCGGCAGGCGGACATCTTCCACTGGCCGCCCACCAGCACGTATTCGTCGTCGTATTCGCCGGTCTTCAGGTACTCGGTGCGTTCGGCCAGGTTGATCTGGCGGAAGCGCAGCGTCCAGCGTCCCCGGGCGGTGGTGGGGCTAATCAGCGTGATGTCCGGGTGCATGCCGTGGTGCATGTCGAAGATCACGTGCTTCCCGTCGATCTTCGCCAGCGCCACCTGGGTAAAGATCTCGGCCATCGGCTCCACGTCGTCGAAGGCGCCCATGGGGCCGTAGTCGATGATCGCGCCGCGTTTGATGAAGCAGTCGCGGAATCCCTGCGGGTCTTTCCCGTCACAGGCGCGCCAGTAGCGGTGCTTGAGCGCCTTGATCTCTTCGATCGCTTCCAGCGCGGCAAGGCGTTGTTCCAAATCCATGGATTGTTCTCCTGAAAAAGTCGTGTCGAGCGGATAGTCCGTTGGCGAATTAGCCGATGACTGCGTCGGAAAACACCGGCGGGTTTCCAAGCATGGGGCGGTGGGAGACCGGCTGCGCACCGTTCACGTCCTGCACCCCCAGTTCCGCGGCCACTTCCGCGGCGATCAGCACCTGGCCGCTGCGCTGCATCAATTGCGGGTCGCGGTGCAGTGCGTCGATGACCCGGCCGGGGAATTCCGGGGATTCGGCGGTGGCTTCCAGGTCCCCGTACTGCTCGGGGCTCTTCGCCAGCTCGGCCAGGGTGCGCTCGGTCTTCAGCATCCCCATCCACAGGGAGATGACGGCGACGCCGTGCGCCTTGAAGTCCACGGCCATGTCGCTGGCCATCTTGTCCACGGCCGCTTTGCCGGCCCCGTAGGCCGGTCCGTGCATGTAGCAGGTTCCGCCGAAGGAGGAGGTGTTCACCACCAGCCCGCCGCCGGCGATCAGCAGCGGTGCGGCGTAGTAGCTGGCGACGTAGCTGGAGCGCAGCCCGACGTTGAACACCTCAAGCAGGTCCAGGGACTTCTCCCAGAACGCCCCGGAAAGCGTCAGCTCCGCCGGGACCGCGTAGGCGTTGTTGACCAGGATGTCGATGGCCCCGTCTTCGGCGGCGATGCGTTCGAAGAGCGCCTTCACCTGGGTGTCGTCGGTGTGGTCGAGCACCACCGGCACGCCGATCCCGCCGCGGGCGGTGATTTCCTCGGCGGTGGCGAAAACGGTCCCCGGCAGCGGGGCCTCGCCTTCGGTGGTGGTGCGCCCGGTGACGTAGACCTTGGCCCCGGCTTCGCCCAGCGCCAGCGCGATCCCCTTGCCAGCCCCGCGGCTGGCTCCGGTGACAACTGCGACGCGTCGGGTTTTCTGGGTCATCGATTTCCTCCCGTGATTCTGGCGCGCCCGAGGTCCCGGGCGCGCGTGGCTCGATTACATCCCGCCCGCGCGCCGCCGAAATCCGCCCGTCCCGCTGAACGGGACGGGCCGCCATGCCGCCCCGGCGGCACGAAGGCCCGGAACCAGCCGGTCGACGACCAGCGGATTCCGGGCCCTTGGCAGGAGACGGAGGTTCTACTCCACCCGGTTGCCCAGCTCGTGCAGCGGGGTCTTGAAGGTTTCGCGGGCCCAGATGGCTCCGATGGCCGCCACGATGGAGGATCCGGCAACGATCCAGGCCGCCGGGCCGTAGTTGGCAGGGATCCCGCCGACAAGCACGGTGGCGATCATCGGGGTGAACCCGGCGCACAGGATGCCCACCTGCAGGCCGATGGCGACACCCGAGTAGCGGACCTTGACGTGGAACAGCTCGGAGAACCAGGCCGGGTAGATCGCGTTGGACACCGCGTAGCTGCCGGCGGTGATCGCGATGCTCAGCAGGAAGACCAGCGCGATGTTGGAGGTGGAGATCGCCCAGAAGTACACCCAGATCAGCACGCCGGAAGACAGGATGCCCGTGATGAAGATCGGGCGGCGGCCGAAGCGGTCCGAGAGGTGGGCGCTCAGCGGCTGGGTGAAGATCGCCAGCACGTTGCCCACGATGCTGACCACCAGCATGGTGGCCGCGGGGATGCCCACGCTGACCGCGTAGGCCAGGCCGAAGGCCTGCATCAGGGTGTTGGTGACGCATTGGAAGGACATCAGCGAGACCTGGAAGAACTGCGCCGGGTGGGTCTTGAGCATCAGCAGGAACGGCAGCTTCTCCTTGGCGTCGCCGGCCTGCGCCTTGACCTCGTCCTCGAAGACTTCAGGCTCCTCGAGCGAGCGGCGCACCAGCATGGCCACGATCATGACGACCACCGAGAGCAGGAAGGGAACACGCCAGCCCCACGACATCCTGGCGGTTTCCTCCATCGCGGCGACCGGGATGAATGCCAGCGAGGCCAGCACGATGCCCGCCGAGATCCCGCTCATGGCGAAGGACGGGAAGAACCCGCGCCGCCCCACCGGGGATTCCTCCATGGTCAGGGTCGAGGACCCCGCCGTCTCTGCGCCGGCGGACAGGCCCTGGAGCAGCCGCAGGGACACCAGCAGGGCCGGGGCCAGGTAGCCGGCCTGCGCGAAGTTCGGCAGCAGGCCGATCGCGAAGGTCGACCCTCCCATCAGCATCAGGGTCAGCACCAGCGTGTTCTTACGCCCCAGTCGGTCGCCTAGGTGGCCGAACACGATGGCCCCGAATGGGCGGGCCACGTAGGCGACGCCGAAGGTGGCGAACGAGGCCATGAGGGTAATCGTGGGATCCCCCGCCGGGAAGAAGATATGCGAGAAGATCAGCGACGCGGCGGTCGCATAGATGAAGAAGTCGTAGTACTCCAGCATGCCTCCGAGGAACGCGGCCAGCGCCGCTTTCTTCGCCCGCTTCATCCGGTAGCTCTGCTCGACACGCGAGAGATCTGTACCGACAACTGCGCTGCTCTGGTCAATCGCCATGGGGAACCTCCAAGTAACAAGAACCGATGTGCACGCTATCCGAACAGTGGTACGTTTTGCGCACACTTGAGTGTACTCCTGCGTGATCCGCAACACCTAGGGAAATTTCAAAGAAAATTCGCCGATCCGAAAATCTCCCGCAGGCGCTCGGTGTCTTGCAGGTCAACGGCGATTTGCCGTGTGCAGGCCCCCGTTAACGCGGCAAAGGGCCGCCCCGAGAGGCGGCCCTGGTCTGCGCGAGGGAGGTTAGTGGCCGAAGGAATCCGCATCCAGGCGCGGGCCGGCACCGGTATCCAGCGCATCGATCGCCGCCAGCTGCTGCCGGGTCAGGGAGAAGTCGAAAACATCAAGGTTCTCGCGCTGCCGCACATTGCTGGCGGACTTGGGCACCGCGACGCGTCCCGAATCAAGGTGCCAGCGCAGCACGATTTGCGCCGGGGTCTTGCCATACTGCTCCGCCGCTTCGGTGATCGCCGGGTGGGACAGGAAATCCCCGGCACGGCCCAGCGGGCTGTAGGCGGCGGTGACGAGCTGGCGCTGGGCATGGGCCTGTAGCTGCCCGCGCTGCAGGTGTTCGGGGTCGACCTGCACCTGATTCAGCGCCGGGCGCAGCCCCGCGTCGTAGACGGCCTGCAGGTGCGCCGGCTTGAAGTTGGACACGCCCCAGGCGCGCAGCTTCCCTGCCTGTACCAGTTCCTCCAGCCCGTGGCAGGCCTCGACATAGGCACCCTGCTGCGGGTTGGGCCAGTGCACCAGATACAAGTCCAGGTAATCCAGCCCCATCAGCTCGCAGGCGCGCTCGTAGGCGGCGGCCACGCCGTCGCGCGAGTGGTCCTCCTTGTTGAACTTGCTGGTCACCCACAGCGTCTCGCGCCGCACCCCGGCCCGCGCGATGCCCTCGCCGACCGCCTGCTCGTTGCCGTAGTTCGCCGCGGTGTCCACGTGGCGGTAGCCGTTGCCCAGCGCCCGGGCCACCGCATCAGCCGCTTCCTCGCCGGTCAGCGGCCAGGTGCCCAGCCCGATGGCCGGAATCCGCAACCCCGGCACCAACTCAATCGTGTGCTGTTCCTGCATTCCTGCTCCCTCGTCCCTGACCTGCGCTTATCGTCTTGGCTAATCCATTCAAGTATTTAGCGGCCGCCGAGCAAAAGTCCACGACCAAACACGTCAGCGACTATGTAGGATTCCGGGACAATCGGCGAATCGGCCGCACGGCGCATCCATCCCGCGCCACACTTGGTCATTTGGCGCGCGGCTCCTAGATTCCCGTCTGCCGCACCGATAGCATCGGGTCAGAAGCACAATCCACCACAAGGAGCTCACTGACATGTCCCACAAGGTCAAAGCGGTCATTTCCCGCGCCAAAGACGCCCCGGTCGAGGTTGTCGACATCATCGTTCCGGATCCGGGACCGGGAGAGGTCGTGGTCGACGTGCTGACCACCGGCGTGTGCCATACTGACCTGCACTACAAGCTCGGCGGCATTGGTGACGACTACCCCTACCTGCTGGGCCACGAGTCCACTGCGGTGGTCAGCCAGATCGGCGAGAACGTCACCAACGTCAAGGTCGGCGACCGCGTCATCCTGAACTGGCGCGCGGTCTGTGGCCAGTGCCGCGCCTGCGCCAAGGGCGAGCCGAAGTACTGTTTCAACACCTTCAACGCCACCCAGAAGATGACCCTGGAAGACGGCACCGAACTGTCCCCTGCGCTGGGCATCGGATCCTTCGCCGAAAAGACCCTGGTCCACTCCGGGCAGTGCACCATCGTGGACGAGGACGCTGATCCGGCGGCCGTGGGCCTGCTGGGCTGCGGCATCATGGCCGGAATCGGCGCGGCCATCAACACCGGAGAGATCAAGCGCGGGGAATCCGTGGCGGTCATCGGCTGCGGCGGCGTGGGCTCGGCGGCCATCGCCGGCGCCCAGCTGGCCGGGGCTACCACCATCATCGCGGTGGACGTCAACCAGGACAAGCTGGAAACCGCCAAGCGCTTCGGCGCCACCCACACCGTGAACTCCGCCCAGGTGGACGCGGTCACCGCGATCCAGGAGCTCACCGGCGGCTTCGGCGCCGACGTGGTCATCGACGCGGTGGGCCGCCCGGAAACCTACAAGCAGGCCTTCTACGCCCGCGACCTGGCCGGACGCGTGGTGCTGGTGGGCGTGCCGACCCCGGAGATGACCCTCGAGCTGCCGCTGCTGGATGTCTTCGGCCGCGGCGGTTCGCTGAAGAGCTCCTGGTACGGCGACTGCCTGCCGAGCCACGACTTCCCGATGCTGGTCCAGCAGTACAAGCTCGGCCGCCTGGACCTGGATTCCTTCGTCACCGAGCGCATCGGCATCAACGACGTCGAGGCGGCCTTCGACAAGATGCACGAGGGCACCGTACTGCGATCGGTGGTGGAAATCTAGTGGCCGCGCGCATCGAGAACATCGTCACCTCCGGCACCTTCAGCCTGGACGGCGGCACCTGGGAAGTGGACAACAACGTCTGGCTCATCGGGGACGACGCCGAGGTCATCGTGATCGACCCGGCCCACGACCCGCAGGCCATCCGCGAGGCCATCGGCAAGCGCGAGGTGATGGCGGTGCTGCTCACCCACGGGCACGACGACCACATCCGCGCCGCCGCGCAGTTCTCCGACGAGGTCGACGCCCCGCTGTTCCTGAACCCCGAAGACCAGATGCTCTGGGACGCGGTGTACCCGGGGCGCGATATCGACGCGGAAATCCACGAAGGCGACAGCTTCACCGTCGCCGGGACCACCTTGACAGCCCTGCACACCCCGGGGCACTCACCGGGATCCACCTGCTTCTACTCGGAGGACCTGGGGGTGCTGTTCAGCGGCGACACCCTGTTCAACGGCGGGCCCGGCGCCACCGGGCGCAGCTACTCGAGCTTCGAGACGATCATCGACTCGATCCGCTCCAAGCTGCTGACCCTGCCGGCGGAAACCGTGGTCAACACCGGCCACGGCGCCGCCACCACCATCGGCGACGAAGCGCCGAACCTGGATGAGTGGATCGCCCGCGGGCACTAGCCCCATAGCGGTGCGCAACGCTGAGCCCAAGCCGGGGTGGAATGAGCAATTCCATCCCGGCTTGGGCTTTCGTGTGGAATGATGAACCCATGCCTGAATCCTCTGCCCGCGTGCGCTCGGCGAAAATCCCCGGCTGGATCGGAACGCTGTCCATCCTGGCCGGCAGCGTGTTGCTCTGGCGCGACATCCAAGCCGAGTACCTGCTGTATTCCGGCGGCACCGAACCGCAACCGGTCGACACGTTTTCCATCGGCCCCTCCTTGCTGCAGGTCTCCGGCGAGCTGCTGCTGGCCTTGGGTTTCGGGGCGCTGTGCCTGAGCCTGGGACTGATCCTGGCACGCCGCATGCTCAAAAGCAGGAAGCACACGCTCACCACGCGCATCATCTGGCTCGCCGGGCTGCTGGTGCTGGCCGGCGGAACCGGCCTGCTGATCTGGGATGCGCTGCAGGTCAAGAGCTTCGGCTGGTTCGTCTACGCGCCGCTGGACAACAGCGCTTTCTCCCCCGCCCCCTGGGTGACAGGGACGCAGATCCTCGGCAAGCTGCTCAGCGCGCTGGGCCTGGGGGCCATCGGCCTGGGCTTCGGGCTGCATGCGGGAGCGCGCTCCCGGAGCGCGGACTCCTAGAACAGCGAGCGATGCGGTTCGATCAGCTCCGGGCCGTCGTTGCGCACGTTTCCCACCGCTGGATCCACCTCGTGCATGGTCCAGGTCGAGGCCACGTCGAAGGCCTCGGACCGGATCTGCTCAATCAGCCCTTCGCCGTCCTCCTGCTCCGGATCCAGCCAGCGTGCCATCATTTCCCGATCCAGCGGAATCGGCAGGCGGTCGTGGAGCCCGGCCAGCTCGCCGAGCACCCCCGGCTCTTCGCTCGATGGCGAATCCATGGTCATGATCGAGGTGGACAGGATCCAGCTTCCGTCCTTGTCCTTCCACCATTCGTACAGCCCTGCGAAGAAGATCAGCTTGCCGTCCTCGCGGTGCACGAAGAAGGGGCGTTTCTTGCTGCCTTCCTTCTTCCACTCGTAATAGCCCTGCACTGGCACCGCGGCCCGGCGCTTCTTGACCGCCGAACGGAACGTCGGCTTGGAGGAGGCGGTTTCGCTGCGCGCGTTGAAGGCGCGCACCCCCACCGACAGCTCCTTGGCCCAGCCGGGAACCAGGCCCCAGCGGGCCACATGGACCTGGCGGTGCAGCTGCCCGTCGATCATCCGCTCGAGCACCACCGGCACGTCGGTGGTCGGCGCGACGTTCCACGACTGGCGAAGCTCCAGGTTGGCGTCCGCCTCCGCTTCCGCCTCGGCAACCAGGTCGCCGATGGCCTTGGCCATGACGTAGCGTCCGCACATGATGAACCCCCGCAGATTTGTTCGAATTTTGTTCCCAGTGTAGTCCGACACACGGCGGAAAACAGTGGTGGCAGCCGGGTCAGGCGGAACAAACGGGCAGGTCGCGTGGTTACATGAAGTATGAGCAACGAATCGAACCTTGAGAAGTACGTTCCTGCCGCCGGCGGAGTCACCATGTTCACCACCAGCTGGTGCGGCTACTGCCGCAACCTGAAGCGCCTGATGGACCAGAAGGGAGTGGCCTACACCGAGGTGAATATCGAAGAGGTCGAGGGCACCGCGGAGATCGTCGAGTCGTTCAACAACGGCAACCAGACCGTCCCGACCCTGATCTTCCCCGACGGCACCGCCGCAACCAACCCGCGCATCGAGGAAGTCGTCGAGCGCGTCGGAGCGTAATTCCGCCTTAAATGCACAGTTCCCGGAACCTTGAGGGTTCCGGGAACATCGTGTTTAACCGGCCGTCTGCTCCGGGACGGCGACATGCTCCCGGTATTCGGCCAGCAGCGCCTCGATGAAGGTTTCGGTCGTGAGCCCTGGCGCCAGGTCGTCACCGGCACCCACCGTCGCGGGATTCATCGGGACTTCCATGGCCTGGTAGACGGCATCCAGCACGCGTCGCAGCGGCTCGGAATTTTCCACCACGAAAACGCTGGAGAACAACCAAGCTCTGGAAATCACCCGCTGCGCGGTACCCACCAGCTTGACCGCATGCCCGATCGCAGAGCCCGCCCCCGGCACCCCGTGCACCGAGTGGTCCCCGACGCAGTACTCGCCGTCGATGGGCCCCACCTCGGCTTGGACCCCGACCCTGCGGAATGCATCGGCATAGAGCCGGGCGAAAATCTCGAACCGCTGCTGCTGGTGCATGATCGCTTCGGCCTGCGGCTCGATATGGTCAACGATCAAGGTGCCGCGATGGTACGCGGCCGCCCGGCCGCCCGCCTTCCGCACCAGCGGCGCGAATCCCTGATTCTCGGCCGCCCGGCTGGCCAGCTCGAAGCCCGGGAGGCGAACATCACGCTGGCCGAACGCCAAGGTGGGGTCCGGCCGGTACAGGCGCAGCAGCGGCCCGCGCTCACCGGACTGGACTTCGCGCAGAAGTTGCACCCCGCGCTCCAGATCAGCACCGGGATCTCCGCTGGGTTCCTCGCGCAGCAAGGTCAACGGAGCATCAGATTGGCGATTCCACAAGGTCATGGTCATGAGTCTAATTCAGCCGGCGAAGCCGTTTCGAACGCATGACGCCCAGTCGCCGGCTGGGTGAGGGTGAAAATTACTGGGCGTTGGGCGCAGTAGGACATAATTGGTCGTGTGCCTTCTTCATCTACACCAGTAATTCTCATCGGCGGACCCTCAGGCTCAGGCAAGTCATACCTTGCAGCTCGGTTTGGAAATCCGCATCTTCCACTCGATGAGTTCTACCGCCAGCTTTCCGAAGACGGGCACCCCGAGGCATTCCCCCGCACTCCCTACGGAGAAGTCGACTGGGACCACCCGGGCACCTGGAACATGGACGCAGCGTTGAAGGCAGTCAACGAGCTATTGGAATCGGGCAGCACTATGGTGCCGAACTACTCCATCTCCACCTCAAGCTACGACGGGCATCGAAAGATCTGCGGCAATGGCGGACCCATCATCGCGGAAGGGATCTTCCTCTCGGAAATCCTCGAACCGCTGCGCGCCCAGGGAATCGATGTCCAGGCCTACTACGTCGATGAGCCGGCGCTGCTGACGACGATCCGCCGCTTCGTCAGGGACGTTTCCCAGCGCCGCAAGCCACTGCTATTCCTCATCAAGCGAGGCTATGCGCTCTTCAAGGCGCATGCCTCCGACAGGGAAAACTACCGGGCCAAGGGATTCACGATCATGCCGAAGCCCCAGCTCAAGAAGCTGCTGGCAAACCTCAGCCCGGTTTCCTAGCGCGAGCGGACCGTCAGGATCTGCTCTGCTCGTCCGAACGGCCCGCTTTCATCGTGCAGAACCGTCGAGGTCAGCCCAATGCCATCGGTGCCGTAGCTTTGCTGTGCCTCCAGCCCCAGCCATTCTCCCGCCGGGGCACGGTACATGTGGATCTGCAGATCGAGGTTCGGGAACATCCACTCGCCGGCGCCGGGTTCCACCCGCGGAGCGACACCATTGGCGGTGTCGACAAGCCCAATCAGGCGGGACATCGACGAGGCATTGTGGACGTCCACCAGATCGTAGGGAGTGCGAAGCCAGGCAAGCCCCTTTCCCTTGCGGCGACCCTCAGCGGCACGCATTTCAACGGACTTGATGTATCCCCCGGGCCAGAGCTTTGAAATCTCCAACGCTTCGCAGTCCTGCGGCCCAACCACCGGTGCATCCTCAACACCCGCAACAGCCGACGAGTCCCCGGTAATCACGCGCCAAGCCTGCGCAACAATGCTCGTCCGGCCTTTGGCCTTCATTTCGGCTTCGATCAATTCGATCGTCCGACCCGGGCGCACCATGCGCGTGGTGATCTCGAATTCGCCGGCATGGATCAGGCCATGGATTTCAAAGCTCAGTCGCGCAATGCGCATGTCGCTTCGCGGCTGGAACTGCTCCAGTTCATGTGCCATGATCCCCGAAGCCGGCGCCATGTGCTGCTCGTGCGCATTCCACGCACCCTGGGCATGCCATGAAGAACGGTAGCGCCCCTCGCCCAGCGACTCGAAGTAGAAGTCCCCCGACGCAAGAATCTTGTCCAGGTCCTCGGTGAGCTGATGCGTCATTGCTGCCCTCCAGGCATGTTCGCGCGGATGTGTCGTTGATCCCAGCGTATCCAATGGGTGAGCCAAACCACTAAATCATCCACCACGCCGGATCAGCTCGGTCGATCACCGTGATGCGCTCGCCGGCCTTCGTGATCCATGATGCTGAGAATTTCAGCAACCCCGTTCACTGCCCAGATGACGTGCGGGGTCAACGTGTCGAATTGGGCCGCTTGCCCGGCGACGACGTGGTAGGTTCTTTCGCCGAGCTTCAACTGCACTTCGCCGGAGAGCACAGTGAACCATTCCTTGCCCTGATGGATCCTAGCCTCGCTGGGCGCCGGGGCGGTCGCGGAGTCGTAGCGGATTTTCGACACCGTCACGCCGTTGACCGCGTCCTCATTCGTCAGTTTCCAAATGGTCATTCCCGGCAGGTCAACTGGCTCGGGCCTGATGACGACGTCTTCCCCGGCCGTCGCCACCAATTCGTCAAGCGTGGTGCCCAGGGCGCGGGCGATGGGCACCAGCTGGTCCAGGGCGATACGCCGAGAGCCGGTTTCGATGCGGCTCAGTGTTGAGACGCTGAGTTTCGCCTTGGTTGCCAAGGACTCCAAGGACCAGCCCCGGCTTTGCCGCAGCGCGCGAATCCGCTGGCGAATCGTGCTGTCCACGTCAAGTTCTTGCGTCATACGCAAAACAATACTCCTAGTAAGCAATTTCTCTCTACGGTAGTTCTCACAACCACCCGAAAGGACACAGCAATGGAACACTACGACGCAATCATCATCGGTGGTGGCGGCGCTGGACTTGCAGCGGCGGTAGCGTTGGGGCGTTCTCGCCGGACGGTTTTAGTCATCGACACGAACCAGCCGCGAAATGCTCGCGCATCACACGCCCATAACGTCTTGGGCCAAGAAGGAATCAGCCCCCAGCATCTATTGGAGCTCGGGCGAAGCGAAGCCGAACACTACGGCGCACGGATCGTCCACGAGGAGGCGGAGCGCCTGACCGGATCCGTCGAGGACGGATTCACCGTCAAAACCGGCGCCAGCGAGTACTCCGCCTCGCGCATCGTGCTGGCCACCGGACTCACCGACAACCTTGCAGAGATCCCAGGGTTGCGCGAAGCCTGGGGCATCTCCGCCATCCACTGCGTGTACTGCCACGGATGGGAGGTGCGGGATCAGGCAGTCGCCGTTTTGGGGGTCGGTCCCATGAGCACCCACCAGGCCCTACTGTTCGCACAACTCAGCAGCCACGTGGTATTCATCAACCACCAGCCAGATGTTCTTTCCGAGGAAAACCGGGCAACACTTGAAAAGCTGGGTGTGCCAATCCTGGAGCGCAGGATTGCGAAGCTTCGAGTGGACGGCGACGGGCAGCTCAAAGGCGTTGAGCTGAGCAACGGCGATCTGGTTAAGGCCCAAGCAGCCGTTGTAGCCAGCAGAATGAATGCCAATGCAGACCTATACCAGCAGCTCGGCGGCAGGTTGCAAGAGCATCCTCTGGGCACGTTTATCCAGGTAAGCGAAATGGGGCTAACGGGTATTCCCGGGGTCTACGCAGCTGGCAACGCAGTGAACTTGGGCGCCATGGTCATGGCCGCGGCTGCATCTGGCACCATCGCTGGAGCGGCACTCAACGCAGACCTTGCCATGGCGAGCATTAATTCGGAGCCGAGCAAAATACACTCCTAACGGCTACAGGTCTTGCGGTGGTTACACTCAGAGCAACCATCGCAAGGCCTTTGACGATCGAGTTGCTCGACGAAAAGTCGTGGAAATTGCCGAGTCCGCTCATGGCTCCTTCTTCCAACAAGTAATCTCTGAAGTTGCCGGGCACTTCACCAAATCTCATTACGAGCGGTCAATCGAGATCGCAGCCAGAACAGGCCTTGACAACCGCCCGTAACCGCCAGCAACCACACTCTGCTCCGGTCCCAGCGGTCCGTTAGGAAGGTCACGAAGACATCCTCGGCTCCAGATGGTAGAGTTATTGAGTTACCTCGGCGCTTGATGGTGTGACTCACCCGCCAGCAAGCGTTAGCAGTATGGATTTGTAGCACAGCCAACAAATCGTCTGTGCAGCACATATCGGCTGATCAGATCATGGATCAGATCAGCTCCTAACCGAAACGAATTCTTCATCTTCTCTTCTTCACTGCAAACTGGTTATCCAGACGCATCAGTGCGTCCGATGACAACCGATTCCGTGTTCTACTTCGATGGGGCTGGTTCATTACCGTCCTTCTCCCGGAATCTCTCGGATAACTAATCCAGTGCAGCGACATCCGTTTTTGGCCGATACCGGCAAAATCAGTAATCGATCCCCCGTATCGACGGCAGGCGAATCGTTCCGGATGGCACTGCCCGAGGTAACCTCAAAAATTTCCGATTCGAATCTCCGGATCGGCACTCAGGCCACGCTGTGGCCAACCAATAATAAGGAAATAACACTATGGCCACTGGCACCGTAAAATGGTTCAACGCTGAAAAGGGCTTCGGCTTCATCGCTCCTTCGGATGGATCGGCTGACGTCTTCGCACACTACAGCGCTATCCAGAGCTTCGGATTCCGCAGCCTCGAAGAAGGCCAGACCGTTGAGTACACCCTGGAAGCCGGTCCAAAGGGCCCACAGGCAACCAACATTCAGGCCCGCTAAGAGTCTTTGAAATAACGGCGTGGACTTCATCATTTGATGAAGTCCACGCCGTTATTGTTTTCAGGCCCGTCCCCCCGGCTCAGCGGGCCGGAGGCTTCGCACCAGTCTAGAGAGCCACGCGTTGGCTCGACTTCAGTGCATCGCGATTGGCAAAAATTACGACTACTGCCAGAGCCAACAGCAGCAGCGCCAACCCGTGGAACCCGAAGAGCGCCAGCAGCGGCCCCGCGCTGAGGCCGCCCAGTGCACCGGCGAGGTTCATCAGCAGGTCGCTGGTGCCCTGGAGACTGGTGCGTTCGTGAATCGGCGCAGCTGCCGAAACCATGGTCGAGCCCGCCACCGTAGATGCGGACCAGCCAAGGCCCAGTAACGCCAAGGCTAGAGTCACCATGACGTGGTCCTCCGGGTTGAACCAGACGAAGAGGCTCGACCCGATCAGCAGGACTTGCCCCATCAGGGCAACACGAGACCCGCCGACCCGGTCGGTCAGCCAACCAAAGAGCGGCGACAGCGCGTACATGCCCAGCACGTGAAGCGAAATGGTGAATCCGATGAGCGTCAGCGTTGCCCCATGGTGCTGCATGTGCACCGGGGTCATGGACATGAGCGCCACCATGTAGGCATGGCTCAGCGCAACTGTCACCACGGCCCGACGAGCCGCAGGCCTCTCACGCAGGAGATGGAAACCCCCGCCACGGCGCGCGACAGCCGGTACGCTACCGCTGTTTTGCTGCAGGGCGACCTTCATCGGGTCCGGCCGCAGCCCAAGGAGGTAAATGCTCATGCCAGCCAGCTGCGCCGCCATCGCAATCAAGAATCCTCCGGTATAGGCGGGCAGTCCCAATGCGGTGGACACTACTTCGCCTGGCGCGAAGAGGTTCGGACCGATCACGGCACCGATGGTTGTCGTCCACACCACCAAGGACAAATCCCGGCCCCTGGTCTTCTCGTCCGACAGGTCGGTCGCAGCGAAACGTGATTGCAGGTTCATCGCCGAAGCGGTTCCCAGCACCAGCATTCCGAGGAATAGCAGCGGCACCAAATCAAGCATCGCCGAGGTGACGATCAGCAGCGAGCCGAGAACCGCGATCAAGGCGCCGGTGGAAAGCGAGATCCGGCGCCCAAAGCGGCGCGCCAGCATCGCCAATGGGATCGCCATGATCGCCGCACCGAGGGTGTTCATGGTCGCGGCCATGCCGGCCAGCGAGTCGAGGCCCGAAACATCAACGATGAGCAGGGAACCCAGTGTTATCGTCGCGCCGCCGCCGAGCCCTCCCAGTATCTGCCCCAGAGCGAGCACTGAAATGGACCGCCGGCGAATTGCGCGGATCTGAGGCTCGCTCAACTGCTCGTCCCTGGCATCTGACTTTGTAATGATTTCTCCTTGGTACGTCGCCCAGCTGGGTTCACCGTATTCTATAGCTTCGGGTGCATCGCCATGGCTGGGCGATTAGCTCACGTGAGGCTCCCCGGGTTTCAAGGTCCACAGCGGTAATGCGATCTGATCAACTAGTTCAACAATGAACCGGTCGGTAACCTTCCCAAAACTGATGAAACGCTGCTTGAACAGTTCAGTGGGGACCCGAAGCAGCAGTTCGGACGGGATCTCCGCCAGTTCCCCGCGCGCCTGAGCACGTTCAGCAACCAGATGCATCATGTTGGGGCCCATCCCCCACGACATGTCTGCCATGCTCGGCGCTTGTTCCGACAAACTCGCGATGACCAAGCCCCGCAACAGCTCGCCAATCGGTTCGTCGATCTGCGCTGCCATCGAGCGCAGCACCAGGAGCAAGTCTTGGCGAAGTGTTGCAGCCTGTTCCGGCAGGACCGGCATGACGGCTTTATGCGCCGCGACGGCCCGCACCAATTCAATCTTGTTCGGCCACCGCCGGTAGATGGACACCTTGGACGCAGAGGCCCGACGTGCCACGGCTTCAACGCTCAGGGCGGCGAATCCGGACTGCGCCAGCTCCAACGCCGCGGCATCGAGTATTGCAGTGACAAGTTGCTCCCCGCGCCGTCGTGGGCCTGATCGATAATCTTTCTGGTCAGCCATGTTCTGGCTCCAGCACGAGACCACGGTCGCCGTCAACGATGATTTGCTTGCCCTCGGCCAGCACGGTGGTGGCGTTAGCGCATCCCATGACCGCTGGGATCCGGTATTCACGGGCAACGATGGCTGCGTGGGAGGCGGCAGAACCGTGATTGACCACCACCGCCGCGGCCCGGGAGAACAACGGAGTCCACGAGGGGTTGGTAGCGGGACAGACCAGGACTTCTCCGGGCAGCAGCTTTTCGAACTCTTCTGGCGAATTGATGATGCGAACGCTTCCGCTGGCCCTGCCTCCGCCGGAACCGGTGCCGTGCAGTAATGCCCCTGGCACGGGAGACAGATCGTAGAGGGTGGCCGGAGAAATCATCGGCGCACCGGCCAGTTCATCATGGCGGCGTCGACGGCCGGCCGCAATCTGGGCAAGTTGGCCGCCGCTGAGTGCAGCGACACCTGGTGCGCGGCGTAGGAGGTCATAGTTCACGAACCAGATATCTCCTGGGTCTTCCAAGGCCGAGGCATCATGCAGCCGGCGCCCCATTTCATTGATGGCGGAGCGTACTGCCGGCATGGTCCGGGTGATTTCGAAATGTGTGTCTTCGCGCACGGAGATGAATCCGCGCAGCCCCTTGACCCATCGCCTGATTCGCGGTTCCAGCCACCGGCTGCCAAGCAGCGGGTGCGATATCAGATTTTCCAAGGCGTCTATTTCCCCTCCTTCTGCGCCAGTTCCATCGATCAGCATGCGCAGCAGGTTGATTACCGGGGATGGGTCGTCGCCCCAGGTCGCTGCTCGCGGCAGCAGCAAGCTGGCTGATTCCCTGTGGCCGTAGCGAGCAAGAAATTCATCGATCTGGTCAGCGATTTCTTCCATGTGCGGTTGCGAGCGCAGCGTCTGGATTGTTGATTCTGGCTCCGTATCCCGCAGAAGCTGGGTGCCTCCGGGCATCTCGGCGATCAGTTTAGCGATACGTTGCAGATCGTCGTTGATTCGGTGGGTCTCGGTATCAGCAGTCACGCTCAGCGACGCAAACTGCGACAGCTTTCCGGTTAACGCCAGTACCAGGATCAGCTTGATTCCCGCAGGGATCGCCTGGCGTAGGTATTTCACTCGCAGCTCAGTCACAAGTTGCATGCTGGTGGTGGCCCTGCTTGGAATCTCCGACAGTTCCTTCCAGGACAGATCCGCCACGTGGAGTTCGTTGAGCTGTTGGCAGTTGCGCAGGTACTCGTCATACAAGGGATCTTTTCGCCACGATCCGGTCGGAGCTTTCTGCGTAAAGGCTTGAACGATTTTCCGCGGCGTTGCCGCTGATGGCTTCGGCGTGACGGGAATGAATTCGGTGACGACCCCGTTCTCGCGCTTCAACCATGCGGAGTAGTCCACACGAACCCCGGTGATTCCGTGCAGCATACCCGCGACCAATGGGGCGATACCGGCATCGATCCATGCTTCGGTTTCCAATATAGTGGGGCGCTGCGGCAACAACTCGTAGAGCATCGGTGCGATTTTCCGTGCCAGCGGGCCGATATTGCGCGGGGCTGGAGGCAAGGCTGTCATCGGCCTGGCCTGCAAGATCAGGAGATCGCCATTGGCTACAGCCCATTCGATGTCCATGGGTCGACCGAAACCTTCGCGGATGCGAACGCCGGCTTCCGCAATCTCGTGCAGTGTTTCCTCGGGAACCTGCTGGTTTTCCTCGGGAGTCTCTTTTCTGGTTCCACCGTCGGAGTTCAGCTTGATGACAGTGCCGGCCAGTCCGGCTCGGCGCTCGATGATCCTCCCCTTGGAATCAATGACCGCCCGATCTGCGGTCACCATTCCGGAAACCACTGCTTCGCCCAAGCCCGGGTTAGATTCCACCACGATGTGGTCCCTGCCCCCGGTCACCGGATCAGCGGTGAACATCACCCCGGCGAAGTCTGCATCCACCATTGACTGAACCACGACGCCCATCGACATCACCGATTCATCGATCTTTCGCTCACTTCGATACGCTCGGGCGCGGTCGGAGTACAAGGAAGCCCAACAGTCTTCAACAGCCCGGAACAGCTGCCTCTCGCCCGAGATGCCCAGGTATGTCTCCTGTTGTCCGGCGAAAGCGGAACCCGGAAGGTCTTCTGCCGTCGCGCTGGAACGGACGGCAACCAAAGGGCTTCCTAGTTCTCGGTAAGCTGCTCCGATCACTTCGGCCAGTTTTGTTCCGCTGAGCGCGGTGAAGGAACCAGCCGACCGGAATTCTTCGTAGGCATCCGTCGTCACGACAAATCCCGGAGGCACGTTTTCCCCCAGCTTGATCAGTTCGCCCAAACCTGCGGCCTTGCCTCCGACGACATTCAGGTTGTCTTGGGAAGCTAATGCCAAAGGCAGGATCTGCGGCTTTTCCATGAGGCCATGCTACGGCTTAGAGAACGATCCGTACACTACTTTTTAAGCTGAAGCTGTCGGCAGAAATTTCTAATCAAACTTACAAGGCAAGCCATGCAGCGTCTCGGGACCACAAGACGACAAAACCCGAACCCACGAAACGCGGGTTCGGGTTTTGGATTTGGCTAGCTATCCGTGAATTGGGGAAAGCTTAGAAATCCCAGTCTTCGTCTTCGGTATTCACTGCCTTGCCGATGACATACGAGGAGCCGGAGCCGGAGAAGAAGTCGTGGTTCTCATCGGCGTTCGGGCTCAGCGCTGCCAGAATGGCTGGCGACACATCGGTCACAGTCGACGGGAACATGGCCTCGTAGCCCAGGTTCATCAGCGCCTTGTTGGCGTTGTAGTGCAGGAACTTCTTGACGTCCTCAGCCAAGCCCACTGGATCGTAGAGATCATGGGTGTACTGAACTTCGTTCTCGTATAGCTCGAACAGCAGCTCGAAGGTGTAGTCCTTCAGTTCCTGCTTGCGCTCTTCACTCAGGCCTTCAAGACCCTTCTGGAACTTGTAGCCGATGTAGTAGCCGTGAACGGCTTCGTCACGGATGATCAGGCGGATCAGGTCAGCGGTGTTGGTCAGCTTGGCGTGCGAGGACCAGTGCATCGGCAGGTAGAAGCCGGAGTAGAACAGGAACGATTCGAGCAGGGTCGAAGCGATCTTGCGCTTGAGCGGGTCGTCGCCGTAGTAGTAGCTCTCGATGATCTGCGCCTTCTTCTGAAGGTTCACGTTCTCGGTCGACCAGCGGAAGGCCTCGTCGATTTCCTTGGTGGAAGCCAGGGTGGAGAAGATCGAGGAGTAGCTCTTGGCGTGCACCGACTCCATAAAGGCAATGTTGGTGTACACGGCCTCTTCATGAGGGGTGATCGCATCCGGGATCAGCGACACTGCTCCAACGGTGCCCTGCAGGGTGTCGAGCAGGGTCAGACCGGTGAAGACGCGCATGGTCAGCAGCTTTTCGTCTTCGGTCAGGGTTCCCCACGACTGGATGTCGTTGGACAGCGGCACCTTCTCCGGCAGCCAGAAGTTATTGACGAGACGGTTCCAGACCTCCACGTCCTTGTCATCCTGGATACGGTTCCAGTTGATCGCTTCAACCTTATTGGCGAGCTTAAGCTTCTCGGTCATTGCCCCTCATCGATTGGAGACTGAATTATGGTTAGTCGCTTAAATCCTACCGCCACCGGAGCGCAAAACATAATAACTTGAGCAACGACACCATCGACTATTTTCTGCTCTGACTAGGCATTTAACGACAACAAGCTGTCGAACCCGCGAGGGTTCGACAGCTTGTTTCGAGTTGCAGTATTGCACTGGTCAGCACCGCATTTCAGGCATTAAAGCATGCAGGAGACGCAGCCCTCCACCTCAGTGCCTTCAAGAGCCAGCTGGCGCAGGCGGATGTAGTACAAAGTCTTAATGCCCTTGCGCCATGCGTAGATCTGGGCCTTGTTGATGTCACGGGTGGTTACGGTGTCCTTGAAGAACAGGGTCAGCGACAGGCCTTGGTCGACGTGCTGAGTGGCAGCGGCGTAGGTGTCGATGATCTTCTCGTAGCCAATTTCGTACGCGTCCTCGTAGAACTCAATGTTCTCATTGGTCATGTACGGGGCCGGGTAGTAGACGCGGCCAATCTTGCCTTCCTTGCGGATTTCGACCTTCGCAGCAACAGGGTGGATCGACGAGGTCGAGTTGTTGATGTAGGAGATCGAACCGGTTGGCGGCACGGCCTGCAGATTCTGGTTATAGATGCCGTGTTCCATGACCGACTTCTTCAGCGCGATCCAGTCTTCCTGGGTAGGAATGTGGATGCCGTCGAACAGTTCGCGCACACGCTCGGTGGCTGGAGCCCATTCCACGTCGATGTACTTGTCGAAGAATTCGCCCGTTGCGTACTTGGAGTTCTCGAAGTTGTCGAAGACCTCACCGCGTTCAATCGCGATCTTGTTCGACGCGGTCAGCGCGTGGAACAGAATCGAGTAGAAGTAGATGTTGGTGAAGTCGATGCCTTCTTCGGAACCGTAGTAGATACGTTCACGAGCCAGGAAGCCGTGCAGGTTCATCTGACCCAAGCCGATGGCGTGCGACTTCCGGTTTCCGTCCGCAACCGAAGGAACGGAGTCGATGTATGACATGTCGGAGACTGCGGACAGCGCGCGGATGGCAATGTCCACGGACTTGGCCAGGTTCTTGCCGTCCATAGCCTTGGCGATGTTCATCGAACCCAGGTTGCAGGAGATGTCCTTGCCCACGGTCTTGTAGCTCAGGTCGTCGTTGTACTCCGACGGCGAGGAGACCTGCAGGATTTCCGAGCAAAGGTTCGACATGGAGACGCGGCCCTCGATCGGGTTGGCCTTGTTCACCGTGTCTTCGAACATGATGTACGGGTAGCCGGACTCGAACTGGATCTCCGCCAGAGTCTGGAAGAACTCGCGGGCGTTGATCTTGGTCTTCTTGATGCGCGAATCATCAACCATCTCGGTGTACTTCTCGGTGACTGAGATTTCGCTGAACGGCTTGCCGTAGACGCGCTCGACGTCGTACGGGCTGAACAGGTACATGTCCTCGTTCTTACGAGCGAGTTCAAAGGTGACGTCAGGAATGACAACACCCAGCGACAGGGTCTTGATGCGGATCTTCTCGTCGGCGTTTTCGCGCTTGGTGTCGAGGAAGCGGTAGATGTCCGGGTGGTGGGCGTTCAAGTAGACCGCGCCGGCACCCTGGCGTGCGCCAAGCTGGTTGGCGTAGGAGAAGGAATCTTCCAGTAGCTTCATGACAGGGATGACGCCGGAGGACTGGTTCTCGATCTGCTTGATCGGTGCACCGTGCTCGCGCAGGTTGGTCAGGGCCAGGGCCACGCCGCCGCCGCGCTTGGACAGCTGCAGCGAGGAGTTCACGGCACGGGCGATCGACTCCATGTTGTCTTCAATGCGAAGCAGGAAGCAGGAGACCAATTCGCCGCGCTGGGCCTTGCCCGCGTTGAGGAAGGTCGGGGTAGCAGGCTGGAAACGGCCTTCGATGATTTCGTCGACGAGCTGGGTGGCCAGTTCTTCGTTGCCGCGAGCCAGGTGCAGGGCAACCATGCAGACACGGTCCTCGTAGCGCTCCAGGTAACGCTTGCCGTCAAAAGTCTTCAGGGTGTACGAGGTGTAAAACTTGAAGGCGCCCAGGAAGGTTTCGAAACGGAACTTCTTGGAGAAGGCGTGCTTGAACAGGTCGCGAATGAAGTTCATCGAGTACTGGTCGAGGGTTTCACGCTCGTAGTATTCGTGCTTGACCAGGTATTCGAGCTTCTCATCGAGATCGTGGAAGAACACGGTGTTGTTGTTCACGTGATCCAGGAAGTACTGGCGAGCCGCGTAGCGATCCACCTCGAACTGGATCTTGCCGTCTGGACCGTAGAGGTTCAGCATGGCGTTGAGGTCGTTGTAGCTCAACCCCTGGAACTGCGCGGGGAGCTCTTTCGAGTCCTTCATCGTTCCTGCTGCTTCTGCGACGCTGGTTTCCAAAAGGTTTCAAGCCCTTCTTTGACTTTGAGAACATCTTCCTGCGTTCCCATGAGTTCGAATGTATAAAGCACGGGCACATCGCATTTGGCCGCGATTCGCTTGGCCGCAATGCAGTAGTACTCGCCGAAGTTTGTATTCCCTGCTCCGATGACACCGCGTAGGTTCTTGCGGTTCTCTTCATACCCGAGAAATTTCATGATCTGCGGCAGGATTGATCGTTTGCCGCCGTCTCCCCCATAGGTGGGAATCAGCAGGACGTACGGAGCTGTGGTGATGAGTTTCGGCTCGTACCCGTAAAGCGGAATCCGGGCCGAATCCATCTGAAGTTTTTCGACGAACCGCCGGGTGTACTCCGATATCGAAGAAAAGTAGATCAACTTCGAATCGGTGTACACCACTGGTTCGTGCGCCTCAGCGTGTTGCCTGTCGGCAAGAGCTGTCGGTGGCATGGTATTTCGCCTCCACTACAAAAGAGCGGATTTAGTACCGAATGGGCTCGGTATCTGGTTAGTTTGCCGGAGCCAGCAGAGCGATCTTGTCCGGGCGGAAGCCCGACCAGTGATCGTTGTCGGTCACGACAACCGGTGCCTGCATGTATCCAAGGCCACGCACGTGCTCCAAGGCGTTAGCATCCTGAGAGATATCGACCTTGTTGTACTCGACACCCCTCTTGTCCAACGCGCGGTAGGTGGCGTTGCACTGTACGCAGGAAGGCTTCGTGTAAACCGTGATGGACATAGTCCCTGATCCCCTTTAAAAAGTCCTAGTTTCGGTCCGTCTTCTCACCGTTTTCACGGCGGTGCGGACCAACCTCTCGGATGCCCCAAAGTTCACCTTCGGGGTGTTTTCGGCGTTTATCGCGCCATCGGATTCAATACTACATCTTGTGTCTGGCCGGTCAAGCGGCCACAAGATGATGTATTACAGCTATGTGATTCCCCCACAAGGGAGTCCACAGGAATTGTGGATACCGGCCCCTGATTAAACCCCGATTTCTCGCGGTACAGCCTGGTTTGTCCACAGCTTGGGATATCGAACTTGTGGGTTAAAAATACTTGGTGTGAGAAGTTCCTCGGCGTGTTTCCCCTCCGTCGACTTGTGCCATGGCTGAAGTGTCTGTACCTACATGTAGTATCCGCCGGGAACCGACACTTTAGGACGGTTCAAGGCAGGGTGTGGACACACCCGTGGAATGGATACAAAGGCGCGCTACACCGACGACGTCCCACACCGCCGCTGCCAGGCTTGCAAGCATCCAGGAATGCCTAGGCGGGGTACTGGCGGGCCCCGAAGATCCCCTGGCCCACACGGACGACCGTGGCGCCTTCCTGGATGGCGATCTCGAAGTCGCCGCTCATGCCCATGGACAGCTGCGCGAATTCCTCCGGGGCTCCGGCGGCCTGCAGCTCGGCGAGCGTCTCGCGCAGCAGGGTGAAGCTGGCGCGGATGGAGGACTCGTTGCTGGTATTCGCCGCCATGGTCATCAGGCCGACGGGCTTCAGGCGGTCCAGCGGCTTCAGCGCTGCCAGCAGGTCGGCGGCTTCTGCCGCTTCGATGCCGGACTTCGATTCCTCCCCGGAGGTGTTCACCTGGATGAAGACATCCAGGTGGCGGCCTTCGGCTTCCAGCCGGCTCTGCAGGGTTTCGGCGAGCCGGAGCGAATCCAGGGCATGGAACTCGTCGGCGAACTGCGCCACGAACTTCGCCTTGTTGCGCTGCAGCGGACCGATCACGCAGTAGCGCAGATGCGGGTAGTCCTGCTTGAACTCCTCGTGCTTGGCTTGCGCCTCCTGGACCTTGTTCTCCCCCAGCGTGTCCACGCCGGCGGCAATGGCCAGGCGCAGCCGCTCGGCCGGGATGGTCTTGGTGACCGGCAGCAGGCGCACCGCTTCCGGGTCCCGGCCCACCGAGCGGGCCGCGCGGGCGATCCGCTCGCGCACCGCAGCCAGATTGTGGGAGAAGTCCTCGGTGGTTGCCGCGTGGGCCGCGGCAGGTTGCGAAGTCAAAGCGCCTACGCCTCTTTCTGAAGTTCACACGCAAAATGCCGGCGCCGCATTCACGGCACCGGCATTAAGCATAGGCAATTAATTCCTAGAACATCTGCCGCCAGTTGGTCTTGGCCAGATCCAGCAGCTCGTCGCCGCGCCCGGACATGACCGTGCGGATCGCGTAGAGCGCGAAACCCTTGGCCTGTTCCAGCTTGATCGACGGCGGCATGGACATCTCCTGGCGGTCGGTCACCACGTCCAGCACCGCCGGTCCGTCGTGGGCCAGGAAGTCCTTGATGGTGTCCTCCAACTGGGAGGAGTCTGTCACGCGGTAGCCCTTCAGCCCGGCGGCGTTGGCCAGCGCGCCGAAGTCGGGATTCTGCAGGTCGGTGGCGTAGGTGACGAATCCGGCGGCCTTCATTTCAAGTTCCACGAAGTTCAGCGAGGAATTGTTGAAGACCACCACCTTGATCGGCAGCTTGTTCTGCGTGGCGGTGAGCAGCTCGCCGAGCATCATGGCCAGCCCGCCGTCGCCGGCGAAGGCGATCACCTGGCGGGAGCGGTCGATGGCCTGGGCGCCCAGCGCGTGGCACAGCGCGTTGGCCATGGAGCCGTGGTTGAAGGAACCCAGCACCCGGCGCTTGCCGGTCATGGACAGGTAGCGGGCCGCCCAAATCACCGGGGAGCCCACGTCGGCGGTGAAGATCGTGTCCTCGTCGGCCGCCTGGTCGATCAGTCGGGCCAGGTACTGCGGATGGATCGCGGTGCCCGGCTTGGACCCGGTGGCCAGCTCGTCGAGCTTGGTCCGGGTCTTGCGGTAGTGCTCCAGCGCGGTGTCCAGGTGCTTGCGGTGCGTCTGCACCGGCAGCAGCGCCGCCAGCGCGGCGGCGGTATCCTTCACGGTGCCCACCAGGGGCACATCCACCCGGGTGCGCCGGCCGATCTGCTCGCCGCGGATGTCCACCTGGATGATGGTCGCCTGCTGCGGGTAGAACTGCTGGTACGGGAAGTCGGTGCCCAGCATCAGCAGCACCTCGCATTCGGCGATGGCCTTGGCGCCCGAGGCGAAGCCGAGCAGGCCGGTCATGCCCACGTCGAAGGGGTTATCGTATTCGATGTGCTCCTTGCCGCGCAGCGCGTGCACGATCGGGGCGCCCAGCTTGTCCGCCAGGGCGATGACCTCGTCGTGGGCGCCGGCGGTGCCGGCCCCGGCGAGGATGGTGACCCTGCGCGAGGATTCAAGGATCTCCGCGGCGCGCTCCAGCTCCTGCTCGTCGGGCAGGATGCGCGGGTTGGTTTTCACGATCTGGTGGGTTTCGCTGCGCTCCATGCTCGACAGGGCCACGTCCCCGGAGACCACCAGCACTGCCACGCCGCGTTTCTCGATGGCCTCGCGCATCGCGATGCGCAGCATGCGCGGCATCTGCTTGGGGTCCGAGACCTGTTCGGCGTACACCGAGCAGCCGCGGAAGACTTCCACGGGATGGGTTTCCTGGAAGTAGTTGGAGCCGATTTCCTCGGTGGGGATGTGCGCGGCGATGGCCAGCACCGGAACCCGTGAGCGCTGCGCGTCGTACAGCCCGTTGATCAGGTGCAGGTTGCCCGGCCCGCAGGATCCGGCGCAGACGGCCAGCTCCCCGGTGATTTCCGCCTCCGCCGCGGCGGCGAACGCCGCGGCTTCCTCGTGGCGGTGGTGGATCCATTCGATGCGGCCGTTGACCCGCAGCGCGTCGGTCAGGCCATTGAGCGAATCGCCGGGAATGCCGTAGATCCGGCGGATCCCCTGGGCGTCGAGCTGGTCGATAAGGTGTTCGGCAACGGTAGGCAAGACAGCTCCTTTGGAACAGTGACGGTGTCACTTTCACCCTACTGCGCCAGCGCCCTGCGGGCTAAGTGTTTTTGCAGATACCCCGCTGCCTCTCAGGTCACAGGCGTGTCGGCCGGGGCTCAGCCGGCGAATCCGGGCCAGTAGTGCGAGTCCGGCAGCGCGCGGGCCCCGAAGATGCCCTGCCCCACGCGCACCACTGTGGCGCCCTCGGCGATGGCCAGCTCGAAGTCGCCGCTCATGCCCATGGACAGTTCCGCGATCCGCTCGTCGGCCTCGCGCACGGTGTCACGCACGGCCCGCAGCTTCTGGAAGCAGCGGCGCACCGCCACCTGGTCGGTGGAGAAGATCGCCAGGGTCATCAGGCCCTTGACGTGCAGACGGTCGAAGGCCGGCAGCTGCTTGACGAAGCCGGGCGCCGCTTCCGGCGGCATGCCGAACTTGGATTCCTCGCCGGAGGTGTTCACCTGCACGAATACGTCCAGGGTGCGGTCCTCCAGCTCCAGGCGGCGCTGCAGCGCCTCGGCCTGGCGCAGGTTGTCCAGCGCCTGGAACTCGTGGGCGAAGCGCGCCACGTACTTGGACTTGTTGGTCTGCAGGTGCCCGATCACCGAGTACTTCAGCTGCGGCAGGTCCGCCAGCTCCTCGGATTTCTGCAGCGCTTCCTGCACCTTGTTCTCCCCCAGCCAGTCCACCCCGGCGGCGATCGCCAGGCGCAGCCGCTCGGAGGGCACGGTCTTGGTGACCGGCAGCAGGCGCACGCTGCCCGGCGCGCGGCCCGCGGATGCTTCCGCGCGGGCGATCCGCTCCCGCACCGAGGCGAGGTTCGCGGCGAAGTCCGCCTGGGTCTGGGCGTGGGCTGCTGCGGAGGGGTGTTCACTCATGATTCCATCCTACGACCGCGTCCACGGTGCGCGGTTATGCTGGGTGCACAGATGACATCCGCGCACCGGCCCGAATTCCGGCGCTGAACAGGAGCTCCCGATGACCAGCATGCCCCCGGTCCCGCGCCGCATGGCCAACACCGCAGAGCTCGCCGCCCAGGCGGACGGCCGCAACGGGGCGCTGTGGAAACTTGAACCGGGCCGGCGGGACCTGGACGCGAACGTGATCGCGCTGGCACCGGGAGCCGAGATCGGCGAGCACGTGGGCCCGGAGCTGGACGTGCTGCTGCACGTGGTCGCCGGCTCCGGCCTGCTGCACGGCGAGGGAACCACCGTGCAGCTGGGTGCCGGGGACATCATCTACCTGCCGGCCAGGGCCCGGCGACACTTCGTCGCCGGCGAGCAGGGGCTGTCCTACTTCTCTGTGCACCAGCGCAAGAAGACCGCCGGGCTGATGCCCGCGCACCGGCCCAGCGAGACCTAGTCCTCCCAGATCCCCTCGGCCAGGAAGCGCTCCAGCACCGCGGTGTGCGGGGCCAGGTCAAGGCCCTGGTCTGCCAGCCAGTCGTCGTTGTAATAGGTGTTGGCGTAGCGCTCGCCGGAGTCGCAGATCAGCGTGACGATGCTGCCGCGCTCACGGCGCTGGAGCATGCCGGCGATGATCTGGAATGCGGCGTAGAGGTTGGTGCCGGTGGAGCCGCCGGCGAAATAGCGGGTCTTGGCCCGCAGCAGGCGCATGGCGGCCAGCGAGCCGGCGTCGGGGACCTGGATCATCTCGTCGATGACCCCGGGCACGAAGGACGGCTCGACGCTCGGGCGTCCGATGCCCTCGATCCGCGAGCCCACGCCGGTGGAGTAGCCCATGTTCCCGGTGCGCCAGCCCTCGTAGAAGGAGGAGCCTTCGGGGTCCGCCACGGCGACCTTCGTGTCGTGGCGCTTGTAGCGCACGAAGCGCCCGAAGGTCGCGCTGGTGCCGCCGGTGCCGGCACCCACCACGATCCAGCTCGGGATCGGGTAGCGCTCGGCGCTCATCTGCGCGAACACCGATTCGGCGATGTTGTTGTTGCCGCGCCAGTCGGTGGCCCGCTCGGCGAAGGTGAACTGGTCCAGGTAGTAGCCGCCGGGGCCGGCGGCCAGCTCGCGGGCCGCCGCGTCGACCTGCCCGGCCTGGTCCACCAGGTGGCAGCGCCCGCCGTAGAACTCGATGAGCTCGATCTTCTCGGTGCTCGTGGACTTAGGGACCACGGCGATGAATTCAAGTCCCAGCATGCGGGCGAAGTACGCTTCGGAGACTGCGGTGGAGCCGCTGGAGGCCTCCACCAGCGTGGTGCCCTCCTGGATCTTGCCGTTCACCAGGCCGTAGAGGATCAGCGACCGCGCCAGACGGTGCTTGAGCGATCCAGTGGGGTGCACCGATTCGTCCTTCAGGTACAGCTCGATCCCCCATTGCTTGGGCAGTTCGAAGCGGTGCAGATGCGTATCGGCGCTGCGGTTTGCATCGGCGTCAAGCAGGGAGATGGCCTCGCGGACCCACTGGGTTGATTGCGTCATCAAACCAGCTTATCGCCACCTGTCGCGCCATCAGGCAATCTCCGCACAGCCGTGGTAGTTTCAGACTCGAGACGAAGTATCGGATAAGGGATGCCATGGCCAAGGCCCGTCAAAATGCGACACCACTAGTGTCTATCTGTTACGCACTGGTCGTTTTCGCGGCCTTGAACTGGGCGGTGTTCGGCACCGGAGCGATCCGCGGCTCGCATCTGGGCCAGATCGCCGGCGGCTGGCTGGAAGCCGACGCCACGGTGATGGCGGTTCCGCTGGTGGCCCAGCTGCCCTGGTTCGCCCTGATGGCGGGCCTGGGCATCTATGCAGTGTGGCAATGCATGCCCACCGCCAGGCACACGGACCTGCACGGCAAGCTGCGCCCCTGGGTACTCGCGCTGGTCCTGCTTAATGCCCTGTGGCTGCAATTGCTGCAGCGCGACCGGATGGGCTTCAGCCTGCTGTTCGCGCTGCTCATGCTCCTGGTGCTGACCCGGATCGCCATGATGATCGACCGCACCACGCTGCGCAACAACATGGACCGCTGGATCACCCGGTCCAGCTTCGGCTTGTTCACCGGATGGCTGGTCATCATCGTGCTCGGCGAGGCGGCGGCTTGGCTGGCGGCCCTGGGAGTGGATTCGAACCGGCTGATGTTCAAAGGAATCGCGGCCCTGGTGCTGCTGCTGGTCAGCCTTGCCCTGTGCGCGCTGACCTTCAAGAAACCCATCGGGCTCTACATGAATGCCGGGGCCCTGTGGGTCGTTTTCTGGATCACCATCGACCGCTACACGTGGCAGGCCTCCTCGCCCCTGTTCGCCGGGGTGGCGAGCGTCGCCACGCTGTTGCTCCTGCTGTGCCTTGCCAGCGCGGCGCGCACCCGGCTGCGTCGGCTGCGGGATCCCCAGGAGCCTGCGGACGGCGAGCCCGCCGCGTAAGCCGCGCCCGTGAAGTCTCTGGGAGTTCGCACTGAGCGCAACCAACGGTGCTTGAGCGCGTTATCGGTGCTGGCTAGGCTGGAGACGTGAACGCACGGCGTCCCATCCACGGGCGCGGGCCAACCGAGAGGAAGTTATGTCGAAGACCGCCAAGAATTTCAAAGAAGTAGAGAAGTCGCTGGCCAAGCTCGCCAAGTCCGCCAAGGAAGAGCTGCCGGACGAGTTGCGCGAAACCTGGAACAACGCGATTTCCGGCGTGAACGTCGAAGCGATCAGCCACGCCGGGGCGAATCTGGTGGAGAACGTGACGGGCAAGTCCAAGGCGGCCAAGCGCACCCGCGCCTCGGTGGAGAATGCGGTGAAGAGCGCGCAGAAGTCGCTGGCCCCGAAGCAGAGCCACAAGGGCCGCAACTTCCTGATCATTTCCCTGATCGTTGCCGCGGTGGCCGCAGTGGTCCTGAAAAAGAAGACCGCCTAAGGCTTGAGATCCGAAGGGCATCCGGGGCATACCCGGATGCCCTTTTGCATGCCTGCCATGTGGTCTGGGCCCCAGCAGCTCGTTCTTCGCCTCACAGAACGTTGCAGCAGGCCACCGGGTGCCGCACAATGAAGTTACCAATCGGTAACTTACTGGTTGGCGGCACGGCGGCCGTTGCGCCGAAAACCATTGCCAGCTCCTGCCGGCGGAATCGGGGCAATCCCATGATCCTCACCAACACCACAGTCCTGGGCACCGGCGTGCTGGGCGCGCAGATCATCTTCCAGACCGCCTATCACGGCCTGCCCGTCGTGGGATACGACATCACCGAACAGGCACTGGAGGCGGCCAACCACCGCCTGGATTCACTGGTGCAGACCTACGCGGACTACTTCGACGCAGGAGACCGCTCCAAGGCCCAGGCAGCGCGCGATTCCATCCGACTGTCAATGGACCTGGCCGATGCGGTCAAGGACGCAGACTTCGTCATCGAGGCCGTCCCGGAATCCCTTGATATCAAACAGGGCACCTACGAGGCCCTGGCTGCCGTGGCGCCGGAGCGCACCGTGTTCGCCACCAACTCCTCCACCCTGCTCCCGTCGGCCATCGCACCGCACACCGGGCGCCCGGAGAAGTTCCTGGCCCTGCACTACGCCAACCACGTCTGGCAGAACAACACCGGCGAAATCATGGGCACCGCGCTCACCGGCAGCGAAGCCTATGAGGCCGTGGTCGACTTCGCCGAACGTACCGGACTGGTGGCGATTCGCGTCCTCAAGGAGCAGCCGGGCTACCTGCTCAACTCCCTGCTGGTCCCGTTCCTCCAAGCCGCAAGCCACCTGCTGGTCAACGGCGTGGCCGACGCTCCGACCATCGACAAGACGTGGAAGCTGGGCACCGGCGCCCCGAAGGGACCCTTCGAGATCTACGACATCGTGGGGCTGAACACCGCCTACAATATTTCCAGCATGGGTGACGAGACAAGCAAGAAGTTCGCCGCCCTGCTCAAGAGCGAGTACATCGAAAAGGGCAAGCTGGGCGCGGCGACCGGCGAGGGCTTCTACAAGTACAACTAGCGGCGTGGCCAGCTGAACAGTTCGGGCAGCTGCTGACTCTGATCGACCTGCAGATCAACTTCGATGCCGTCGCTGTCATAGTCCACCCCATCGGGCAGCGTGGACAGCGAACGCCAGATGCGGCGCACTGGCGTGCCATCCGCCCGCGATGGGTGGATGGCCAGCTCGCGGATCGCCGACACCGAACCGGAAACCATGCTGGTCTTCGCACCGTGGTAGGAGAACTGCTCGTGCGTATCACGCATGTAGTAGGGCTGGTCGCCGCGCGTAGCGTAGGCAAGCACCCACTCGACGTGCTGGCCGAGGCTCAGCATCCCGCCGCAGCAGGCCTGCTCGGCGGGATCAAGCATTACGGTGATCTGCATTATGCCAGTATAGAAGCATGCCACGCATGAAGCGGGGACCGCGGCGGCTGTCGGCAGCCACCGCGGTCCCCGCTATTCTCGGTTGTCAGTGCCCGCGTGCATTGCCGCGTGCCTTCAGGGCCGCGGCCACGCCAACCCCAGCCAGGACCAAGCCCAGGGGCAGGAACCACAGGCTGCCCACCCCTGTCTGCGCCAGGTCATCCGTGGCTGGTTCCGCGGCCGAGGTTTCCCCGGCGTCCGGCGCCGCGGACTCGGCGCCGTCCGGCGCGCCCGCTGAGCCGTCACCCTTGCCCTCGCTGGTGGACGGAGTGCTCGACGGCGAGGTGCTCGGTGCAGCCGAATCGGTGGGAGTCGAGGATGCAGTGGGCGCCGCAGATTCGGTCGGAGCGGTACTCGCCGCAGGCGCCAGGGCGAAGGCTTCGGCCTCGGCCCCGAGGCTGGCGAAGACGGTTTCTCCGCTGGCATCCTTCACCGCGTCGTTATCCGTCACCACGTAGACCTGGCCGTTGCCGGCGACAGCGAGGCCTTCAAGCTTTTCCTGGGTCCGGCCGTTGGTCCGCTCCAGCACCGGCAGGACGTCCACCGCCAGCTTCTTCTCCAGCAGGGGAACCGTGTCGTTCGGCGCGCTGGCCGAGGCATCGGGCAGGGCGAACTGGTACACGGCCTTCAGCTTGGCGTTCTCGCCGATGCGCTTGTCGCGCTCGATCACCGCAAAACTGCCGTCCGAGAGCCGGGTGATCTCCGAGAGACCGTTCCAGCTCCCGTCGTCCCCGGCATCCTCCAGCTGGTAGCCATACCAGGAGAATTCGCCGCTGGCTGGGAGGTAGCGCCCGATGCGGACGAAGTCCTCGCCCCCCACCTCGCGCTGCAGGGCGAAGACCACTTCTTCTTCCTCCCCCGCGCCGAAGGCCGCAACTCCTTCCAGCCCCTGGCCCTTCAACGTCCCGACAATGTCCTGCGGCAGCTGCACCCGCTCGGCGACCGCGCCGTCGGCATCGATGCGCACCAGCGTGTTGCCCGCGCCCTCGGCTCCCTCGCTGGCCGCCCAGAAGCCGCCCCCTGCACGGGCGGAGATGCCTTCCAGGTCCAATTTCGCCGGGGCGCCGTCCTCGGTCACCGGCAGGGAGTCCGTGACCAGCCCCTGGCCGGCATCGATGGTGTAGATCAGCGGTTCGTAGGCATTGTCACTGACCGCGAAAATCTGGTGCGCAGCCTCCGGGTCGGCGCTCAGCCCGCTGAGCGCTCCGAAGGGCACTGGAGCGGACGGATCGGAAGACAGCTGCGGGAACTGCGGCGTGGCGGCACCGAAACTGAACAGGGTCAGCGCCGAACGCACACCCTCGTCGGCCTCGTCGGTTTCCGAGGAGACGGCGAGCAGGTCGCGCCCCGGGATCGGAAGGATCCCTTCGGGACCATTGGTGGTGGGCAGCGTCTGTAGGTATTTCGGCTCGCGCGGGTCGCTCAGGTCGTAGACCGCCACGAAATTTCCGCGTTCGGAGGCGACGAAGGCGTACTCGACACCCCGGTACTCATGCACGGCCAGGCCTTCGGGCTCGGTGCCCTTCTTGCCTGCGCGGCCTTCGGGGAACAACCCCTGGGACAGCGCAAGGCGCTCAAAACGGTTTCCGGCGTCCCACACCGGTTCGCCGGTGAGGGAATCGAAAATGGTGAAGCCGCGGCTGCCACCCTTCCAATCCCCCTCATTGGCGGTCGCAAGGTAGCGGTCCTGGATCCATCCGATGGCATCCGGTTCGCGGGGAACTCCCTGAAGCGAACCGCTGGGGTCGAGTTTTCCGTCGTCTTGCGTGTCGATGCCGGCCAGATCCACGGATCCGGCGCTGAACGCCTTGGTAATCTTTCCGCTCGGCAGGTCGATGAGGACAATGCCATTGTTTTCCTGGAGGGTTACCGCCACCTGGTTGCGGTCATTGATAGTGACATATTCGGGTTCCGGATCTTGCGGGGTATCAAGTCCGGCCTGGGCAAGCTGGTCGAGGGCTACCGGCTTTTCACGGGTGCCGCCGGCCAGCGGCACTTCGCGAAGCGTCCATTCGTCCGGGGCGCCGCCCAGCAGATCGAGGATGGCCACCGAACCGGCCGGAGTCTGCGGCAGTCCACCGTCCCCGGCATCTTCATCGCGTTCATTCTCGATGGCGATCGCCGCGTAGGATCTGTCGGCGGACAGGGCGATGGAGTCGGGCTGCCCGGACAGCTCGATGCTGTGCACCAGTTTGCGATCCGCGATGTGCACCACGTCCACGCGGCCCGACGGGTCGATGTAGCTCTTGGAGGTCTTGACGACCACGAACACATACTCGCCGTAGGCGGCGACGCTGGTCGGCTCGTCCTCGGCGCTACCCAGCTGGTGCAGCGGCAGGGTTCCCAAGCCCGCTGGATTCGAGGCGTCCGAGATGTCGACGAAGCCGATCATGCGGGACAAGGCATCGGTATAGATCAGCGTCTGTCCGTCGGCTGAGACAGTGGAGATTTCCGCGGCGGTCTCAGCCGCGGCCCCCTCGGGGTGGTTCTGGTAAACTGGGTAGGTGGCGGTGCGTTCAAAATAGCTTCCGGTGTCCGCGCTGGCGGCTGCGGACAGTGTCAGCGGCGCCAGACCGCCGGCCCCCAATGCCAGCGCGGCAATAATGCCTGCTGACCTCTTTGCGGTTCGATTCACGTGGGTAGTCCCCCCAAAAAATAGCTTGGTGTTTGCTCAAGATGGCCTCCCAAGAGTCGCAATCCTTTCCGACCGGCAGGTGAACACCGGGCGACGCGTAGTAGTCCACTCGTCGTCATTTTCGATGGGCCCACACTCCAGCAGACAGGCAGCCGCTAAGCCCAGGCCTTGAATGCGCCGGTTCGAGCCAACCGGTCTCCGAGGGGACCGATGATCGAAAAGGAATCCTGCCCAGCAATACCCTGCACCGTGTCCCGCTGGGTGATCGTGGTGCCGTCGGCCAGTTCGATGCTCATTTCAAGGACCAGGGAGGCGCCCTTTGCCCGCTGCTCCTCGCGGAGCCGTCCGGCGGAGACCGCCTCCACGATCCGCTCCACCTGCCTGATGGACGCTGTATCCGGCAGGAAGGTGAATTCGACACCTGCAATCTCCATCACCAGCTGTGCCGGGACGTCGGTGAAATCCAGTCGCCAGTGCACTTCGGCGGCTCCCCGGGCCCGGGGCAGCAACGAGGCCAGACCCGTGGCGTCGATCCGCGCGTCGGCCAGGTGGCCGTAGCGCTGGGCCAGTTCCTCCGCGAGTTCACGCAATTGGACGGCTGCGTCACTGAGCTCGAATTGCGCACGGGCGACGCCTTCGCGCGCTCCCGGCTCCGCTGGGCATTCCAATTGCGGATCCCAGTCGCAGATCTCCGGCAGCTGCCCGGGGTCCTGCAGCTTCAGGGTGACATGGATCAGGTCGTGGTCGAAGTCAGTGCCCGCCGGAACGCTGGTGGTCGGGGTGATCCGGGCAGGCTCCCCGGTCGGCAGCAGCTGGACCGGATCGCCGATGGCCGGCTCGTAGCGGCGGTCGATGTAGTGGATCTCCTTCACCGTGCCGTGAACCGCCGCGACCGGCACGCCGGAATCACTGAGCACGTCATGGTCGTTCAGTTCGTAGACCACGGTGCCATCCGGATGGCGCAGCCGGGCGATCTCCCACTGCACCTGCTGGCCCACCTCGAAGCCCGGGTGGCAGCAGGCGTGAAGCGCCCCGTGGATTTCCAACTCGATCTGCATGGCACCACCGTAGCCGAACGCACGCGCCGGCGACGGAACGAACCGGCCAAAGCCCGATAGGATTGCCAGGTGGCTCATATTGACGTGACAGACATCCAGTATTTCCTTTCCGACGGCACCCAGCTGCTGGGCGGGGTGACCTTCAAGGTCACCGCCGGCTCCAAGACCGCGCTGATCGGACCCAACGGCACCGGCAAGACAACCCTGTTCAAGATCATCGCGGGCGACCTGAAAGCCGACGAAGGCTCCATCAACCGCACCGGCACCCTGGGCATCATGCGCCAGTTCGTCGGGCAGGTGCGCGACGAGTCCACGGTGAAGGACCTGCTGCTGTCCACCGCCGCCCCGGCCCTGGCCCAGGCCGCCGCAAAGGTCGCCGAGTACGAGGCGAAGATGCTCACCAGCGAGGACGAGAAAGTCCATATGCGCTACGCCGAAGCGATCATCGAATGGGGCGACGCCGGCGGCTACGAACTGGAAACCACCTGGGACAAGGTCTGCATGGCGGCCCTGGGCATCGGGTTCGACAAGGCCGGCGACCGGCTGGCCCGCACGCTCTCCGGCGGCGAGCAGAAGCGCCTGGTCCTCGAAGCGCTCTTCGAGGGCAACGACGAACTGCTGCTGCTCGACGAGCCGGACAACTACCTGGACGTGCCGGGCAAGCGCTGGCTCGAGGACACCATGTCCCGCTCCAACAAGACCGTGCTGTTCATCAGCCACGACCGCGAGCTGCTGAACAATGCCGCTACCCGCATCGTGACTCTGGAACCGGGCCACGGCGGCGCCACCGCCTGGGTGCACGGCGGCGCATTCGGCTCCTACGTTCAAGCCCGCAAGGAGCGCAACGAACGCTTCGAGGAGCTGCGCAAGCGCTGGGACGAGGAGCACGCCAAGCTCAAAGAGCTGGTGAACATGTACAAGACCAAGGCAGCGTTCCGCTCCGACATGGCCAACCGCTACCAGGCCGCGACCACCCGGCTGGAAAAGTTCCTGGAGGCCGGCCCGCCGCAGGCCATCCCGCTGGAGCAGAACGTGAACATGCGCCTGAAGGGCGGGCGCACCGCCAAGCGCGCGGTGGTCGCCGAAAAGCTTGAACTGACCAACCTGATGAAGCCCTTCGACGCGGAGATCTGGTTCGGGGACCGCGTGGGCGTGCTCGGCTCCAACGGCTCGGGCAAGTCGCACTTCCTGCGCCTGCTGGCCTCCGGCGGCACGGATCCGGAGCGCGAGCACCTGCCGGTGTCCGACGTGGTGATCGAGCCGGTGCAGCATGCCGGCACGGTGAAACTCGGCGCGCGCATCCGTCCGGGCTACTTCGCCCAGACGCACTCGCGCCCGGATCTGTTCGGCCGCACCCTGCTGGACATCCTGCACCGCGGCGACGAGCACCGCTCCGGCCTGCCGCGCGAGGCGGCCGCCGGCGCGCTGGACAGCTACGGGCTGGCAGGCCAGTCGGAGCAGAAGTTCGATTCGCTCTCCGGCGGGCAGCAGGCGCGCTTCCAGATCCTGCTGCTGCAGCTCTCCGGCGCAACCCTGCTGCTGCTTGACGAGCCCACCGACAACCTCGACCTGCATTCGGGCGAGGCGCTGGAGCGCGCCATCGACGCGTTCGAGGGCACGGTGCTGGCAGTCACCCACGACCGCTGGTTCGCCCGCGGCTTCGACCGCTTTCTGGTCTTCGGCTCGGACGGCAAGGTCTACGAATCCGACACCCCGGTGTGGGACGAGACCCGGGTGCAGCGCGAACGCTAAACCCGACAGTGGATGCTACGCGGCGAGGTGCCCGGTGCTGGCCGCGGGCTTGGGCATCCTGCTCCCCTGCCACGCGCTGAAGCACAGGGCCGCGGCCAGGGCGAGGAGCGCACCGAGGCCCGCGGCGCCGCTGGTACTCCACAACCCGTTTTGCGCGAACAGCGCCGGCACCGTACTCGACGGGATGCCGGCGCTAACCAGCAGCCATCCGGCGAAACGTTGCAGGTCGATGCGCCCCAGCCTGCTCACGCCCAGCGCGTGCTGCAGGAACAGGCACAGCCACATGATCGCCCAGGCAAGCCAAATGACCGCGAAAACCGGGTCGAAGTCCAGGGACATGAGCGCCTTGTAGATGGCAATGCCCGCCACGAAGCTGCTGAACCAGCCGAAGGCTGTTGCATCGAAGCCCAAGAGCGTATTCAGCCCTACCAGCAGGTAGGTCATGCCGAACAAGTAGCTGGGCCACGTATCGTTGATCAGCACGTGATCGCCCTCGGCCTGCACCATGATCAGCGTGGGCAGCAGGATCTGCACCCCACCGACCAGCAGGTTCAGCACAGCGGCCGACCGCGCCGGAATCCGGCCCAGTGAAACCAGCCCGTTGACAAACAGGATGAGGCCTACAAAAACCAGCCCGACATGGACCATGGGTTCCTCCACTCGCACGCGGCGCACCCGGATGCGGATCCGGGCATCGGGACCCGCGTCCTGCCGCTAACCACAGTTTCAGATACCGATGCCCGGGTGGCAAGTCCGCGCCGAATCGTTACTCCACGAGTTTGCCTTCCTGGGACACCTCGGTGATCAGTTCCGCGATCTGCGCCGGAACTTCGGGAATCGGTTCGCGGGTGATCCCGGTGCTCGGCGACCAAACCAGGTTCACCTGCAGCGCCGGGTCCATGGCCGGGTAGTCGCTGCGGTTGTGGCAGCCTCGGGTTTCGCGGCGTTCCAGCGCCGCTTCCAGCGTGGCGCGGGCGGCCAGCGCCGAGGACTGCAGGTCGAAGGCGTGGGCCAGGTCCTGGTAGCCGGCGATGTCCGGGTGGATTCCCACGTTGGCCATGCGCTGCTCGATGGCCTGAAGCTTCGCCAGGCCTTCCAGCAGCCCGGCCTCGTCGCGCACCACCCCGGCGTGCTCGGTCATCAGGTCGCGGATGGCGCGCTGCAAGTTGCGCACGTTTTCCTGTCCGCGGGATCCGAGCAGCTCTGCGATGTGGGCGCGGGCGGCGGCGATGGCCTGGGCCGAGCGCGGCTGGGAAGCCAGCGACGCGGAGTACTGCGCCGCGTGCTGGCCCACGATGCGCCCGAAGACCAGCAGCTCGATCAGCGAGTTGCCGCCCAGCCGGTTGGCCCCGTGCAGCCCGGAGGAGGCCTCGCCGATGGCGTAGAGTCCGGGAACTTCGGTGGCATGGGTCAGCGGGTCCACCCAGACCCCGCCCATGGAGTAGTGCGCGGTCGGTGCGATCTCCATCTTCTGCTGGGTGATGTCCAGCATCTGCAGTTCCATCATGGTCTGGTAGACCCGCGGCAGGCGCTTCATGATGACCTCACGGTCAAGGTGCGAGACGTCCAGCCACACCCCGCCGTTCTCGGTGCCGCGTCCCTCGCGGATCTCGGTGTAGGCGGCCAGCGCGACCCTGTCGCGGGTGGACAGCTCCATGCGCTTGGCGTCGTAGCGGGCCATGAAGCGTTCGCCCAGCGCATTGGTCAGGATGCCGCCTTCGCCGCGCGCGGCTTCGGAGACCAGGGTTCCGGCGTCGCTTTCCGGTTCGATGATGCCCGAGGGGTGGAACTGCACCAGCTCGGGGTCGCGCAGCCGGGCGCCGGCCTGGACGGCCAGGCGGAACGAGTCGCCGGTGTTCTCGTCGCGGCGCGAGCTGCTGCGGCGCCAGATGCGGTTGTGCCCGCCAGCGGCCAGGATCACCGCATCGGCGTGAATGAGATAGCCGGTGCCGTGGTTCACGTCGAAGCCGTAGGCGCCGAAGATCTGCCCTTCGGCGGTGAGCAGCTCGGTGATGTACACGGTGTCGAGGATCGGCACCTGCAGCTGCTCGGCCCGCTTGATCAGCGTACGCTGGATCTCCAGGCCGGTGTAGTCCCCGGCGAAGGCGGTACGGCGGAAGGTGTGGGCGCCGAAGAAGCGCTGCGAGATGCGGCCGTCCACCTCGCGGGCGAAGTTCATCCCATAGCGTTCAAGGTCCTCGATGCCGCGGGCGGCGCCCTGGGCGACCACCTGCACGGTGCGCGGGTCGGCCAGGAAGTAGCTTTCCTTGATGGTGTCGGCCGCGTGCTGCTGCCAGCTGTCTTCCTCGTCCATAGTGCCCAGCGCCGCATTGATGCCGCCGGCGGCCAGGGAGGTGTGCGCGTCGTGGCGCGGGCGCTTGCCCACCGCCAACACGTCGACGCCCTGCTCGGCCAATTCGATCGCGGCGCGCAGGCCGGATCCTCCGGTGCCGATGACGAGGACTGACGTGGATATCTGCTGTTCTGGTTTCATGTTTTCCAGCATCTGCCCGGGTCCACGATACGTCCAATGAATTATCTTCATGATTTCCATAGCAGTAAGCTATGCATCATGAATCTAGAGCAACTTCGAGGGTTCGCCACCATTGCCCGCGTGGGGCACTTCACACGCGCGGCCGAGGCCCTGCACCTCTCCCAGCCGTCGCTGAGCCGGCAGATCTCCACGCTGGAGCACGATCTGGGCACCACGCTGGTCAACCGCACGCGCGGCAACCTCACGCTGACCGCCGCGGGGCGCGCTCTGCTTCCGCTGGCTACCCGGATGCTTGCAGATGCGGAGTCGATTCGCGTGGAGATGGCCGAACTGGCCGGATTGCGCCGCGGCCGGGTGCGCTTGGGCGCGCCGCCGACGCTATGCGTGTCGCTGGTGGCCGAGGTGCTGGAAACCTATCGCGCGACGTATCCCGGCATCGAGTTGCAGATCTCCGAGGCAGGTTCCCGGACGCTGCTGGAGCAGCTCACCGGCGGCCAGCTCGACTTGGCGCTGATCGTCACCAGCGAGCACGCGGTGACCGAGCCAAGCCTGGCGCACACCGAAGTGCTGGTGGAGCAGCTGGTGGTGGCCGATTCGATGCAGCATCCTCGATTGGGCCAGGGTCCGGTGGACTTGCGGGACCTGGCAATGGTGCCGCAGATCGCCTTCTCCCCCAGCTACGACCTGCGGGCGGCGACGCAGAGCGCCTACCGTACGTTGGGGCTGAGCCCCAACGTGGTCATTGACGGCGGTGAAATGGACGCAGTGCTGCGCTTCGTCCAGGTCGGACTGGGCGTGGCCATCGTGCCGGCCACGGCCTTGGTCGGACGGAGCCAGCTGCACGGCAGGGCGCTGCGCAGCACTCCGCGCAAGGACACGGATCTTGCCCAGCCGAACCTTGAACGCACCATCGGGCTGGCGCATCGCCGCGACACCCCTCCCGGGGCGGCGGCCATCGCGATGCGCGAGCTGCTGTTGCAGACCGCGGGCCAGTTGGCCCAGCGCCACCCGCAGATCAGCCTGCGATCTTGATACCCAGATGGTCGGCCAGCTGCGGCGCCAGCGACATGAGCTGCAGCTGCGTGACCTGCGCGCCGCGCAGCCCGGTCACCCCGTCGACCATATCGAATTCAAGGCCCGTCAGGTCCACCGAACTCAGCTTCGCCTGATGGGCCGCCAGCACCTTGGTCCGCGAACTGGTGAAGCGCACCCGTTGCAGGGTGCCCAAATCCAGTTCGTCGAACTGGCAATCGCGGAACTCCACATCGCGCAGCGTGGCGCCGCGCAGGTTCAGCCAACCGAACTTACAGTTCTCCACCAGCAGCGAGTCGACGCTGGACTCGGCCAGGTCGGCCGAGCCAAAGCGGCTGTGCGAGATGCGCACCTCGTCCAGGCGCACGGCGGCGGCGGCTAGCACCGGAGCGGAGACCTGGTTCAGCTCGCTCTGCAACACCCGGGCATTGCACAGCGAGAAGCGGTCGGCGTTCAGTCCGGAGAATTCGCACTGCTCGAACCGCACGTCGTCGGCCGCGATCTCCCCGTCCAGCCCGGCAAAGCGCAGCTGGTCGAGGTAGCCTCCGGCGTCTAGATCCCCCGCGTAGCCCTGGGCCAGCTCGGGCAGGATGAACGGACGGATCTTGGGCGCTGGCATGGTGCTCCTGACGTGCGGCGTGAATGGTACTGCCACCCCACTGTACGCGCCCGATCCCCTAGAACTCGTCGATCACCAGCTTCTTCATGCCCATCATGTGCTCAAAGGCATTTGGCCTGGACATGAGCTCACCCAAGTTGGCGGGAACAATTTGCCAGCTGACCCCGAACTTGTCCGCGAGCCAGCCGCACTGCTCCGCTTCGGGCACCGCGCTCATGGCATCCCACACCCGGTCCAGCTCCTCCTGCCCGTCGCAGGGCCACTCCAGCGAGACGCCGGGAGTGAAGGAGAAGTCCTGTTCGACACCGGAGTCCATGGCGGTCACCCAGTCGTCGTCCAACGCGAAGTCGGAGAACATCACCGATCCGGCGGCCGCCGGCCCGGTGGGCTCGGGATAGGTGACGAACATGCCCTCGCGGGCGCCGAACACTTCCTTGTAGTGGGCCACCGCTTCCGCCGCGCGGTTCTGGGCCGCTCCGCCGAAGAGCAGGCTGGGCATCACGAAGGGACGCGGATCACCCTCTGGGCCGCTCAGGATCAGCTGCCAGGACACGTTGTACTTGTCCTGCACCCAGCCGTAGCGGGGGCTGTAGGGGTATTCGCCCAGCTCCATCAGCACCTGCCCGCCGGCCGACAGCTTGGCCCAAGTGGCGTCCAGGTCGGCCCGGGCCGCGTCGACGCTGCCCTCGTAGTCCGCCGGGTCGAAATTCAGCATCAGCGAGATCGAGGGGTTGGGGGTGAAATCGGGGCCGGCATTGACCAGGGTGATCCGCTGGCCGCGCACGTACACCGCAACCGTCAGGGCTTGGCCTGCCAGCGGCTGCTGGAAGTCCAGCAGGCCCTCGGTGGGGTAGCGCGATTCCACCTCCATGGAGCTCCCGGGCAGGGCATCGGCATAGAAGTTTCCGGCTTCCTCGCCGGTGCCGTTCATCCACAAATTGACTCTGAGCTTCTGCATGACTGGTCCTCACGAATGTGCGCTCTTGCGATGCCGATCTGCCCACCGGCATGCCGGGGTATGGCCAGGTCGCGCGGCCGCGGCGGATGCCGTCCGCGCACCTGATGCTACCTGCTGCGCAGCGCGCGCGGAATACTTCGAGACCGATTCCCAGTTCGGGTTTGCCAGCCCTACACCGCGCTGTTGCCCGGGGCTTGCGCCGACCGGTCAGCAGCCGGGGCCCGTCCGGAAAATTCGTCCATGGAGTGGTAGATGCCCAGCACCTTTTCGGCCAGCAAATCCCAGGCCGCCCGCGGCAGCACCCCGCGCAGCGCCGGCCCCAGCTTGCTGGTCCACGGCAGCAGCACCATGGGGGTGGCACGCAGCATCGCATCCCACGCGCGGTCCGCCACCTGCTGCTTCTGTAGCATCGGGGTGAAGAGCATACGCCGGGCCCCGGCGAACATTCCGGTATCCACGTAGGTCGGGCAGAAGGTGGTCACCGCCAGGTTTCTTCCCGGCTCCCGCTCGAGCTCGAGGCGCAGCGAGTCGCTGAAGCTGGCGGCAGCGGCCTTGGACGCCGCGTACACACTCATGTTCGGGTTCGATACCAGCGCCGCGGCCGAGGCGATGGTCAGGATGCGGCCCGGCCGCCGCACTCCCAGCTGCGGCAGCAGCGCATGGGTCAGGTACATCGGCGCCAGCGCATTGACCGCCATGGCGGAGTGGATCTGCCCGGTGCTGTGCTGGGCGAAGGGCTTGCCGGTCACCACCCCGGCGTTGTTGACCAGGATGTCGATGCCGCCGGCCGCCAGCGCCTGCGCTGCGCCCTCGGCGATCTGCGCGGGGTCGGCCAGGTCCACCACCCGGGTCTCGATGGCGGTCTGCGGGAATGCCGCGCGCAGGGCATCGGCGGCCTGTTCCAGCAGCAGCTCGTTGAGGTCCCAGAGGACCACCCGCGCCGCCTTGTCGACGCAGGCCCGGCGTGCGAACAGCTCCCCCATGCCCTGGGCCGCTCCGGTGACCAGCACCGCCAGTCCGTCGACCGATTCCAAAACCTGCCTGCGCGCCATGATGCACCTTTCCCCGGGGGTCTGAAAAGGCCAGAATATCTTGTGAGATGCCCCATAGCCGCGAGGCTGTCCCGGGACCCCGGGCAGGCGGCGCGCCGCGCTAGCCTTGAATCTGCGGGATCGCTCCGCAGCCTATGCAGCCGAAGACGAAGTGAGGACCGAATGCGCATCGACCAACTGGATGCAGACCTGATTGAGCTGCTCACCGACTCCCCCATGCTGCCGGTCATGGAATGCGCCCGCCGCCTCGGGGTGGCCCGCGGCACCGTCAGCAGCCGGCTGGCGCGGCTCCACGAGGCGGGGGTGATCCGCGGCATCGTGCCGCGCATCGAGCCTGCGGGATTCGGCTACACGCTGGTGGCCTTCTGCTCGGTGGAGATCATCCAGAAGTACGGGCACGATCCGGTGGCCACCGCCTTGGAGGAAGCGATCCCGGAGATCGTGGACATGTACACCGTCACCGGCACCTCGGATCTGCAGCTGCGCGTAGTGGCCAGGACTCCCGAGGACCTGCAGGACATCTTCAACCGGATCAACACCGTGCCCGGGGTTGCCCGCACCTCCTCGTCCTTCGCCCTGCACGAGCATTTCCAGGGACGCACCCTTCCCCTGGTAGAAGCCTGTGCGAAAGCTGGTTCGGGAACTGTGCAGACTGACCAGTAAAATGGGGTGTTGACCAATTTACGCTATGCAGGTTGCATAGCGGTGCGCGCGGCGATTGAAACGGCCTGATCTGCCACTCTAGAGTCGAAGCTTGTGAATCGCGACACGCGAGGATATGAGCGGGGCCACCCGCACCCCCATTTGTGCCCATGGTCTTCAGAGAGGAACCCATGACCCTTCACCAGCGCCCTTCCTTGCAGGCAGTCCCCGCTTACAAGCAGGGAAAGCCCGCCGCCGCTGGAGCCTCGAAGCTCTCGTCCAACGAGTCGCCGCACGAGCCGCTGCCGTCGGTGCTCGACGCCATCCGCGACGGGATCCAGAGCATCCACCGCTACCCGAGCATCGCCGCCCCGCAGGTCACTGCGGAACTGGCCGCGCTGCACAGCGTGGATCCGGCGCACCTGACCCTGGGCGCAGGCTCCGTCGAGGTGGCCGCGCAGCTGATCCATGCGGTCGCCGCCGAGGGCGATGAGGTCATGTACGCATGGCGCTCCTTCGAGGCCTACCCGTCGCTGGTGCGCATCGCCGGGGCAACCCCGGTCGAGGTGCCGCTGGACGCCGACGCCAAGCACGACTTGGATGCCATGCTGGCCGCGGTCACCGAGAAGACCCGTCTGATTTTCATCTGTAACCCGAACAACCCGACCGGCACCGTGGTGGAAGCCGAGGCGCTGGAGCGCTTCATCGCCGCCGTGCCGCGCGATGTGCTGATCGTGATCGACGAGGCCTACGTACACTTCGACCGCTCGGCAGTGCGCGCCGACGGCGTGGAGCTGTTCAAGAAGAACCCAAACGTCGCGGTGCTGCACACCTTTTCCAAGGCCTACGGCCTGGCCGGCCTGCGCATCGGCTACGCCATCAGCCCGCTGGAGGTGGCCGAGAACCTGCGCAAGGTCGCCATCCCGTTCGGCGTCTCGGATCTGGCCCAGCGCGCGGCAGTCGCCTCGCTGCAAGCCGCCGACGAGCTGGCCGTGCGCATCAACGAGGTCGTCGCGCAGCGCGAGCGCATGTACGCGGGCCTGGCCGCCGCCGGCTACCCGGTCGTCGCGTCCGAAGCCAACTTCGTATGGATCGCCGCCGGCGACGCCACCGCTGACATCGAGGCCCGCCTTGAGGCCGGCGGCGTGGTCGCCCGGGCCTTCCCGGGCGAGGGCCTGCGCATCTCCTCCGGTTTCGAGCTGGACGTGGACCGCGTGCTGGCAGCGCTGGGTGCCGATTCCGCCGCCGTGGCCGCAGCCGAAGGTGCCATCGCGTGAGCGCGGCATTGAAGGACCAGTCGCAGCAGCATCTGCATGCGGGGCTGACCCGCCGCCAGATCTCCATGATGGGCCTTGGCGGCGCCATCGGCGCCGGCCTGTTCGTCGGCTCCGGCCAGGCGATCTCCATTGCCGGCCCGGCCGTGCTGGTCTCCTACCTGCTGGCCGGCACCGTCATCATCGTCATCATGGCGATGCTGGCCGAGATGGTCGCCGCCAACCCGTCCTCCGGCGCGTTCAGCACCTTCGCCCACAAGGCGATGGGACGATCGGCCGGCAGCACCCTGGGCTGGCTGTACTGGGTCCAGCTGGTTGTGGTCGTGGCCGCCGAGGCCACCGGCGCCGCGGCCATCGTCGCCGGATGGTTCCCCAGCGTCCCGCAGTGGGGCTGGGTCCTGCTCTTCGTGATCGCCCTGTCCGGCGCGAACCTGCTGGGCGTGCGCAACTACGGGCGCTTCGAATACTGGTTCGCGGTCATCAAGGTCGCGGCGATCATCGCCTTCCTGGTGCTCGGCGCTCTGGTGCTCAGCTACATCATCCCGACCGATCAGCCGGTGGGCCTGGGCAATCTGGCCGCGCACGGCGGTTTCGCCCCGGGCGGCATGGCAGGCATCGCCGCCGCAGTGCTGATCGTGATCTTCTCCTTCGGCGGCACCGAAGTGGTTGCCATCGCCGCGGCCGAGTCCAACGACCCGGCTGACAACATCAAGCGCGTGGTGCGCTCGGTGATGGCTCGAATCCTGGTCTTCTACCTGGGCTCCATCCTGGTCATCGTCGCCGTGGTGCCGTGGAATGATCCGGCCATCGTGACCGGGCCGTTCGCCGCGGTGCTCAGCGTGCTGAACGTCCCGGGTGTCGAGGTCGTCATGAACGCCGTAGTGGTCATCGCGCTGCTCTCGGCCATGAACGCCAACATCTACGGCTCCTCGCGCATGCTGTATTCGCTGGGCAAGCGCAAGCTGGCCCCGGTGGCAGTAACCCACGTGACCGGCAAGGGCGTTCCCGCCAAGGCCGTGATCAGCTCCGTTGCCTTCTCCTTCCTGGCCGTTGGCCTGAACTGGATCTGGCCGGAGAAGGTCATGCCGATCCTGCTGAACGTGGTCGGCTCCACGATCATCGTGATCTGGTCATTCATCGCTGTCACGCAGTACATCCTGCGCCGCCGCGCCGACCGGAACGGCGAGCACCTGCCGGTGCGCCTGTGGGGATTCCCGTACCTGTCCATCGCGACCATGGTGGTCTTGGCAGGCATCATCGGTGTCTCCATGACCGATGCGGCAGCCCGCACCCAGCTACTGCTGACCGCGGGACTGACCGCAGTGATCTGGATCGTTTCCAAGATCGCGCTGCGCAACGTACCTGAAGTGATCGACGTAGAGCACGTCGACGAGGTCGCCTAGGTCCCATGGCCAATGGCTCCGATCCGCACTGCGGGTCGGAGCCATTGTCGCTTTCAAGGTGGTTTTCACTTGGCGCGATGCCCGATTTCGCGTTCCCGGAATTGTGTTCTATGATTATCAAGTTGCCTCATCAGGTAGCAATCCTCACGGGGGTATGGCGCAGTTGGTAGCGCGTCTGCATGGCATGCAGAAGGTCAGGGGTTCGAATCCCCTTACCTCCACGAAAATTAATCTCAGGATGCACCAGCATCCTGAGATTTTTCTTTACCCGGATTCAAAAACCTACCGCAACGGCAGATTCATTCAAGCTGCAGACATTTCGAGCTCGACTCGTTACCCTTGGCTCTACAGCTCTCACCGAGGTTCCGAGTTCAGCGCGAACAAGCACGGAGAGAACCCATATGGCTCGCAGCAGCGATCATCACCGAGGAGCCGGCATGAGAACACCGAAACCCACCGGGCGCGTGGAGAAAAATGCGAACGGAATCGACCTTGCCCTGACACGAATGCTTCCTGTTGGACTTCAGGAGGCATGGGCGGCACTCACCGAGCCCGAAAGCACAGCTCGATGGATCGGACGGTGGGAAGGAACCGGGGCCCAGGGGCAGACCATCAAGCTTCAGATGGGCTTCGAACAAGGCAGTTCCTGGTCAGACGTCGTCATCGCCGAATGCCGGGCCCCGAATTTCCTGCGGGTCCAGACCATCGATGAATCCGGCTCATGGGATCTGTCCATCGAGTTGACCGCAGCAGCCCACGCGACCGAGCTGCGTTTTGTGCACCATGGACTCCTGCCAGGAGCAGTCGGGGACATTGGACCGGGCTGGGAGTACTACCTCGACCAGTTGCTCGCTTCAATCACGGGTGGGCCGCTTCCCGTCTGGGATGACTACTACCCCGCCCAACGGGATTACTTCCAAGGCCAGGAACGCTGAGTGATTCCATCGACGCCCTGGGTGCCGTAGTCGGCTTCGCATTTGCGGCTGGCGGGCTCAGGAACCTGAATCATGGGCGCGCCCGGTTTTGCGTTGAAAGCCCATCGGAGTAGTGTTTACCCAGTAGGGGGCTATAGCTCAGTTGGTAGAGTGCTTCGTTCGCAATGAAGAGGTCAGGGGTTCGATTCCCCTTAGCTCCACGGATTCCCAGCCGGGTTCATGAATCATGAGCCCGGCTGTTTTCGTATCATGCGCTTCCACAATCAAACGTCGGCAGGTTCGATAGAGAACCGAGCAAAGAGAGTGGGGTCTCGTCCCTTGGCAGGTAGTCTCCCCCGCTGGTCGCCGAAGCACCGCACGCCAAGCCGCGTACCGGCCATCTTCCGTTTCATCCAAGATGGAGCGATCGTTGAAGCTCCCAAGGATGCCGATATCGCGTCGGTGCTGGAATTCTCCCAGCCGGAGGCAAATCGGGTTGGCCTGGGAATCTACCCGGCCCCCGCTCGCGAAGACATCCACGAGTTGGCTCGGGCTTGGCAGCTGCACCCAGTTTTAGTTGACGACCTGCTCCATGCCGGGCAGCGTCCAAAGCTCGAACGCTACGGGGACGTGACTTTGCTGGTCGTCCGATCTGCGTTGTACCTTGACGAGGCCGAAGAAGTCGAGCTTTCGGAATTCCATGTGCTGCTTCGACCCGGCGCGCTGGCGATCCTGTGCCAGGATAACCGCTGGATTGATGGGACCCCGGGGCGCGACTGGGCCGAGGACATAGGCGGCAGCCAGGCGGTTCTGGACAAGCAGCTTCTGGCAAACCAGGCGTTGTTGAAGTTGGGGGCCGAAGCGATTCTCTACCGGCTGTTGGACGAAATTGTCGACGGTTACGTCCCTGCCCTGCAGGGACTCGGCATCGACAAGGAGCAAATCGAGCTGCAGGTATTCGGCGGCGATGCCACGGTCACCGAGCGCATCTACCGGCTCAGCCAGGAAGTCATCGACATGCAGCATGCGACCTCCTCTCTCAGCGAGGTCGTCCGTTCGCTGGCTTCCGGCTTCGAGAAGTACAACGTGCCCGGCGAACTGCAGACCTACCTCCAGGATGTCTCGGACCACCTGACCCGCGCCCACACCCAAACGCAGGAGTACCGGGACGCGCTGTCCCAGATCCTCAACGTGAACTCCACGCTGGTGGCCCAGCGCCAGAACGAGGACATGAAGAAGATCTCCGGTTGGGCGGCAATCTTGTTCGCTCCGACGCTCATTGCCGCCATCTACGGCATGAACTTCGACAACATGCCGGAGTTGCATTGGGCGCTGGGGTACCCCGTGGCGATCGGGGGCATGGTGCTGTTTGCCGCCGGGCTTTATGGTGTCTTCAAATGGAGAAAGTGGTTCTGATGGACAAGATCGATTTCAAGAAGACCGATTCCTATCATGCGCCCAAGACGTTCCAGTCCATCGATGTGCCGCAGATGCAGTATCTCATGATTGATGGACATGGTGACCCGAACACCGCACAGGCTTACCAGGACGCACTGAAGACCCTCTACCCGGTGGCCTACAAACTAAAGTTCGCCAGCAAGCTGGCGGGTCGGGACTATGTGATGCCGCCATTGGAAGGTCTCTGGTGGGCCGAGCAGATGGAATCGTTCACGGTGGCGCGGGACAAGTCCCAGTGGGACTGGACGATGATGCTGATGGTTCCCGAATGGCTTGGCCCGGATGACGTCGCGCAGGCGTTGGACACCGCACAGTCCTCGGGCGAACTTCCCGCCGGAGACAAGATCCGGCTTGGATGCCTTTCCGAAGGCAGTTGTGTCCAGGTGCTGCACATCGGCTCCTATGACGATGAAGCACCCGTATTGGCTCGAATGCATGAATTCATCAATGAGCAAGGCATGGACCTGAGCGGGAAGCATCACGAGATCTACCTCTCCGACCCTCGTCGAGTTCAACCAGAGAAGCTTCGTACCATACTTCGCCAGCCGGTGGTCCTGGCCTCGCGCAAATAACCCAAGGAAACTCAAGGAGCAAGTCATGAGCACTGTCCTGACGCCGCAGAGCACGGTGGCCGAGGTTCAAACGGCTCTCGCCGAGTTGGACGACCCGCGCATGCGTGCAGTCAATGAAAAGCATGGTGATGACCTCGGCGTGAATCTCACCAAGCTTCGCGGCCTGGCGAAAGCCCTGAAAAGCAATCAGGAATTGGCGGAGCAGCTCTGGGCAACCCGTGAGACGGCCACCCGACTGGTCGCCATCCTGATCTGCAAGCCGCGCGTATTCACCCTTGATGATTTGGAGCGATGGCTCCGTGAAGCCAGGACTCCGAAGGTCCAAGGCTGGTTCGTGAATTACGTGGTGAAGAAAAGCAAGCATCTGGAAGACCTCCGTAGGATGCTCGTTGAGGACGCGGACCCAATTGTTGCCAGTGCCGGCTGGGAATTGACCGCGCATCAGGTCGTCAAGGCACCGGAGAATCTGGAGCTTACGAATTTGCTGGACACTGTCGAAGCCGAAATGAAGACAGCACCCGAACGCTTGCAGTGGGCGATGAACAACACCTTGGCCCAAATCGGTATCGAACATGAGCCATTGCGGTCGCGCGCCCTGCAAATCGGCGAGGATCTGCAGGTCCTGGCCGATTATCCAACACCTCCGGGATGCACCTCGCCTTTCGCACCCATCTGGATCACTGAGATGGTCAGCCGCAAATCTGCCTCGTAGGACTAGTCTCCGAAACGGCGCTGCGCGCCCGGGAATTCACGACCGCAGCCCCCAGGCGCGGAAGGCTGAACGGGTTACCGACCGGCCGGTGGAATTCTACGCCAAGCGGCCACGATGGAGTGTGGTTGACGCAAGCCAGAAAATTGTCTGGGCGGCCACTACGGTCACGGCGCCCATCGCAACGGTTCCGATGGTCCAGGCGCCCCACACCGTACCGAGTCGTATCAATCCAACGGTCGCCGTTGCCACGACAACGGCGGCCAACAGAATGAGTCGCTTAGCGGTTTCCAAGTTCTCCGCACCATGCTTCCACCCTGCAAACAGCTCTGTGGCCTGTACCAGCGCAACACCGATGCCCGAACCAGTTGCGAACGCAATGACGCCAGGGTCCGGCGCGGCAGTTTGAATCGAGACAATCACTACTGCTGCAATAACCAAGATCGCAACAGCATCGATAACGGATGCGATTACCCGCCACCTCCCTGCTCCCTCGTTGAGTTGGCGCTTGCGCGGGATGTAATCCCACGCTCGAGCAATAAACCAACGGCTTGAGAGCAAGCCGATGGCCAGGGATCCAGCGGGTGCGACTAGGGCCGCAAACAGATCGTTCGTGGCGACCCATACGACTGCCCCAATGGCGACAAGCACCGGTACTGAATTCAATCGTGCAAACCACCATCCACGCAAGTAAAGTGCGCGTGCCTCCGCCACGTCGAGGGGATGCAAGAACTTTTTCTTCGAGAAATCTGGCAGATCTACAGCTTCGTTCATCTCATTCATTTCGAGCTCCACGGCGTGGTTTTTATGAAGTCGGTGCCTACACTGCCTTTGGCGAGTTCGTAGACTTTCTGCCTGGCCACACCCAGAGAGCTGGCCACGGTGACTGCGCTGTATTCCTCCAGCAACGCTTCAATGCTGGCTGCACGTATGCCCGCCGCGCGAGCGACTAGATGTGAAGCAAGTGCGCTAACTTCCGCAGCGATAAGAGCGACTACGCGGTCTCCCCCAAATTCAGCGGCCCACGAAACCCGTCCGGAAGCAGCGGCCGCGTAGAGTCGATCCCCGGCATCCTGGAGATGGGACTCAACACTTCCTGGGGTGACACCGGCCGCGCGAAATCGCTCAATTACAGCTTCCAGGACAGCAACTGGTTCGCGCTGGCGATGTGCGAGCACACGTAACCATTCCGGATCAGCACGAACATCGAAACTGTCCAGAGATATGTCACCCCCGGGATTACACTTCATGTATTGAATGATCAACTCCGTCAGCTGCGCTGTCAATAGGTGTTGGCCCACGGATCTTCCAGCAATGCCAAAGTCTCTCGTGGCAAACGGCTGGACAGGAAATGTTGTTGACATGATTCACGCAAGTCGGTGTCGAAGTCGATTTCAGAGAATATTATTGGGAGCCACTGCATCACGGAAACATTGCATCCGCATCCACACTTTCGAGCAGGGAGCGTCTCATGAAGTAGGACAGCGCCTACAACATCGTGCTGGACTACCACCGTGCGTGGACCAGCGGCAATGTGGATTTGGCGATGAGCTACGTCTCCGATGACATCACCTGCCGATCCCCCGGGGCGGATTTCCAGGGCAAAGACGCCTACAGGAGCTTTATCGCCGGTTTTGCTCCGACGCTCGTCGGCATTGGGGAGATCGCGGAGTTCGTCGACGGGGACCGCGTGGCGCTGTTCTATTACCCCCAGACTGCTGCGACTTCCACAGCACCCGCAGCAGAATTATTCACCATCACTGACGGCAAAATTGTAGAGAACATTCTGATCTTCGATCGGCTCTCCTACGGTCCTCCCAAGCGGATTTAGCCGAGGTAGACGAGATGACGCCCGAGCAGACTGTGATCGTCCAGCGCATCCGTAGCCTGCTGGCCGACGAACCGGAACTTCGCGAAGTATCGATGTTTGGAGGCAGGTCAATCATGGTGAATGGCAAGATGGTCGTGAGCGTTCGAAAAGGCGGGACCCTGCTTGTACGCGTCAATACCGATCAGCTCGAAGAGTATCTGGAACGGCCGGAGGCAACAAAAGCACTCATGGGATCTGGTCGCGAAATGGCGCCGGGGTGGATCGAAATCGCAGCGGACGCATTGAGCGAAGGTGGTCCACTGTCTTTCTGGGTCGGTGCCGCGATGGACTACAACCGATTCGTGGCGCGCGGAAAACCCTGAATCAGATCGATGTGACCCGCAACCGCGAGTTCCGGAACTGCCACAACCACATCGACAAGGACGGGAAAGTGACCCTGAGACACGACGGGAAACTGCGCCACCTGGGGGTCCGCAATATCCACGGACGCAAGAAAGTGGTGATGCTGATCGACACCGAAGAAGTCACCGTGCTGGACCCGCAGACCTCGGAAATCCTCAGCCGGCACCTGATCGACCCGGCCCGGAACTACTGGCCGGATAAGCAGAAATCCCCCGGCCGATGGCCGGGGGATTCTGATCAAATTTTGTCAAGGTTCTCTCGACTCTTCACATTTGTGGAGGTAAGGGGATTCGAACCCCTGACCTTCTGCATGCCATGCAGACGCGCTACCAACTGCGCCATACCCCCGTGAGGATCGCTACCTGATCATGCAACTCATCTATCATAAATGAATGTCTGAACAGGATGCAAATCCATCTCGACTAGTTCTTTTTGCCGTCGGCAGCAGGCAGCTCGATCACCGGGCAATCGGACCACAAGCGCTCCAGCGCGTAGAAGACCCGGTCTTCCTGGTGCTGTACGTGAACTACCACGTCTCCGTAGTCGAGCAGCACCCAGCGGCCGAGGCCGAAGCCTTCACGGCGAACGGGGCGCAGGTCGAACTTCTCGATCACCTTGGCCTGGATCTCGTCCACAATGGCATTGACCTGAGGCTCGGAACCGCCGGAGACGATCAGGAAGGCATCGGTGATGCCCAAACGTTCGGCCACGTCGAGTGCGACCATATCCTCGGCAAGTTTTTCTGCGGCGGCCAGTGCCGCGGTATGCACGAGGGCAATTGAGTCTGCGTGTGCGCCCATGAAGTTGGGTGTCTCCTTTAGGAAGGGGTGGATCAAGGACTTAATTGTCCTATAAAAACTAGTTGGTCAACAACATGATCAGGCCGGCCACTAGGGCCGCGCCGCCAACGCCCAAGGCCACGATCATGGCGATAAGCATGTTATTGGCACGGCGTACACCGTGAGTCTGCACGTCAAGCGGCTGTAGACCTTGGGCATCAACTGCCTCGATACGAGGTAGTTCGACGACCTTGTTTTCGGACGCTGATGCCGGCGCGGGCTTGGCCGCGACAGGGGCCTTGGCAACCGGTGTCGGCTTCGCGGACGGACCCGGCTTTGGAGCCGGTTTCGCAGCAGGCTTTTGCTCTGGCTTTGCAGCTGGTTTGGCTGCCGCCGGTTTCGGTGCAGGTTTGGCAGGAGCTTTCGCTGCAGGCTTCGGCGCAGGCTTGGCGGCGGGCTTCACGGGAGGCTTGGAAGCGATCTTTCCCTGGGCATCCAACGACAGCGAGACGCTTTCGGTTTTCGGCCCGGAGATACCAGTTTTGGCGATCCGCTCTTCGACTTCGCGAATGTTGCCCATCGCGCCAGTGAATGGGTCGGAAGCAACTTCTTCCTTGCCCTGCTTGGAATTTTCCACGCGCAGGCGCTCACGCTCGGCAGCACGGCGCGAAATAATTGCGGCACGCGCAGCCATTTCGCGCTGATGGGCCAGAACTTCAAGATCGATTTCGGAGTCGTCTTCGCCCAGCAGGATTGGTTCGACCGGAGATTTCGGGTCGTGTGCACGTCGTGCGGCCAACGCGTCCTCGACGCTCATGACAGTTGTATCAGGCGCGCCCTCCGCTCCTGGCTGCTTTGCAGGCTTGGCAGCCTGGACAGGTTTGGCCGTAGCGGCTCCCTTGTTCTGGTCGGCCAATGCCTGCAAGCGCAGCTGCCGGCGGGTCAGCGGCTTCGGATCATCGGCAGGCTCCACGGTTGGGACATGGCTTGTCAGCGAGCCGACTTCTTCCTGAAGGCGGCGGCGCTCACGCAAGGCTTCGCGGTCACGGGCGCGACGCAATGAGGCGCGCTCCCCCAATGCTTCAGGCTTCTGCGCTGCGGGAGTAGATGCAGCTGCCTTGGAAGCGGCAGTCTCGCTCTCTTCGGGCTTGGACTGCGCCGGCTTGTCCGGTGCGCTCTTGACCGGTGCTGATTTGGCTTCAGCGGGCTTAGGTGCCGCAGGCTTGGAGGCTGCCGTCTTGGCCGGCTGGGGTTTGGGCGCAGATTTGGCGGCCGGGGTTTTCTCGGCAGGCTTCGCGGGAGCCTTCGGGGTACCGGAATTGGCTGCCGGTTTCTTGGCAGCAGTTGCCGGCTTGGCGGCAGGCTTGGATTCCGTTGTCTTGGCAGGCGCAGGCTTGGAATCAGCAGGCTTCGATGCAGATGGTACGGGTTTAGCCGGAGCAGAAGAGCTCTTGGAATCGGTCTTGGCGGATTCAGCCTTGGCCTTCTTGTCCGCCTGTTCCTTGGCGGCCTGTTCAGCCTTGCTATTGGCGAGCAGCGCCTCCATTTCGGCGCGTCGCTTTTCACGCAATGCCCGCCTACTGGAAACTGGCTGCGAGTTATCGCTCATCTGGTGCTACTCCCGACCGCATAGACAAATACCGTCACCTTAATCGATTATGCCGTGTATTACGGCTCAATGTGAGGTTACGACTCGGTATAGAGCCCATATTTTGCAATGTACTGCACCACACCATCGGGTACCAGGTACCAGACGGGCTTGTCCTCGGCGACGCGTTCGCGGCAGTCGGTGGAGGAAATCGCCAGTGCAGGAATCTCCAGCTGGGAGACGTTGTCCCGGCCCAAATCGGAAATCACGTACCCCGGACGGCTAACGCCTACAAAATGCGCGAGGTCCCAGACCTGGTCGATGTCCCGCCAGCTCATGATCTGGCTCATGGCGTCGGCACCGGTGATGAAGAACAGCTCGGCGTCGGGGCGCTGGGCGCGCAGGTCGAGCAGCGTATCACGGGTGTAGGTGGCGCCCTCGCGGTCGATATCCACGCGGCTGACGGTGAAGCGCGGGTTCGACGCCGTGGCGATGACGGTCATCAGGTACCGGTGCTCGGCATCGGTGACGCTGCGGTCGGCCTTCTGCCAAGGTTCGCCCGTAGGCACGAAAACCACTTCGTCCAGGTCGTATTCCGCGGCGACCTCGCTCGCGGCAACCAGGTGGCCGTTGTGAATGGGGTCAAAAGTACCGCCCATCACGCCGAGGCGCAATGGGCGGTTCTTGACTTGTTCGTCCGCCAAGATCAGTGGTGCTCAGCGTGGGTCTTGAACTGACGGTGCTCGTCGAAATCGTCAGGCTTGATTTCGTGGCGCAGGCCTACGTTGGTGTACGAAACAGTGACCAGCAGCAACAGCATAAATGCCAGGAAGATGCCGCCGCCAATGATCAGGGCCCAGGTATGCGAATCCAACCCAGTGGTGCTTGCGGCTGCGGAAGCCATAATCAGCGCGTTCAAGATATTTCTCCAGTTGTTTTCCTCGTTGCCTGCCGCGTCGGGGGCTAGCCCGGGCAGTGGCCCGAAAGGTCACGGTAACGTTCTTCTACATGGTACCGAATTAGGCGGTCAGAAACTATTTACGGACATGTCCGTCGCCTTGGACGATCCACTTGGTCGTGGTCAGTTCGGCCAGTCCCATGGGTCCCCGGGCGTGCATCTTCTGGGTGGAGATGCCAACTTCGGCGCCCAGGCCAAGCTGGCCGCCATCGGTGAAGCGGGTCGATGCGTTGACGATGACCGCGGCGGAGTCGATTTCAGCGATGAAGCGCTCTGAATTGCGCAGCGAGGAGGTGATGATCGCCTCGGTGTGGCCGGTGGAGTAGGCGCGGATGTGCTCCAGCGCCTGGTCCATGTCGTCCACCACCTTCACCGCGATGTCAAGGTCGAGGTACTCGTTGGCCCAGTCGTCCTCCCCCGCCTGCACCGTGGCAATCTCCGGCACCAGCTGGGCGGCGCGTTCCTCGGCGTGCAGGGTGACCCCGGCGGCCGCCAAGGCCTGCAGCACGCCGGCGGCGGCCGCGGCATTCTGGTGGATCAACAGGGTTTCCACGGTATTGCAGACGCTCGGACGCTGGGTCTTGGCATTGAGCAGGATGTCGGTGGCCATTTCCAGGTCGGCGCTCTCATCCAGGTAGATGTGAACGTTGCCCTCGCCGGTTTCGATGACCGGCACCTTGGCGGTGGTGACCACCCGCTGGATCAGCTCGCGCCCGCCGCGCGGGATGAGCACGTCGATCTTGCCACGGGCCCCCATCATGGCGTCGGCGCCTTCGCGGCCGTATTCGTCCACGGAGATGACCAGGTCGCGGGGCAGCGACACGGATTCCAGGGCGTCGCGGATGAAGCCGACCAGCGCCAGGTTGGAGTTCAGGGCCGCCGAGCCGCCGCGCAGCAAGACCGCGTTGCCGCTCTTCAACGACAAACCGGCGATGTCCACGGTGACGTTGGGACGGGCTTCGTAGATGGTGCCGATGACTCCCATGGGCACGTTGACCTGGCGCATGCGCAGGCCGTTGGGCAGGGTTTCACCGCGCACGACGCGGCCGACCGGATCGGGCAGGCCGGCCAGTTCGTGCAAGGCGGAGATCAGCGAATCGATGCGCGGAGCATCCAGCTTCAGGCGGTCCAGCATCGCCGCCGAGGTCCCGTTGGCCTTGCCGGCCTGAAGGTCCTTGGCATTCGCGGCGATGATCCCTGCGCGGTTGGCGTCGATGGACGCCGCAATGGCGCGCAGGGCTTTGTCCTTCCAGTCGCGGTTGGCGCGGGCCAGCACGCGCGAGGCGCGGCGGGCCCGGTCGGCCAGCTTGTGGACGGCTGCATCGGTCTCGGAAACGGTGAGGGTCATGCACCCATTGTAGGTTCCGAAACCTAGATCAGCGCCAAGTCATCGACATGTACTACCGGTTTTTCGTAACCTTCGCCGAGGTCGGCCAGCAGCGTGGAGGTGGAGCGGCCGAACATTGCCGGCAGTTCCAGCGCGGCGTAGTTCACCAGGCCGCGGGCCACCACGGTTCCTGAGGCGTCGCAGATCTCCACCGCGTCCCCGGCTTCGAAGTCCCCGGTAGCCGAGGTGATGCCTGCGGCGAGCAGCGACTTCTCGCCGCTGCGGATGGCGCGCACCGCGCCGGCGTCCAGCATCAGCCGGCCGTGGGCCACCGCGAGGTGGGCCAGCCAGACGTCGCGGGCCGAGCGGCGGGTGTTGCGCGCGGCGAACCAGGTTCCCACGTCCTCGCCGGCCAGCGCGCGGGCGGCGTTGGCGGTGGAGGTGACCAGGGCCGGGATGCCGGCCGAAGCGCTGAGCGTGGCGGCCTGCACCTTGGTGATCATGCCTCCGGTGCCCACCGAGGAACCCGAGGTGCCCAGGTCGATGGCGCTGATCTCGTCCGGGTGGCCGACCAGCGGAATGCGGCTGCCGCCCTGGGCGGGATGCGCATCGTAGACGGAGTCCACGTCGGAGAACAGCAGCAGCGCATCGGCCTTGACCAGGTGGGCCACCAGCGAGGCCAGGCGGTCGTTGTCGCCGAAGCGGATCTCGTGGGTGGCGACCGTGTCGTTCTCGTTGACGATCGGCAGCACCCCGAGGTTCAGCAGCCGCACCAGCGCGCGCAGCGCATTGGTGTAGGTGGTGCGGCGCATCAGGTCATCGGCCGTGAGCAGCACCTGGGCGACGGTGATCCCCTGCTGCGCGAACTGCGCGGTGTACTGCGCCAGCAGCAGGCCCTGCCCCACCGAGGCGGCCGCCTGCTGGGTGGCCAGGTCCTTGGGGCGCTTGGCCAGCGCCAGCGGAGCCAGGCCGGCGGCGATGGCGCCCGAGGACACCAGCACCACCTCGGTGCCCGCGGCCACCGTGCGCGAGAGCGTATCCACCAGGAAGTCGAGCCGCTCCTGGGAGATGCCGCCTTCCACGGTGGTTAGCGAGCTGGAGCCCACCTTGACGACCAGGCGCTTGGCCTGGGGCAGCTGGGCGCGGGAGGACACCGCGGAGAGGGTCTTGGTGGTGTTCACTGGTCTTCCTGGGCGCGCTGCTTGGCCTTGCGCTCAGCGGCCTTCGCATGCACGGACTCGGTCCAGATGCCTGCGCGGCGCTCTGCCTCCAGCTCGTCGCGGGCAGCGGCCTTGGCCGCCTTGCGGTCCTCGTGCTCAGCGCGCTTCTCCTCGCGGGTCTTGCGGGCGCCGCGGTCCTCCAGGCGCACGTCCTCGCCGCGGCGGCTGCCCAGCAGCTCCGCGCCGGCGGCCATGGTCGGCTCCCAGTCGAAGACCACGGAGTTCTCCTCCACGCCGATGACCACCGCGTCGCCCGGCTTGGCGCCGGCCTTGAACAGCTGGGTCTCCACGCCGAGCTTGGCCAAGCGGTCGGCCAGGTAGCCGACGGCCTCGTCGTTGCGGAAGTCGGTCTGCATGATCCAGCGCTCCGGCTTCTCGCCGATGACGCGCCACAATGGTTCGAGGTTCTGCTCTTCGCGGCGGATGTAGAATTCCCGCTTGTTGACCGAGCGCGGGCGGATCACCGGCACCTCGACCACAGGGGTTTCCACGACACGCGAGGCGCGGGCCTCCTCCACCAGCTTGGCCATCGCGAAGGACAAATCGGGCAGGCCGTCGCGGGCCAGCGCGGAGATCTCGAAGACCTGGTAGCCGCGGCTCTCCAGCTCCGGGCGCACGAAGTCGGCCATGTCCTTGCCGTCCGGCATGTCGACCTTGTTCAGGGCCACCAGCTTGGGGCGCTCGACCAGCGGGACGATGGTGCCGTCGGTGCCGGTGAAGGTGGAGTCGGCCTCGTAGTTGGCCAGCTCGGCTTCGATGGTCTCCAGATCGGTGATCGGGTCGCGGTCGGATTCCAGCGAGGCGCAGTCCAGCACGTGCACGATGGCCGCGCAGCGCTCGACGTGGCGCAGGAACTCGTGGCCCAGGCCCTTGCCCTCGGAGGCGCCAGGGATCAGGCCCGGCACGTCGGCCACGGTGAAGCGGACCTCGCCGGCCTGCACGACGCCCAGGTTCGGCACCAGGGTGGTGAACGGGTAGTCGGCGATCTTAGGGCGCGCGGCGGAAACCGCGGCGATCAGCGAGGACTTGCCGGCCGAAGGGTAGCCCACCAGCGCGATGTCGGCCACGGACTTGAGCTCCATGACGACGTCCTGCTCCTGGCCGGGAATACCCAGCAGCGCGAAGCCCGGGGCCTTGCGCTTGTCGGAGGCGATCGCGGCGTTGCCCAGCCCGCCTTGGCCGCCGGCGGCGGCGAGGAATTCATCGCCCACGTTGACCAGGTCGGCGAGGATGTCGCCGTCGCGGGTCTTGATGACGGTGCCTGCAGGCACACCCAGGATCAGGTCCTGGCCCTGCTTGCCCGGGCGCAGGCCGCCCTTGCCCGGCTCGCCGTTGCCGGCCTTGCGGTGCGGCAGGTGGTGGAAGTCAAGCAGCGTGGTGACCTGCGGGTCGACACGCAGGATGATGTCGCCGCCGTTGCCGCCGTTGCCGCCGTCGGGGCCGCCCAGCGGCTTGAACTTCTCACGCTTGATGGACACACAACCGTGACCACCGTTGCCTGCGGTGGCATGAAGGGTAACGCGATCAACGAATGCAGCCACGGGGCCATCTACTCCTAGAAAAGGGGTGCGAACTTTTGCTCGCTTAAAAGTCTATCTACGCACGCAAGGGGCGGACCGGAATCGGCCCACCCCTTGTGTACTAAAAATGCTGTTGCGTGCCTGAGTTAGGCAGCAGCCACAATGTTCACCACGCGGCGACCACGACGGGTGCCGAACTCGACTGCACCGGCAGCCAGAGCGAACAGGGTGTCGTCCTTGCCGCGGCCTACGCCGGCGCCTGGGTGGAAGTGGGTGCCACGCTGGCGAACGATGATTTCGCCTGCCTTGACTTCCTGACCACCGAAGCGCTTTACGCCCAGGTACTGTGCGTTGGAATCGCGACCGTTGCGAGTGGAACTCGCACCTTTCTTATGTGCCATGATTTAGCCTCTTTCGCTACAAAAAATGGATAGTACGAGCGCCTAATTAGGCGATCGAGGTGACCTTGACCTTGGTCAGAGCAGCACGGAAACCCTGGCGCTTCTTGTAACCGGTCTTGTTCTTGTACTTCTGGATAACGATCTTCTGACCGCGGAGGTTTTCAACGACCTCGGCGGTGACCTTGACCTTAGCCAGGTCGGCAGCGGCGGAAGTTACCTTCTCGCCGTCCACCAGCAGCAAGGCAGGAAGCTCAATGGAGCTACCTGGGGCAGCCTGAAGACGGTCAACGGTGATCAGGTCTCCAACGGAAACCTTTTCCTGGTGGCCGCCTGCGCGGACAATTGCGTACACCACGTGGGTACTCACTTCTACTCGACGTTTATTGTCTTACCGGCGCAGAAATCAACCCGCAAACCTTGTTCAGGTCCGTTACGCAGGGATCTCATGCGCTTGTGCCTTGACGCCGAGCGGACCAAAAGTCCGTGATCTTGGCGTTTAGCACCGATCAACTAGATTACGCTAGTCCACGCCACTGGGGCAAATACAAACTGCCCCAGTGGGTGAACCGTGACCAAGTTCATCTATTTCAGTTCGCGGACCGGAACTCCGACACCGAACATGACCGGAGCACCGGCCGGTTCGGCAGGCTTTTCAGCCCGTGAACTGGCGGTATCCATCTGGACTACCGAACCGGTAGCAGCGGATACCTCGACCACTTCCACCGCCGCGTTCGCATTGCCCTGGACCGAGGTGGCCCGACGGCTGCGTCGCTTTGGTTTGGTGGAACTCTGTGGGGCCGCCGAAGCGGCGGCGGCAGGCGCAGCAGGTGCTGCGGTCTGCTCGGTAACGGGGGCCTGGGAAGCCGGCAGGGCCAGGCCGGTCAGGACCGGCTGCTCCCCCGAGGAGGCCTCCTGCGGACGCGAGGCGCGGCGCGAACGGCTGCGGGCAGGCTTCGAGGAAACCTGTTCTGCTGCGTTCTCCGGCTCGGCGGCAGCCTGCTGCTCTTCGGTCTGGGACTCGGCCCCCTGCTGCTCGTCCTGGCCGCGGTTGCGGCCGCGGGAACGGGAGCGGCGCCGTGGCTTGCGCCCGGAGTCGGACTGCTCGCCCTGTCCTTCGCCTTCCGGCAGCGCTGCTTCCAGCGATTCCAGGGTGAGGGACGAGTCGGCGGAGCCGGTCTCGACGTGCTTCGGCATCGGTACCTCGTCGTCGCCGATCTTCACGGCGTGCTCGGCCGGGTGATCCAGGTGCGAGGCCGCGGCGATGTTGGCCAGGGCATGGCGCGTGGCTTCGGTCTTCTCCTCGACGACCTCGGTGTGCTCCTGCTCTACCGGCTTGCTCTCGTCCTTGTCCCCGCCGCGGCGGCGGCGGTTGCGCGAAGGCTTCTCGGCGTACTTCTTCGAATGGCTCTCGCCATGCGAGTTGAAGGACTTGCGGGATTCAACAGGCTCCTCGTGGGTGATGACACCCGCGCCGGCGCAGTGCTCGCACTCCTCGCCGAAGACTTCCAGCAGGCCGGTGCCCATGCGCTTGCGCGTCATCTGCACCAGGCCCAGGCTGGTCACCTCGGCCACCTGGTGCTTGGTGCGGTCGCGGCCCAGGCACTCGACCAGTCGGCGCAGCACCAGGTCGCGGTTCGATTCAAGGACCATGTCGATGAAGTCGATGACGATGATGCCGCCGATGTCGCGCAGGCGCAGCTGGCGCACGACTTCCTCGGCCGCTTCCAGGTTGTTCTTGGTGACGGTCTCTTCGAGGTTGCCGCCCGAACCGGTGAACTTGCCGGTGTTCACGTCGATCACCGTCATGGCTTCGGTGCGGTCGATGACCAGAGAACCGCCCGAAGGCAGGAAGACCTTGCGGTCCAGCGCCTTGGCGATCTGCTCGTCCACGCGGTAGTTGGCGAAGATGTCCTCGTCCTGCTCCCACTTTTCCAGGCGGCCCATCAGATCCGGCGCCACGTACATGACGTAGGCCTCGATGGTGTCCCAGGCCTGCTCGCCGGAGACGATCAGCTTGGTGAAGTCCTCGTTGAAGACGTCGCGGACGACCTTGATGGTCAGATCAGGCTCGGAGTACAGCAGCTCAGGGGCCAGGGTCTTGGTCGAGGTCGACTGCTCCTCGATGCCTTCCCACTGGGCACGCAGGCGGTTGATGTCATTGGTCAGCTCCTCTTCCGAGGCGCCTTCCGCTGCGGTGCGCACGATCACGCCGGCGTTCTCCGGCAGGTGGTCCTTCAGGATCTTCTTCAGACGCTGGCGCTCGACGTCGGGCAGCTTGCGGGAGATGCCGGTCATGGAGCCGCCCGGCACGTACACCAGGTAGCGGCCCGGCAGGGAGACCTGGCTGGTCAGGCGGGCGCCCTTGTGGCCCACCGGGTCCTTGGTGACCTGCACCAGGACCGAGTCGCCGGCCTTCAGGGCGTTCTCGATGCGGCGCGGCTGGCCTTCGAGGCCTGCCACGTCCCAGTTGACCTCGCCGGCGTACAGCACGGCGTTGCGCCCGCGTCCGATGTCCACGAAGGCGGCCTCCATGGACGGCAGCACGTTCTGCACCTTGCCCAGGTAGACGTTGCCGATCAGCGAATCCTGCTGGGTCTTGGACACGAAGTGCTCGGCAAGCACGCCGTCTTCCAGCACGCCGATCTGGATGCGGTCCTCGCGCTGGCGCACAATCATCTTGCGCTCAACCGACTCGCGGCGCGCCAGGAACTCGGCCTCGGTGATCACCTGGCGGCGGCGGCCGGTCTCGCGGGATTCGCGGCGGCGCTGGCGCTTGGCTTCCAGGCGGGTGGAACCGCGCACCGAGGCGACCTTGTTGTTCACGCTGGCGTGGCTTTCGATGCCGGCGCGCGGGGCGCGGACACGGGTGACGGTGTTCGGCGGATCGTCCTGCGAGCCGCCTTCGAGTTCCAGGTCCACGTCTCCGCGGCGGCGGCGACGACGGCGGCGCGAGGTGACGTCTTCGCCGTCGGACTGCTCCTCGGCTTCAGGGCGCGGCGTGGTGCGGGTCTTCTTCGCGACGGCCTGGGCCAGCACCGAGTGGGCCGATTCTGGGATCGCGAACGGGTTCATGATCATGGTGTTGCCGTGCTCGGCCAGCAACGCGCCGGTGCGGTCTTCGGGCTCGGCGTGCGCCTCGGCCTCGATGGCTGCTTGGGCGATGGCCTCGACGGTTTCCAGCGAAGCTGCCGGTGCGGCCGCCTCGACGGTTTCGGCGGCCGAATCCTGCGGCTGCTCGGAAGCGGCGGCCTCGGCTGCCTGCTGCTTGGCAGCCTGCTCGTTCACTGCCTCGTCGGCGGCTGCGCTGCGCGCGCTCTGGGCGCGGCGGTCAGCCTGGCGGCTGGCGCGCTTGCTGGAGTCAGGGGTGGACACCTGGGTGCGGCGGGTGGCCCGCCAGCGGTACTGGGTATCCTCGACGCCGGCAGCGGCGTTCAGCTCTGCCAAGGTCATGGCACGGCGCAAAGGACGGGCCGGAGTGGTGGACACCTGGGTGCGGCGGGCGCGCGTCGAACGATTGCCTCGCTTGTTTCCCTGCGCCCCACCCTTTCGCTGATTTGATGCGCTCATTTAATTTCGCGTACTCCTACTAATGTCCAACGTCGGCATCCTCCACAGACGGCGCCTTGGCTGAATCTACAATCATGACGTGCGGCTCGGCCTTCTTCTATGAGTCGGCCGGACGCAAAAGCTCTATATATTCCGCAGCTATCCACGCCGCGGGTCCGGTTTACCGATCCCGACGCAGCAACTGCGGCTCAACGCGGCCCTTTCAAACCAGCTGCTTTCCTTTGCAGCCCTTCGATCCGCGGTATTCCCTCGGGAGGCGCACATATTGGGCACTCAACCGAAGCGATGCATCGCCTGACGATCTGTCGTTTCGAAAGTCTCTCGTTGGGTTGAAAGCAGACTGTGGATCCGCGAACAACCATTCCCATTCTCTCATATTTCGTTCACATCGCGTTCACGGGCACATATCCGTTGCACAGAAAATCTTTCTAGGATGAGAACGCACACGGCGGAGACATCCGCTTTCCTAGGAACATATGGAATAGTCAAAGCATGGTTTCATCACTTGAAAATCAACAGGCCCCGGGCGTGTTGCCCTGGTGGGCGAGGGATCGCGGGTTCGGCCTGTTCACCATCATCACCGGCTTCATCGCTTGGGTCGCGGCCGGAATCCTGGTTCTGGAGCGGATCGAACTCTACAAGAATCCCGACTACGTCACCAGCTGCGACGTCAATCCATGGATTTCCTGCGGCACGGTCATGAAGACCGAGCAGGCCGGCATCTTCGGGTTCCCCAACCCGTTCTTCGGCATCGTCTGCTTCGCCGTCGTGGTGACCATCGGCTTCACGCTGCTGGCCGGGGCCACCAAGCTGCAGCGCTGGTTCTGGATCTGCTTCCAGCTGGGCATCACCGCGGCGTTGGGCCTGGTCATCTGGTTCTGGTACCAGGCACTGTACGAAATCAACGCCCTGTGCCTCTACTGCATGGTCGTGTGGACCATGGTCATCCCGCTCTTTGTCTTCACCACCGGACGCAACGTGCTCAACGGCGTGATCCCCGCCGGCGACGGAGTCAAGAAGCTGTTCCGCGAATGGAGCTGGATCATCACCGCCATCCTGTGGCTGCTGGTCGCTGCGACCGTCATCCTGCGTTTCCCCAACGCCTTCTTCGGATAAGCATGGGCAGTGTTTCCGCACGCCGACTGACCTTGGGGATCATCGCCATCGCGATGGTCCCCGTTGGTTTAAGCGCAAGATACCTGGCCGACGGGCTGGCCGCAGACCTCTCCGGCGGGGTGCTGTACGCAGCATTGTTCTACGTGTTGCTCGCCTTCATCTTCGTCAGGCGTTCCCCGTGGCTACCAGCCTCCCTGGCATTCCTGTGGTGCTTCGGGATCGAATTCCTGCAGCTCACCGGCCTGCCAGCGCTGATGGCTTCCATGCTCCCGGCAGCCCATCTGGTGTTCGGCTCCGGATTCGCTGCGCTGGATCTCGCGGCCTATGCGCTGGGGATCCTGCTGTCCGCAGCGCTGGATTTCTGGCTGGGCAAACACTCGAAGTCCGCGCCCAAGCCCCGGTGAGCGACTCCGGCGTGTCCAGCGCATCCCACCGAAGCAATTCTTTAGCTTAACTCCTAGCCAAACCAGCTTTTCCGTTGCGTATACGTTGATCCAGCCGCAGCTCGTTTCCAGGAACGTGAAATACGCAACAGGGTAGATTGGATGCATGGCCAGTGACATATGGAACACAGAGAACGCCCAGGACTACGGAATCAATCTGCTGATTTCGGAGCACATCCGACTGCGCGAACTGCAGGACGATGACCTGCCAATCCTTACCCAGTGGTGGAATAGCCCGGAGTTCATGGCGCTGCAGGGCTCCCTGGTGCTCCCGCATCCGGGAACCGAAGCCGCCGAGCTCTTCAAGGGCCGCAGCCTGAACCGGGGCACCACCGACGGGGTGGGCTTGTGCATCACGCTGCCCGACGACACCCTGATCGGCCACACGGCGCTGTACAACTACAACGCCCCGGCCCGCTCGGCCGAGCTGATGATCATGATCGGCGGCTCCAACGTGGGCCAGGGCTACGGCACCATGGCAACCAAGATGATTATCGATTTCGGTTTCCGCGAAATGGGGCTTAACCGCATCGGACTGAGCGTCTGGGCCTACAATGAGCGTGCGCTGCGCACCTTCAACCGGGCAGGATTCCGCGAAGAAGGACGCGAACGCCAGGCTGGCTTCCATGATGGCCAGTTCCACGATCGGATCATCATGGGACTGCTGGCCAGCGAATACTTCGGACCGCGTTCCTAGCCCCGATCATCCACCCAGAGCACGAGCAAGTCATCACTGAGCTGGCAAAAGATCATCCTCACGGTGTTGATCAACCAGCTATTCATTTCGCTAGCCTATTGTTGGAGCTATCACAAACGGCATAGAGGAGCGAGTATGAGTTTGTTTCGCAGGGCGAAACCCTCGACGAAGGAGAGGGCGCCAAAAGTGAAGGCCGACGCGGCGTTAGGCTTAAGCGCCGAGCAGCCGCCGGAATTCACCGTCAGCGGGCTGTGGACCGACCTGCTTGGACGCATGGGAATCCGCAGCGCGCAGATCCTGGTTGTCGGCGCGTTGGCCGGGTTCATCATCGTCGGCATGCTCAGGCTCACCACGATCGTCATCCCGACATTGCTGGCTATCATCATCGCCTGCGCGTTGTGGCCACTGGTTGTCAAGCTGCGCAAGGTCTTCAACGCCTTGCTTTCGGCGTGGATCGTTTTCCTCGGTTCCCTGCTCGTGCTCGGCGGCATCGGCACGGGGTTGGTGTTCTCCGTCACCAACGAATGGTCGACGCTCGTCGACAAGGCGGTCCAGGGCTTCAACCAGCTCAACGAGATTGTCCAGAAAATGCTGGTCGACATTCCGTTCACCATCGACCAGGAGCAGATCGACAAGGCAGTCCAAACCGTCACCGGATTCCTGACCAGTTCCCAGTTCGGCACCGGGGCGCTGAATACGATCAGTGCCGCCGGCAGCTTCATCACCGGGCTAATCCTGCTGCTGGTCATCCTGTTCTTCTTCTTGAAGGACGGCGACCGCATTTGGGCCTTCGCGGTCTCCTGGACCCCGAAGCACTACCGCAACAAGTGGATCCTGTCCGGCGACCGCGCGCTGCACACCTTCGGCGGCTACATCCGCGGCACCTCGATCGTGGCGGCAGTCGACTCGATCGGCATCACCGCCACCTTGCTGGTCCTGCAGGTTCCGCTGGCCATCCCGCTGGGTGTCATCGTCTTCCTGGGTTCCTTCGTGCCGATGGTCGGCGCGACGGTAGCAGGCGTGCTGGCCACCCTTGTCGCCCTCGTCACCAACGGGCCGGTGGTTGCCCTGATCGTGCTGGCCGCGGTCATCATCGTGAACCAGCTGGAAGGCAACTTCCTGCAGCCGGTCGTCATGGCCAACGCCCTGAGCCTGCATGCGCTGGTCGTCTTAATGGCGCTGACCGCCGGCACCGTGCTGGCCGGCATCATCGGAGCGGTACTCGCCGTGCCCCTGACGGCCGCTGCATGGGCCGTGATCAAGGTCTGGACAGGACGCGAGAAGAAGGATCCAGCGGTCGAGGCGAAACAGGACATCCTCGCGGAGGTCGCGCTCGATGAGGAGGAATCCGCACTCGAACGCCTCGACGCCAAGGAGAAGGCCGCCAAGGAGCGGGCGCCTCAGGACAAGGCGGAAGCAGCCAAGCCTGCTCATCCGGCCTCCGACGAGGTGAAGGACACCGCCGAGTAGTTCAATACCGCGCACTGCCCGCTATGTACGTCCAAGGGGTCGAGCTTCCATCATCCGGAAGCTGGACCCCTTGTTTTCTCCCGCCTGCGCCATACCCTGCTACTCACCCGTGAAAGGGAAACCGAACACCGCATGGAACCGCTCAGAGAACACCTGTTGCCCAATGGCGGCCGCCTCGCAGTGCGCAGCTTCACCCTGCAGGACATCGATGCCGTGCATGCCTATGCCCGGATCCGCTGGTCTGCCGGTACGTCGACTGGGGTCCGAACTCCCGACCCGACACCGAGGCGTTCATCAACGAGGCCATGGCCTCCGCCGCCGGCGCGTTGAACCTTGCGGTGACGCTGGACAACGAGGCCATCGGCGCTGGCGCGGTATCGACCGCGAGCGGGCAGCATGCATGCGGAGAACTGGGCTACGCCATGAACAGCACGTGCTGGGGCCGGGGGTAGGCAACTGTCGTGGCGGGATTCCTGCTCGACCTTGGTTTCAGCGACCTAGGACTGCAGCGCATCGAGGCCACCTGCGCGCCGGAGAACACCGCCTCGCGCAGGGTGCTTGAAAAATCCGGGTTCAGCTACGAGGGGCTTTTGCGAGCCCACAAGCGCACGGCAACCGGTCGCCGCGACTCGCTGCTCTTCGCCAGGCTCGCCACGGACTAGTCCCATCGGTTCGCGCTGCGTCAGGGGCAGCGTCCTGCGGATCTTGGAAACCTTGCCACCGTGGCGGAATCGATACCGCCAGCGGCAATCCACGGATTCATCAATTCGTGTCACAAAATAATGCTGAAGATTGTATTGCCCGATGTTTGTGTGTTTAATGTGACTCATGTGAATTACCTGGAGCGGTGCAGAGAACATACTCCCCCGGACGGCCACTTGGCCGTTTAGTACCGTGGCCTCCATCCACGGTGCAGGCATCGCCCCATCCTCGACGCTTTGAGCACATGACACCAGGAGGAATCTGCATGCTGAATTTCAGCTATGAAGAAGCCCTACAGAATTTTCCGCACCTGCTGGACAACGTGGTGACCGGCCATGAGGTCATCACCGTCCAAGGTGCTAACCATGAATCGGTGGTCCTGATCTCCAAGGACGACTTCGATTCGATCAGCACCGGCGGCCTCCCGGCCCCCACGCTGGCAGCCCCTCCTCCCGGAACCAACAACAACCTCGATGGCTGGTTGTAGGCATCCCCTTTAAACAAGCAATCCCAGGGACCCCGATGGGTCCCTGGGATTGCTTGTTTCATCAACTAGTTGCCGAACCAGATGCCGATCTCGCGTGCTGCAGACTCTTCCGAGTCCGAGCCGTGAACCAGATTCTGCTGGACCTTCAGGCCCCAGTCGCGGCCCAGGTCGCCGCGGATGGTGCCCGGAGCGGCGGTGGTCGGGTCGGTGGTGCCGGCCAGCGAACGGAAGCCGGTGATCACGTTGTGGCCCTCGGCCACAATCGCGACAACCGGGCCGGAGAGCATGAACTCTACCAGCGGCTCGTAGAACGGCTTGCCTTCGTGCTCGGCGTAGTGCTGGGCCAGCACTTCGCGGGTCGCGGTGACCTGCTTCAGCTCGGCGATGGTGTAGCCCTTGGCTTCGATGCGGGCGATGATCTGGCCGGTCAAGCCGCGCTTGACGCCATCCGGCTTGACCAGGATCAGGGTACGTTCAGTCATGTGACTACCTCTTCGTATCGGTGGTTGAAACTTCGTGGTCGAACGGGCCTAGGCCTGTTCGGGGTGGGCCTTGTCCCAGGCTTCCTGGGCGGCGGCGCGCTGGGTGTTCTCGCGGTCCATGCTTTCGCCCTTGGACAGCGCGTACCACCAGCACAGGGTGAACGCGCTGGCCAGGTAGAACATGTCCACCAGGATGAAACCGCTGAGGAAGAACACCACCTGCAGGGCCCAGCCGATGATGAAACCGATCTTCTTGGTCAGCAGCGCGCAGGTCACGATGCACAGCACCGCGACCGCCGCGCCCAGGCTGAGGATCACCGCCGGCTCGCCGCGCTTGAGCCCGAAGGCCGCCAGCGTGACGAATACCGCCAGCAGGGCCTCGCAGACCAGCACGGTGGAGGCGAACATCGTTTTAACCGAGCGCTGCTTTTTCTGCATGCCCGGGCGCCACTCGCGCTGGGCGCGGGTCAGCTTCGCCATGACTAGGCTCCTCCCTTGAGCAGGGTCGTAATCTCGCCCACCAGTGTAATCGAGCCGGTCACCAGCACGCCGCCGGACAGGTCGTTGCCTGCCTCGGCGCGGCCGACGGACCACTCGATGGCGTCTTCCAGGTCTTCGGTGACGTGGATGTCTTCTTCAGGCCAGCCGGCGGCCAGCGCCATGTTTGCCAGTTCCCCGGCCGGGATGGCCCGCGGCGAGGAGGACTGGGTGATGCACAGGTCCTCCACCAGGTCGCCGTACTCCTCGCGCATGGTGTAGAGCATGGCTTCGGCGTCCTTCTCCTGCAGGATGCCCACCATGAGCACCAGCCGGGAGAAGCCGAAGGATTCGCGGATCGCCTCGGCCGAGACGCGGATGCCGTCCGGGTTGTGCCCGGCATCCACCAGGATGCTCGGCGCGGTGCGCACCAGTTCCAGGCGTCCGGGGCTGGAGGTCTCGGCGAAGCCCTCGCGGACCAGGTCCGCATTCAGCTCGCGCTCTCCCCCGCCCAGGAACGCTTCCACGGCGGCCAGCGCCACCGCGGCGTTCTGCGCCTGGTGGGCGCCGAACAGCGGCAGGAAGATCTCGTCGTAGGTCGCGGCCTGGCCCTGGATGCTCAGCAGCTGGCCGCCCACGGCGACCTGGCGGTCCAGCAGCTTGAAGTCCAGGGACTCGAAGGCCGTGGGGACCTCCAGCTCGCGGGCGCGGGCCAGCAGCACGTCGGCGGCGTCCACCGGCTGCACCGAGGAGACGAGGTAGCCGCCGGGCTTCAGGATGCCCACCTTCTCCTGGGCGATCAGCTCGGTGGTGTCGCCCAGCAGGTCGGTGTGGTCCAGCGAGATCGGGGTGATGACCGAGACGTTGCCGTCGGCCACGTTGGTGGCGTCGGTGATGCCGCCCAGGCCCACCTCCAGGACCACCACGTCCACCGGCACCTCCGCGAAGATCGCGAAGGCCAGGATGGTGACTGCCTCGAAGTAGGTCAGGCGGGTTTCCCCGCGCTCGTCCAGCTCGGCGTCGACGATCTCCAGGAACGGGCTGATCTCGTCCCAGACGCGCACGAAGGTTTCCTCCGATACCGGTTCGCCGTCCACGCTGATGCGCTCGGTCACGGAGACCAGATGCGGCGAGGAGTAGCGGCCGGTGCGCAGGTCGTGCGCGCGCAGCAGGGACTCGATCATGCGGGCGGTCGAGGTCTTGCCGTTGGTGCCGGTGATGTGGATGACCGGGCAGGCCTTCTGCGGCTCGCCCAGGATCTCCATGGCGCGGAACATCGGGTCCATGCGCGGTTCCATCTTGTTTTCCGGCGCACGGTCCAGCAGTTCGCGGTAGACGCGGCTCAGTTCGCTCACTTGGCCGCGTCCTGCATCACGACGACGGTGACCTGCTCGGATTCGACCGAGTCGTCGACCAGCAGCTCCAGCTGCGCGGTCAGCGTCTCGCCGGCCACCAGCTCGCGGTTGGCTTCCAGCGCCGCGATGGTTTCCGCCTTAGCGGTGACCACGGTGCGGATGCGGTCCGAGACCTGCAGGTCCGCGTCCTTGCGGGCGGACTGGATGGAGCGGATCATGTCGCGGGCGGTGCCTTCGGCGGCCAGCTCGGCGGTGACCTCGGTGTCCAGCACCAGGAAGCCTCCGTCGATGACCGCTGCGGCGATGTCCGCCGCGTCGTCCACCACGGTGTCCAGCGTGTACTCGCCCTCGGCCAGTTCCAGGCCGCCGGCGGTGACCACGCCGTCGGTGACCGACCAGTCGCCGGACTTGGCGCCCTTGATGGCCTGCTGCACGTTCTTGCCCAGGCGCGGGCCGGCGGCGCGGGCGTTGACGACCAGCTGCTGGCTGATGCCGTAGCTGGCGGAGTCCACTCCGGCCGCATCGATCAGGGTGACCGACTTCAGGTTCAGCTCGTCGGCGATGATCGACTCGTAGGTGCCGGCCAGGCGGGCGGCATCGGTGAGCACGATCTTCAGCTCTGCCAGCGGCAGACGCACCCGCAGGTTCTTGGCCTTGCGCAGCGAGGAGCCCACCGAGCAGATCTTGCGGGTGGTTTCCATGGCTTCCAGGGCCGTGGCGTCGGTCGGGAAGTCATTGGCGTCCGGCCAGTCGGTCAGGTGCACCGAGCGCTGACCGGTCAGGCCGCGGTAGATCTCCTCGCTGGCCAGCGGCAGCAGCGAGGCGGTCACCTTCACCAGGGTTTCCAGCGCGGTGTACAGGGTGTCGAAGGCCTGGGTGTCCTCGTCGAAGAAGCGCTGGCGCGAACGGCGCACGTACCAGTTGGTCAGCGTGTCCATGTAGCGGCGCACTGCCTCGGTGGCGTCGGAGACCTCGTAGGAATCCAGCGCCTGCGTGACCTCGCGCACCAGCTGGCCGGTGGCGGCCAGCATGTACGTATCCAACGGGTCGGTGGAGGCGGTGGAGAACTTGGCCTCGTAGCCGGCACCGTTGTTCGCGGCGTTGGTGTAGAGGTTGAAGAAGTGCCACACGTTCCACAGCGGCAGCAGGACCTGGCGCACGCCCTCGCGGATGCCCTGTTCGGTGACGATCAGGTTGCCGCCGCGCAGGATCGGGCTGGCCATCAGGAACCAGCGCATCGCGTCGGAGCCGTCGCGGTCCAGGACCTCGGTGACGTTCGGGTAGTTCTGCAGGGACTTGGACATCTTCTGCCCGTCCGAGCCCAGCACGATGCCGTGGGAGATCACGTTGGTGTAGGCAGGGCGGTCGAACAGCGCGGTGGCCAGGATGTGCATGGTGTAGAACCAGCCGCGGGTCTGGCCGATGTACTCCACGATGAAGTCCGCAGGATTGTGCCCGCCGTCGAACCATTCCTGGTTCTCGAACGGGTAGTGCACCTGGGCGTAGGGCATCGAGCCGGAGTCGAACCAGACATCCAGCACGTCCTCGACGCGGCGCAGGGTGCCGCCGGCGGCGCAGCCTTCATGGGCGGCGGTCAGCTCGTCGATGAACGGGCGGTGCAGATCCGGCTCGCCGTCGTGGTTCACCGGAAGGCGTCCGAAGAAGTTCTTCAGTTCGTCCAGCGAGCCGAAGACCTCGCGGTGCTCGCACTCCACGCCGTCGCATTCCCAGACCGGGATCGGGGAGCCCCAGAAGCGGTTGCGGGAGATCGACCAGTCGCGGGCGTTCTCCAGCCACTTGCCGAACTGGCCGTGCTTGACGTTGCCCGGGATCCAGTTGATCTGCTCGTTCAGCTCCAGCATGCGGTTCTTGATCTTGGTGACCTCGACATACCAGGAGGAGATCGCACGGTAGATCAGCGGGGTGCGGCAGCGCCAGCAATGCGGGTAGGAGTGCTCGTAGGAGGCCTGCTTGACCAGTCGGCCGTCGGCCTTGAGCACGTTGGTGATGGTCTTGTTGGCCTCGAAGACCTGCACGCCTGCGATGTCGTTCAGCGGGCCGCCGGTGAAGACCGGCAGGAACTTGGCGCCCTCGTCCACGGAGAGGATCACCGGGATGCCGTTGGACTCGCAGACCTTCTGGTCTTCCTCGCCGTAGGCGGGAGCCTGGTGGACCAGGCCGGTGCCGTCCGCGGTGGTGACGTAGTCGGCGGTGAGGATCTGCCAGGCGTTTTCGGTGCCGTACTTCTCGGTGTCGGTGTAGGTGTCCCACAGCGGAGCATAGCGCACGCCGGCCAGCTGGGCGCCGGTGTAGCTGGCGGTGATGGCAGCGGCGGCGGCCTTGGCGTCCTTGTAGCCCAGGTCCTTGGCGTAGGAGCCCAGCAGATCCTTGGCCAGCAGGAACGGTCCGGCGGCCTCGGAGGCCTTCACGCCGTTCTCTCCCGCGGGCACCACCACGTATTCGACGTCCGGGTGCACGGCCAGGGCTTCGTTGGTCGGAAGGGTCCACGGGGTGGTCGTCCAGGCCAGGGCCTGCACGCCGGCCAGCTCGGCCGAGACCGGGTTATCGCCGGCGAGGATGGTGAAGCCCACGGTGACGGTCTGGTCCTGGCGGTCCTTGTAGACGTCGTCGTCCATGCGCAGCTCATGGTTGGACAGCGGGGTCTCGTCCTTCCAGCAGTACGGGAGCACGCGGAAGCCCTGATAGGTCAGGCCCTTGTCGCTCAGCTGCTTGAAGGCCCAGATGACCGATTCCATGTATTCGACGTTCAGCGTCTTGTAGTCGTTCTCGAAGTCGACCCAGCGCGCCTGGCGGGTGACGTAGTCCTGCCATTCGTCGGCGTACTTCATCACCGAGGTGCGGCAGGCGTCGTTGAACTTGTCGATGCCCATCTCCAGGATGTGCTGCTTGTCGTTCATGCCCAGCTGCTTCATGGCTTCCAGCTCCGCCGGCAGGCCATGGGTGTCCCAGCCGAAGCGGCGCTCAACGCGCTTGCCGCGCTGGGTCTGGTAACGGGCAACCAGATCCTTGACGTAGCCGGTCAGCAAGTGGCCGTAGTGCGGCAGGCCGTTGGCGAATGGAGGACCGTCGTAGAAGACGAATTCTTCGCCCTTGCGCTGGTCGATGGAGGCCTGGAAAGTGTTGTCGTTCTTCCAGTAGTCGAGCACGCGCTTCTCAATTTCTGGGAAACGCGGCGAAGCCGGGGTCGAACCGGTTGGGTCAGTAGTGACCTTCGGGTAGAAGCTCATCGCTTTGGCCGTCCTTCAAGCGTAGGGTCGATAAATCCTTGCCTACGAGGACGACGCATGCGCCGCGGTACCACCCCGCTTATCCCCCGCCGGGCGCTGTGGGCACTGGCGGAAAATCGCTTCTCTTCAGCTGTGACGGGCTGGACCCGGTCGGTTCTACTTGGCGTTCGGCGAACTTGATCGAAAAACGCTGTTCTTCCGACGACTCCCCGGTGATGGCCGGTTCAAAGTCATGGTCCTCCCATCTTAGCGCGGAGGGTGCGCTGCAGGGAATTCCCTGCAGCCATCCACAAGGCTGATGAGCGCACAATCACACTTTCGCAATCCGATCAATAAATATGCGCAGAATTTAAATATCCTCGGAAGCCGCAATTTGGTGCAGCTCTTGAGCATCCACCGCGAACGAGTGCTCACCAGTGTCATCTTTCCAATACACCAATGCAGTTGCCGCCAACTCTTTGGGGTCCATCCGCTCAAAGCTGTGCAGCATGTCCTTGGCAGAAGACACAAGGTTGCTAAATTCCGTTGCCATGAACTTTCCGTTCTCAAGCGTTGCCCGATGCGCATCATCGGCCCGCTTCAACAAGTTTTCCAGTGAGTCACCCTGCCGAGATTTAAACGCCTTTAGAACTCCATTTTGATCATCAATCTCGGATTTCAGTGATGCCATCTGATCTTTGAACTTCTTATCGCGGTCAAGAATCTTCTCCCAAAATTCGATTTCCTGCCTAAGCTTATCGCGAAGCGCCTGAGCGGATCTGGAAGTTGATTTAGGATTCTCCTGCAAATCAACACCAACCCTCAAATATGAGATCCGAATCCCCAAGAAAGTTGCTAGTAACGCATTGTTCGCGTCGCGATTGGACTCGGATGCGTCATAGTCCATCAAAGTCGCCTCGTCGTGCTTTTCAACCAGCCACCTGAACTTTTCTGCGATCGAATTAACATCCTTTTCTGCGAGCGCCAGTCGGATCAACATGTCTTGGGAAAATGCGCCCGCAGCTTCAAACTGAACGTAGATATCTTCAATAACGCGAGATGCGACCAACAATTGGGCCACCTCAGTCATTTCGGCACGGATTACTACATCATCCAATTTCTTTTTAATCAGTTGAAGATTTCGATCTACGCTTTTGAACTGCTGCATAATCACAGCCGTCGCTAGCGCTTGTATTCCAAGGATCGGCCCAACGACTGGCAGCGCCCCGGGAATCGCAATGAACGGTGCATGCCCAATAATCCCGGATTGCCCCATTACCGCAGTCCCTAAGCCAGCGCCCAATTGCATCAGCGAAGAAGGGTCTGCCGTTGCCACGTATAGGGTCGAGGAAAACGCGGCAGACAGAGCCGTTGCACCGGCTGCCGCTCCAGCAACTGCCATAGAGGATGCGCCTTGGGGCGAGACAGCTCTCGCCCCCGCTGAATAATTGCCAGTGGCCAAATACTGCGTCATGAAACTGCCAATGAGTTTTTCTCTTAACTCACCAGTGAACTCAAATACTGAAGTGCTGCGTCCATCCGTTTCGTACTTACGCACTACGACACCACGAGCATTTTTATCTTCTAGGGACACAGGTCACATTCCTTCTACGGGAGGCCAAGTTCACGTTGATGTCTTATCGGCGAATAATTGGACATTGAACGGCAGGTAAAACGAACTCTATCGTAGTTCTCAATGACGAATTGAGAGAAAATTGAAAACTACTCATACTGATATTCTCCGACTCTCCGCATCAACCGAGGCCAATGTCACGGATGGGCAACCTTACATCAATCACATATCTTGCTGCGTACAACCGGACAACCCCTATCCTGCATTTTCAGAATAGCCCACTCGCACCCCCTTGCCGCAAGGCCCCGGGCAGGGCGCATAATCGATGTTTGCCCCGCTAGTTTGATGAAATTTCAGGAGTCCTTGAATGCCCTTTCCCCCTTCAGCCGCCAGCGCACCGCTACCCCAGTTTTTCGCGCTGTCCGACGCGCAGGCCTGCCACGTGCCTGCCGGGACGCTCGACGCGGACAATGAGCGGCTGCAGGAAATTGGGCAGCGGGTGGAGCACCTTCGAGCCCAAACCCGGCACCGGCTCATCGAGCGTGGAGCCGACCGGGCGGGGGTGCTGCAGCAATCCCTGGAACGGGACGTGGAAGTCAGCGAGCTGGGCCAGCGGCTGGCGCAGCTGGACCGCGTCGGACCGCCAGCCTGCCTGGGATTCATGCAGACGTCTTCCGGCGAGCGCCTTTTCATTGGGCGCCTGGGCCTGAGCGACGAACAGGGAAACCAGTTGATGGTTGATTGGCGGGCACCGGCTGCCGAACCGTTTTTCGCTGCGACCCATGCGAACCCGCTGGGATTGGCCATGCGCCGGAGGTACCGCTGGCGCAAGCAGTTGATTACCGGCTATTACGACGAGGTATTCGACCTGGACCATCTGGGCGACAGCACCTCGCTGGACGACCATTCGGCTTTCCTTGCTTCGCTGGGTGAACAGCGCACCGGGAAGATGCAGGATGTCCTGGCCACGATCCAAGGCGACCAGGACGCGATCATCCGACGTCCCTCGGCCGGGGCCCTCGTGGTGGATGGGGGCCCGGGGACGGGCAAGACCGTAGTAGCACTGCATCGCGCCGCTTATCTGCTGTATTCGGACGCTCGGATGCAAAGCCGGGGCGGACGGGTGCTCGTGGTGAGTCCGCATGATTCCTACACGGCCTACGTTGCCGACGTCTTGCCGAACCTGGGAGAGGACGAGGTCCTGGTTTCAACACTTTCGAACATGGTTTCGAATGCAGGTGTTGTCGGCGTGGATCCCGACCCGCGAATTGGCAGGATCAAGTCCGACGCCGCCATGGTCGACGCCGTGGAACGAGCCGTGCAGGTGTTCGAGCAGCCTCCCGTGCTGCCGCTCGTCGTTGAAACCCCGTGGGATGATCTCACGCTCTCCCCTGCCCATTGGGCGGCTGCGGTGGATTCGCTTGAATCGGGTTTGGACCATAACGCCGCGCGCTCCCAGTTGCGCGAGATACTTGTCGACCAGTTGGCTGCGAGGCTATCCGGCGACGAGGTCAGCGTTTCAGAAGCCAGGCATGCAGTTGCTACCAGCGACCAGCTGGATGCCTGTCTGGAAGAGTACTGGCCTGTCTTGGATCCGGAGCATCTCCTGCGGACCCTGTATTCGAACGCACACTTGCTGCGCTATTGTGCCCGGCAGCTGAGTTTGGACGACATCGACGCGCTGCTGGAAGCAGGGGCCGGGACCGCGTGGACCGAGTCTGATGTGCCGTTGCTGGATGCGGCACGGGCGCTGGTTGGCGACCCGCACGGTGAACAAGTCCGTTTGCGGCGTGCTGCCAAGTTCGCCTCGGAGCGCAGGCTGATGCGACAGGTCATTGACGACCTGATCGCTTCCGCCGACGACAAGGAAGACCTGTCCTCGCAGCTGATGAATACCGACTTACAGGATCGTCTGGTCCGGCACCAAGCCGTCGAGGAGCCGGCAGGCGATGCCTTGGCAGGGCCTTTCTCCCACGTGATTGTCGATGAAGCCCAGGATCTGACCGATGCCCAGTGGGCCATGGTGCGCAGGCGCTGTCCCTCGGGCAGCCTGACGATTGTCGGCGATCGGGCGCAGGCAACTGTAGGTTTCCGCGGGAGCTGGGCAGGGCGCCTGGCCCGGGCAGGCATACGGGACGTCCATGTGGCACAGCTGAACATCAATTACCGCACCACCGCCCAGGTTATGGACGCCGCGGCAAGTGTCATCCGCCAGCAAATGCCTGAGGCGAATGTTCCCGTGTCCATTCGCTCCGATGGCGCACCGGTACGTTATGTGCACCCCGATGAACTGGAGCCGATTCTCGATGTCTGGCTGGAAAACCACGCTGAAGGTATCGCCGCGGTCATTGGCCACAACACGTTCGCGCCGCGGCCGAGGGTGGCCGTGTTGCGCCCTGAGCAGGCCAAGGGGCTGGAATTCGACCTTGTCCTGCTCTACCGGCCCGAGCGCTTCGGCTCAGGAGTGGAAGGTGCCGTGCGACGCTATGTCTCCATGACCCGAGCCACCTCGCAGCTTGTGGTGCTGTGCGATGCGGCTGGAACAGGCACCCTATGAACCGACGAGGCATCTAGAGAAGTCCGGCGGATTGCGGGAACCGATGACGAATGGCAGAAAATTCCTACGGCTCGATATCTTCCCATTCGAATCGGGTGACGGTTCCGCTGGACCAGTCGTCACGCAGGATCGAGTAGGCGATCGAGGCCATGGGTCGACCATCCGTCGTTGGCCATCCCATTCGGTAATGCGCCTCCTTAAGAAATCCAGAGCGAATAAAGGTCTTGCGCATGGCGATGTTGTCTTCCCTCGTCTGTCCTTCGAAGCGAAGAGTCTTCGGCATGGATTCGAAAACCAAGTCACATAGGGCCCTCAGTACTTTCACCCCGATGCCTTGCCCTCTACACGATTCGGCCAGACGCAGATCGAACAGCGGAGATTCGGCGTCCTGCAAGTCCTCCAAGACAACCATGCCAAGGCGTTGTTCCCCTTGTCTTACCCAGTAGCCTTGCCGATCCTCATTCCAGTAATAGCTGCTTCCGATTCTTGCCCGCACGTCTTCTTCGCGAGGTGTCTGCTGGACATGGAACGGAAATTGATTGGCGGTCAGGAAAGTGAGCAGGTCGTCGGCATCACTGGCCGACATCTGGACGAAGGTTATGCACATGTACTGAGCATAGTTGGAGGTGTTTTTCCTATGTCCCCTTTTGCCTTGCCCCATTCGGGCAGCAACTTTGCCGAGGTATAAGACATCGGATTGGAGCCAGTGAAATCGGCGAGCGCACATACCTTCCCTTCCTCAGAAGATGGACACGGCCAACCAAGGTTGTTAGATAGTCTCAAGACATGAGTCTTTACCCGTCTTCAGCACCATATCTGGAATCAGGACACCAGCTGATCACTTCGCCGGCGATCCTGCGCTGGGGCCAGCACGTGGTCACTGCCATCCTTCTCGCGGTGGTGGTGCTGCGCGGCCTTTCCACGGAAGCCAGCCTCTGGCCGGTGCTCTTGGCGGCCACGCTATTTGCCGGGTGGTACGTAGCCGGCTTCGTCCGCATGGCGATGCGCGGGGAAGCCAAGCTTCCTTCCTGGTGGATTGCCGTGCTCCTGGCCATCTGGGTGGGAAGCCTATGGACGACCCCGGAGTTCATGTGGCTGGCGTTCAGTCTCTGGCTGCTGCTGGGGCACCAGCTGCCCTTGCTTCCGTCCATCCTGTGGTCTCTGGTGCTTTACGCCTTCACCATCATGACCCCGTACCTGCACAACGGTCAGTCCTCCTTGGCGTCCGTCGTCGGGCCTTTGGTTGGCGGATTATTCGCCTGGGGCATCTCCCGCGGCTACCTGCAGCTTGAACGCGATGCGGAGATCCGCAGCAAGCTGGTTGATTCGCTGATGCGCGCCCAGCAGGAAATGGCGGACCTCCAGGAAGAACTGGCCCGCTCGCAGCATGAGGCGGGTATCGCTGCCGAGCGCACCCGCTTGGCGCGGGAGATCCACGACACCGTGGCCCAGCAGCTTTCCTCGATCGGGCTCCATGCCAAGGCGGCCACCGCAGCCGCGGATCCGCAGACTGCCCTTGACGCGTTGGCGCGTATTGATGAGCTCTCAGGCCAGTCGCTCAACGACTTGCGCCGGATCATCGCTGCACTGGCCCCGGCGGAACTGGACGCCCAGGCGCTCGCCGGAGCCTTGGAACGTGTTCTGGCGTCATTCGAAACTGATTCGAAAGTCGCGACTCGCTTGAACATCGAGGAAGGCATACCCGCGCTGGATCCGGGCATCCAGATTGCGTTGCTGCGTACGGCGCAGTCAGCACTGTCCAACGTCAGGCGCCACGCGCAGGCCACGCGGGTCAGCCTGAACCTTGGGGTGCTTGCCAACGAGGTGCGCATGGATATCGTTGATGACGGCATAGGATTTGATGTCGAGTCACCGCGACACGGGGCAACACCAGCCGGCGGCTTTGGTTTGACCGCAATGACCCAGCGATTGGGCGAGCTCGGTGGCGGTCTGGACATTGAAAGCTCACCAGGTGAAGGCACCGCCCTGTGCGCGCACCTGCCAATGACTCCTCGGAAGGATGCACAGTGATCAAAGTGCTGCTGGTTGATGACCATCCCATTGTCCGCACCGGACTGCGGGCGCTGCTGGCCAATTACCCGGAAATCTCAGTGCTCGGGGAGGCCTCCAGCGGCGAGGAAGCGGTCGCGATCACCCAGAAGGATCCGGCGGATGTGGTGCTGTGCGATCTACGCCTGGGCGACGGCATGAACGGCGTGGCGACCACTGCTGCGTTGCGGGCGATGCCTAATCCCCCGCAGGTGCTCATTCTGACCACCTTCGACAAGGATGCCGAGATCATCCAGTGCATCGAGGCCGGAGCGGCAGGCTACCTGCTGAAGGACGTCTCGTCCCAGACCATCATCGACTCGATCCGCCAGGCTGCGGCAGGGCAGCTGGTTTTGGCACCTGAAATGACGCAGCGGGTGCTGGCTGGGATGCGCCGTCCCAAGGTGGAACTCACCCAGCGAGAGTCCGAAGTGCTGCAGCAGCTGGCGACCGGTGCCAGCAACAAGCAGATCGCCAAGACCCTCTTCGTCTCGGAAGCGACAGTCAAAACCCACTTGGTGCATATTTTCGACAAGCTCCAGGCAAGCTCCCGCACGGGGGCAATCCATGCAGCCAAGGACCTCGGCCTGCTCTAACCAGGCGGAAGCCATGGCGACTCGCCCGAGGCCGGCTCAACCGTTCGGTTGATCTTTGAATCAGCACAAGCCACGATGGCAGAAACTGTTAATCCGAGTTGACTGGAAGTATGAAAGTTCCAGTCATTTCCCGCGTCGCCAGTTCGCTGACTTCCCGGCGTTCAGCCCGTTGGTGGACCGTGGCCCTGCTCGCCGTGGTCGTGTTGCTCTTTGGCGCTTTGAGCGGGGTGGATGCCCCCAAGCGCGCAGACAGTTCGCTCGTTGCCGGCTCAGATTCCGCCAAGGTCGCCGAACTGCTGGCACAGAACAGCGACAGCACCACAACCTCCGCCATCCTTGTCGCCAATGGTTCCACTGGGCAAGCGTTGAGCAGCAGCCAAATCGATCAGGTCACCAAGCTCGCCCCGCAGATGGCTTCCGACCTGGCGGTCAAGGCAGGTCCAGCTCTTCCCAGCGAGGACGCCAAGGCCGTGATGGTTCCAGTTTCCTGGGACACCGTCGACCTGGACGCCGACAAGCAGACCCTGACCGAGATCCGCGACTGGCTGGGCGCGCACGAGTTGTCCGGCGTCCAGCTGCAGATGACTGGTTCAACCGCTTTCGCCACTGACGTCAGCCAGGCTTTCGCCGGCGCCGACTTCACCCTGCTGGCAGTCACCGTCGGCATTGTGGCGGTGCTGCTAATCGCCACCTACCGCTCCCCCATTCTCTGGCTGATTCCGCTGGCCGTGGTGGCACTGGCCGACCGCAGCGCCTCGATGGTCGCCAACGTCTTTGGCAACGCCTGGGACCTGCATTTCGATCCCGGCGTGCTCAGCGTGCTGGTCTTCGGCGCGGGCACCAACTACGCGCTGCTGCTGATCTCCCGCTACCGCGATGAACTGCAGAAGAACGAGGACCACCGCAAGGCGCTGGCCAAGGCCTGGGCCGCCAGCTTCGAAGCAATCCTCACTTCCAACCTCACCGTAGTCCTGGCTCTGCTGACCTTGTCTCTTGCCGTCATGGAAGACACCCGCGGCTTGGGCATCGTCTGCGCCGCCGGCTTGCTCATCGCAGCCTTGTTCGTTTTCCTGCTGCTGCCGCCGGTCCTCGCACTGTGCGGACGCAAGGTGTTCTGGCCGCTGGTTCCCAAGCCGGGCCAGCCGAACACCCGCGGCAAGTACTTCGGCAAAGCCGCCACCGCGGTCATGCGCAAACCGGGGGCCAACCTCGCAGCCCTGGTTGTGCTGCTGCTGGTCTTGGCCGGCGCGCTGACCGGAACCCGTCTCGGTCTGGACCAGACCCAGCAGTTCCGTACCCCGACCGAATCGGCGAGCGCCATGACCGTGCTCTCCGAGCACTACCCGGCCGGCGAAGCACAGCCAATCACCGTGCTGGTTGATGGATCCGACACCACTGTCCTGCAGGAGCGGCTCAAGGGCCTCGGCGGGGTGCTGCGCGTCGGCGAAGCCCGCGAACTCGGGGATTCCTCCTGGCAGCAGTTCTCCGTGATCTCCTCGGATGATCCTTCCGGCTCCGAGGCCATGGATCTAGTCGCCCAGATCCGTTCGACCGCCGACGAGGCAAGCACTGCCACGGTCTTGGTGGGCGGGCAGAGCGCATCGCAGTACGACTCGCATCAGGGCCACCTACGCGACCTGTATGTCATCGCTCCGATGATCATGATCATCTGCTTCGCCATGCTCGGCTGGCTGACCCGTTCCTGGCGTACGGCCCTGTCTCTGGGTTTGGTCAACCTGCTCAGCGCCGCGGCGGCCGTGGGACTCGGCTCCTTGATCTCGTCGATGGTCTTCGATGTCTCGGCATTGGACGTCCAGGTTCCGCTGCTGGCCTTCGTGTTCCTGGTCGCTCTGGGTGTTGACTACACGATCTTCTTCACCCAGCGAGTCCGCCAGAACTCCGCCACGTCCTCGCTGACAGATGCCGTGGCCAATGCGGCACGCAGCACCGGCTCGGTAATCACCAGCGCCGGCCTGGTCCTTGCCGGAGTCTTCGCAGCCCTGTCCGCCCTGCCGCTGATGGTTCTGGGACAGCTGGGACTCATCGTCGGCCTCGGCGTCCTGTTGGATACCGTCGTGGTCCGCACCCTGCTGCTGCCGGCACTGTTCGCAGTCCTCGGTTCCAACAACAAGCCGGTCTTCGGCAAGGGTTCAGGCGTCCAGTATGCCGTTGAATCCGAAACTTCACCTTCGACAGAAAGCTCCATCAATGCGTAAGCTCGTCAATCTTTCGTTCATCTACATGGCCGTCGGTGTGGCCTCCGGCTTGTTCTACCGCGAATTCACCAAAATGAACGACTTCCCGGAAGGCGGCTGGACCCAGCTGTCAGTCGTCCACACCCACCTGCTGGTGCTCGGATTCATGGTCCTGCTCATGGTCCTGTTGCTGGAGAAGGCGTTCAACATCAGCGCCCATGCCAAGCTCTACGCATGGTTCATGTGGACCTACAACATCGGTGTCGTCCTGACCGCGGCCATGCTCACCGTGCACGGATCGCTGACCGTATTGGGCAAGGAATCCAGCGCCATGATTGCAGGTATCGCCGGGCTGGGGCACATCGCGCTGACGGTCGGCATGGTTCTGCTGTTCGTCATGCTGCGCCGCAGCGTTCCTGCCGCCAAGGCTTCGAAGGCTGTTGGCGCCTAAGGGCCTAGCACCCGCCGACTAAATAACGCCGCGGCCGTTCCCCCGATTCAGCCGGGAACGGCCGCGGCGTTTGTTCGGCTCAGGAAGACTTGCCCCATGCCATGGCGGCGGCATAATGCCTTCGGTAGGCAACCGCCCCGCGGATGGCTGCGCGGTCCCGGGCCGCCCGCTTCTTGAGCAGCACCTCCATCGCATCGCCGTCGTATCGTCCCAGCGGCTGCGGAGGCAAGCTGCCCGGTGCAAGCCATCTGCGAACTAGCAGCAGCACCAGCACAAAAACCAGGAGCAATTCAATGCCAAGGAAGAGCAGGTACGCCAGCGACGTTTGCCGATTCTCTTCGTTCATCCACAGCGCCGGCAGCGCGGCCATGGCCGCGGTGGCGAGGACCTTGGCGCCCATGGCCATGAGCGCGAAATACGTTTCCGGATGCGAAACCCATCTGCTGTGACGGCTCCCCCTGGTGTGCCGTATCGCCAGCAGCGTCATAAGGACCGCGTCGATGATCAAGAGGTTCACCACCGACGCGGCAGCGGACAGGAACAGCACCGTCGCCCAGTGGCGGGCCAAGCCCGCGGTTCCGTGGACAATCGCAATGTAGGCCACGAGCACACCCAGATGAACCAGCATCATCAGCGCGATGATCCAGAGCTTGCGGCGAACCAGCGAAGCCCGGGCGCGGACCCGTCCACCGGCTCTTGGCCTCCCCCATTGCTTGGCATACCACTGGTCGTAGGCCTGCAGCGGTTCTTCCCCCAGAAGTCCAAGCACGGCGTCGGCCTGCGCCGCGTTGACCTCGTCAAGATGGCCCAATTGCAGCAGCAGGGCGCCGATGGCAACACAGACGATGTGTTCAAGGCGCTCAATGCCGGAAGTAAAGAGCACCCCGATCGCGCCCATACCGATCATGCTGCCCAGGAAGAGCCGGCAATTGTGCAGGATGCGGATCTTCACCGGCCGCTCCACAGGGTAGGGCGCCAGCGGCGCAGTGGCGGCCAGGCCCGGAGCTGCCAGGGCCAACGCGATCACGATGGCAACAATCACCGCATAGCCTGCCAGAATCAGCCCGGGACCCGGTACCGTCACGGCTTCAACCCACGCGGAAAAGCCGATCCAGACTCCCTCGCGCAGCAGCGGCAGGGTCAAGGGAAGGTAAATGCTCAGGGCGAGAATGGCCGCCATCTGCCCTGGTTGGTCCCGGCCATACAGCCGTGTCCCCTCGGCGAGGTGGCGCAGGGATGAAGGAAAAGCGTTGCGCATAAACGGTACACCATCCATTTCATGCCGAGGCCTGGGGCGTCGGGATCGACCTGAACGAAAAAGCGACTGTGAACTGATCATATGTGAACCCCAGGGTTTCAGCCACGCGCATCCGGTGGGCAGAATGGGAGTTACCGGATTCAGCCGGAGAAAAGTACAGGGGGAAATATGAAAATGGCCAGCGGAGTCTTCTCCGTCCTCGACACCGAGACCACCGGGCTGTTCCCCGGCGGACATGACCGGATCGCGGAGATCGCCATCGTGAGAATGAACCGCGACGGCGAAGTGCTGGACCGCTGGGAAACGCTGGTCAACCCGCAGCGGGACCTGGGCAAGCAGTCGCTGCATGGAATCCGCAGCTGTGATCTGCTCGGTGCCCCGACGTTCAGCGACCTGGCCGCAGAACTGGCATGGCGGCTGTCAGGCACCGTGCTGGTGGCCCACAACCTCTCCTTCGATGCACGGTTCCTGGACGCGGAGTTCCGCCGGGCCGGCATGCCGGTGCCGGGGCACTTTCTAGAGCATGGGCTGTGCACCATGCGCATGTCCCATCAGTACCTGCACGGCGCCGGGCGCTCGCTGCAGGACTGCTGCGATTCCTTCGGCATCGAGCTCCTGGAAGCCCACAGCGCGGCCGGGGACGCGGCCGCCACCGCAGTCCTGCTCTCGCGCTACATGGAACTCGATGAGCAGAATCCCGAATGGGATCTGCGCCTTGGCCGGGCGGCGCAATCGGCGTGGATCAAGGCGTCCCCGGGAGGGCGCATCATTCCTGTGCGACGGGCCGCCGCCGACGCCGAACCGGCCCGCCACTTCCTGAACCGGCTGACCACCCGCTTGCCCCAGTTCACCGGCACCGAAGCCCAGGACGACTACCTGGCGATCCTCGACCGGGCGCTGATGGACCGGTACTTGTCGGCCCACGAGGAACAGCAGCTGATCTCGCTGGCCGCGGAGCTGGGACTCGACCGGGCCGGGGCGCTGGAACTCCACGAGCTGTATTTCCAGCAGCTGGTGCGCGCAGCCTGGGCCGACGGCACGCTGACCGAGGAAGAACTTCTGGATCTCAAGACGGTCGCCGGCCTGCTCGGGCTTGGGCAGCAAAGCGTGCAGGGAGCGCTGAGACCGCCTGCGGATATCGAACTAGCCACGGCTGAGGCGGTGCCATCAGCCGGAAAACTCGCTCCCGGATCTCTGGTGGTGCTCACCGGGGACATGTCCCGGGCCCGCGCGCAGATCGAGGAGGACCTCCGGGCCGCTGGTTATGTTCCGCATGGCGCCATCACCAAGAAGGTGAGCCTGCTGGTGGCCGCGGATCCGGATTCCCTGTCAGGCAAGGCCAAGAAGGCCCGGGACTACGGCATTCCAGTGGTGTCCGAGGACTACCTCTGGGACACGCTGCTCGCCTGAACCGCCCTCAGGACCGGTTCACTGCACAAACACCCAGGGATGGCCCCGCCGGCAGTGCGGCGGGACCATCCCTGAGATGTCAGAGTCTGGGGTGGAGCTTACAGACTCTCAGCTAGTTTTTTTGCGCGGGAGAATTCCAACATGTCTTCGCGCTCTACAACCTTGATGCGGTCGCGGGTGATGTCGCCGAAGCGGGTGGCCACGGTGCCTTCGGCAGCGCCCAGCTCCTTCTCGTGCGCGTCCAGGGACTTCCAGCCATCCCAGTCGGAGAACTGCACACCGCGCTCGTCCAGCAGATCCGCGATGGACTGCTCGATGGACGGCTGGGCCAGGGAGCCCAGGTCCTCCAAGAGGTGGTTGATGGTCTCCAGGGCGTCGCCCTTGGTGTGGCCGATCAGGCCTACCGGACCGCGCTTGATCCAGCCGGTGGCGTACAGGCCGGGCACGTGGGTGCCGGTTGCGTCCAGGACACGGCCCTCGACGTTCGGCAGCACACCCTTGGCGCCGTCGTATTCGATCTCGCCGACGGCCGAGCCGAAGTAGCCCACCGCGCGGTAGAGCGCCTGGATCGGGTACTCGATGAATTCGCCGGTGCCGCGGGCGCCGCCGTTGCCGTCCAGCTCGTTGCGCTCGACCTTCAGGCCGGTCACCTTGCCGTCTTCGCCCAGTACCTCGACCGGGGACTGCAGGAAGTGCAGGTGCAGGCGGCGCGAAGCGCTTGGAGCTTCTTCGCGCTCTTCCTGCTCGATCAGCCAGTTGGTCAGCGTGGAGACCATGGTCTTGGTCTGGTTGTTGGTCTTCATGGCCTCATCCGAGGCCTTGTCGAATTCGAAGTCCTCCGGGTACAGCACGATGTCCACGTCCTTGGAGTGGGACAGCTCGCGCAGTTCCAGCGGGGTGAACTTCACCTGGGCCGGGCCTCGGCGCCCGAACACGTGCACGTCGGTGACGGCTGAGTCGTTCAGCTGCGCGTAGATGTGGGCGGGGATTTCGGTTTCCAGCAGCTGGTCGGCGTGCTTGGACAGGATGCGGGCCACGTCCAGCGCCACGTTGCCGTTGCCGATGACAGCGACTTCGCGGGCCGACAGGTCCCAGTCCTTGTCTGCATCCGGGTGGGCGTCGTACCAGGACACGAAGTCAGCGCCGCCGAAGGAACCGTCCAGGTCGATGCCTGGAATGTTCAGGTCCGCGTCCTTCTGGGCGCCGGTGGCGATGATGATCGCGTCGTAGCGGGCACGCAGGTCCTCAAGGGTGATGTCACGGCCCAGTCCGACGTTTCCGTAGAAGTCGATCCAGTCGTTGTCCAGCACCTTGTGCAGGGCGGTGATGATGCCCTTGATACGCGGGTGGTCCGGGGACACGCCGTAGCGGATCAGGCCGAACGGGGTTGGCAGCTCGTCGAACAGGTCTACCTTCAGGCTCAGCGCGCCGGAGGAGACCGGCTGGCTCTTGTTGAGCAGATCAGCGGCATAGATGCCTGCCGGGCCGGCGCCGACAATTGCCACGCGCAGGGCGCGGGCCGAAAGGTGCTCGGGGACGATCAGTTCACTCATCAAACAACATCTCTTTCTTAGTCAACGAATGTGGCCGCCGCAGGGACGTCGGCGTTCTCTAGCGGCAGGAGGCCTGCCAGGCTGTCGGAGGCTTCCGGGGCTAGCCGAACGACATCACCAATCACGATGACGGCCGGATTCGCCACTGCGGCCTTGCGGGCTCGCATTACAATCCCTTCTAGCGTACCGATAGTTGTCCGCTGCGTCTGTGAGTAACCTCGCTCAACTATCGCAATTGGCGTACTTGACGGTAAACCGCGGGTAAGCAATGTCTCAACAATTTTCGGCAAATTCGAGACTCCCATCAGCACGGCGAGGGTGTGGTCGCTGCGGATGGGCACGTCCGCCAGCTCGGTATGGCCGCTGACCACAGTGAAACCTGCGGCCACCCCGCGGTGGGTCACCGGGATGCCGGCGGCCGCCGGAACCGAAATGGAGCTGGTGATGCCGGGGATCACCCGGGTGGGGATGTTGAACTTGGCCGCATAGAGCAGCTCTTCGCCGCCGCGGCCCAGCACGAACGGGTCCCCGCCCTTCAGGCGCACCACGTTCTTTCCCTCCAAAGCGTATTTGACCAGCAATTCATTGATCTCGTCCTGGGTTTTCACGTGGCAGCCCGGGGCCTTGCCCACGTCCACCACGATCACGTCGTCAGCCAGGTCCGCAAGCAGTTCGGTCGGCCCGAGCCGGTCTGCCAGCACCACGTCCGCGGCGAGCAGGGCCTTGTAGCCGGCGACCGTGATCAGTTCCGGGTCGCCCGGTCCCCCGCCGATGAGGGTGATATGTCCGTTAGCCATGGTTTTCTCCAGTTCGAGTCATTCCGCGGTCGCGCAGCAGTTTGCGTTCCAGCGGGGCAAAACACAGTAGTTCGATCAGCACGCCCACCAGCAGGATCACCAGTATGACCAACATCACCAGGGGCAGGTCGGCCAGATCCCGGCCGCGCTGCAGCAGCGAGCCGACGCCCAGGGCGAGTGAGCCGCCCACCGCGATCAGTTCCGCCGCCATCAGCGAGCGCCAGGCGAAAGCCCAGCCCTGGCGCAGCCCGGCCACGTAGCCGGGCAGCGCCGCGGGAAGCTCGACATGCACGATATGCTGGCGCCTGCTGGCACCGAGCACCCGGGAGAGGGCCGAGTACTGGGCGGGGATCATGTCGATGCCCGAGAGCAGTCCGTTGATGATCGAGGGAATCGCCCCGAGCAGCAGCACGGTGTAGATGGTCGCGTCGCTCAGCCCGAAGAGGATGATCGCCGCCGGCACCCAGGCGATGGAGGGCAGCACCTGCATGGCCGAGACCAGCGGGCCCAGGCCCTTGCGCAGCAGCGGCAGGTGGGCCAGCAGCAGGGCCGCCGGGGTGGCGACCAGCACCGCGATCGCGAAGCCCGACAGCGCCCGGAACAGCGAGGTGCCCACCGCGGAAAGCAGGGTCCCGTCGGCCAGCAGCTCGGGCAGCTTGGCGGCCACGGCCGCCGGGCCGGGGAACAGGTCCTCGCGCAGCGGCGAAGCCCAGGCGGCGATCTGCCACAGGCTGACCAGCACCACCAGGGTGATCAGCGGGGCGATAAGCGCATCGGCGCGCCCGCGGCGGCGCAGCACGGCGGCCGGGCGGACCGCGGCGGCGGCCCTAGTTTGCGTCAGTGCGCTCATGCTTGCGCTGCTCCTTTCGCAGAATGGTGGTCAGTTCGTCGGCCAGGGCGGCCGACTGCGCCGGGTTGCGGCGCAGGTCCTCGGTGATTCTCCGGGTTTCCAGGATGCGTCCGGGATGGGAGGAGAGGACCAGAATGCGCCCGGAGAGGCGGATGGCCTCGCGCACGTTGTGCGTCACGAAGATGATGGTTTTGCCCGTCTGCTCCCACAGCGAGCGCAGTTCCTCGTGCAGCAGGTCGCGGGTGATGGCGTCCAGGGCCGCGAAGGGCTCGTCCATCAGCAGCACCTGCCGGTCCTGGGCCAGCGCCCGGGCCAGCGCCACACGCTGGCGCATGCCGCCGGAGAGCTCGTGCGGCTTCTTGTGCACCGCGTGCCCCAGCTGGACCAGCTCCAGCAGCTGGTCCACCCGTGCCTGCCGGGTGTCCTTCGGATGCCCGGCCAGCTTCAGCGCCAGCTCCACGTTGCGGCCCGCGCTCAGCCAGGGCAGCAGGTTCGAATCCTGGAACATGAACGCCGCCCCGTCGTCCGGGACGTCCAGCCAGCCCTCGGTGGGGGCCAGCAGCCCGGCGATCAGGTTCAGCAGCGAGGACTTGCCGCAGCCCGAGGCGCCGAGCACGGCGATGAATTCGCCGTCCTCGATGCGGGCGCTGAGCCTGTCGATGACCAGCCCGGTGCCCGGGTAGCTCAGGGACACCTCGTTCAGCTGCACTCCCATTACTTCCCCTCCCCGGCGGCGAAGGAGTCATCCACCAGGCCCTGCGTGCTGCCCGGTTCCCCGATGCCCACCGCGGCCGCATGGGCCACCAGGGTGTCGAAGGTTCCGCTCAGCGGCGTTTCATCGAAGCTGATCTGGTCCAGCGCCGCGGAGATCACCTCATCGGACAGGGTGCCGCCGCCGTGCGCGGCCAGGGCCTGCTGCACGGTGTGAAGCTTCTGCTGCTCTCCGGTGGTGTTCAGCCAGTTGATGGCCTGCGCGTTGGCCTGCACCAGCTCCCGCACGGTGTCCGGGTGCTTGGTGATGAACTCCTGCGAAGCCACCAGCACCGTGGTCGGGAACTTGCCTTCCGGCCACAACTGCGCCTCGTTGACCAGGCGGTGCGCCCCGTACTGCTTGACCAGCAGCGAGGCGTGCGGTTCGGGCAGCCAGGCCCCGTCGATGGAGCCGCGGGCGAACAGCTGCGGCACGGTGCCGTTGGTGCTCGGGGTGACGGTGACCGACTCATCCAGGCCCCGCTCCTTCAGGAAGCTGCGCAACGCCACGTCCTGGGTGCCGCCGTACTGCGGGGTGGCAAGTTCGGTGCCGGCCAGCTGGGACACCTCGGTGATGTCCTTGGAGACAACCAGGCTGGCCCCGCCGGAGGCGGCCCCGGCGATGACGCGCAGCGAGGTCCCCCCGCTGGACAGGTAGCTGTTCAGCGCAGGGCTGGGACCCAGGTAGGCCGCGTCGATGGCCCCGGAGTTCAGCGCCTCGATGGCCGCGGGGCCCGCGTTGAAGATTTGGGTTTCCACCGTGGTGCCGTCCGCGCCCACTGCCTTGTCCAGGATGCCCTTGGCTTCGGCCACCAGCGCCGGGGCGTGGGTGGCGTTCGCGAAGTAGCCCAGGCGCAAGGTGGCGGCCGGTCCCTGGTCGGCGGCCGTGCCGGCATTCTTGGCCGGGGCCGGGACGAAGGCGGTGAGCACCGCGGCCACCGCCAGCAGCCCCGCCGCGGCTGCCCCGAAGGCCCTACCGCGCCGGTTGGCGCGCGGGGCGTGCGCGGTCAGCCGGGTGCGTCCGGCGGCCGGCTGCTCAGGCGGCTGCATGCCCGGCTCCGATGATCCCGGCGGCCAGGGTGCGCCCGGTGGCCGGTTCGATGAGCAAGAAGCTGCCGCCGGTGCGCGAATCGCTGTAGTCGGCAGGGCTCAGGGCCGCGGAGCTGCGCACCGTGAGCCGTCCCAGGTCGTTGAGCCCCAGGGTGTCGGCCTGCCGGTGCGAGTAGTCGGCGACGTCGAGCACGTGGCTGATCGGCCCGATCTTCGCGGCGGCGACCTTGGTGCCGTGCTTGAGCAGCACCCGCTGCCCCTCGGCCAGCGTGGCCGGGGCCAGGATGCACACCTCGGCGTCGAATTCGCGCACCGCCTGCGGCAGCTGACCTGCCACCACGGTGTCCCCGCGGGCGATGTCCACCTCGTCCTCCAGTTCAAGCACGATCGCCTCCCCCGGCTGCGCGGTGCCCACCGGCCCGGACGGGGTGCCGATGGCCTTGACCCGGCTGGTGGCCGGGTAGCCGTTGGACAGGATGCCCACCGTCTCTCCCACCGAAAGGCTGCCGTCGGCCAGGGTGCCTGCATAGCCGCGGAAGTCGCGGTACGCTTCCGGGTCCAGGCCTGGAGCCAGCGCTCCCTGCGGGCGGATCACGTACTGCACGTCCAGCCGGGCGGTCCCGGCGGGGCGCCCCGGAGCCAGCTCTTCGAGCAGCCCGAGCAGGGTGGGCCCGGCGTACCAGTGGCTGTGGGCGGAGGGATCCACCACGTTGTCCCCGTGCAGCGCGCTGACCGGGATGACGGTGGCGGCCTGCAGGCCCAGTTGCCCGGCCAGGTCCAGCACCTCGGTTTCGATGGCGCTGAAACGCTGCTCGTCCCAGTCGACCAGGTCCATCTTGTTGACCGCGAGCACCAGCTGCGGCACCCGCAGCAGGGCGAGCACCCCCAGGTGGCGGCGGGTCTGCTCAAGCACCCCGTGGCGGGCGTCCACCAGCACGATGGCGGCATCGGCGGTGGAGGCGCCGGTGACGGTGTTGCGGGTGTATTGCACGTGGCCCGGGCAGTCGGCCAGGATGAAGGATCGGCGGGCGGTGGAGAAGTAGCGGTAGGCCACGTCGATGGTGATGCCCTGTTCGCGTTCGGCGCGCAGCCCGTCGGTGACCAGCGCCAGGTCCAGTGCGCCGGCCTGTCCGCCGAAGCCGCGTTCGGCGCTGGTGCGGGCCAGGTCGTCCAGCGAGTCGGCGAGGATGGCCTTGGCGTCGTGCAGCAGCCGTCCCACGAGCGTGGACTTGCCGTCGTCCACGGATCCAGCGGTGGCGATGCGCAAAAGTGTGGTGGTCATCTTAGAAGTACCCTTCGGTCTTGCGGTCTTCCATGCCCGCGGCGGAAATTCTGTCGTCGGCGCGGGTGGCGCCGCGTTCGGTCAGCGTGGCCACGGCCAGCTCGTCCAGCACCTTCTCCACGGTGTCAGCGGCGGAAAGCACCGCGCCGGTGCAGCTGGCATCCCCCACGGTGCGGTAGCGCACCTGGCGGACAACGACCTGTTCGGCCGGTTCGGGCTGGCTGACCGCGGTGACCGCCCGCCACATGCCGTCGCGTTCGAAGACCTGGCGCTGGTGGGCGAAGTAGATGGAGGGAAGCGCGATGTTCTCGCGCTGGATGTAGGCCCAGATGTCCCGTTCGGTCCAGTTGGAGATCGGGAAGGCGCGCACGTGCCAGCCAGGCTCGTGGCGGCCGTTGTACAGGTTCCAGATTTCCGGGCGCTGGTTGCGCGGATCCCAGACGCCGAACTCGTCGCGCAGGGACAGGATGCGCTCCTTGGCGCGGGCCTTGTCCTCGTCGCGGCGGGCCCCGCCGAAGACCACGTCGAAGCCGTTGGATTCGATGGTGTCAAGCAGCACCCGGGTCTGCAGCCGGTTGCGGGTGCCGTCGGGCAGTTCGGCCAGCTCGCCGCGGTCGATGTACTCCTGCACGGAGCCGACCACCAGGTTCAGGCCGTATTTCTCGACCACGGCATCGCGGAAGTTCAGCACCTCGCCGAAGTTGTGGCCGGTGTCGATGTGCACCACGGGGATCGGCACGCGGCCCGGGTAGACGGCCTTGGCCAGCAGGTGAAGCACCACCACGGAGTCCTTGCCTCCGGAGAAGAGCAGTCCGGGCTTCTCGAATTCGGCGAGCACCTCGCGGATGATATGGATGGATTCGGCTTCCAGGGCGTCCAGGACGCTGCGCTGGGTGCCGGTCGGGGCGGTAGCGGTGAGGCTCATGGGGAGGTCCTTCAAAAGTTAGATGTGGATGCCGCATTCGGTTTTGGACAGGCCGGCCCAGCGTCCGGCGCGCGGGTCCTCTCCCTCGGCGACGGGCCGGGTGCAGGGCTCGCAGCCGATGGACGGGTAGCCGTGGGCCAGCAGCAGGTTCACCGGGACCTGGTGTTCGGTGGCGTAGCCGATCAGCTGATCGAAGCTCCAGGTCGCCACCGGGTTGAACTTGAGCAGCCCATGGGTTTCGTCGAAGGACACCAGCGGGGTGTTGCTGCGGGTGGGGGCCTCGTCGCGGCGGACTCCGGTGAACCAGGCGCCGTAGCCGGACAGGGCACGCTTCAGCGGGTCCATCTTGCGCAGCTTGCAGCAGGCGGCCGCGTCGCGGGCGAACAGGTCCTTGCCGTATTCTTCGTCCTGTTGCGCCACGGTGAGTTCGGGCAGCACGTCCACCACTCTGACCGGAAGCCTTTCGGCGACCTCGTCGCGGGTGATGCGTGTTTCGGTGAAGTGGTAGCCGGTGTCCAGGAAGAGCACGTCCACCCCGGGCAGCTGCCGGGCGACCAGGTGCGGCAGCACCGCGTCGGCCATGGAGCAGGCCACCGCGATCTCGGACACCTCCAGGTGGCGGGCGGCGAACTCGACCACCTGCGCGGCGCCGGCGTCCCAGCCCAGCTCCGTGGCTCCGAGCGCGGCGATGGCGCGCAGCTCGTCCTCGGTCTTCAGGGTTCGGGTGCTCATGACAGGTCCTCCTCGGCGGCCCGGTGCGCCCAGGCGGCGAAGGATTCGCCGTCTTCGGCCAGGGCGGAGTAGTTCTTCACCACGCGTTCGACGTAGTCGGGCAGCTCGTGGGCGGCGACCTTCAGGCCGCGCACGGTGCGGCCCAGGGTGGCTTCGCCGTTCTCGAACCCGGCCAGCGTGCCGCCCAGGTGCACCTGGAACCCGGAAACCTGTTCCCCGGCGTCGTTGGTGATCAGCTGGCCCTTGAAACCCAGGTCGGCGGTCTGCACCCGGGCGCAGGAGTTCGGGCAGCCGTTCACGTGCAGGGACAACGCCTTGGGCAGCTTGCCGTTGTGGTCGGCGAGCCGGGATTCGATCTCGCGCACCGCGTCGATGGTGGTGTTCTTGGTGTCCACGATGGCCAGCTTGCAGTATTCGATGCCGGTGCAGGCGATGGCCGAGCGGCGAAGCAGCCCCGGATAGGCTTCCAGGCCCAGCGTGCGGGCGCCGCCCACGAAGTCCTTGACCTGCTCCTCGGCGATGTCCAGGGCGATGACCTTCTGGTGCGGGGTGGTGCGCAGCCGGGTGGAGCCGTGGGCTTCGAGCAGGTCGGCCAGGGCGGTCAGCGTGGTGCCGGAGGAGCGTCCGGCTTCCGCGGTGAGCCCGATGAAGAACTTGCCGTCCTTCTGCGGGTGCACCCCCGAGTGGTCCCCGGCGGTGGCAGGCTGCGGGCCGGGTCCGATGTCCGGCAGCGCGTAGCCCAGGTATTCCTCCTCAAGGACCTGGCGGAACTTCTCGGTTCCCCAGTCGGCCAGCAGGAACTTCAGCCGGGCCCGGTTGCGCAGCCGGCGGTAGCCGTAGTCGCGGAAGATGGAGGTCACGCCCTCCCAGACGTCCGGGGCCTGCTCCTGGGTGACAAAGGCGCCCAGGCGTTCGCCCAGCCGCGGGTTGGAGGACAGTCCGCCGCCCACCCAGAGGTCGTAGCCCGGGCCCAGCTGCGGGTGCTCGATGCCGATCAGCGCGATGTCGTTGATTTCGTGCACGACGTCCTGGCTGGGGTGCCCGGAGATGGCGGTCTTGAACTTGCGCGGCAGATTCGCGAACTCCGGGTTGCCGATGTAGCGGCGGGAGATCTCGGCGATGACCGGGCTCGGGTCGATGATCTCCTCGGCGGCGATGCCCGCGACCGGGGAACCGAGGATGACGCGCGGCACGTCGCCGCAGGCCTCGGTGGTGTGCAGTCCGACGGATTCCAGCCGGCGCCAGATTTCCGGCACGTCCACCACGTCAACCCAGTGCAGCTGGATGTTCTGGCGGTCGGTGAAGTCTGCGGTGTCGCGGGCGAAGTCGGTGGAGATGCCCCCGATCACCCGCAGCTGCTGCGTGGTCAGCGCGCCGCCGTCGATGCGCACCCGCAGCATGAAGTAGCGGTCTTCGAGCTCTTCGGGGCTCAGCGTGGCGGTCTTTCCGCCCGGGATGCCCTGGGCGCGCTGGGTGTACAGGCCCCACCAGCGGAAGCGGCCGTGCAGGTCCTCGGGATCGATTGAATCGAAGCCCTGCACGGCGTAGATCTCTTCGATCCGCGCCCGGACGTTCAGGCCGTTGTCCGCGGCCTTCATTTCCTCGTTCGCGTTCAGCGGGGTGGTGCCGTCGATCTTCCATTGGCCATTGGGCTTGGCCGCCCGCTGGGGCCGGGCCGGTGTGGTTGTCTGCGTCATGTGATCCAGCGTAGAAAACCGCCCCCGGGCGCTGGCAACCGCCGGATGTCACATGAACACGCGAGGCCTAGAGAGGTCGAACTTCGTCATGCGGCGTCATGAAACCGGCGGTTTCAAGCGCAGATTTCAGTCGCACGAGGAAACATTCTGCGATCGTTACGTCCGGCAACAGCGGCCTTGTCACCACCGCGGCTCCCGTGCTAGCCAGCTTGTCCTGGAAGTAGCCGTCGGCCAGCAGGACGCTGAGCAGCAGCACCGGGCGGGTGCCCGCCTCGGCGACAGCCTGCAGGACGTTCGGCTGCGCCCCGGCGCAGTAGGCCACCTGGACTTCGCGCTCCAGCAGGTTCCCGAGCTGCCCGGCGAGCTCGACGACCTGCCGCTGGCCGACTTCCAGCCGCGTCCCGGCCGCGGCCAGGATCACCTGCGGGTTGTCATCCAGGTGACCCTGGGCGCGCTGCGCGAGCGCCCTGGCGAGCTGCGGCAGCGGGCCCAGCGGCTTAGCGGCGACGGTGTGCTCCCGGGAGGCGACGGCCTGGGCGACATCCTGCGTGGTGTGCACGCCGTCGGCCACCAGCAGCGGCAGCACCACGGCAGGCTCGCCGGCGGGCAGGCCGTCGAGGACCTCGGGCAGGGAAGGGCGCTGCACGTCCACATAGGCCTCGTGCCAGCGCAGCTCGGGCAGCCAGCCGGCGGCCAGCACTTCGAGCTGGCCGCGCAGGTGGTTGATCAGCCGCTGGCCGTCGGGGTTGTCGGTTCCGTGGGAGGCGGCCACCACGTGGATGACCTCGGGAGTGCTGCTCATGGTGGCTCCTTGCCAGAAACGGCGGGCTGCTAGTTGCCCGTGCGGATCAGCTTGTGGTTGGCGGCCTGGGCCTGCGGACGGATGACGATCTGGTCCAGGTTCACGTGGGCCGGGGCGCTGACCGCGTAGCGGATCACCTCGGCCACGTCGTCGGCGGTGAGCGGCTGTTCGACCCCTGCATAGACGTTGTCCGCCGCCTGCTGGTTGCCCAGCCGGCGCAGCGAGAATTCCTCGGTCTGCACCAGGCCGGGAAGCACCTCGATGACGCGGATGCCGTGCTCCACCTCCTCCAGGCGCAGGGCCTGGGTCATGGCGCTCTGCGCGGCCTTGGCCGCGTTGTAGCCGCTGCCGCCTTCATAGCTGGCCAAGGCTGCGGTGGAGGTCAGGTTCAGGACGGTGCCGTGCACCTTGCGCAGCGAGGGCAGCAGGGCGCGGGTCAGCCGCATGGTTCCCATGACATTTGACTGCAGCATGAACTCCCAGTCCTCGTCCACCGCGTCGGCCCAGTAGTCGGTGCCGCGGGCGCCGCCGGCCACGTTGATTAGGGTGTCAGCTCCCCCGTGCTCGGCCACGGCCAGAGCCAGCGAGTCGACGTCGGTCTGGTTGCTGACGTCTGCGGGAATGGCGATGGCGCCGGTTTCCTGGGCGAGCGCTTCCAGGCGTTCCGCGCGGCGGGCCACGGCGAAGACTGTCCATCCCTGCGCACGCAGTGCGCGGACGGTGGCCTGCCCGATGCCGGAGGATGCCCCGGTGACGACGGCCGAACGGTTGGACGAGGTGTTTTCCCAAATAGTCATGGGTTTAGTTTAGAACTTCGCGCCGAACCCGAGGTAAGCCGTGAATTTTTCTTTCCTCAGCCGGCCAGCGGCCGGGCGGCGAGTTCCTGGGCAGGATCGGCGAAACGGTAGCCGCCCTGGTACTCGTTGACCGTTGCGGGTTTCGTCATGGCATGGAACTGGGCCAGGAAGTCCTCCCCGCGGCTGAGCACGGCTGTTTCGACCAGGGATCGGTAGCTGTAGGGACGGTAGCTGGCCACCTGCGGGGTGTCCCGGCGGAATTCGTGGCGGCCCTGGAAGGCGAGGACCTTGGCACCGGGTGCCAGGGCCGGCTGGATCCGGGCGCCGACCTCGACGGCGTCGTATTGCGCCTCGCGGCGGCTGAGCATCTCCAGTTCCCCTTCGGTGACCGGGATCAGCACGCCGTTGACTGTCGCATCGGGCTGCGGGCTGATGTCCAGGAATTGGCCGTTGCAGGCGTGGCCGTCGTCGAAGACGATGGGCACCCTGATTTCCCAGTCGCGCGCGAAGCCGTGCAGCAGTGCCAGCGGCATGTGCTGCTGCTGGATCTCGCGCCGGAGCGTGCGTGAAACCGAAGCGGATGAGACAAGCGATCCGTAGCCGAAGATGAACAGTTCGTGCCCAGACAGGCCGGTGAAAGGTGCCATACCCACATCATATGATCCGCGGACACCCGAATCACGCGGCTTGCGGCCGGTACGGGATTCAGCCGGCGGTGCGCAACCGGTCGCGGCTGGCCAGCCAGATGAGGGTGGAAGGCAGCTGGATCCAGCGCGGGACGCGGTTCGTGTAGTCCGCATAGGCCTGGCCGAAGGTGGCCTGCAGCGCTTCCTCCTCGGCGGGGATCTGCAAGCGGTCCAGCCAGAGTGCCAGGCCCAGCGCCGGTAGCAGTGCACGCGCCGAACCACGCCACAGCGCATGGGCTGTCACCGCGCCCACCATACCCAGATACATCGGGTTGCGGCTGATGGAATTCGCGCCGGAGACGACCAGCGTGCTGCTCTTCTCGGGATGCAGGGGGTTGATGGAGGTCTTGGCGGCGCCGAACCCGAGATCCGCCCACACCGAAATGCCAGCGCTGGCGGCCAGCAGCACCCCGGCGGCCGTGGTGGACACCGGGCCGCCACGGCGTCGACCGGCCAACCGGCGCTGGGCCGCGAGGGCGGCGGCAACAACGACCGGCGGCGGAATCACGGGGGCGCGATGCTCGCTCATGGAACCGATGGTACGCCGTGCGCGCGGCGCTGCCTATGGGCATGCAGGCAAGCTTGTCGGTTCCCGCCCCTCGCCCGTCCGACGTGGGGCAAACCATGGACACGGATGAGCGCGGCCCGGATAAAACGTGAAAGAATGAAGCCATGGCAGAAGAAAACTTGGGCACAGACACGCCCGCAACGGTTTCCGTTCCTGACAAGCCGGCTTTGGAAGGCTTGGAAGAACGTCTCTCGTCCCGGTGGCGCACCGAGGGCACCTATCACTTCAACGAGGACACGACCCGCGAGGCCGTCTACTCCATCGACACTCCCCCGCCGACCGCGTCCGGTTCGCTGCACGTAGGACACATGTTCTCCTACACGCAGACCGACGTGCTGGCCCGCTACCAGCGCATGAACGGCAAGAACGTGTTCTACCCGATGGGTTGGGACGATAACGGCTTGCCGACCGAGCGCCGCGTGCAGAACTACTTCGGCGTCCGCTGCGACCCGACCAAGCCGTACATCGAGGGCTACCGCCCGCCGGAGAAGCCGGCGAAGAACCAGCGCGACTGGGATGTCATCGGCCGCAAGAACTTCATCGAGATCTGCGAAGAGCTGGCCGTCGAGGACGAGAAGGTCTTCGAGCAGCTGTTCACCACCCTGGGCCTGTCCGTTGACTGGCGCATGACCTACCGCACCATCGATGACAACTCGCGTGCGGTGTCGCAGCGCGGCTTCCTGGAGAACCTGGCCAAGGGCGACGCCTACATGGCCGAGGCCCCGACCCTGTGGGACGTCACCTTCCGCACCGCAGTGGCCCAGGCCGAGCTCGAGGACCGCGAGATGCCCGGCGCCTACTACCGCTACGGGTTCACCACCGAGTCCGGCGAGCAGGTCTTCATCGAGACCACCCGCCCCGAGCTGCTGGCGGCCTGCGCCGGCCTGGTCGCGCACCCTGATGACGAGCGCTACCAGCACCTGTTCGGCAAGACCGTCACCTCTCCGCTGTTCGGCGTTCCGGTCACCGTCTACCCGCACCCGCTGGCCCAGGCCGACAAGGGTTCGGGCATCGCGATGGTCTGCACCTTCGGCGACTTGACCGACGTGACCTGGTGGCGCGAGCTGCAGCTGCCGACCCGTCCGATCATCGGCCGCGACGGCCGCATCCTGGCCGACACCCCGGAATGGATCACCTCCGAGGCAGGCAAGGAAACCTACGCCAAGATCGCAGGCAAGACCTCGTTCTCCGCCAAGGAGGCCATGGTCGAGCTGCTGACCGAGGCGGGCCTGCTGGACGGCGAGCCGAAGAAGATCTCCCGCCCGGTGAACTTCTTCGAAAAGGGCGACAAGCCCCTGGAAATCGTCACCTCGCGCCAGTGGTACATCCGCAACGGCGGCCGCGACGAGGACCGCCGCGCCCGCATGATCGAGCGCGGCCAGCAGATCGACTTCCACCCGTCCTTCATGCGCTCGCGCTACGAGAACTGGGTTTCCGGCCTGAACGGCGACTGGCTGGTCTCCCGCCAGCGCTTCTTCGGCGTGCCGGTGCCGGTCTGGTACCCGGTCGACGAGCACGGCGAGCCGAACTACGACGCCCCGATCCTGCCCGAGGTCTCGCAGCTGCCGGTCGACCCGGCCGCCGACGCCCCGGCAGGCTACACCGAGGCGCAGCGCGGTCAGGCCAATGGCTTCATCGGCGACGCCGACGTGCTGGACACCTGGGCCACCAGCTCGCTGACCCCGCAGATTGTCGGCCGCTGGGGCCGCGACGACGAGTTCTTCTCGAAGGTCTACCCGTTCGACCTGCGCCCGCAGGGCCACGACATCATCCGCACCTGGCTGTTCTCCACCGCGGTCCGCGCCGATGCGCTGCACGGCGACATCCCGTGGAAGCACGCCGCGATCTCCGGCTGGATCCTGGATCCGGACCGCAAGAAGATGTCCAAGTCCAAGGGCAATGTGGTGGTCCCGAACGACGTGCTGGACAAGTTCGGCGCGGACGCCGTCCGCTACTGGGCCGCCAGCGCGAAGCTCGGCGCGGACACCGCGTATGAGATCAACCAGATGAAGATCGGCCGCCGCCTGGCCATCAAGATCCTGAACGCGTCGAAGTTCGTGCTGAACCTGGGCGCCACCGAGGCCAACGTGCTGACCGATGACGCCTCCGTGGTCATCAACGGCCTGGACCACTCGCTGCTGACCCGCCTGTCGACGGTGATCGGCGACGCCCAGCGTGCGTTCGAGAACTACGACTACGCCCGTGCCCTGGACATCACCGAGTCCTTCTTCTGGTCGTTCACCGACGACTACGTGGAACTGGTCAAGGACCGCGCCTACGGCGGACACGGCGAAGCGCAGCAGGCCAGCGTGCTGGCCACCTTGGCCACCACCTTGGATTCGGTGCTGCGTTTGTTCGCCCCGTTCCTGCCGTTCGCGACCGAAGAGGTCTGGGGCTGGTGGCGTGCCGGTTCGGTGCACCAGGCCCAGTGGCCGACCACCGGCCACCTGGCCGCGGCGATTGCCGATGCGGACGCAGAGGTGCTGCCGCTGGTGGGCACCGCCCTGTCAGGCATCCGCAAGGCCAAGTCGGACGCGAAGGTCAAGCAGCGCACCGAGGTGCTCTCCGGCGAGGTGCATGCTCCGGCTGCACAGATCGCTCAGCTGCGCGCAGGCTTCGAGGACCTGAAGTCCGCGGCCAACGCCCGCGAGCTGACCCTCGTGGAGGCCGACGGTGAACTGACCGTCGCCAACGTCGAGTTGGCGCCGGTCGAAGAAGCCTAGGCTCCGTAAGAATAAACGGCGGGCCGCCAGGAATTTTTCCCTGGCGGCCCGCCGTTTGTTTTGCCTGCTGCTACTGTCCGGCCAGGGTCCGGCTGACTTGCTCCCGCTGCGTCCCCTGCCGCCGGCGCAGGATCGTGGAGATCGGCCAGGAGGCCGCGCCCAGGATTCCCGCAACCACTGCAACTGTGGTCAGGGCGCCGGTCAGCGACCCGGTGGCCTGGTGGTAGATCAGGTCGGCGACCGCGGGGTCGAGATTCGAGAACAGGTGCTCCCCCGTGTAGTCGGCAATCAGGGTCGCCATGGCCAGGGCGCTGACTCCGGTCACCAGCCCCAGGCCGATCAGCGCGCGGGTCACGTAGCGCGGATTGAGGATGACCGCGGCGATAAGCAAGCCCGCGGAAACGTAGACCAGCCAGGGCCCGTAGGTTTCGATGAGCGTGTAGGCCCGCTGCACGGCCGGCAGCGCGTCGCTTTGGATGATCTGCACATCCCACTCGAGATTCGTCACCGCGCCGAGCCCCGGGATGCCCAGGTTCGTCAGCGAGGACACTACTTCGCCGAGCACGTCGCTGAGCTGGAAGGTCAGGGCGCCCGCGTCGTCAAGGGCCACGGAGGCGCTGTTGCCGGAGAGGAACGCCACGGTTTTCGCATGGCTTGCGCGCAGGGTGGATTCCCACAACGAGGCGAACTGATTGGATTGCACCAGGTTGTGCACGGCGCCGCCGACGATGCCGTCCACCTTTTCGGCGATCTGGCCGCTGGGCACCAGCTTCGAGATGAACCCGTCGCCGGTCAGCGAATCAATGCGTTCTTCAAGCTGCAGCTGGTTGGAAATCGCTTGGGAGATCTGTCCGGAGACATTCTCCTGCAGCTGCGGATTCTTGCCCAGCGGCGCCAGAGTCTGGGTGAAACCGTCGGTGTTGGTCACGTACTTGGTCGCCCACAAGCCGGCGATTGAGATCGGCGCGAGCACCAGGCCGATGATCAAGACTACGCCCGCGGCGACGGATCGCCAGCGGAAAATTGTTTCAGGCACGGTTTGTCCTTCCTGGAGCCGGCCAAAATCGGCCCTGACTACACCACCTTAGCAATCCTCTGTGTTTTCGCGTCGGGCATTGCCTGTGTGATCGGTATGGATCGGACGGGTTAAATGCTTCAGGGACGTTCCGTAGCAGAACGTCCCTGAAGCAGCTGCATAAATTAGTCGAACACCGGGCTTTCGGTGCGCGAGCGCTTGAGTTCGAAGAAGTACGGGAAGGCGGCCAACTGGGCGGCCGCGTCGAACATCTTGCCGGCTTCTTCGCCCTTCGGAACCCGGGTGATGACAGGTCCGAAGAAGGCAACCCCGTCGACGGCGACGATCGGGGTTCCAACGTCCTGGCCGACCTTGCTGATGCCGACTTCATGGCTGGCGCGCAGCGCGTCGTCGTTCTGATCGGTGTGGGCTGCTGCAGCGAGCTCGGCCGGCAGGCCAGTCTGCTGCAGTGCCTTCGCAATGACTTCGTCGCGGTCGGTCAGGTTCTCGTAGTGGAAGAGCTCGCCCATGGCGGTGTAGAGCTGGTCCTTGACCTGGTCGCCGTGCTCCTGCGCGGCCTTCATGATGACCCGGACCGGGCCCCACGAGTCGTCCATCTTCGCGCGGTAGTCGGCAGGCAGGTCGCGTCCTTCGTTCAGCACCGAGAGACTCATGACATTCCAGAAAACCTCGATGTCGCGGACCTTTTCGACTTCCTTGATCCAGCGGCTCGTCGCCCAGGCGAACGGGCAGATTGGGTCAAACCAGAAATCGACATGCTGACGCGAAGCCATGAACTACCAACTTTCCTAGGGTGAACTGCCGGAACCCGGCAGGCTGATGATGGGCTGAACTATGCGGACTTCTTGTTGCGCTTGGCCACCACTGCGTGCGACAGCAGGGTTGGTTCGGCGCCGTCCATGACGGTTTCGCGGGTCACAACGACCTCGGCGACGTCCTCGCGGCTCGGCAGGTCGAACATGATCCCGGCCAGGGTTTCTTCCAGGATGGCGCGCAGGCCGCGCGCTCCGGTCTCGCGTTCGATGGCCAGTTCCGCGATGGCGTCGAGTGCCGGCTGTTCGAAGCTCAGCTGCACCCCGTCCATCTGGAACATCTTCTGGTACTGCTTGACCAGTGCGTTCTTCGGCTCGGTCAGCACGCGCACCAGCGCATCGCGGTCGAGGTGCTCGACGGTGGTGATGACCGGCAGGCGGCCGATAAACTCCGGAATCAGGCCGAATTTCAGCAGGTCTTCCGGCCGCACGTCGGAGTACGAGGCCACCTCGGACTTCAGCGCGGTCAACGGGGCGCCGAAGCCGATGCCCTTGCGACCTGCTCGCGAGGAGATGATCTCTTCCAGGCCCGCGAAGGCGCCGGCAACGATGAACAGGATGTTGGTGGTGTCCAGCTGCAGGAAATCCTGGTGCGGATGCTTGCGCCCGCCCTGCGGCGGTACCGCTGCGACCGTGCCTTCGAGGATCTTCAGCAGGGCCTGCTGCACGCCCTCGCCCGAGACGTCGCGGGTAATCGACGGGTTCTCGCTCTTGCGGGAGATCTTGTCGATTTCGTCGATGTAGATGATGCCGGTTTCGGCCTTCTTGACGTCGTAGTCCGCGGCCTGGATGAGCTTGAGCAGGATGTTCTCGACGTCTTCGCCCACATATCCGGCCTCGGTCAGGCTGGTGGCGTCGGCGACGGCGAACGGCACGTTAAGCTTCTTGGCCAGCGACTGGGCGAGGTAGGTCTTGCCGCAACCGGTAGGGCCGATGAGCATGATGTTGGATTTCGAGACCTCGACGTCGCCCAGCGGGTCGTCGTTGGTCAGGGCGGCTACCGGAGCAGGCTCCTGGTTGCCATGGATCCGCTTGTAGTGGTTGTATACGGCGACGGAGAGGGCGCGCTTGGCATTCTCCTGGCCGATCACGTATTCCTGCAGCGAATCGAAGATCTCACGCGGCTTGGGCAGGGAGAATTCCTCATTGACTTGCTCTTCGGCAAATTCTTCGGCAATGATCTCATTGCACAACTCAATGCACTCGGTGCAGATGTAGACGCCGTGCCCGGCAATCAGCTTCTTAACCTGCTTTTGACTCTTTCCGCAGAAAGAGCACTTCAACAGGTCCGAGCCCTCGCTCATACGTCCCATCGCACCATTCTCCCATTTGCCTTCAGTAGCTTTGGACTTACTTAATTCTAGGCTAGGTAGTCCCCGAAATAGCTGAACAAGGCGGCTTACCTGTCATGAGTCATTTTCGAGTGAAAGCCACATTTCAGGTAAACCGCCAGTATTCAACAATTATTCCCGGCTCGGACTAGTGCCCCAGCATCGCGCGGTTGATCTTGCGCGGGGTCAGGACCTCGTCCACGATGCCGTAGGCCTTCGCTTCTTCTGCCGTCATGAACAGGTCGCGCTCCACATCGTCGCGGACCTTCTCCACGGTCTGGCCCGAGTGCGATGCGATGGTGGTCTCCAGCCAGGAGCGCATGCGCATGACTTCTTCGGCCTGGATCTGCAGGTCGGTCGCGGTGCCGCGCTCCCCGCCGCCCATGGCAGGCTGGTGGATCAGCACGCGGGCGTTCGGCAGGGCCAGGCGCTTGCCCGGGGTGCCGGCGGCCAGCAGCACGGCCGCGGCCGAGGCGGCCTGGCCGAGGCAGACGGTCTGCACCTCTGGGCGGATGAACTGGATGGTGTCGTAGATCGCGGTCATCGCGGTGAACGAACCGCCCGGGGAGTTGATGTACAGGGTGACATCGCGCTCCGGGTCCATCGATTCCAGGACGAGCAGCTGGGCCATCACGTCATCCGCGGAGGCGTCGTCGACCTGGGCGCCGAGGAAGATGATGCGGTCTTCGAACAGCTTGGCGTACGGGTCCTGGCGCTTGAAGCCGTATGGGGTACGCTCTTCGAACTGCGGCAGGATGTAGCGGGCCGAAGGCATCTGGCCGCTGGTGGCTTCAGGATTGAAGTGCATGGTGTTCTCCTAGGACAAGTCTGTGTGATTCAAGCAAGTGGGTGCGGCGCTTAGGATTCGACTCCGCCGCCACCGGTGACGGAACCGGCGTGCTTGGCGATCTTGTCGAAGAAGCCGTAGGCCAGCCCGTCCTCGGCGGTGAACCACTTGTCGCGCTGGTTGTCGATGAGGATCTGCTCCACGGTCTGGCCGGTCTGCTCGGCGGTCAGCTCGCTCATGACCTTCTTCATGTGCATGATCAGCTCAGCCTGGATCTTGATGTCCGAGGCAGTGCCGCCGATGCCGCCCGATGGCTGGTGCATCAGGATGCGGGCGTTCGGGGTGGCGAAGCGCTTGCCCGGGGTGCCGGAGGACAGCAGGAACTGGCCCATGGAGGCCGCCAGGCCGGTGGCCACGGTCACCACGTCGTTCGGGATGTACTGCATGGTGTCGTAGATCGCCATGCCCGCGGTGATGGAGCCGCCTGGCGAGTTGATGTACAGGTAGATGTCCTTCTCAGGGTCCTCCGCCGAGAGCAGCAGCAGCTGCGAGCAGATGGCGTTCGCATTGTCGTCGCGGACCTCGGAGCCCAGCCAGATGATGCGCTCCTTGAGGAGGCGGTTGTAAATGTAATCCTCACGGCCTGCCGGGTCAACGGTAGCCATGGTGGGAGTGCGCGAATCATTTGACATGTTCTCTACCTCTTCCAAACGTGTAGATCAGATTCTGGGATCCAAAGTCCGAATCCCAAAGCTGCAACTGGTTTACTTGCAGATTACTTACTTCAAGTCCTCGATGGGGCGATTCATGCCCCTGTTTCGCTCACGGCGCATGCTGCACGCCTGAAGCGAACAAAAATGGCCGTCAACCAGCGTGTTTGCACATGCTGGCCGACGGCCATCAATGATTTGGGTGAAGACTACTTGGCTTCGGTTGCCTCGGACTCGGCCTCAGCCTCTGCTGCTTCGTCCTCGCCAGCTGGTTTCACGAAGGAGCTCAGATCCACAGCTGCACCGTTCGAGTCGGTGACCGTTGCGTACTCCAGGACCTTTGCCAGTGCCTTGCGGCGGCGAACCTCGCCCAGCAGCATTGGAACCTGGCCTGCGCCGTCCAGCATCTGAGCGAACTGGTTCGGCTCCATGCCGTACTGGCCTGCGGTCTGCACGATGTAGTCGATCAGCTCGGACTGCTCCACGCCAACCTCTTCGGCGTTGGCAACTGCGTCCAGGATGATTTCGTTCTTGAAGGCACGCTCGGTGTTCTCGCGAACTTCCGCACGGTGCTCTTCGGTGTCGTGGTCGTCCTCGGCGTTCGGCTGGTCGAAGTGCTGCTCGATCTGCTCGTTGATAACCGACTCAGGCACCGGAACCTCAACCAGTTCCAGCAGCTTGTCCAGGACCAGCTCGCGGGCCTCAACGCCCTGCTCGACGATCTTGCCTTCGGCGGCGGACTTGCTCAGGTCCTCGCGCAACTCGGCGATGGTGTCGAACTCGGAAGCCAGCTGTGCGAAATCATCGTTGGCTTCTGGCAGTTCGCGCTGCTTCACAGCGGTCACGACAACCTTGACGGTGGCAGGCTTGCCGGCGTACTCGCCGCCAGCCAGCTCGGTCTCGAAGGTTGCGTCTTCGCCAGCGGACAGGCCGGTGATGGCCTCGTCCATGCCCTCGAGCATGTTGCCCGAGCCGATCTGGTAGGACAGGCCCTGAGCCGAGTCGACCTCTTCGCCCTCGACCGAAGCGGTCAGGTCGATGGTGACGAAGGAATCGGCAGCTGCTGGAGCCTCGACGTCCTTCAGGGTGCCGAAGCGGCCGCGCAGGTCGTCAAGAGCCTTCTCGATGTCCTCGTCGGAAACTTCCTTGGCCTCAACGGAAACCTCGATGCCCTTGTAGTCAGGCAGCTCGACAGTCGGGCGGATGTCAACTTCCAGGGTGAAGACCAGCTGGCCTTCGCCTTCCTTCTCGATCGAAGGCAGCTCGGTGATGTCGACCTCTGGGCGCGACAGCGGGGTGAGCTCGTTCTCGACCATGGCGGCCTGGTAGTACTCGTTCAGACCCTCGTTCACCGCGGTCTCGATGACGTAGCCCCGGCCAACGCGCTGATCGATCAGGCGGGAAGGAACCTTGCCCTTGCGGAAGCCTGGGATCTGGATCTGCTGAGCGATAGTCTTGTACGCCTCATCGACGCGGGGCTTCAGCTCTGCGTAAGGAACTTCAACGGTCAGCTTAACCCGGGTCGGGTTGACGTTTTCGACGGCGCTCTTCACAGCGTTGTACTCCTGAGTTGTAATAATTAGGTCTAATCTGCAAAAAACCCCGCAACATGGTGGCGTTGCGGGGTTGTTCGACAGAGTCGGGGTGACAGGATTCGAACCTGCGACCTCACGCTCCCAAAGCGCGCGCTCTAGCCAAGCTGAGCTACACCCCGATTAGCAGTGATCAGTCTAACCGACGTTTTCCTGTATCCACTAATCGTTTGTGATGCAGTTCGGGTCTATTTCACTAGCATCCGAAGATCACAAGATCTAAATAATATTTAGCTCTCAAGTTTCATGTACATCCAGACCGGAATCCTTAGTTCATGAGTCGGGGTGACAGGATTCGAACCTGCGACCTCACGCTCCCAAAGCGCGCGCTCTAGCCAAGCTGAGCTACACCCCGTTGAATTCTTGTGAAAATCGCTTCTCACTTGAACCAACTCTTTGTGAATTCAGGTTTGGATTTGTTTATCCGCGCCTGACCACAAGAAATAAAGATACACGGGTTCGGGGTAAATGCAAAATCAGGATCCCTCTCCCAGCACCGCCGGGAAACCGCGTGTTTCCGGGGAATTTCCGAGAATTACCTTCGATTTTGACGCATATTCCACCCCGACGTGAGTTGAGTAACAGGAGATTTATTATTCGCGAGCCCCGGGAGGGCGACACCATAAGCCGTAGCCATCGACGCATCAACGGGCGAAAAGACGCGGAATTCTCGACGCTAAAACTTCCCGTCGGGGCGTAGGGGCTGGAAACAACGGGAACCAGCGCAGGAAAGTTGACCGGCACACCTCAGCGGCTGGGGCCGTTCCCGGCGCCAGCGGCTCCGCGAACATCGGGTCTTCCCGCATTCAGGCAAGCCTTCCCCCTTGAACCCAACAGGCGGCAGCCTTGAACCCAACAGGCGGCAGCCTTGAACCCAACAGGCGGCAGCCCAAGCGCCAGCCACCGCCGCGGACTCTCCCATGACGCCCTGCGGCCACTGGGTCCGCGTTCCGGTGCAGTTCACTGCCAGCGGACCAGGCAGCATGCATCTTGCAGTGCCGTACTTCTCGTGGCATGACATCGTGCTGCTCGCGGAATCGGATTTCTGGGCACGCGACCCTGGCATCATCATCGCCCTCGGCCAGATTTTGCGGGCGACGCAGGTTTTCTCGATGCCAGGCAAGATCGAAGTCCCCTTGCCGGTCAGGCCGAATCAATGCGCGTGGGTTCCAGCGCAGAAATCCGATGCCCTACCGCGAAAGTCCTGGGAAGGCAGATGGCCAGCGATTCGGATTCCAGCGAGGGCCAGCAACGGGCGACACTTACCGGATAAACGAAAACCCCGCCGGAGCGGGGTTTCTCTGGAGGGGATGACGAGAATCGAACTCGCGTCATTAGTTTGGAAGACTAAGGCTTTACCATTAAGCTACATCCCCATTTCGAAGCTACTTCGCTTCGAACAAGTTCTAGTCTAGACCATAAAACTTGGGCATTGCAAATCGGGAAACCAGTCTCCGACTTGGGTGCATTCGCCTAGCACGGAGCGCCACCCAGAAAAGACAGTACACGCCGGGAATTTGAATCTAAAAGAATAAATCCGAATTCCCGGCGCAGCGCATGCTTATTTACCGGCGCGCTTGCGCGGCAGGCGCTGGCATTTGGGGCACCAGTACAGTTTCCTGGCGGCGACCTCAGCGAGGGAGATCGTCGCGGTGCATTTCCTGCATCCCATCCCTTGGCGCTGGTAAACGTAGTAGGCATTATCCGGCCAGAGAAGTCCTTCGGAATCACGGTCTTCGGGGCGGGTCGTGATGATCTTCCCGTCGCGCACGCCGTCCTCCATCGTCGCCACGATGTCGTTCCACAGTTTCTTGGCGGCCCGGGTCGAAAGCTCGTTGGCCGGAAGATCGGGAGAAATCCGGTTGCGGAACAGCGTTTCCGCGCGGTAGATATTTCCGACGCCGCTGATGAGGTTTTGGTTCATCAGCACGATGCCGATCGGCGACTTGGTGCGCAACAGGTTCGCGCGGAACAGCGTGTAGGACTCATCCAGCCGTGCGTCCGCCTCGGCGGCATCCGCCTGGCCCTTGGCCGCCCGGAACCTGACGGCGGCACCGACCAACGGGTCCGGCCCCAATTTGGCCAACTGGGCCTGCACCTGTTCGTGGTCCAGCACCTCGCAGGCTGTTGGGCCGCGCAAGTCCGCCCAGCCGTGCTCGGACACGATGCGTGCGCGCACGGCGCCCACGGGAGCCGGCGGACCGGAGTACTCCCCCGCGTCCTGCGGCGAAGCGGTTTCGCGTTCACCGATCTTCCGCGGGGCGCCGATGGATGACGCGCCGGTGAAGTAGCTGTCTCCGCCGAAGCTGAAGGCTCCGTAGAGACCCAGGTGCACCCGCAGGTACAGGTCGTTGGAGAAATGGCAGAACAGCTGCTTGCCCTTGGCGAACGCGTATTCAAGTTCGCACCCGTCGATGCGCTGCGCGTCGACGGCGAAGCGGCCCTGCGGGGAAGAAACGTGGACCGTCTGGCCGCCGAATACGTCGTCGAATTGGCGGGCCAGACGGTGAAGGGAGTGTCCTTCGGGCACGGCTAGTCGATGACCTCGCCGGTGGTTTCATAGGTCGCGATCTTGCCGATGCGGCGAACGTGGCGCTCGGCTTCGCTGAACGGCTCGGCCAGGAATGCCTCGATCAGTTCGGCGGCTTCCTCCACAGTGTGCTGGCGGCCGCCCACGGCGATCACGTTGGCGTCGTTGTGCTCGCGGGCCAGCTTGGCGGTGTCCAGGTTCCAGGCCAGTGCGGCGCGGATGCCCTCGACCTTGTTGGCGGCGATCTGCTCGCCGTTGCCCGAACCGCCCAGCACGATGCCCAGCGCTTCGACGCCGGCACGCTGGTCGGCGACCACTGCCTTGGCCGCGTTGATGCAGAAGGCCGGGTAGTCGTCTTCCGCGTCATAGGCCTTCGGTCCATGGTTGACCATCTCGTAGCCCTTAGCGGTCAGGTGCTTGACCAAGTAGTCGCTGAGTTCAAGACCGGCATGGTCGGTGGCGATATGCACGCGCATCGTGTGGAGCCTCATTCATTGTGGACGGTTGTTGCTGTCTTTTCTAGCTTAGCGACCAACACGCGCGCCGCAGGCATTGCGTCGCGCTCCGGGTAATTGTGTGAAGTCACCGCCCGATTCGGGGAACTAAGAATGGTGACGCCGAAAAAACACGCGAAATATACGGATTCCCCCGGCCCGGGGGTTGCGGAGGGGCGGGTGGCGGGTGACACAATAGGCATAGATATTCAATATCCATTTCAGAACTTCGGGTGAGGTGATGCCTCACGAGAAATTGGAGCCCCCATGCCAGGAATGAACCTCACGCGCGCCGAGGCCGCCGAACGCGCCAGCGTGATCAACGTCGAGTCCTACGAGGTGAATCTCGACCTGACCCGCGGCGAGCGCGTGTTCACCTCGCAGACCACCGTGCGATTCACCGCGACCCCGGGAGCCGCGAGCTTCATCGACGCCGTGACCGACACCGTGCGTTCGGTGAACCTGAACGGCGTCGAGCTGGACCCGGCCGAGGTGGCCGACGGCATCCGCATCCAGTTGCCGAATCTGGCCGCTGAGAACGTCCTGGTGATCGACGCGGATGCGTTGTACATGAACACCGGCGAAGGCCTGCACCGCTTCGTGGACCCGGTGGATCAGGAGGTCTACCTCTACACCCAGTTCGAGGTCGCCGACTGCCGCCGCATGTTCGCCGTTTTCGAGCAGCCGGATTTGAAGGCCACCTTCCAGTTCTCGGTGACCGCGCCGAAGTACTGGAACGTCGTCTCCAACGCCCCGACCCCGCAACCGGTCGAGAAGGGCGAGGCCGCAACCTGGGACTTCGCGCCGACCCAGCGCATCTCCTGCTACATCACCGCGCTGATCGCCGGCCCCTACCAGGTGACCCGCGACTCGCTGGTCTCCTCCAGCGGCCGCACCGTGGAACTCGGCGTGTTCGCCCGCGCTTCGCTGATGGAGTACCTGGATGTCGAGAACATCGTGACCATCACCCGCCAGGGCTTCGAATTCTACGAGAAGAACTTCGGTACCCCGTACCCGTTCGAAAAGTACGACCAGCTGTTCGTGCCTGAGTTCAACGCCGGAGCGATGGAGAACGCGGGCGCGGTGACCTTCCTGGAAGAGTACGTCTTCCGCTCCCGGCCCACCGGCGCCATGGTTGAACGCCGCGCCATCACCATCTTGCACGAGCTGGCCCACATGTGGTTCGGCGACCTGGTCACCATGAAATGGTGGAACGACCTGTGGCTCAATGAATCCTTCGCCGAGTTCATGTCCACGCTGGCCGCCGCGCAGAACACCGAGTTCACCAGCGCCTGGACCACCTTCAACACACTGGAGAAGAACTGGGCCTACCGCCAGGACCAGCTGCCCTCCACCCACCCGATCGTGGCCCCGATCAACGACCTGGAAGACGTCGAGGTCAACTTCGACGGCATCACCTACGCCAAGGGCGCCTCGGTGCTCCGCCAGCTGGTGGCCTTCGTGGGCCAGGAGGAGTTCATGGCCGGCGTGCGCGAGTACTTTGCGAAGCATGCCTGGGGCAATACCGAGCTGCCCGACCTGCTGCGCGAGCTGGAAGCGGCCAGCGGCCGCGACCTGAGCCACTGGGGCGGATCCTGGCTGGAGACCGCCGGCGTGAACACCTTGACCGCCCAGATCTCCGAGGATGAGAACGGCGTGATCACCGACTTCGCCATCCACCAGAGCGCCGCCGCGGACTACCCGACCCTGCGCCAGCACCGCCTGGCCGTGGGCTTCTACTCGCTGGACGCCGGGGGCAAGTTGCAGCGTGTGCACCGCGAGGAGCTGGACATCGACGGCGAGCTCACCGAGGTGCCGGCGCTGGTCGGCCTGGCGCGCCCGGATCTGGTGCTGCTGAACGACGACGACCTGACCTACACCAAGATCCGCCTGGACGAGCGTTCGCTGGCCACCGCGACCGAGCACCTGAAGGACTTCGCGCAGTCGCTGCCGCGCACGCTGGTCTGGTCCGCCGCCTGGGATGCGGTCCGCGAAGCGGAGTCCCCGGCCCGCACCTACGTCCAGCTGCTGCTGAACAACATCGGCCACGAGGTCGATTCGACGGTGATCATGGTGCTGCTGCGCCAGCTGAACACCTCGCTGGATTCCTTCGTGGCCGCAGAGCACAGCCAGGAGCTCGGCATCCACGCCGCCGACCGGCTGTGGGAGCTGGCCACCGAGGCCGAAGCCGGATCCGACGCGCAGCTGCAGTTCGCCAAGGCCTTCGCCCACCGCTCGCGCACCGCCGCGCAGCTGGATACGGTGCAGGCGCTGTTCGACGGCTCCACCGCGCTCGACGGGCTAGCCGTCGATACCGATCTGCGCTGGGCGCTGGCCATCGCGCTGTCCGCCGGCGGCCGCATGGACGACGCGGGGCTGGACGCGGTGCTCGCCGCCGACGACACCGCCAAGGGCAAGGCCTCCTGGCACACCGCCCGCGCCGCGCGCCCCACTGCGGAAGCCAAGGCCGCCGCGTTCGCGGCCGCAACCAGCGGGGATTTGTCCAACGACCAGCAGAGCGCGGTCATCGCAGGCTTCAACACCACCCACGACTCCGAGCTGATTTCCGGATATGCGCAGCAGTACTTCGACCTGCTGGTCACCACGTGGGAGTCTTTCTCCCATGAAATGGCCAAGCAGATCGTGCTGGGCTTCTACCCCGGCTCGAACGTCTCCGAGCAGACGCTGGCGCAGACCGACAGCTTCCTGGCCTCGCTCGGCCAGAAGCACCCGGCCATGCGCCGACTGCTGGTGGAGTCCAAGGCAGACGTGGAGCGCGCCTTGGCCGCCCGCGCCGCTGACGCGCAGGCCTAGCCCATAACGATCCCGTGGTGTGCCACGCGCCGTGTGCGTGAAGGCACACCACGTTTCGTTTAAAGGGTGGGAGAATGGGGTCATGGACCTCTCGCAGCACCGATACCAGGTGAGCATCGACTGGACCGGCAACCGCGGGTCCGGCACCGAGGGATACCACAGCTACGGCCGGGACCACATCGTCCGGGCGCCGGGCCTGCCCGATCTTCCCGGGACCGCCGACCCCACTTTCCATGGCGACAAGGACCGGTGGAATCCCGAGCAGCTGCTGCTGGCGGCGCTGACCCAATGCCACATGCTCTCCTACCTGCATGTGGCGGTGACCCACGGCGTCGTGGTCACCGGCTACAGCGACCAGTCAACCGGCACCCTACGCCTGAACCGCGACAACAGCGGAGAATTCACCCAGGTGGTGCTGCATCCCCGCGTGGAACTCGCCGACGAGTCCCAGCGGGAACTGGCCGACTCGCTGCACCACGAGGCCAACAAGGTTTGTTTTATCGCGCGGTCCGTGAATTTCCCGGTCCTGCACGAGCCAGTCACCTTCCAACCGACAGATACCCGAGGACTTAGCCAATGAGCGAACCACAGTTCCTTCCGCAGGTCGCCCGACGCGACCCCATGAGCAACCCATTGGTGATGGGGAAATCCTCGCAGGAATTCCTCGACCTGGCGCAGGAGCCGGTGGATATCTCGCAGTACGCAGGAACCTTCTACGAGGAAGTCGGCGGCCGACCGGTTTTCGCCCAGCTGACCAAGAACTTCTACGCCTCCGTGGCCGAGGACGAGGACTTCCGCCGGATGTACCCCGAGCAAGACCTGCACCCGGCCCAGGTGCGCCTGCAGTTGTTCCTGGAGCAGTACTGGGGCGGCCCCACGACCTTCTCCGAGCATCGAGGCCACCCGCGCCTGCGCATGCGCCACCACAACTACCCGATCAACTCGCACTACCGCGACGTCTGGCTGGGGCACATGAACAAGGCCATCGACCAGCTCGAGCTTCCGATGCTCCAGGCCGAGACGCTGCGCGACTACTTCGAGCGCGCCGCGCACTCGCTGCAGAACACCCCGGACACCATGTAGCCTGCCGCAGAGAGCGAATGGGCTGGAACTCCCCCGAAGGAGTTCCAGCCCATGGTTCGCTTAACGCCCCGCGCTGCCGCCTAGCCCAGCAGCGAGGACCTGCGCAGCACCACGTGCCCGCGGCCGTTGCTGATCCGCACCCAGCTCCCGTTGCGGAAGACCCGGCTTTCGCTTCCCGGTGCCAGGAATCCCAGGGCCTGCATCGCGAAGGCTGCCCCCATGGGAAGCTCGTGCTCGGCACCGGCAATCGGCGATGACCAGATCCGCTGGCGGATCTGGGCGACCACTGGCTTTCCGGGATTCTCGGGAAGGGCCTTGGCCACGGCATCGATACCCGTTTGGGCCGCGCTGCGCAGCACGTCGTCGGCGATGGCGCCGCTATCGATCCATCCCGAAACCGGTACCGAGATCCCGGCCCAGCGGGGGTTCTCCTGCACCGGAGGAAGCGAGAACTCGACGGAGCCGTCCGTCATGCGGGCCAGGCGGTCCTGCATCGAAGCCAGGGAGTAGCTGCGCGTCAGCTCCGCCGGCTGGGCCAACCGGTGCACCCGCATGGCGAGGATCGTGTATTCGCCCTGGCCCAGGTCTGCGGGAACCAGTACCGGGACGTAGACTGCCAGCGCGGCACCCCGGGCCATGAGCAGCGCCGCATCGTCTTCCACAGTTTTGGCGCGGCTGATGAAGTTCGCCAGATCCGCCACGGAGGTATTGTCGTCAAAAACTAATGCGCTGCTTGCCATGCATTCATGGTCTCACGACTCACGTTCGGCAAATCCCAGCTTCCGCTAATGGCGTCATGAACTGCCATGAAACGTATAGTTGGACGATGAGACTGTGGATGGAAGACGTCATGTTACTTTGCGGTACACGGCGTTGCCCTTCCTCCGCATTATGTACCTGAAGGAGTCGAGATCGTGTCCGAAGAACTAGGCACAACACAAATGCTGCTGGATCTGCTCAATCTGGATGGCGATGACCATGCGCGAACCGACGAGGACATCTTCGTCGGACATACGCCGTCGCACACCTTGGGGCGCGTCTTCGGCGGCCAGGTGCTGGCGCAGTCCGTCGTCGCGGCAACGCGCACGGTCGAACCCAGCCGCGCTGTGCATTCGCTTCACGGCTATTTCCTGCGCCCCGGGGACCCCACCCAGAACATCACCTTCGGCGTCCAGCGCCTGCGCGACGGACGCTCGTTCTCGGCACGGCGTGTGCACGCCTACCAGAACGGCGAGCCGATCCTGTCGATGATCACCTCGTTCCAGGAACCGGCCCAGGGCATCGAGCACCACGATCCGCTGCCGATCTCGGCCCCGGACCCCGAGACGCTGCCGACCACGGCCGAGCTGATCGGGCACATCGACCACCCGGTGGCCCGCGAGTGGGCCTACCAGAGGCCGTTCGACGTCCGGCATGTCACCGACGCCATCTACCTTCCGCACAAGTTCGAGAAGTCCCCCGAGGCCGTCGTCTGGCTGCGCACCACCGCCAAGCTGCCCGACGACCCGGCGCTGCATCGCGCCGCCCTGGCCTACGCCAGCGACTACATGCTGCTGGAACCGGTGCTCCGCGCCCACGGCAAGACCTGGGTCCACCCGGGCTTGAGCGTCGCAAGCCTGGACCATGCAATGTGGTGGCACCGGGATTTCCGCGCCGATGAATGGCTGCTGTACGTCTTGCATTCGCCGTCGGCCTCATCGGCCCGCGGGCTGGGGACCGGGCAGTTCTTCAACCGAGAGGGAACGCTCGTGGCGACGGTGGCTCAGGAAGGAATGGTCAGGCTGCCGGAGGACTCGCTGTAGCGAGCCCAGCGGCGGGCCGGGTCAGGTTGGGCGCAAGTCCTCGTCGTCGGCGGCTTCCAGGCGGCGCGCGCCCGAGCCTTCCTGGGCCAGCGCGTCGTCCGGGTTCAGCAACGTGCAGGCCTGCATTGAGAGGCAGCCGCAGCCGATGCAGCCCATCAAGCGGTCTTCGAGTTCCTCGATGGCCCTTCGGCGTGCTTCCAGGACCCGTTTCCATTCGGCTGTCGCCCGTAGCCAGTCGGCTTCGGAGGGCATGGTGTTCATCGGCACCGGTTCAAGCGCTCGCTTGATGTCACTCAACGGAATACCCAGCTTGCTGCCAACGGTGATCAGCGAGATACGCCGCAACATGTGCCGCGGATACCGGCGCTGGTTGCCCGCCGACCGAAGCGACGCAATGAGTCCCACGTCTTCGTAATAGTGCAGGGCCGAACGGGCGACCCCGGTTCGCTCGCTCACCGAGCCGATGCTCAGCAGTTCCTGCCCGGGCATCTCGCGAGGCAGCTCTTTGCCGCTCATTGTGTCCATGATCACCACACCTCCGCTTGACCTCAAGTTTACTTGAAGTCTTAGTGTGGGGCGTATAGATGGTTTAGATTCAGGGCCGGCATCGGCCCTGACCAACACTGGACTGCCCCATACAGCCCAGCAGAAGGATCAGTGAATATGTCGACTTTGTCTGATGATTTCCGTACCGCATTCCGTCATCACCCCGCCGGCGTCGCGCTCATCACCGCTGCGGTCGACGGCATTCCCTACGGCCTGACGGTGTCATCGCTGGCCTCGCTGTCCATTGAACCCGTCGCTGTGTCCTTTTCCCTGACCAAGGAGTCCGGAGCCGCAGGAGCGGTCTTGTCCGCATCGAGCTTCATGATCCACCTGCTGGGCGAAGACCATCACGAACTGGCAACGAACTTTGCCAAGCCGGGAGCTCCCCGCTTCACCGAGGAACAGGGATTCCAGTTCCTGCCCACCGGTGAACCGTATTTCCCGCATGCTCCGGTGGCGCTTCGCGCGAGCCTCCACTCCTCGATCAGCATCGGCGGTTCCCGGCTGATCGCCGCCGAGGTCCACGAGATCCTGCACGGCACCCACCAGCAGCACCTGCTCCACCAAGACCGCCAGTACCTCCGGCTGTCCGGGCTCATGGCCGCCTCGCCAAACACCTAGGCGCTCACAGGAGCCCGCGCCGGGGTACGAAAAAAGCCGCCACTTTCGTGGCGGCTTTTCCCTTACCCGGAATCTTTAGTCGCGGGTCAAGCGGCGGTGGGTGACGCGGTGCGGCTTCGCTGCATCCGGGCCCAGGCGCTCAATCTTGTTGGCCTCGTAGGACTCGAAGTTGCCCTCGAACCAGTACCAGTTCGACGGGTTCTCTTCGGTGCCCTCGTAGGCCAGGATGTGGGTGGCCACGCGGTCCAGGAACCAACGGTCGTGGGAGACGACCACTGCACAGCCCGGGAACTCCAGAAGCGCGTTTTCCAGCGAGGACAGCGTTTCAACGTCGAGGTCGTTGGTAGGCTCATCGAGCAGCAACAGGTTGCCGCCCTGCTTGAGGGTCAGTGCCAGGTTCAGGCGGTTGCGCTCACCACCGGAGAGCACACCTGCCTTCTTCTGCTGGTCCGGGCCCTTGAAGCCGAACGCCGAAACATAGGCGCGCGAAGGCATTTCGACCTGGCCGACCTGGATGTAGTCCAGTCCGTCCGAAACAACTTCCCACAGGCTCTTGTTCGGATCGATGTTTTCGCGGTTCTGGTCAACGTAGGAGATCTTGACGGTTTCGCCGACCTTCAGGTTGCCGCCGTCCAGCTGCTCCATGCCCACGATGGTCTTGAACAAGGTCGACTTACCGACGCCGTTCGGACCGATAACGCCAACGATGCCGTTGCGCGGCAGCGAGAACGATAGGCCGTCGATGAGGACGCGGTCGCCGAAGCCCTTCTTCAGGTCCGTGGCCTCGATAACGACCTGGCCCAGGCGCGGGCCTGGCGGGATCTGAATCTCTTCGAAGTCAAGCTTGCGGGTGCGCTCGGCTTCGGCTGCCATTTCCTCGTAACGTGCCAGACGGGCCTTGGACTTGGTCTGGCGTCCCTTGGCGTTGGAGCGAACCCATTCGAGTTCCTCGGCCAGGCGCTTTGCCAGCTTCTGGTCCTTCTTGCCCTGGACCTCCATGCGTTCGCGCTTCTTCTCCAGGTAGGTGGAGTAGTTGCCCTCGTATGGGTGCAGACGACCGCGGTCGACTTCACAGATCCATTCGGCGACGTGATCGAGGAAGTAACGGTCGTGGGTCACGGCCAGTACGGCGCCCGGGTAGGCCGACAGGTGCTGCTCCAGCCACAGGACCGACTCGGCGTCCAAGTGGTTGGTGGGCTCATCGAGCAGCAGCAGGTCCGGCTTCTGCAGAAGCAGCTTGCACAGTGCTACACGACGGCGCTCACCACCGGAGAGGTGGGTGACCATTTCGTCGCCCGGCGGGCAGCGCAGGGCATCCATGGCCTGTTCAAGCTGGTTGTCGATGTCCCAAGCGTCGGCAGCGTCAATCGCTTCCTGCAGCTTGCCCATCTCTTCCAGCAGGGCATCGAAGTCGGCGCCGTCTTGGGCCATTTCTTCGGAGATTTCGTTGAAGCGCTGGATCTTTTCGTAGATCTCGCCAACGCCTTCCTGGACGTTGCCCAGGACAGTCTTTTCTTCGTTCAGCGGCGGTTCCTGCAGGAGGATGCCGACCGAGTAGCCTGGTGAGAGTCGAGCCTCACCGTTCGACGGGGTATCAATCCCCGCCATGATCTTCAGGATTGTTGACTTACCAGCACCGTTAGGGCCCACGACACCAATTTTGGCGCCCGGATAGAACGACATGCTGACATCGTCAAGAATGACTTTGTCACCAACGGCCTTGCGAGCCTTGGTCATCGTATAAATGAATTCCGCCATACCCTTAAGGCTAGTCTGTCGCAGGCTCCAAAACCCAATCCATGGGGCAGAATCTTCCTCTCACGGTGCCCGGATTCACAAAGTCCGCCCGGGCACCGAAGGTTTTGCGGGTTTCAGGCCGCGTCGGTGTCCTCGCTGGCCCACATGTTCTCTCCCCGCACTTCGTCCGAAGATCGAGAATTCCCCGCGGCCGAGGTGTGCGTCACGCGTTCGGCTTCGCCGCCGTCACTGCGAACCTTGGTGAATAGCGACGTGCCGAACCTGAGATCATGGCCCAGCGAATATGCCTCGAGGTCGGCGCTCATCCCCCGGGTGCCGTCGGGCCGGTCAAACTGTCGAATCTGCAGTTTTCCGAAGATCACCAAATGGTCTCCTTGGGCAATCGACTCCATCGCGTTTTCTGCCAGGGCGCGAAATGCCGAGATGGAAAACCAGCTGGTTGCGCCATCGACCCACTGCCCGGTTTCGCCGTCGCGTTTGCGTTCATGAGTCGCAACACGGAACTTGAGTACCGCGAGTCCCTTCGGGGTAATGCTCAATTGCGGTTCCGTACCGACAATCCCCCGGATGGTCATCAAATCGGTCATGGCCTGTTCTCCTTTGAACGTGGAACCAGCGAATGCCGGCTTCCACTCCATGTTCAGCCATGCTCCTTTTATTCAGGACCGAATCGGACGATCTGTGGATAATCGCGGTGTTGCCGGTTCGCCGAAGGCGCGGACGGACAGCATGACAGCAATCAGAATTGCAGGAAGGATCCACCCGGACCATCCGAGGATCGAGGCCTTTTGCGTATCAAGGATTACGCCCATCACCATGAATAGCGATACGAGTCCCGCACTGGCGTTGAAGATCGCGTGGGCGAGGGCGGCAGGCCAGACCGACTGGGAGAAGGTCCGCAACCAGGCGAAGAATGCGCCCACCACAACGCACATTCCACACATGGACACTACGCCCCATGCTCCGTCGGCCAACGGGTAGTTGTAGCCGAGAAGGATTAGTGGTGCATGCCAAATTCCCCACACGATTCCGGAAATCAGAATGGCGGGAAGTTGGCCCATCGGCTGCAGGCGGGGCCACAACCAGCCACGCCAACCGACTTCTTCACCCAGAGCAGGAAGCAGGTTCATCAGTCCCGCAACAAGGATCAAACCACCCTGATCTGCGAGGTAGTGGCCGATACCATCCTCGCCTGAAACGATTTTCAAGATCGTGAAGTTCTGCAGATCCCCGGGAAAGACGCCGAGCCAGGACCCGACGAAGACCGCCTGAAGGATCAAGAACACCGGAATCAGTATTCCGAGCAGCATGGCGGTGATGAACCGCCAAGGACGGCGCACTGGCCACATGCCGACGTGCTCAAAAAATTTACCGAGCTTCCCTTCGAGGGACGCTACGATAACAGCCGCAATGCTCGGAGTGATCATCATCGCCAGCGCGATCCACCTGAATGATGGATGGGCAAGTCCCCCGCCAAGCCATAGCGGCATGGCGACGATCCACGCAAGAATCATGCTCAAGAGACAGAACAGCACAGTTCCTTGAACTCTCCCGATTTTCCATCGCTGCACGTTAACCTCGCCTAATCAGCAACTGTAAAACCACTGCCAATCCCACCCTATCCGTTTCGAATCGCGTTCCATGCGAACCATAGGCTAAACTATTTTGGGTTCTGCCTCCGTAGCTCAGCTGGATAGAGCAAGAGCCTTCTAATCTCTAGGTCGTGGGTTCGAATCCCGCCGGGGGCGCAAAACAGGAACCGCCGTTCACTTGGTCAAACAGGTGCACGGCGGTTCTTTTCTTCGGTCAGAAACCTCTAGTCCAGTCCGCCGCAATCCCCGGATGCCAACATTGACAAGGCTCTTGTCACTGCAGGCGGTCCCTGAACCGGGCTGATCGATCGCGACTGGCATTGTGAGCCAGCGCGAGGGCGTGCTGCGGACCGCGCTTTCTCCACCGTTAGATGACCTGCGAGCAAATGGCTCGACCTGCTTGGCGACCGGTGAAGAGACAACCGCCCAGAAAAGTTCCCTCAAGAGCGTTGTATCCGTGCATACCCCCGCCGCCGAAGCCTGAGGCTTCCCCCACGGCGTAGAGTCCATTCAGAAGCCTGCCTTCCGGAGACAGCACACGCCCCGAGAGGTCGGTTTGCAATCCGCCAAGCGACTTGCGGGTCAGCACATGCAACTTCACGGCGATCAGCGGCCCGGCGGCAGGGTCGAGGATCCGATGCGGCGCGACGACGCGCATGAGCCTGTCGCCCAGATACCTGCGCGCATTCCGGATGCTTTGCATCTGCGAGTCCTTGCTGAAGGCGTTCTCCACTTGGAGATCTCGTGATTCTATTTGCCGGCGCAGGAGTTCCGTGTCCAACTGTGCCTCTGGCGCAATCGCGTTCATTTTCGCGACCAGGCCTTCGAGAGTATCGGATGACACGAAATCCGCCCCATGCTCCAGGAACGCCGCGACGGGAGCCGGGGCGCCTTTGCCGAAAAGCCGGTCTTTGACCACTGCCTTGCGATCATGGTTGGTGAGGTCCGGATTCTGCTCGGAGCCGGAGAGCGCGAATTCTTTCTCGATGATCCGCTGGTTCAAGACGAACCACGAATGGTCAAACGCGGAAGAGCTCGGATCGGTTCTCAGATGACGGAGGGTACCGATGGTGTCGTGCCCCGGCAGACCGGGCGCAGGCAGGCGGTTGCCGTTTGCATCGAACCACATTGATGTGGGACCCGGGAGTATCCGGATGCCATGCAGTGGCCAAATCGGGTCCCAGTTTCTGATTCCTTCGGTGTAATGCCACATACGATCGCGGTTCACGACGTTTGCCCCCGCAGCTTCGCCAAGTTCCAGTCCGCTACCATCAACGTACGCAGGCACCCCCGAAATCATGTGGGCTGGCGCGTTGCCAAGGCGGTCCGGCCAGTATTTCCTGACCAAATCATGGTTGCCCCCGATCCCGCCGGTGGCCACGACCACTGCCTGCGAATGGATCTCGAACTCGCTTTCGACGACCCGAGAGGATCTGACGCCACGGGCACTGGCATCCGGCTCCAGGACGCTGCCGCGCACCCCGGTGACGGTCCCATCAGTCACGACGAGTTCGGTCACCCGATGCCTGAAGCGGAGATCTGCTTTGCCGTCCCGGTGCGCTTGAAGAACTTTCTCTGCGAAGGGGCCGCTAACGCCAGTACCCGTTCCCCATGAAATGTGGAAGCGTGGAACGGAGTTCCCGTGGCTTCCCGCGGCGCCGCTACCCCGCTCGGCCCAGCCGACAACCGGAGTCAGCTTGATGCCCTGTTCGCGAATCCACGAGCGTTTTTCCTCAGCGGCGAATTCAACATAGGCCTTGGCCCACTTCACAGCCCAGGCGTCTTGATCTTCCAGCCGATCAAACTGTGCGCTGTCCCGCCAGTCGCTCCAAGCAAGCTCGAAGGAGTCCTTGACACGGAGGTGCCGTTGCTCGGGCGAGTCAACGATAAACAGCCCGCCAAATGACCAATATGCCTGCCCGCCGAGATTGTTCGAGTTTTCCTGGTCCAGGACTGTTACGTGCAGCCCGGCGTCTATGACCTCGGCCGCCGCAACCAGTCCAGACAACCCGGATCCGATGATCACCACATCAGTTTTCAGTGCCTTGGCTCCCACTACCATATCCCCGCTTCGTTGGAAGAGCTTCAGATAATGCTCAGAGCCTACGTGGCATCGGCAAATCACACCAGCCTTGCATTTGTTTGACTTGGGCAATAATTACAGAGCCCGAGGATCTAATCTCGACTGGACCAATCAGGCTGAGGCGGGCGCATTATCCGATTCTGTGAATGGCATACGAGCAAGCGCAACACCGACACTGAAAATCGCTCTAACGAGGGCATCACGCAAGGAAACTAACGCGGAATGAGATAAACTTTTAAGCAGTTTCACGTTGAAGGGCGAAAGGGTAAATGACACAGGCCACCAGCACAGCTTCTCGGAGAGTTCTCACCGAGCGGACTAGCATTAATCTCATTTTTCTAGCTGCTGGCATCTCTTTCGCATCGTGGGCCGGTCGCCTGACCGTCATTGATGAGGTCTTCAATTTTTCGGGCCTGACGTTCGGTTCATTCCTGCTGTGCATGACCGCGGGAACCCTATTGGGCATTTCGATAATTCCGATAATTAGTAGAAAAATAAATACTCGAAAACTACTTTTCTACTTCCCAATTCTACTCGCTGCGTGCCTTGTCGCCCTTGGTATTTCAATTTCAATTACGCGCACACCAATAACTGCGTTTATCTTCCTTTTTATTAATGGGATATTTTTCGGATGCCTGGATATCATGATGAATGTCAGCGGCGCTCGTGTTGAACGGCATCAAGGGCGCAGCCTCATGCCGATATTCCATGGATTCTTCAGTCTCGGAACGCTACTCGGCGCGGGGATCGCGACGGCAACAATTAGCCTCCGGATGCTGACCATCTGGCATTTCTCGATTGTCGCCGCCATGCTGGTGGCTATCGCCGTTCTGGCACAGGTGGGGCTAGTTGGCTGGGAACAAGAAAACTACGGAACTCGATCCAAACCGTCGAACAGGAGCAATACCGCGTCGAACCAAAAGTTGGGCCTGCTGCTCTTGCTCGGGCTCATGGTGGCCGGCCTAAGCTTCGCCGAAGGCGCGGCCAATGACTGGATTGCTCTGGCAACCGTCAATGGCCATGGCTTGCCCCATCACACCGGCGCGCTCATGTTCACCCTTTTCGTGGCAGCCATGACGGCCGGACGGTTTGCTGGTGGCAAGATCGTGGACAGCGTCGGACCACGGCGCACCCTGCTGCTCATGGGCTCGATAGGGTTGGCCGGCATCTGCATATTCCTGATCGGCCACGGCCCTATCGTCCTTGGAATCGCAGCGGTCATGTGGGGCCTGGGAAGTTCATTGGGCTTCCCGGTGGGCATGACCATCGCCGCCTCGCAGGGCAGCAGACTTGGCCCCAACGCTGTAAGCATCATCAGCGCCTTCGGATACGGCGCGATGCTTTCCGGCCCACCACTGATCGGATTCGCCGTCGATCATACCGGCCTGCCGGAAGCCCTGTGGATCGCTTTCGGGGTCATGTTGATGTCCTTGCTGCTGACACCACGCGTAACCCGCGTGCCGGCAAAGATTACGAGTGTCGGCTAGACCGGCAGGACCGCCCTGCCCTTGATGTTTCGCATGACAATGGTGCTGGTCAACTTTTCAACCGCCGGCAAGTTCACCAGCACCTCGTCATAGACCCGCTGGTAGTGCGGCAGATCCTTGGCGAATACCCGCAGCAGGAAGTCGGGTTCGCCGAACAGGCGCTGCGCCTCCACGATGAGCTCCTCCGATTCGACGGCTGCCTCGAATTCCTTCAAATGCGAACGGTCCCTGAGCGTGACGAACACCAGCGCCTCGAATCCGAGCCCCAGTTGCCTCGGATCGACCACGGCTTGGTATCCGGTGATCACACCGGACCGTTCCAGCTCGCGCATCCGTCGGTGACATGGCGCAACCGATAGTCCGACGCGGGCGGCAACAGCAGTGGCGCTCATTCGCCCGTCCTGCTGCAGTTCAGCGATGATGGCGCGATCCAATTTATCCATAGCTTGATAGTACTGCACAAATATTTTGCTTAAGTTCTGAGTAAGAATGATTTATATTGCTCATTTGGTCCGTCAAGGCAAAGATTCGGCAAGCACATTTCCCGTTTTTTCTCCTAACGTTGTTCCCAGGTCATCAGATACACACTGGAGGAACAATGGAAATCAGTCAGCTGACGGGTTTTTTGCTGGTTTCAATTACCCTTGCCTGCACCCCTGGCGCCGACTGGGCCTACATCATCTCCTCCGCGCTGGGAAAGACCAGCTACCGCCCGGCAGTCTGGGGCCTGCTCTCCGGATACCTGTTCCACACCGCACTTCTGGTCTGCGGCATGGCCGCCCTGGTGGCAAGCTCCCCCAATCTCTTGATGGGCCTGACCATGGCCGGTTCGCTCTACCTGCTCTGGCTTGGCATCTCGACGTTGCGCAGCTGGAAGAAAGCCAAGTTCTATGACGGTTCCGCCGGCCCGGGACTCCAGGAAGTCGCCACCGACCCTACACCGGACGCCCCGCAGGCGTCGGCTTCGGTTGCCCTGCTGCAAAAGGCCCCGACCGAGGTGAAGTCCGCCGGCGCATGGCGCGCCCCGTTCTTCAAGGGTCTGCTCACCAGCGGCACCAACCCCAAGGCCTTGCTTCTTTATGTTGCACTGATCCCCCAGTTCCTCGATAGCGCGCAGCCCATGCCGATGACAGTGCAAACGGCCATTCTCGGCCTCGGGCACTTCGTGGTATCGATCGCCGTGTACTTCTCCGTGGCCAAGGCCGCCCGGGTCCTGCTTCGCTCCAGGCCCGTGGCCGCCCGCATGGTGACCTTCAGCTCCGGAATCATCATGATCGGCCTCGCTCTGGGTTTGATTTACGAGCAGTTTTTCGTCGTATAGCTACTTTCTTGAACAGTGATCAAGAAAATTGAACGGTGATCAAGTATCCTCTTAATTGTGGCCACCCAAGCCATGAACTAAGAGCATGACTGATCGAACTGCACCCAGCAGATCTCATCGGCCTTGCATGAGTGACCTGCTGGAGCATTGTGAACTTACCTCAGATTCAACTGGAGAACGTGACGGTCAGCTACGACGACCGTGACGTGCTGACCAATCTCACGCTCGCACTCAACGAACAGCGCATCGGAATCATCGGTGCCAATGGTGCGGGAAAGAGCACCCTGTCCCGTCTGCTGAACGGATTGGTCCTGCCTACCACGGGCACCGTCCGCGTCGGCGAGCTCACCACGGCCAAGCATGCAAAGCAGATCCGGCGCGATGTGGGGTTCGTTTTCCAGAACCCTGCAAACCAGATCATCATGCCGCTGGTGGCCGAAGACATCGCCTTCGGATTGAAAAATCTCGGACTCGGAAAGCAGGAACGCCAGTTCCGCGTCGCCGACACCCTGGCGCAGCTGAACATCACGCATCTCGCGGAGCGTGAAAGCCACACCCTCTCCGGTGGAGAGCAACAGATGGTCGCGCTGGCCGCTGTCATCGCGATGCAGCCGCGAACGATTGTCTTCGACGAACCGACCACCATGCTGGACTTGAAGAACCGGCTGGCATTCCAACGAGAAATCGCCCGGCTGGACCAGCGGGCCATCGTGGTCACCCATGACTTGGAGATCCTCGAGGACTTCGACCGGGTCGTGGTGGTCACCGACGGCGGCATCGGATTCGACGGGGCTCCGGACCAGGCCATCGCCCACTACCGTCAGTGGAGCCACGCATGATCGCGGCGAAAAATACGTCGTGGCTGTCCAGAACCCCCGCGGGATGGAAGTTCGGAACCCTGCTGGCGATCAGCATCAGCCTGTATCTGATCTCCTCCTGGCAGGTGCTGCTGGCCTTGCTGCTCGTGAGCATCGCCACCCTGGTATCGGCCCGGGTGGACTTCAAGCAGCTGCGCATGCCGCTGGTAACGCTGGCCGCCATCCTTGCCGTGGTGCTGATCCTGCTGGGAATCCAAACAGGCTGGCTCAACGCAACCATCGCGGTGCTGCGCTTGCTCACCATGTGCATATTCGCCTATTCGGTCAGCCTGACCACGAGTTTCGACGCCATGCTGGAGCTGTTCCAGAAGGTCGCTTCTCCCCTGCGCGTTCTCGGCGCCAATCCGGCGCAGATCGCGTTGGCCCTGTCCATGGCCATCCGGTTCATCCCGGAGCTCAAACGCGTTTATCTTGAGGTCCGCGAGGCGCAGCACGCCCGCGGTCTGGGCAACAACCCGCTCGCGGTAAGCGTCCCGCTGGTCATTCGATCCCTGAAAATCGCGGACGAGACCGCCGAAGCGCTCGACGCCCGCGGCTATGATTCCGCACCGGCACGGCACCACCGGCTCTAGCCGCCCCACCACCCTTCATCGCCTTCACCCGTCTCTAGGAGTACCCATGTCCACCACCACCGCCCCCTCCCAAACACGCAATACCGTGTACGTCGCAGTCTTCGCGGCGATGATCGCCGCAATGGGACTGGTTCCGCCCATCACCCTGGGCGTCATCCCGGTGCCGATCACCCTGCAGACCCTGGGCGTCATGCTCGCCGGCGCCATGCTGGGCCCTTGGCGCGGTTCCTTGGCGTCGCTGGTCGTGATCGTGCTCTCCGTGGCAGGACTGCCGCTGCTGGCCGGAGGCCGCGGCGGGTTGGGTGTGCTGTTGGGCCCAACCGGCGGCTACCTGGTCGGATGGTTCTTCGGCTCGCTGGTCATCGGTGCGCTGTTCAAGTACTGGGTGATCCGCATGCAGTCCAAGCTCCTGCAGCTGGTGTCCGGCCTGGTTGCCACCATCCTCGGCGGCATCGTGGTGATCTACCTGTTCGGCGTCCCGTGGACCGCGGTTGTCACCGGTCTCGACCTGAAGACCTCGCTGGTCGGCTCCCTCGCATTCCTGCCCGGTGACCTGCTCAAGGCAGTGGTGGCCACGCTCGTCGCCCTGACCGTCCACCGCAGCTACCGCGGACTGCTGAAGTAACCTCGTGGATCTCTCGCTTGCCGTGGAGCATTGGGCTCGAAGCACGCCGGACCGGATCGCAGTGGCCTCCGCCAAGGAGGAACTGACCTTCGGCCAGCTGATGCTTCGGGCCCAAGGTCTATCCACGCGCCTTCGCCGGCACCCGGGCCTGCGCGTGGGCATCCATACCCAGGACCCGGTGGCCATGGCGGTCGGGTTCCATGCGGCGGTTCTGGCCGGAAAGTCGCTGGTTGTCCTCGATCCAGCCTGGCCGCAGGAACAGCTAGCAGCAACCGCCCGACGGCTGGGAGCCGCCTTGGTGGTCACCGCCCCGGAGCACGCAGCTGTGCTCCAAAACCTTGGTTTCTCCACCCATTCGGTTCCAGTTGACGGCGCAGGTCCCCTGCACCCGGTCCGGCCGGCCTCTGCAGAGCGCGAACTGCTGGTCATCTGCACCTCCGGATCCAGCGGCGAGCCCAAGGCGATCGTGCGCAGCCAGGGCTCATGGCAGCAGTCGCTGTCCTCGGGCGCCGCGATCCTCGGCGCAGTTCCCGCCGCGCTCACCCTATGCCCCGGGCCGATATCCCATGGGCTCGGACTGTACGCGCTGGTCGAATCGCTGCATACCGGTGGAACCCTGCTGGCCAGCGGACGCTGGAACACCGATACTGCCCGCACCCTGCTTGGAAGGTACGCCTGTACCCGCATCGTCTCGGTCCCAACGATCATCCAGCGGCTGCTCGATGCGTCCCCCGACGGCGCACTGGACTCGCTTACCACGGTGGTCAGCGGCGGTGAACCGCTGCCCGCCCCCACGGTGGAGACGATTTTCACCGATACCCCTGCGACGGCCTGCACCGAATACTACGGCAGCTCGGAGCACAGCCTGATTGCCTACCGCCACCGCGAACCAGGCGAAGAGCCCGCCGGAAACTTCATTGGCATTCCGTTCCACGGGGTGAAGGTGCACATCCACCGTGAGGAGGGCGCTTCGCCCGGGGGCGCGATCTTCGTAGACAGCCCGTTCAACGCCGAAGGCTACGATTCTTCCGGCGCCGTGTGCATCAATCGGTGCGGAGCCTCCACCAGCGTCGGCGACCTCGGGCGGCTGCTCGACGATGGCCGATTGGAACTTCACGGACGCGGCGGAGCGATGCTCAACCTCAACGGCAATAACGTGCATCCGGGTGAAATCGCGCAGGCCTTCGCACGGCTTGGCCTGGCGGACGTGCGGATCCGCATGTCCTTGCGCGGCGGCAGCAAAACGCTGCTGGCCTACACCTGCACGGAACCGCAGCCGGGCCCGGAGCTTGCCGGCCGGCTGCGCGAGCTGCTGCCGAGCTACAAGATCCCCCGCGAACTGGTATTTCTTGAACGCTGGCCGATGACTTCCAGCGGAAAGATCGCCGACGCCGAACTTCCCGATTCGGGTATTCCCGACCTAGCGAAGGTGGCCCTGAGATGAATCACGCCTACATTATCGGCGCCGCGCGCACTCCGATTGTCCGCGCAGGCAAGGAGTTCACCCGGATCACCGCGGACAGGTTGCTCGGGACCGTGGTCGATGCGCTGCTGCAACGCACGGGCATTGCACCCCAGGCCGTGGACCATGTTTATGCCGGCAACGCCGCCGGACCGGGCGGGAACATTGCCCGGGTTGCGGCTCTCGCCTCGGCGCTGCCGCAGACGGTTCCGGCCACCAGCGTGGATGCGCAGTGCGCCAGCGGACTGGAATCCATCGCGGCGGCGGCGCGCATGATCCGCTGCGGCGAAGCGGACCTGGTGATTGCCGGAGGTGTTGAATCCGCGAGCACCGCGCCGTGGCGCGTGGAGAAGCAGACCGATCCCATGATGCAGCCGCGGCTCTATTCGCGGGCGCGCTTCACGCCAGTTCCCGATCCGGACCCGGACATGGGAGTCGCGGCGGAGAATATCGCGCAGCGCTACGGCATCAGCCGGCAGCGGCAGGACAAGTTCGCGTTGGACAGCCACCGCAAGGCGCTGCAGGCCATGGAATCCGGGGCATTCAGCGCCGAGCTTGTGGGCATCCCGACTTCAGGCGGGCTGGTCGAGGCCGACACCTGCCCGCGCCCGGGGCTCACCCCGCGCAAGCTCGCAGCGCTCAAGCCCGCCTTCGTGCCTGGAGGCAGCGTCACAGCGGGCAACGCCTGCCCGATCAACGACGGCGCGGCCGCGGTCGTGCTGACCAGCGAGCGGATGCTCGAACAGCTGGAACCTGACTTTGCCCTGCGCTACCTCGGCGCGGCCTCCGGAGCGAGCGATCCGGAAATCCTCGGCATGGCGGCGACGCCCGCCTACCGGAATCTGGTCCGCCTGCTCGGCGAGGATCCCACGCGCAGCGACGCGCTGATTGAATTCAATGAGGCGTTCGCGGTGCAGGCGCTGGCCTGCCTGGACGAATTGGGCATTGGCGAACACCGGGTGAACCGCCAAGGCGGAGCCTTGGCCCTCGGGCATCCCTACGGGGCCAGCGGAGCGGTCCTGGTCACCCGTTTATTCTGGCAGGCCCAGCAGGCCCCCACCCCGGGCCAGCGTGCCGTCGCGTTGATGGCCGCCGCAGGAGGCACCGGAAGCGCAGTCGCCTTCGAATCGATGCCCAGTAAGCAGGATTAGAGGTTGAAGCCCAGCGCGCGCATCTGGTCGCGGCCGTCTTCGGTGATGTGTTCGGGGCTCCATGGCGGCATCCAGACCCAGTTCAGGCGGTAGGCCTCGACGAGGCTCTGCAAGGCGTTTTCCACCTGGTCCTCGATGACCGGGGTCAGCGGGCAAGCCGCGCTGGTCAGCGTGATGTCGATGTCCAGAGCGCCGTCCTCGGCGAAGCGCAACCCGTACACGAGGCCCAGGTCAACGATGTTCACACCGAGTTCCGGGTCAATGACATCCCGCAACGCTTCTTCAATGTCCTCAATGGGCTTGGCAACCAGCTTGGCGGTTGCGTGCGTCGTTTCTGTCACGATTCTCTCCCCTGTCGCACTCTATGTGAGCTAGCCCTCACTGGAATACAGGGAACTATACGCACGGCTTCGCGCCGCCTGCCACCGCCAGTCCCACTGAGTCGAAATGGGCAGAGATTTTGCCCCTGCAGCCGTACCGCGAGCCGACAGCAGATGGCAAAAGGCGCCGCACGAAACGAAATTCGTGCGGCGCCTTTGTGGCTCAGCTGTGACTAGATGTTGAACCCGAGGGCTCGCATCTGGTCGCGTCCGTCATCGGTGATCCGTTCAGGACCCCAAGGCGGCATCCAGACCCAGTTCAACCGGTGATCGTCGACGACGCTCTCCAACGCGGAGGCTACCTGCTCCTCGATGATGTCGGTCAGCGGGCAGGCGGCGGTGGTCAGGGTGAGGTCCAGGACCAGCGCGCCGTCTTCGGCGTACTTCAATCCGTAGAGCAGCCCCAGGTCGACAATGTTGACTCCGAGTTCCGGGTCAATGACGTCCTTCAGTGCTTCTTCGACGTCCTCCAGCGGAGTAGTCGTGGAGCCCTTGCTCTGTTCCGTAGCTTCGCTCATGGGAACTTTCCTAACTAGGCGTTGACGTTCAGGTAACGGTCGTAGCCTTCTTCTTCCAGGCGGTCGGCAAGCTCCGGGCCGCCCTGTTCAGCGATCTTGCCATCCACGAACACGTGCACGAAGTCCGGCTTGATGTAGCGCAGGATGCGGGTGTAGTGGGTGATCAGCAGGGTGCCCATCTGGTTCTCCTCCTGGGCGCGGTTGACGCCCTCGGAGACGATCTTCAGTGCGTCGACGTCCAGGCCGGAGTCGGTCTCGTCCAGCACGGCGAACTTCGGCTTGAACAGTTCCAGCTGCAGGATCTCGACGCGCTTCTTCTCGCCGCCCGAGAAGCCCTCGTTCACGTTGCGCTGTGCGAAGTCGGCATCGATCTTCAGCTTGCCCATGGCTTCCTTGACGTCCTTGGTCCAGGTACGCAGCTTCGGGGCTTCGCCGTCGATAGCGGTCTTGGCGGTGCGCAGGAAGTTGGTCATGGTCACGCCCGGAACCTCGACCGGGTACTGCATGGCCAGGAACAGGCCTGCCTTGGCGCGCTCGTCAACGCTCATCTCCAGCACGTCTTCGCCGTCCAGGGTGATCGAACCACTGGTGACGTTGTAGCGCGGGTGACCGGCGATGGTCGACGCCAGGGTCGACTTGCCCGAACCGTTGGGGCCCATGATTGCGTGGGTCTCATTGGTGTTGATGGTCAGGGTTACACCCTTGAGGATTTCCTTGGAGCCCTGCTCGGTGTCGATCGAGACGTGCAGGTCCTTGATTTCCAGAGTAGACATACGTCGTTCCGTTTCTTTCTAAAAGCTGATGAAGACAGGCACTGACTAGTTGTCAGTTGCAGCCAGTTCGGATTCGATGGTCTCGGTCAGACGCTCCTGCAGAGCTTCGTCGCCGATCTGCTGAACGATTTCGTTCAGGAAGCCGCGAACCACCAGGCGGCGTGCGGTCTTCTCGTCGATGCCGCGGGCCATCAGGTAGAACAGGTGCTCATCGTCGAAACGGCCGGTGGTCGATGCATGTCCCGCACCGTCGATCAAGCCGGTTTCGATTTCCAGGTTCGGCACCGAGTCGGCGCGTGCGCCGTCGGTCAGCACCAGGTTGCGGTTCGCTTCGTAGGAGTCGGTGCCCACAGCGGCCTTCTGGATCAGCACGTCGCCGACCCATACGGTGTGCGCGTCCTTGCCCTGCAGCGCACCCTTGTAGAGCACGTTGGACTTGCAGTTGGCCACGGCGTGGTCAACGAACAGGCGGTGCTCCTGGTGCTGGCCGGCATCGGCGAAGTACAGGCCGTACAGCTCGATCTCGGCGCGTTCGCCGGTGAAGCGTGCCGACGGGTTCACGCGCACCAGGTCGCCACCGAAGGTGACGGCGATGTGCTTGAACGATGCACCGGCGGCAACCAGCGCCTGCTGCGAGGAAGCATGGACGGCGTCGTTCTCCCAGGCCTGCAGCGAGATCACGGTCAGGCGGGCGTCGGCACGGACATCGAATTCGATGTTCTGCGCCAGCACGGCGGAGCCGACGTGGTCCAGGATGATGGTTGCTTCGGTGTTCTCCTCGGCAACCACGATGATGTGCTGGGCGGCGGCATCCAGCGACTCGCCGGTGATGCGCAGGGTGGCCTGCACGCCTTCGGCGCCCTTCGGAACGGTGACGACCTGCGAGCTGGAAGCGTACTTCCAGGCGTTGGCCGAGACGCGGTCATCCGGGGTGTGGGCGATGCCGTTGAGCACGTCATCGGCGGCGACCTCGGTCAGCACGACTGCATCGCTGCCGGTCAGCTCGACCTTCGGGGCGACACCGGTCAGCTCGTCGGTGTGCAGGCCCTTCAGGCGCTTGAGCGGGGTGAAGCGCCAGTCCTCTTCGCGGCCGGTCAGCTTGGCGAAGTCCTCGACGTTGTAGCTGGTCAGACGGCCTGCACGCGAGGAGTCCGGAACGCCTACGCCGCCGCCGTGGCTGTGCGCCTTCGATGAAGCGCCGCCCAGCGGGGAGCCGTTGGAGTCGTTGATCGGCGAAAGGTTTTCGCCCTCTTCGGTGAAACCGGGAATCGATGGTGCGCCGATGCGCGACTTCTCTTCCGGGATATGGGTGGTGGTCTCCGACATTCTTAGCCGACCGATCCTTCCATCTGAAGTTCAATAAGGCGGTTCAGTTCCAGCGCGTATTCCATTGGCAGTTCGCGCGCGATCGGCTCGACGAAGCCGCGCACGATCATTGCCATGGCCTCGTCCTCGGCCAGGCCGCGGGACTGCAGGTAGAACAGCTGTTCCTCGGAAACGCGGGAAACGGTTGCCTCATGGCCCATGGTCACGTCGTCCTCGCGGACGTCGATGTACGGGTAGGTATCCGAACGCGAAATCTGGTCAACCAGCAGCGCGTCGCAGACGACCGAGTTCTTGGTGCCCTTGGCGCCTTCCTGCACCTGGACCAGGCCGCGGTACGCCGAGCGGCCGCCGTTGCGGGCTACCGACTTGGCCACGATGGCGCTGGAGGTGTTCGGGGCGATGTGGACCATCTTCGAACCGGTGTCCTGGTGCTGGCCCTCGCCGGCGAAGGCGATGGACAGGGTCTCGCCCTTGGCGTGCTCGCCGACCAGGTAGACGGCCGGGTACTTCATGGTGACCTTGGAACCGATGTTGCCATCGACCCATTCCATGGTGGCGCCCTCTTCGCAGACGGCGCGCTTGGTCACCAGGTTGTACACGTTGTTCGACCAGTTCTGGATCGTGGTGTAGCGAACGCGGGCGTTCTTCTTCACGACGATCTCGACCACTGCGGAGTGCAGCGAGTCGGACTGGTAGATCGGGGCGGTGCAACCCTCGATGTAGTGGACGTAGGAGCCCTCGTCGGCGATGATCAGGGTGCGCTCGAACTGACCCATGTTTTCCGTGTTGATGCGGAAGTAGGCCTGCAGCGGGATCTCCACGTGGACGCCCTTCGGGACGTACACGAAGGAACCGCCCGACCAGGTCGCGGTGTTCAGCGAAGCGAACTTGTTGTCGCCAGCCGGAATAACCGAACCGAAGTACTCCTTGAAGATATCTTCGTGTTCCTTCAGGCCGGTGTCGGTGTCAAGGAAGATAACACCCTGGGCCTCAAGGTCCTCACGCAGCTGGTGGTAGACGACCTCGGACTCGTACTGCGCGGCAACACCGGAAACCAGACGCTGCTTCTCAGCCTCCGGGATACCCAGCTTGTCGTAGGTGTTCTTGATGTCCTCGGGCAGGTCGTCCCAGCTGGTGGCCTGCTTCTCGGTGGAACGCACGAAGTACTTGATGTTGTCGAAGTCGATGCCCGAGAGGTCTGGACCCCAGGTCGGCATCGGCTTGCGGTCGAAGTACTTCAGTGCCTTCTGGCGGAGGTTCAGCATCCATTCCGGCTCGTTCTTCAGAGCGGAGATGTTAGCTACTACATCCTTGTCGACACCGCGGCGCGCGTTGGCTCCGGCGTCGTTCTTATCGGCCCAGCCGAATTCGTAATTACCGATTCCCTGGAGTTCAGGGTTCTTTTCCAGAATCTCGGAAATTACACCTGGGTCTGCAGACTCCTGTGCAATCTGATCCGTCATCGCGGCCTCTCCTGCTTCGTGAACTGAATTCGAGTTCTCTTCTCGGCGCGCATTGGCGCCTTTTCACGCCCCACAGGGATGTGGGTCGTGCACACGTGTCCGCCTCCGGCCAAGGTTGAGAGCCTACGCACATCAACCCCGATCAAGCGGGCGAACATTTCGGTTTCCATGTCGCAAAACACCGGAAACTCCCGTGCCAAGTCTTGTATTGGGCAGTGCCCCTGGCAAAGCTGGACGCTATGCATCAGGGCCGTAGCCACCTTGGTGTCGACCTTGCGGGTGTACCCGACAAAGCCGTCCGTGCTGAGCAGTTCGCTCAAAACGTCAGCCCGGGCTTCCAGGCCTTCCACGCCGGCCAGGGCCTTGGCGTAGCGGTCTTCCATCGCCGCAAACCGATCGCGGGCAAACTTGCGGATCGCATCCTCGCCGGCTGCCTCACCGAGCACCTTCAGTGCATCGGTGGCGATTTCCAAGTAATCGTTGCCAAGCTTGGCCTGCCCTCGGTGCGAGAGCACGTATCTGCGGGACGGGCGGCCAGCACCCGTCTTCTGGTTGGCCACGAGCTTTACCTCGACGAGCCCTGCCTTGGACAGGGCGTCAAGATGACGGCGGACCGCCGCGGGTGTGAAGCCAAGCTTGCTGCCAAGCTCGGCTGCACTGACCGGCCCATCTTCGAGAACAGCGTTCAGGACCCGGTCGCGCGTGCGTTCCTCTGTATCACCCGCAGCGCCGGCGACGACGCTGGTCGAGCTACTCACTGAGTTTGAATTAGATGAATACACAACACAATCATGCGTATATTTTCGCGATCAGTCTAGTAAGGAAGGACTTACTAAGGACGGGCTTTCCCGCCTAGAAGATACGCGGTTTTCGAACTGCTTCTAACATATTCAATTCTCTCGCGTTGGCGCCGACAACTCGAGTGATGGTGACCAACCACTCAGGCTGGAGAGTTCGACATGACGTAGAATGCTGTGGTGTCTTCTGTAACCCCCAGCCTCGTCATTAATGAGCTGGCCAAAGATTTAGGTCCAGTTCCGGCCCTGGATAATCGCATGCTGCGAGTCCTGGAATCGGTCTCGCTCAAGGCCTACCCGGGGCAAATCACCACGCTGCTGGGCTCCAACGGCGCCGGCAAGTCCACGACCCTGGCCTGCGCCCAGGGACTGATGCGTCCGGATGGCGGTTCCATCGAACTGCTGGGCCAGGACCCCTACGGCGACAACCCGGAACTTCGGGCACGCGTCGGCGTCATGCTGCAGGACGGCGGGCTCCCCCCGTCGATGCGGCCGGTGCCGCTGCTGCGCCATGTCGCTTCGCTCTACCGGAACCCGGTGGACATCGACGCGTTGATCCAACGCCTGGATCTGGAATCCTTCGGATCGCGTAATATTCGCCGCCTCTCGGGCGGCCAGAAGCAGCGGGTGGCATTGGCTCTGGCCCTGGCCGGAGATCCGGAAGTGCTGTTCCTCGACGAACCGAGCGCCGGACTCGATCCGCAGTCCCGGCAAGTCGTTTTCGACCTGATCTCGGAGCTGCGCGACGCCGGCAAGGCGATCGTGCTGACCACGCACCTCATGGATGACGCGCAGCGCCTGAGCGATTACGTGTACATCATCGACAAGGGCTGCACCGTTGCGCAGGGCACCGTCTCGGAGCTCATCGCCAGGGCGGAAGAGGGCCACGATGCACGTCCGGTCTCATTCAGCGCCACTGCAGGGCTCGCACTCCCCCAACCACCGCTTGGCCTGTACCTTGCGGAGACCTCGGCCGGACAGTACCGCTTGGACGGCGTGACGACCCCCGAACACCTGAACTGGCTGACCAGCTGGTGGGCCAGGGAATCGATCCTGCCGACCCAATTGAACTTGCAGTCACGCAGCTTGGAAGATGTTTTCCTCGAGTTTGCGCAGAAGGAGGAACAGGCATGACCCAGGTCAGCACCGAGTCCAACGCGGTTTCACCGCTCAAGCGCATCCTGATCCAGGGCAAGTACGAAGCGCTCCAGATGCTCAGCAACGGCGAGCAGCTGATCCTGGCCGTGGTCATGCCGATGATCGCCCTCTTTGTCCTGACGTTCACGGATCTGATTTCGGATATCGCCGAGCGCACCATTGATGCAGCGGTGCCCGGAGTCCTGGCGTTGTGCGTCATTTCCACCGCATTCACCGGCCAGGGCATCGGCACCGGGTTCGACCGCCGCTACGGGGTGCTGAGAATGTTCTCCACCACCCCGCTGGGCAAAACAGGACTCATTTTCGGCAAGGTCATCGCCGTGCTGACCGTGCTGGTGATCCAGGCGGTCCTGATCAGCGCCGTGGCGCTGCTGCTGGGCTGGCAGCCGAATCCCTGGGGCATTATTCCCGGGATCCTCTTCCTGCTCCTGGGCGCCGCGGCCTTCACCTCCCTGGGTTTGCTGATCGCCGGAACCGTCCGCCCGGAAGCGACGCTGGCCATCACCAACCTGGCCTGGATCCTGCTCGCAGGCGCCGGCGGCGTCCTCTATCCGCTGAGCATGGCCCCGGAATGGCTGCAGCCCACCTTGAGCGCACTGCCGTCGGCAGCCCTGGGCGATGCCATGCGCGATGCACTGATCGACGGGCACTTCAATTCTCCCGGACTGATCTTCCTGGTGCTGTGGGCCGCTGCCGGCTCATTCGCTGCTATCAAGAAGTTCAAATGGAACTAACCACCACACCAAGCCAAAAGGGATGATTCTCATGTCTTCAGACCTAGCCGCAAAGAGCTGGGCCGATAAGCTGCCGACGAAGGTAACCCGCCTCGTTCACGGTCTGGCGATCGCATCACTGATCTCCCAGATTGGCATCATCGTCACCGGTGGCGCAGTACGCCTGACCAAGTCAGGCTTGGGCTGCTCGCAGTGGCCGAACTGCGTGCCCGGTTCCATGACCCCGGTCCCAGAGATGGGTATCCACGGCCTGATCGAGTTCGGCAACCGACTGCTGACCTTTGTCCTTCTGGTCATTGCCATCGCTTTCCTGGTTTCGATCTGGAATATGCGCAAGACCCACTCCACCTTGTACAAGCTGGGACTGGTGCTGCTGATCGGCATTCCTGGCCAGGGTGTCATCGGCGGCATCACCGTGCTGACCGGCCTAAACCCGTGGGTTGTCTCGCTGCACTTCCTGCTCTCGGCATCGCTGGTCGCTTTGGCCACCATTCTGGTCAACCGCACCCGCCGCGAACTCAAGCGTGACGAAGCGCCGGCCACGACCAAGGCCATCGCGCAGGTCGGCACCCTGGTGCTGCTTCTGGCGAGCATCGCCATCATCATGGGCACCATCGTCACCGGCACCGGCCCGCACGCGGGGGACGCCGATGCACCGCGCCACCTGTTTGATCCGCGCATCGTCACCCCGCTGCATACCGGTCCGGTGTACCTGCTGATCCTCGCGACCATCGCCTTCATGGTGCTCGCCTACCGCACGTCCAACAATCCGAAGCTTCGTGCGGCCGGCTGGTGGATGGTTGTTGTCATCCTGGTCCAGGGAGCCATCGGCTACATCCAGCACTTCAACGGCCTGCCGGTCGTCCTGGTGCTGCTGCACATGCTCGGAGCCAGCATGCTCATGGTCGCAGCGACCAACGTCTGGGATCGTTCGAGCCTGATGCCGAAGTCCGCGCGCATCGACCAGGACTAGTTCCCTTCCCCTGCGACGACGGGCGGCTCCCAACGTATTGTTGGGAGCCGCCCGTTGTTTATGCGCAACTTTTCCTAGGCCTTTTGCGCGGGTTGGAGCCGCAGCAACCCTGCCAGCCCAGCAAAGAAATAGATCGTCCCCGCGATCCAGAAGCCGAGCACCAGCATACCCATGTCGAAGACCGACGCGACCAGCAACAGCGCACCGCACGCCGCCAAGACCCAGTAGGCTGCGCGCAGGCCCAGAATCGCTCCCACGGCGGCCAGGACCAAAACCGCCAGCACTGCAATCCCCAGCACCCCGGTCTCCACGGTTCCGGTGGCCAGGCCGGCCAGCAGCGCCGCGGCAGGGACTCCCGCTGCTAGCCCGGCAGTCATCCGCAAGGGCAGGTGCCTGCGGCCCTGAGTCCGCTGTTGCCGAGGGTAGGATACTCCAACGATCATCCACGCGGCCACGATCAGCGGCAGGTAGAAGACTCCGAGGTTGAAGCCGATCACGAAGGGCAATGCCGTCACGATCACCGCAGCGACCGTCCTGCAGATGCGCGCAGCTGGGGATTTCATCATGGATCCCGCCGCAACCATGAGGCCTGGAAGCAGGAAGAGCAGCATCAAACCCGCTCCGAATCGGGTGCTCGCATCGTAGTTAATCGCGCTCGAATGCAACCAATCCGGCCAGAATTCATCAACATTCAAGGACGGGTAGATCCACGTGTCGACCACTGCGGCCAGCACTCCCGCCGCAAGTGCAATGAAGCCCAGAACCTTGCGCTTCGCGCGTTGCTCCATTTCCACGGCTCCATCGGCGAAGTCCGCCTGGACCTCGGCGGCGATGGCCTGAACCGGCCCGAGGCCGGCGATGATCTGGTCATCGCTGCGGCCGCGTTCCCTGGCTTCGTCGATATGCTCCGCGAGGTCGGCGACGACTGCTTCGCGCCGCGCTGGAGGAACCTTCCGCAACTCGTGGTCGAGCGCTTCCAGATACTTGCCTACAGCACCATGGTTCTCAGTCATGTTCATGTCGTCTCCCGAGTAGTTCGCCTACTTGCCCAGATATTTCGTTCCATACCGCATCGAATTGACGCAGGTGCGATGCTCCCCGATCGGTCATCGCGTAATACTTCCTCCGCCGGCCGGTATCGCTTTCCTCCCACCGAGTGGTCACCAGGTCCGCAGTTTTCATCCGCGCCAGCAAGGGATAGAGGCTTCCCTCGCTGGCCGTCAGATTGCGCTCTACCAGCTCATCGGCGAGCTCAAGGCCGTACTTGTCTCCTTGCGCCAGCAAAGCCAGCACGCAGTATTCCAAGACGCCCTTGCGGATATTCGTCGCAATCTTCTCGCCCTGTTCTTCCATGCTTGGAACCTTACCTTGCATAACAAGACTTGCATAGTAGGGCAAGGTTCGTTTCTGTTGCGAATCGGCGTTAAAACAAGCATCCGGCACTGAATCAAATGATTCAGCACCGGATGCTTGAAGCGCGGGAGAAGTCCTAGCCGAAAAGCGGGCTTCCCACGAACGGGTCGATGGCCAAGGCCAGGAACACGATCGAAAGGTAGGTGATCGAGATGTGGAAGACCTTCATGGCCTTGCGGTTGACCTCGGCTGGCTTGTGGTCGCGTTGCGCCTCGCGGTAGAGCACATGGGATTCGTAGACGAACCACGCGCCGGCGCCGCCAGCGATCGCCGTGTAGACGATTCCCGCGTCACCCAGCGGCACGAGCAGCAGCGAGCACACCACGGTGGCCCATGCGTAGAGCACAACCTGAACGGAAACGCGGCGCGCATTGGCGATGGCACCCAGCATTGGAACCGATGCCGCGTTGTAGTCGTCCGCGTACTTCATGGACAGCGGCCAGTAGTGCGGCGGGGTCCACAGGAAGATCACCAGGAACAGGATGATCGCAGGCCATTCGATGGTTTCCTTGACGGCCGCCCAAGCGATGAGCACAGGCATGCACCCGGCAATACCGCCCCAGACGATGTTCTGCGCGGTGCGGCGCTTGAGAATCATGGTGTACAGAACGACGTACAGCAGGATCGCCGCAAGCCCCAGCGCGGTGGTCAGCGGGTTGGTTCCCACCCAGAGCACCACCAGCGAAGCGATAGCCAGGGTCCACGAGAAGATCAGCGCTTCCTTGGGCGTCAGGTCGCCGGTAACCAGCGGACGGCCCTTGGTTCGCTTCATGAGCTTGTCCATGTCGCGATCGATGTAGCAGTTGAATGCGCCCGAAGCGCCAGCGGCCATGGCACCGCCAACAATGGTGGAAACCATGAGCCAGACCGGAGGGAATCCGCGCTGGGCAAAGATCATGGTTGGAAGCGTGCTCACCAACAGCAACTCGATCACGCGAGGCTTGGTCAGTGCGAGGTAGGCACTGGCCTTGCGCTTCAGAAAGTCGCCGGTGGATTCATCAGGCTGGCGCGATGCGCGTGGCACTGACAAGTCGGCGACACTTTGAGTCTTCAATTAAACGCACTCAGTTCTTCGCAGGGTACAAGGACAGACACAACCATTCTACGTGTTATAGAAATTGAAAGAAACTCTCCCCAATCAGGGATTCGGCCAAAACAAGGTGATTTGAGTCAACATGGCGTCTCATGCAGGCCGAGCGCGCGCCCACTGGCACACGATCAACAGACCATCGCTGAACGCAAAGTCCATGCCGCAACATTGCTGGCGAACCCAAGCGCTTCAACAAATGGATTCGCCCCGCGCAACGGATCCGCCGCCGCGCGACGCCAAAGCAGGTCATGAAATCCGCCCGTCGACATCATCCCGCCCGCACCCAGCCACCCGATGGGCCGCAAAATCATTGGAACCCGATCGCATTGGCCATTAACCAACAAAATCCAAACATAGTGGGCTGTTCACGCACAAATTATAGATCTTGTTCAAAGGTTCCCGTTCCTTGGTATGAAGACGATGCGGCACGCCGCTGCCGTACGCTGACCAAACCGCTCGCCACGTCTTCCCGGACACGATTCGTCCAGTCCGATCAGCCCGAAGAGCCGCTTCTGAACTGCCGGCAACGGGCACAAAACGCGCCGGCAAACGCAACGAGTTGCTCGCGGTTACAAATCTTTGGGTGTCATCTTGCTTAACCCGCGCATCAAATGGGCGTTTCGCGATAGAGTTGAACCTGATTGCGCCGTCGCGACCAATGACCCCTCTAAGCTCGAACACCGGGTACATAGGACCGACGGCGTATTGCGTGTCAGCGGGAGTATTTCTCCCGTCCAAGCCTGAATGGAAGGAACGCCGCAGTGGCGACTGAATCCTTAGTAGAAGAGTTCTCCCTCACCGAGTTGGACCGTAAAGCCATTGACACCACCCGTGTCCTGGCGGCAGATGCTGTTGAAAAAGTAGGCAACGGCCACCCCGGCACCGCCATCAGCTTGGCCCCTGCTGCCTATCTGATCTTCCAGAAGCACCTGCGCCACGATCCGAAGGACCCGAACTGGATCGGCCGCGACCGCTTCATCCTTTCCCCAGGCCATACCTCGCTGACCCTGTACCTGCAGCTGTTCCTCTCCGGCTACGGCCTGGAAATGGAAGACATCGCCGCCCTGCGCACCTGGGGCGCCAAGACCCCCGGCCACCCGGAGTTCGGCCACACCGCCGGCGTCGAGATCACCACCGGCCCGCTGGGCCAGGGCCTTGCCTCCGCCGTGGGCTTCGCCTACTCCCAGCGCCGCATGCGCGGCCTGCTGGATCCCGACGCACCGGCCGGCACCAGCCCGTTCGACCACACCATCTACGTCATTGCCTCGGACGGCGACCTCCAGGAAGGCGTCACCTCCGAAGCCTCCTCGCTGGCAGGCCACCAGGAACTGGGCAACCTCGTCGTCATCTACGACGACAACAAGATCTCCATCGAAGACGACACCGACATCGCCTTCACCGAAGACGTCCTGGGCCGCTACGCCGCCTACGGCTGGCACACCCAGCGCGTGGACTGGACCGAAACCGGCGAATACGTCGAAGACGTCGCCGCCCTGGATGCAGCCATCCGCGCCGCCAAGGCAGAGACCGGCCGCCCGTCGATCATCTCGCTGCGCACCATCATCGGCTGGCCATCGCCGACCAAGCAGAACACCGGCGGAATCCACGGATCCAAGCTCGGTGGCGAAGAAGTCGCGGGCCTGAAGAAGGCCCTGGGCTTCGACACCGGGAAGACCTTCGCCATCGAAGACGAGGTGCTGGCCCACGCACGCCAGACCGTCGTCCGCGGCGCCGCCGCCCACGAAGCCTGGAACAAGGACTTCGACGCATGGAAGGCAGCCAACCCGGAAAGCGCCGCGCTGCTGGCCCGCCTGGAATCCGGCCAGCTGCCCGAGGGGTGGACCGAGAAGCTGCCGGTCTTCGAACCCGGCTCCACCATGGCCACCCGCGCCGCCTCCGGCAAGGTCATCAACGCGATCGCCGATGAGCTGCCCGAGCTGTGGGGCGGCTCGGCCGACCTGGCCGGCTCGAACAACACCACCATCGACACCGCCAAGTCCTTCGCGCCCGAACGCCGCTCGACCGACTCCTGGTCGGCCAGCCCGTACGGCCGCGTGCTGCACTTCGGCATCCGCGAGCACGCCGCAGCCTCGATCGTCAACGGCATCGTGCTCTCCAGCCCCACCCGCGCGTTCTCCGGCACCTTCCTGATCTTCTCGGACTACCAGCGCCCGGCCATCCGCCTGGCCGCGCTGATGGGCGTCCCGTCGATCTTCGTATGGACCCACGACTCGATCGGCCTCGGCGAAGACGGCCCAACCCACCAGCCGGTGGAGCAGCTGGCCAGCCTGCGCGCCATCCCGAACTTCGACGTGATCCGCCCGGCGGACGCCAACGAGGTCGCCTACGCCTGGCGCGGCATGCTGGAGCTGACCGGCACCCCGTCCGGCATCGTACTTTCCCGCCAGAACCTGCCGATCTACGACCGTTCGGCAGCCGGCTTCCGCTCCGCCGAAGGCACCCTGAAGGGCGGCTACGTGCTGGCCGAAGCGGTGCGCGACGGCGCCGAGGTCACCCCCGACGTCATTCTGATCGCCACCGGCTCCGAGGTCGAGCTGGCAGTGGAGGCCCGCGGGGAGCTGGCAGCCAAGAACATTGCCGCTCGCGTCGTCTCGCTGCCGAGCCACGAATGGTTCGCCAAGCAGGATGCCGCCTACCGCGAATCGGTGCTGCCCGCAGCCGTCGCCGCCCGCGTCTCGGTTGAGGCCGGCGTGGCCCAGGGCTGGCGCGAGCTGGTCGGCGCCCATGGCGAAATCGTCTCGCTGGACCACTTCGGCGCCTCCGCCGACTACAAGAAGCTCTACTCGGAGTTCGGCATCACCACCGCAGCCGTGGTGGCCGCCGCCGAAACCTCCGTCCAGAACGCCTCCAACTAAGGAACTCAAGCACACATCATGAGCAACCCCAACACCCAGGCACTGTCCGACGCCGGAGTATCCATCTGGCTCGATGACCTGTCCCGCGAACGACTCACCAGCGGATCGCTGGCTGCGCTGATCGAAGAGAAGAACGTCGTCGGCGTGACCACCAACCCCGCGATCTTCGCCGCCGCGCTGTCCAACGCCGAGGTCTACGGCGATGCCATCGCCGCGCAGCGCCACCACTCGGTGGAAGACGCGATCACCGAAATCACCAGCGACGACGTCGCCGCCGCCTGCGACCTGTTCAAAGGCGTCTACGAGTCGAGCAAGGGCTTCGACGGCCGCGTGTCCATCGAGGTGGACCCGCGCCTGGCCCACGAGACCGCACCGACCATCGCGCAGGCCAAGGCCCTGTACGAGCGCGTGGACCGCGAGAACGTGCTGATCAAGATCCCCGCCACCGTTCAGGGTCTGGAAGCCATCAGCGAGACCATCGCCGAGGGCATCAGCGTGAACGTCACCCTGATCTTCTCGCTGGAACGCTACCGCGAGGTCATCAACGCCTACCTGATCGGCCTGGAGAAGGCCCACGCCAAGGGCCTGGATCTGTCCAAGATCCACTCGGTCGCCTCCTTCTTCGTCTCCCGCGTGGACACCGAGATCGACAAGCGCCTGGACGCCCTGGGCACCGAGGCCGCCGCGGCGGTCCGCGGCCAGGCCGGCGTGGCCAATGCCCGCCTGGCCTACCAGGTCTTCGAGGAATCCTTCACCTCGGCCCGCTACGAGGTGCTGGCCAACGCCGGCGCCAACGTGCAGCGCCCGCTGTGGGCCTCCACCGGCGTGAAGGACCCCGCCTACCCATCCACCCTGTACGTCACCGAGCTGGTGGCGCCGCAGACCGTGAACACCATGCCGGAGAAGACCCTGGACGCCACCGCGGCCGAGGCCGAGGTGCGCGGCAACGCGATCGCCGGCACCTACGACGCCGCCAACCGCGTGCTGGACAAGCTCGCGGCCCTGGGCATCGACTACAACGAGATCGTGGACCTGCTGGAGGTCGAGGGCGTGAAGAAGTTCGAGGACGCCTGGAACGAGCTGCTCGAGGACATGTCGGTGGCCCTGAAGGGAGCAAAGTAGATGGAACTGGGTCTGGTCACCTCCGGCGACGCCCTGAAGTCAGTCGACGAGCTGCTTCCGCAGCTGATCGAGGCCCGCATCGGCAGCCGCATCGCGGCGCAGGACCCCACCATCTGGGGCCCGGCCGCGGAAGCCGAATCCGCCATCCGCCTGGGCTGGGTCAACCCCTTCGAGGCCGCCGAGCAGCTGCTCCCGGCCATCCTCCAGCTGCGCGAGCAGCTGCAGTCCGAGGGCCTGACCCGCATCGTGCTGTGCGGCATGGGCGGCTCCTCGCTGGCCCCCGAGGTCATCGCCGCGCACGACGAGGTGGACCTGGTCATCTGCGACACCACCGACCCGGCCATGCTGCGCCCGATCCTCGCAGCTGACCTGGAGCGCACCGTGGTGGTCGTGGCCTCGAAGTCCGGCTCCACCGTGGAGACAGACTCGCAGCGCCGCGCCTTCACCGCCGCCTTCCAGGCCGCCGGCATCGACCCGGCAACCCGCCTGGTGCTGGTCACCGACCCGGGTTCCCCGATGGACAACCCCGAGGGTGTGCGCGCGGTCTTCAACGCCGACCCGAACGTGGGCGGGCGCTACTCCGCGCTGACTGCCTTCGGCCTGGTGCCTTCGGGCCTGGCCGGCGCCGACATCGAGGCGCTGATCGAGGAAGCCGGCCTGCTGCACGACGTGCTGGCAACCGACGACGAGGACAACCTGGCCCTGCATCTGGGCGCGGCCATGGCCACCGCCGGGCGCGACAAGCTGGTCATTGCCGGCGTGGGCGACGCGCTGCCGGGCTTCGGCGACTGGGCCGAGCAGCTCATCGCCGAATCCACCGGCAAGGACTCCAAGGGCGTGCTGCCGGTGGTGGCGCACCCCGGGGCCCCGGAGCTGCACGAGCCGGCCGCCGACGTGCTGCCGCTCTACGTCTACGATCAGCTGCCCGAGGACATCGACGAGGAGGCCACTGCGGTGCACTTCAGCGCCCCGCTGGGCACCTCCTTCATGATCTTCGAGTATGCCACCGCCGTGGCCGGCTACCTGCTGGGCATCAGCCCCTTCGACCAGCCGGACGTGGAAGCCGCCAAGGTCGCCGCCCGTTCGCTGCTCGACGCCCCGGCCGCGTCCGCCCCGGATGCAGTGGACGGCTCCGTTGAGCTGTTCGGCACCTCGGCCGCCACCCTGGCCGGCGCGCTGGACGAGCTCACCGCCGCGCTGCCGGACGACGGCTACCTCGCGGTGCAGGCCTACCTCGACCGCAATGGCGACGCGGATCTCGAAGGCCTGCGCGACGCGCTGGCCGCCAAGACCGGCCGCCCGGTGACCTTCGGCTGGGGCCCGCGCTTCTTGCACTCCACCGGCCAGTACCACAAGGGCGGACCTGCCCAGGGCGTGTTCCTGCAGGTCACCGCGGACCACCACGAGGACCTGGAAATCCCGGGCCGCCCCTACAGCTTCGGCGGGCTGATCTCCGCCCAGGCCAGCGGCGACGCCGGGGTGCTCTCCGATGCGGCGCACAACCGCCCGGTGCTGCGCGTGAACCTCACCGACCGCAAGGCCGGCATCGCGGCCCTGCTCGAGGCGGCGAAGTAGCCGCAGATGAGCAATCCACTACGCGACGCCCGCGACCGGCGGCTTAACCGCATCGCCGGTCCGGGCGCGCTGGTGTTCTTCGGAATCACCGGCGACCTTGCCCGCAAGAAGCTGATGCCGGCGGTCTACGACCTCGCCAGCCGCGGCCTGCTGCCCCCGAACTTCGCCATCGTCGGCTTCGGCCGCCGCGACTGGTCCGCGCAGGACTTCGCCGCCCAGGCGCGCGAATGGATCCTGGCCAGCTCCCGCACCCCGTTCAACGAGACGGTGTTCGCGCAGCTGGCCTCCGGCATGCGCTTCATCTCCGGCGCCTTCGACGACGACGACGCCTACGAGCAGCTCTCCGCCACCCTGGACGAGCTGGCAGAGACCCGCTCCACCGGACGCAACCACGCGTTCTACCTGTCCATCCCGCCCAGCTGGTTCGACGTGGTCTGCGAAAAGCTCTCCGAGCACAAGCTGGCCAACGACGCCAACGAGGGCTGGGAGCGCGTGGTCATCGAGAAGCCCTTCGGCCACGACCTGGCCAGCGCGCGCGAGCTGAACGAGATCGTCGAGTCGGTGTTCCCGCCGGACGCCGTATTCCGCATCGACCACTACCTGGGCAAGGAGACGGTGCAGAACCTGCTGGCGCTGCGCTTCGGCAACCAGATGTTCGAGCCTTTGTGGAACAACAAGTACGTGGACCACGTGCAGATCACCATGGCCGAGGACATCGGCATCGGCGGGCGCGCGAGCTACTACGACGGCGTGGGCGCGGCCCGCGACGTGATCCAGAACCACCTGTTGCAGCTGCTGGCGCTGACTGCGATGGAGGAGCCCATCAGCTTCGACGCGGACCACCTGCGCAGCGAGAAGGAAAAGGTGCTCGCAGCGGTCAAGCTGCCGCAGGACCTGGGCGCGGCTTCGGCGCGCGGCCAGTACACCTCCGGCTGGCAGGGCGGCGAGGAGGTTGTCGGCTTCCTTGACGAGGAGGGCTTCAATCCCAAGTCCAAGACCGAGACCTACGCGGCGATCAGGCTGAACATCAACACCCGCCGCTGGGACGGGGTGCCGTTCTACCTGCGCGCCGGCAAGCGCCTGGGACGGCGCGTCACCGAGATCGCGGTGGTGTTCAAGAAGGCCCCGAACCTGCTGTTCACCGACCACAAGGACGACGAGTTCGGGCAGAACGCGTTCGTGATCCGGGTGCAGCCAGACGAAGGCGCGACCATCCGCTTCTCCTCCAAGGTGCCCGGCACCCAGATGGAGATCCGCGACGTGACCATGGACTTCGGCTACGGCAACGCGTTCACCGAGTCTTCCCCGGAGGCCTACGAGCGCCTGATCCTGGACGTGTTGCTGGGCGAGCCTCCGCTGTTCCCGCGCCATGAAGAGGTCGAGCAGTCCTGGCGCATCCTGGATCCCTTCGAGGAGTATTGGGCGGCCCAGCCCGAGCAGCCGGACCCCTACGCCCCTGGTTCCTGGGGCCCCGCCAGCAGCGACGAACTGATGGCCAAGGATGGAAGGACGTGGCGACGCCCATGATGATCGAACTTCCCAACACGACCACTTCCAAGGTCGCCAAGAAGCTGATCTCCTCGCGCCGCACCCACGGCGTGGTGGCGCTCTCCCGCGTGCTGACCCTGGTGGTCATCACCCGCGAGGGCTTCGCGGAGAACGCCATCGAGGCCGCCAACCTCGCAAGCCGCGAGCACCCCTGCCGCATCATCGTGGTGGTGCGCGGCTCCGCGCAGGGCGAGAACCGCCTGGACGTGCAGATCCGCGTGGGCGGCGACGCCGGCGCCTCGGAGGTCATCGTGATGCGCACGCACGGCCCGGACATGGAGGCCGACGAGGCGCTGATCTCCGCGCTGCTGCTGCCCGACGCGCCGATCGTGGCCTGGTGGCCGCACGGTGTGCCGGTCGACCCGGCCGCCACCGCGCTGGGCAAGATCGCGCACCGCCGCATCACCGACTCCGGCGAGACGAAGGACCCCACCGCGGCGCTGTTCAGCCGCGTGGCGACCTACCGCGCCGGCGACACCGACCTGGCCTGGACCCGCCTGACCCTGTGGCGCGCCCAGCTGGCGAGCATCATCGACCTGGTGGGCACCGAGGGCCTGACCAGCATCACCGTGAAGGGTTCGGAGAACTCCCCCTCCACCACGCTGCTGGCAGCCTGGCTGACCATGTGCCTCGACGTGCCGGTCACCATCGCCGCTGACAAGTCCACCGCGGGCCTGTCCTCGGTGCGGCTCTCCCGCGAGGGCGGCGACGTGGAACTCTCCCGCCCCTCGGGTCCCGTGGCTCATCTGTACCTGCCGGGCTCCGCTCCGCAGCGCATCTCGCTGCCGCGCCGCTCGGTGGCCGAATGCCTGGCCGAGGAGATGCGCCGCCTGGATGCGGACGACGTCTTCGGCGAGGTCATCACCCGCGGCCTGGCCCTGACCAACCTGAGGAGCATCCGTTCAAGTGATCGCTAGACAGATCGTCATCCACGAGGACCTGGCAGCCACCGCGCTCGGCATCGCCGCCCGGCTGGTCACCTCGATCGCCGACGCCATTGCCGCCCGCGGGGTGGCGCACGTGGTGCTGACCGGCGGCTCGCTGGGCATCGCCGCGCTGGCCGCCGTGGCGGAGAATCCCGCCCGCGTGAGCGTGGACTGGTCGAAGGTGCACTTCTGGTGGGGCGACGAGCGCTTTGTCCCCGCCGATTCGGCGGACCGCAATGCCGGACAGGCGGAGGTGCTGTTCGCGGCTCTTGACCAGCTGGGACTGGACCGCGAGACCGTGCACGCCATGGGCTCCACCGACCAGTACGACTGCGCCGAGGACGCGGCGGCCGCCTACACGGCCCTGCTGGCCCAGGAGGCTCCGGAAGGCGCCGCGAGCCCGGCCTTCGACGTGCTGATGCTGGGCATGGGCCCGGATTCGCACGTGGCATCCCTGTTCCCGAACCACACCAGGTCGGCCGAGCTGGGAGCGATTGCGATCCACGACTCCCCCAAGCCTCCGCCGCACCGCGTGTCGCTGACCATGGGCACCATCAACTCGGCCCGCGAGGTCTGGCTGCTGGTGGCCGGGGCGGAGAAGGCTCCGGCCTTGGCCGCCGCGCAGCACGAGGTCAACGAAGCCGCCGTGCCCGCCAGCGCGGTGCAGGGAACGCAGGCCACCCGCTGGCTTGTGGACCGCGCCGCCGCCACGCTGCTCTAAAACGCGTTATCCGCCGATGCCGCCAACACCAGCTGTTGGCGGCATCGGCCTTTGCTTTTCCCGAAAGGACTCCCCCATGCCCAGCACTGCCCTGAGCATCACCGTGATCGGCGCCGGTGTCATCGGCCTGTCCGCGGCCCACGAGCTGGCCGCCGCCGGACACCAGGTCACCGTCGCCTACGACCAGGAACTGCACGAGTGCGTCTCCTCGGTCGCCGCGGCCATCTGGTTCCCCTACCACTCGGAGAACTCCCCGGCCGCCGACCAGTTGCTGGCGGATTCGCTGGCCCGCTTCGAGCAGCTCTCGGAAAACCCCGAGACCGGCATCGACTTGCGCCGCGGCCTGAACGTGGACCACCTGCCGGGCGCGGACCGCAGCTGGACCCGCATCGTCGCCGGCACCGAGGAAGCATCCCCAGCGGATCTGCCGGACGGTGCCCACGCGGGCGTCTGGGCGACGGTGCCGATCATCACCATGAGCACCTACCTCGGCTGGCTGCGCGGCCAGGTCGAAGCGCTGGGCGTGAAGTTCGAAAAGCGCACCGTTGGCGATCTGGCGGAGCTCAAGGACGAAGCGGATCTGGTGGTGCTGGCTGCGGGCCTGCGCGGCGGCGAGCTGCTAGGCGACGACGAGACCGTCTACCCGATCCGCGGGCAGGTTGTGCGCCTGGCCAACACGAAGAACCTGACGCAGTGGCTGTGCGACGACGACTACCCGCAAGGCGTCAGCTACATCATCCCCCGCCGCGAGGACATCATCGTCGGCGGCACCGACACCGCGAACGACTGGAACCGCGAGGTCGAGCCGCAGACCTCCATCGACATCCTGGAGCGCGCTGCCAAGCTGGTGCCGGAGCTGGAAGGCCTGGAGGTGCTGGAGCACAAGGTCGGTCTGCGCCCGGCGCGAGAGACCATCCGGCTGGAGCACGTCCCAGACCACCCGCTGCCGGTGATCGCGGCCTACGGGCACGGCGGCGCCGGAGTCACGCTGTCCTGGGGCACCGCGCAGCGCGTCGTGGAGCTGGCCGAGGCGCTTCGCGCAGGCACGAACTAGCAGCTACCGCTGCTGCAGATCGGCAGGCGGCGCGGCGGCCATGTTCTTGGCCGCGGCATTCGCCCTGCTCGCAGAGAGCAAGGCCAGGCAGGTGACTGCAAGATAGCCGATGGCCGTCACGGCGAAGGCCCACCCGGCCAGCTGCAGCAGGCACAATGCTGCACCGGCAAGCAGCACCGCCCAGCCGCAGCGGGCAGCTGCCTTCAGCACCGGCGCGCCGGCTGCATGGCCGCGCAGCCACGCCGCATCGCTGGCGAGCGTATGCCTCGTCTTGATTCCGATCGCGGTGTTCCGCGGCAGTCGGCCCTCGCGCATCGAGGGCGCTAGAACGGCCGCAACCACGGTGACGACCAGGAGCCCCGCCATGAACGGGATGACGCTGATGAGTTCCACGTGATCCTGTCTTGAAGTCCTAGAAGAGCCCGGGGATCTTGCGTGCAAAGAGCGACGAGGACATGACCAACGCCAGGCCGCTGAAAATAAGCAGCGGGGCGATGATGCTTGCCAGCAGCGGGCCCAAGGATTCGGTCCGGGTGGCGTTTGCAACAGCGAGCCTGCCGTCGGCCGTCAGGGAGTCCCGCTCCGTGAACAGCATCACCAAAGCCACCCCGAGCGCCATGGCGACGATTCCGAAACCGGCCATCCAGCCGGCGTTGGCGCGATCGGCGGGTTCGGTCTCCAGCTGCTGGTCCGAACTGATGCTGGTCCTCGGGCAATTAAAAAATCGGTAGGCATCTTCCACAAGTATGCGGAAGATGCCCACCGATTGCACGCGATGCGATGCCGAAGACTATGCCTCGATATTGAATCTCATCACTAGGGCCAAGCCAATGATGACTGCGCCCCAGATCAGGCCAAGGATGATGGTGATGCGGTTCAGGTTTCGCTCTGCGACCCCCGAAGAACCCATCGAACTGGTCATGCCGCCGCCAAACATGTCGGACATACCGCCACCCTTACCCTTGTGAAGGAGAATCAGGAGGGTCAGCAAGACACTGGTAATGCCCAGCAGGACCTGCAAAATGATCTTGATAATATCCAAGACGACGGTTCCTTAGTTAGATTCAGTCGGTAACGAGATGATGCTCGAACCGTACAATATTAGCAAATTCTTCGGCGTCGAGGCTGGCTCCGCCAACCAACACGCCGTCGACGTCGCGTTCACGCATGATCGCAGCCGCATTCGAGGCCTTGACGCTGCCGCCGTAGAGCAGTCGGGTCTTTTGCGCGATGTCCTCGCCGAAGCGCTCGGCCAGTGCCCCGCGGATCGCCGCGCACAGTTCCTGCGCGTCAGCCGGTCCCGCGACCTCGCCGGTGCCGATGGCCCAGACCGGCTCGTAGGCGATGACCATGTTTTCGGCCTGCTCGGCGCTCACGCCCGCCAGGGATTCGTTCAGCTGCTCAAGGGTGAAGGCTACATGCTCTCCTGCCTTGCGGACTTCCAGGCCTTCGCCCACGCAGAGAACCGGGGTCACTTCGTGGCGGTAGGCCGCCGCGAGCTTCGAGGCGATAACCTCGTTGGTTTCGTTGTGGTACTCGCGTCGTTCCGAGTGGCCGACCAGCACGTAGGTGCAGCCCAGCTTCTTCAGGAACTGCCCGGAAATCTCGCCGGTGTAGGCGCCCGAATCGTGGGCGGACAGATCCTGCGCACCGTAGACAAGATCCAGCTTGTCGCCCAGGGTCAGGGTCTGCACACCGCGGATGTCGGTGAAGGGCGGGAAGACCGCAACCTCTGCACGATCGTAGTCGTGCTCGTGGTCCTTCAGCGTCCACGCCAGCTTCTGGACAAGGGTGATGCCCTGGACATGGTCCATGTTCATCTTCCAGTTGCCGGCGATCAGCGGCTGGCGCACAAAGGCGCCGTTCTGCGAAATGGTCATTAATTAGCCTTCCAGTGCGGCAACACCCGGGAGGGTCTTGCCTTCAAGGTACTCCAGGGAGGCGCCGCCGCCGGTGGAGATATGTCCGAAGTCGTCCTCGGAGAAGCCCAGCGCGCGCACGGCCGCGGCAGAGTCGCCGCCGCCTACCACGCTGAACGCCTCCGAACCGGCCAGTGCCTGCGCGACGGTACGGGTGCCCTCGGCGAACGCAGGGATCTCAAAGACACCCATCGGGCCGTTCCAGAACACGGTGTTGGCGCCGGTGATGTAGCTGGCGAACTTCTCCGCGGACTTCGGGCCGATGTCCAGGCCCAGGCCGTTGGAGCCGAAGCTGGCTTCCTCGATCTTGTCGGCGTCCAGCACCTCGTGGGCTGCGTCGGCGCCGAACTTGTCGGCCACCACGACGTCAACCGGGAGGATGATGTCGCAGACGAGCTTCTCGGCGCGCTGCAGGTACTCCTGGCACACGGCGATCTGGTCTTCTTCAAGCAGCGAGCCGCCGATGTTATGACCCTGGGCCTTAAGGAAGGTGAACGCCATGCCGCCGCCGATGAGCAGCTGGTCGGCTTTGCCGATCAGGTTGTCGATGACCGCCAGCTTGTCCGAGACCTTCGAACCGCCCAACACGACCACGTAGGGGCGCTTGGGTGCTTCGGTCAGGGTCTTGAGGACCTGGACCTCGGTCGCGACCAGGTCGCCCTGGTAGCTTGGCAGCAGTGCGGCGATGTCGTACACCGAAGCGTGCTTGCGGTGCACTGCACCGAAGGCGTCGTTGACGTAGGCGCCGTCGGGGCCGGTCAGCGCGGCCAGTTCCTTGGCCAGCTCGACACGCTCCGCGTCGATCTTGGAGGTCTCGCGGGCGTCGAAGCGGACGTTTTCCAGCACCAGGACCGAGCCGTCGGCCAGTCCGGCAGCCGCCTCGCGGGCCGAGGGGCCCACGACGTCGGATGCCACGGTGACGTCGAAGTCAGCCAGCTCGTTCAGGCGCTTGGCCGCCGGAGCGATGGAGTACTTCGGGTCGAACTGGCCCTTCGGACGGCCCAGGTGGGCCATCACGATGACCTTGGCGCCGGCATCGGCCAGCTTGGAAATGACCGGCAGCGAAGCGCGGACACGGCCGTCATCGGTCACGGTGGCTCCGTCGAGCGGTACGTTCAGGTCGCTGCGGACCAGTACGTAGCGTCCGCGGACACCGTTGTCAGCGAGCAATTCGTCGAGAGTATGTGAAGTCATGTCTCTAGGTTATCGACTAGAGGCTGGAACCCACGAATTCGACAAGGTCAACAAGGCGTGAGGTGTATCCCCACTCGTTGTCGTACCAAGCCACAACCTTCACGCTGTTGCCGATCACGGTGGTCAGCCCGGAATCGAAAATCGCCGAATGCGGGTTCGTCACAATGTCGGTGGAAACCAGCGGGTCGGTCGAGTATTCGAGGTACTTGGACAGCTTGCCCTCGCTGGCCGCCTTTTCGAAGGCCGCGTTGACCTCTTCCACGGTGGCGGTGCGGGCCAGGTTGACGGTCAGGTCGGTGGCCGAGCCGGTGGGAACCGGCACGCGCATGGCGTAGCCGTTGAGCTTGCCCTTCAGCTCCGGAAGCACCACGCCGATGGCCTTGGCGGCGCCGGTGGAGGTCGGGATCATGTTCAGCGCCGCGGCACGGGCGCGACGAGGGTCGCGGTGCGGGGCGTCCTGCAGCCGCTGGTCGGCGGTGTAGGCGTGGATGGTGGTCATCAAGCCGTCGACAATGCCGAATTCGTCGTTGAGCACCTTGGCCACCGGGGCCAGGCAGTTGGTGGTGCACGAAGCGTTCGAGATGATGGCGTGGCTGGCCGGATCGTACTTGTCCTGGTTGACACCCATCACGATGGTGATGTCCTCATGCTTGGCGGGGGCAGAGATGATGACCTTCTTGGCGCCGGCTTCGATGTGGTGGCGGGCCTCGTCGGCCTTGGTGAACAGGCCGGTGGACTCGATGACGATGTCTACGTTCAGGTCGCGCCATGGCAGGTTGCCTGGCTTGCGCTCGGACAGGACCTTGATGCGGCGTTCGCCGATGACGATCTCGTCGCCGTAGACGGAAACCGGCTCGCCCAGCGGGCCGAGGACGGAATCGAACTTCACCAGGTGAGCAAGCGAATCGATTGAACCAAGGTCGTTCACGGCGACGATATCGATGTCCGCCTTGTGGGCAAGGACCGCACGCAGGAAGTTGCGTCCGATACGACCGAAACCATTGATTCCAACACGGGTTGTCACGTGACTATCTCCTCTAAATGGGAAAATGATGCCACGACCGCAATCTTACGGAAGTGGCCTACTTTAAAGAGGACACTCCGTTGTGCCGTGCATGCGGACCCCGGCTGATGCCGGGATCCACCACACACTTAAACATCCTACGCCATCTCAGCGCTGAATGTGAGCTAACTTACCGAATAAGTCAGTTTACTTGCCTGGAACGATCAGCCCGGCGGCGCCGTTGCGGGCAGCCTCGAAGCGAGCCTGGACGTCGGCCCAGTTCACGATGTTCCAGAAGGCCTTGACGTAGTCGGCCTTGACGTTGACGTAGTCCAGGTAGAAGGCGTGCTCCCACATGTCCAGCATCAGCAGCGGGATGGTTGCCACTGGGACGTTGCCCTGCTGATCGTAGAGCTGCTCGATGACCAGCTGGCCGCCGATTGCATCGTATGCCAGGACTGCCCAGCCGGAGCCCTGCAGGCTCATGGCCGACGCGGTGAAGTGACCGCGGAATGCATCGAAGGAACCGAAGAAGTCGTCGATCGCGGCAGCCAGCTCGCCCTCAGGCTTGTCGCCGCCTTCTGGGGACAGGTTGTTCCAGAAGATCGAGTGGTTGGTGTGGCCGCCGAGGTGGAAGGCCAGATCCTTGGACAGCTTTGGGATGTTGCCGAACTCGCCCTTTTCGCGAGCCTCAGCCAGCTGCTCCAGTGCCGAGTTGGCGCCGGCAACGTAGGTTGCGTGGTGCTTCGAATGGTGCAGCTCCATGATGCGAGCCGAGATGTTCGGCTCAAGGGCAGCGTAGTCGTACTGCAGTTCTGGCAGCGAATAGACAGCCATGATTCTCCTCAATCTGTTCAATTGGATGAATCTCCGCGGAAAGGATTACCGCGGGGACACTTTACTGTTCCAGTTCATCTACTGGAACGCTGGACTCGGTGCCGGGTATTCCCAGATCACTGGCTTTTTTATCGGCCATCGCCAAAAGGCGGCGGATCCGGCCGGCAATCGCGTCCTTGGTCATGGGTGGTTCAGCCATGCGGCCGAGCTCATCCAGCGACGCCTGTTTGTGCTCCAGGCGCAGCAGTCCGGCGTAACGCAGGTGCTCTGGCACCTCGTCACCCAGAATCTCGATGGCGCGCTCAACTCGCGCACCGGCGGCCACCGCGGCCTGCGCGCTGCGGCGCAGGTTGGCGTCGTCGAAGTTCGCCAGGCGGTTGGCCGTGGCGCGCACTTCCTTGCGCATGCGGCGCTCTTCCCAGACCATGAGCGCATCGTGCGCGCCCATGCGGGTCAGCAGCTGGGCGATGGCGTCGCCGTCGCGGATCACCACGCGGTCCACGCCGCGCACCTCGCGGGCCTTGACGGTCAGCCCCAGGCGGCGCGCCGCGCCCACTAGGGCCAGCGCTGCTTCGGGGCCCGGGCAGGTGATTTCCAGGGCGGAACTGCGTCCGGGTTCGGTGAGCGAACCGTGGGACAGGAACGCACCGCGCCACACGGCCTCGGCGTCTGCAGTCGAGCCGTTGACGATCACCGAGGGCAGGCCACGCACCGGGCGGCCGCGCTGGTCGAGCAAGCCGGTCTGGCGGGCCAGGACTTCGCCGTCCTTGGAAACGCGCACGATGTAGCGGCTGCCCTTGCGGATCCCCGATCCGGACACCATGACGATCTCGGCATCGTGGCCGTACAGCTCGCCAATGGCAATCTTCAAGCGGCGGGCGGTCGCAGCCAGGTCCACTTCAGCTTCGATGACAATTCGCCCGGAGACAATATGCAATCCTCCGCTGAAGCGCAGCATGGTAGAGACTTCGGCCTTGCGGACCGAAGGCTTGCGAATTTCCACCCGCGACAGCTCGTCTTTGACGGAAGCCGTCAATGCCATGAATCAAACTCCCTTACATGGATCCTTCCTAGGATCCGATTGCGGTAAACACCTCGTGATAGGCCGCCGCTAGACGCAACGGGTCGTGCACTGCACGACCGTCAGATACTCCTACTCTACTAAAAAAGGTCCGGGCACCGAGTTTTTGCGCTGCCAGCTCAAATCGCTCCTTGTTGTTCACCAGCGATTCGTCGGCCAGAATGGCGTCGAATTTCACCTCCGGGGCGTAGCGGCTGAGCACCTCCAGGTGCGCCGCGGCATCCAGTCCGGAAGTTTCGGCGGTTTCCAGGTCCAGATTCATGGTCAGCAGCCGCTTGGCAGTGGTGCTGGCAATGGCCTGGCGCATGTCGGGAAGCAGCAGGTGCGGCAGCACCGAGGTGTACCAGGAGCCGGGGCCCAGGACCACCCAGTCGGCCAGTTCGATGGCTTCCAGGGCTTCGGCGCAGGCCGGCGCATCGGGCGGATCAAGGCTCACGTTGGTGACCAGTCCCCCGTGCCCCGCCTTGGCGATCTTCGCCTGGCCTTCGATGCGTCGGCGCACCAGCGTATCGGTGGCCGAGTCGGCCTCCAGCACCTCGCCGTGGATGGACAGCGGCACCGTGCTCATCGGCAGCACCTGGCCGCGAGCCCCGAGCAGGGCGCCAGCCCAGCGCAGGCCCGCCACCGGGCTGTCCAGCAGCTCCCAGAGCGCCAGGATCAGCAGATTGCCCACGGCGTGGCCGTTGAGCGGCTCGTCAGCGTTCTCCAGCGACTCGAAGCGGTGCTGCATGACATCGCGCCAGGTGCGGCCCCAGTCGTTGTCGTCGCACAAGGCGGCCAGCGCCATGCGCAAGTCGCCCGGGGGCAGCACGTCGAAGGAATTGCGCAGGCGTCCGGAGCTGCCGCCGTCGTCGGCGACTGTCACCACGGCGGTGAGGTCGGTGGACAGCCGGCGCAGCGCGGACAGCGATGCGGACAGTCCGTGTCCGCCGCCCAGTGCGACGACCGACGGGTTGCGGTAGTCGTCGCTGCGGTTCAGGCCCTGGATCGGGATGGGGCCGGTAGCGAAAGCCATAATCCCTACTCGCGTCCCAGGTCTCGGTGGCTGACGTTGACGCGGACGTTGGGCAGCTGGGCCAGCCGGCGGCCGAGCTCGATGCTGGTGGCCACCGAACGGTGCTTGCCGCCGGTGCAGCCCACGGCGATCGTCGCGTAGTGCTTGTTCTCACGGCGGTAGCCTTCGAAGACGGGCTCCAGCGCCTTGAGGTAGTTCTCGATGAATTCGCTGGTTCCGGTCTGCGAGAGCACGTAGTCCGAGACTTCCTTGTCGCGGCCGGTCTGCGGGCGCAGCTCCGGCACCCAGTGCGGGTTCGGGATGAAGCGCACGTCGGCCACGTAGTTGGCGTCGGTGGGCAGGCCGTACTTGAAGCCGAAGCTCATCACGTTGATACGCAGGATGATCGGTCCGGACTCGCTGAACAGCTCGTTGACCGAGCGGGCCAGGTCGTGCACCGACATGGAGGAGGAATCCAGGATGATCTCCGCGGCGTCGCGCAGCTCGCGGGTGATTTCGCGTTCGCGCTGGATGCCGTCGACGATGCGCCCGTCGCCCTGCAGCGGGTGCGGGCGTCGTCCCTGCTCGAAGCGGCGCACCAGCACCTCGTCGCTGGCGTCGAGGTAGACCAGGCGGTACTTGACGCCGCTGGCCGTCAGATTGGCCAGCGCGTCGCGGATCTCCGGGAACATGTCCTTGGAGCGCACGTCCATCACCACGGCCATGCGCGGGATGGATCCCTGCGAGCGGCTCATCAGCTCGGTCAGGGGTCCGAGCATGGCCGGCGGCAGGTTCTCCACCACATACCAGTCTTGGTCCTCCAGGGCGTGGGCAACAGTCGTGCGACCGGCACCTGACATGCCGGTAACGATCACCAGCTCGGACTCCGGGGGCTTTACGGCTTCATACTCAGCGCTCATACTTCAAGGCTAGTCCAGAATTTCTCCGGTAGTCATGTTTACCGCGCCCGGTGACGCGCCTTGAAGCGAATCCTTGATGGTTTGCGCCAGCTTCGGGCCCACACCCGGCACTTCGAGCAGCTCCTCCACGCTGGCGGCGCGGATCTTCTTCATGGAGCCGAAATGCTTGCGCAGCGCTTCCTGCTTGGCCTTGCCCAGCCCCGGCACGGCATCCAGCTCGGATGCGAGCATCGACTTGCCGCGCTTGGCCCGGTGGAAGGTGATCGCGAAGCGGTGCGCCTCGTCGCGCAGCCGCTGCACCAGGTACAGGGCGGCGGAGGCACGCGGCAGGATCAGCGGGAACGGGTCATCCGGCAGCCACAGCTCTTCCAGGCGCTTGGCCAGGCCGACGACGGGGATGTCGTCGATGCCCAGGTCGTCCAGGGCCTTCTGGGCGGCGGCGACCTGGGGCGGGCCGCCGTCGACGATCACCAGCGAGGGCGGGTAGGCGAACTTCTTCACCTCGGCGGTGCCGGGCTCCACCTCGCCGCCGGCGAGCACCAGCGGGTCCACCTTTTCCTTCAGGTAGCGGCTGAAACGGCGGTGGATCACGTCGTACATGCTGGCGGTATCGTCGCGCGCGGCTTCCCCGGTGATGGAGAACTTGCGGTATTCGCTCTTCTTGGGCAGTCCGTCCTCGAACACGACCATCGAGGCGACCACGTTGGTGCCCTGGGTGTGCGAGGCGTCGTAGCATTCGATGCGCAGCAGCGCCTGCTCGGCGCCCAGCGCGTCCTGCAGCTCCTGCATGGCCAGCGAACGCGTGGTGATGTCGCCGGCGCGCTTGGACTTGTGCAGGCGCAGCGCCTGCTCGGCGTTTTCCACCACGGTGCCGGCCAGCGCGGCCTTGTCCCCGCGCTGGGCCACGCGCAGCGAGACCCGCGAGCCGCGCAGCTCGGAGAGCCACTGCGTGACGTCGTCCACGTCCTCGGGCAGCGTCGGCACCAGGATCTCGCGCGGGATGCGGTCGGCGTGGTCCGCGTAGACCTGGGTGAGCAGCTGCTCGACGAATTCCCCGTCGGTGGTGTCGGTGACCTTCTCCACGACCCAGCCGCGCTGGGAGCGGATGCGCCCGTCGCGCACGTGGAACACCTGCACCGCGGCTTCCAGCTCGTCCCCGTGGATGCCGAAGATGTCTGCGTCGGTGTTGTCCGCCAGCACCACCGCATTGCGCTCGAAGACTTTGTTCAGCGCCGCGATGTCGTCGCGGTAGCGGGCCGCCTGCTCGTATTCAAGCTGGGCTACGGCTTCCTGCATCTTGGCGGTCAGCGCCTTGGTGAAGCGGGTGGCCTCCCCGCCCATGAAGGTGCACAGGTCATCGGCCAGCGCCCGGTGGTCTTCCTCGCTGATGCGCCCTACGCAGGGCGCGGAGCACTTGTCGATGTATCCCAGCAGGCACGGGCGGCCCGAGGCCTGCGCGCGCTTGAACACCCCGGGGGCGCAGCTGCGCACCGGGAAGACGCGCAGCAGCGTGTCAAGGGTTTCGCGGATGGCCTTAGCCGGGTAGAACGGGCCGAAGTACTTCACGCCCTTGCGCTTGTCCCCGCGCATCACCAAGGCGCGCGGGAACTTCTCGTCCATGGTCACGGCCAGGTAGGGGTAGGATTTGTCGTCGCGGAAGACGATGTTGAAGCGCGGGTTGTACTCCTTGATCCAGGTGTACTCCAGCTGCAGCGCCTCCAGCTCCGAGCCCACCACGGTCCACTCGACGCTCGCGGCGGTGAACACCATGGTGCGGGTCTTGGGCGTGAGCCGCTCGGGCTTGGCGAAGTAGGACAGCAGCCGGCTGCGCAGGATCTTGGCCTTGCCCACGTAGATGACCCGGCCGTGCTCGTCGCGGAAGCGGTACACGCCCGGCCTGGTGGGGATGTCCGAGGTTTTCGGACGGTAGCTGGCGGGATCGGCCATGGCTTACTTGGCGTCCGGGGGCAGCTGGTTGTAGGAGTCCACGCGGTCCTGGCCGGAAAGCTCGGCAATCGCGTCGACGATCCTATCGGTGGCCAGGCGGCGCTGCGGCAGCGGGTGCTTGCGTCCGAGCTTGTCGAAGTACAGCGGCTCGCCGTAGTGGATGTGGAACTTGGCCGGGCGGAAGCCCTTGGTGCCCGCGGGCTGCAGCTTCTCGGTGCCGATCAGCCCGACCGGGACCACCGGCACGCCGGTGGTCAGCGCCAGCCAGCCCACCCCGGTGCGGCCGCGGTACAGCCTGCCGTCGCGCGAACGGGTGCCCTCCGGGTAGATGCCGATGCCGGAACCGCCCTCGATGATCTCCACCAGCGAATCCAGGGCCGCCACGGAGGCGGCCTGCTCGCCGCGCTGGACCGGGATGGATCCCACCGACTCGAAGAAGGACTTCATCAGCTTGCCCTTCACTCCGGGCGTGGTGAAGTATTCGGCCTTCGCGAAGAATGCGACATCGCGCGGCGTCAGCGCCTGGATGATCAGCGAGTCGAAGAAGGACAGGTGGTTGGAGGCGACGATGAAGCCGCCCTCCTTGGGCACGTTTTCCAGGCCGGTGACCTCGGCGCGGCAGATGCCGTGGATGATGCCGCGGATCGAGGATCGCGTCATGGTGTAGATGCTCATCTACTGTGCACCTTCCTGCATCAGTTCTTCAAAGTTCAATTCGGCCGCGCCGTCCCTGCCCAGCAGCAGCTGCGCCAGTTCGACCGCGGTGGAGACCCGGTAGTCGGCGGCGTCCAGCTCGTCGCCCTGCGCGAAGCCCCAGCGCACGCCGATGGACTTCACGCCGTTCGCGCGCGCCGCATCCAGGTCGTAGTGCCGGTCCCCCACCACCACGCTACGCGACGGATCCAGATCCGCGTGCTTCAACGCGGCGGCCACGATGTGCGCCTTGCTCGATCCGTGGGATCCGCCTTCGCTGGTGTTCCCGTGCACCGCATCCAAGCTGCCGGCCAGGGACTGCGCCTCGATCAGCTCGCGGGCGATGGGCAGCGGCTTGGCGGTGGTGACCGCGGTGTGGATGCCGGCGGCGCGAAGCCCGTCCAGCAGCGTACGCATGCCCGGGTAGACCACCGACTGACGCATGCCGACCTCCGAGTATCGGGCCCGGTAGGCGGCGATCACCGAGTCGATATTCGCGTCGGTGACACCGTCCAGGGTGCGCAGCCCGATCTGCAGCGGCGGGCCGACCAACGCTTCGATTTTTTCCTCGCCGGGATCCGGGAGCCCATGGGCCACCAAGGCATGGCGGATTCCTGAGGTTATGGACCCTGCAGGGTCCACGAGGGTCCCGTCCAGATCAAAGAGCACGCTGGTTACCGACATATTCACTAGGACATCATCCCATGAAGCGGACGCGGGTAAATAATCCATAACTGAAATCGAATATACCCGCGCCCGTTCCCCGGGTTCGCCGCTCGCGGCGCCCCCGGGCTAGAGGATTTCGGCCAGGAACCGTCCGGTGTGCGATTCGGCGACCTTCGCGACCTTCTCCGGGGTGCCGGTGGCCATGATGGTGCCCCCTCCCGAACCGCCTTCCGGTCCCAGGTCGATGACCCAGTCGGCGGACTTGATGACATCCAGGTTGTGCTCGATGGTCAGCACGGTGTTGCCCTTGTCCACCAGCCCCTGCAGCACCAGCAGCAGCTTGCGGATGTCCTCGAAGTGCAGGCCGGTGGTCGGCTCGTCCAGCACGTAGATGGAGCGGCCGTTGGAGCGCTTCTGCAGCTCCGCGGCAAGCTTCACGCGCTGCGCTTCGCCGCCGGAGAGCGTGGTCGCCGGCTGGCCCAAGCGGACATAGCCCAGGCCCACGTCCACCAGGGTTTTCAGATGGCGGGCGATCGGGGTGAAGGCGCTGAAGAACTCGGCACCCTCCGCGATCGGCATGTCCAGCACGTCGGCGATGTTCTTGCCCTTGTAGAGCACCTGCAGGGTTTCGCGGTTGTAGCGCGCCCCGTGGCAGACCTCGCAGGGCACGTAGACGTCCGGCAGGAAGTTCATCTCGATCTTCAGCGTGCCGTCGCCCGAGCAGGCCTCGCAGCGTCCGCCCTTGACGTTGAAGGAGAAGCGGCCCGGCTGGTAGCCGCGAAGCTTCGCCTCGTTGGTCTCCGCGAACAGCTTGCGGATGTTGTCGAACACGCCGGTGTAGGTGGCAGGGTTGGAGCGCGGGGTGCGGCCGATCGGCGACTGGTCCACGTGGACCACCTTGTCCAGGTGCTCCAAGCCCTGCACGCGGGTGTGCAGGCCGGGGACCTGCTTCGCGCCGTTGAGCTTGTTCGCCAGCACCTTGTAGAGGATGTCGTTGACCAGGGTCGACTTGCCCGAGCCGGACACGCCGGTCACCGCGGTCAGCACGCCCAGCGGGAACTCGACGCTGACGTTCTGCAGGTTGTTCTCGCTGGCGCCGACGACCTTGAGCTTGCGGTCCTTGTCCACCTTGCGGCGCTTGGACGGGATCTCGATCTGCTTGCGGCCGGAAAGGTAGTCGCCGGTCAGCGAACGGGTGTTCTCCTTCAGCCCCTCCACGGAGCCGGAGTGCACCACTTCGCCGCCGTGCTCGCCCGCGCCAGGGCCGATGTCAACGATCCAGTCCGCCTCGGCGATGGTGTCCTCGTCGTGCTCCACCACGATCAGGGTGTTGCCCAGCGAACGCAGGTGCAGCAGGGTCTCGATCAGCCGTCGGTTGTCGCGCTGGTGCAGGCCGATGGACGGCTCGTCGAGCACGTAGAGCACACCCACCAGGCCGGAGCCGATCTGGGTGGCCAGGCGGATGCGCTGGGCTTCGCCGCCGGACAGCGTGCCGGCCGCGCGTTCAAGGGTCAGGTATTCCAGGCCCACGTCCAGCAGGAACTTCATGCGAGCGCCGATTTCCTTGAGCACCTGCACCGCGATCTGCGCCTCGCGGTTGCTCAGTTCCAGGGTGGTCAGGAACTCGGCGGCGCTGCGCAGGTCCATGGCGGAGACCTCGGCGATGGACTTGCCGCCCACCAGCACCGACAGCGAGGCCGGGTTCAGCCGGGCGCCGCCGCAGGTCGGGCACGGGATCTGGCGCATGTACTGCTCGTAGCGGTCGCGCGCGTGGTCCGATTCGGTTTCCTGGTGCTTGCGGTGCACGTAGGAGATGACGCCCTCGAAGCCGGTCGAGTACTTGCGTTCGCGGCCGAAGCGGTTCTTGTACTGCACCACGACCTTGTGGTCCTTGCCGTTCAGGATGGCCTGGCGGGCTGCGGCGGGAAGGTCTTTCCAGCGGGTGTCCATGCTGAAGCCCAGGTCCTTGCCCAAGCCCTCGATCAGCCGGTTCCAGTACTCGGTGGTGGCCTTGCCCAGCGACCACGGGGCGATTGCGCCCTCACTGAGGGTCACCTCGTCGTCGGGGACGATCAGGTGCTCGTCCACCTCCAGCTTGGTGCCGATGCCGGAGCAGGCGGCGCAGGCGCCGAAGGGGTTGTTGAAGGAGAAGGTGCGCGGCTCGATCTCGTCGATGGCCAGCGGGTGCTCGTTCGGGCAGGCCAGGTTCTCGGAGAAGGAGCGGATGCGCTTCGGGTCGTCGTCCTCCAGGTCCACGAAGTCGGCCAGCACGCGGCCGTCGGCGATGCCCAGCGCGGTCTCGATGGAGTCGGTCAGCCGCTGGCGGACCTCCTCCTTCATGGCCAGGCGGTCGACGACCACCTCGATGGTGTGCTTGACCTGCTTGGCCAGCTTCGGCGGATCGGTCAGCTGGATGGTCTGCCCGTCCACGCGGGCGCGGGAGAAGCCCTTGGCTGACAGCTCCGCGAACAGGTCGACGAATTCGCCCTTGCGGGCGCGGACCACGGGAGCCAGGATCTGGAAGCGGGTTCGCTCGGGCAGCTCCATGAGCTGGTCCACGATCTGCTGCGGGGTCTGCTTGGAAATCGGCTCGCCGCATTCCGGGCAGTGCGGCCGGCCCACGCGCGCCCAGAGCAGGCGCATGTAGTCGTAGACCTCGGTGATGGTGCCGACAGTGGAACGCGGGTTGCGGCTGGTGGACTTCTGGTCGATGGACACCGCCGGGGACAGGCCCTCGATGAAGTCCACGTCCGGCTTGTCGACCTGGCCCAGGAACATGCGCGCGTAGGCAGAGAGCGACTCGACATAACGTCGCTGGCCCTCGGCGAAGATGGTGTCGAACGCGAGGGAGGACTTGCCGGACCCGGACAGGCCGGTGAAGACAATCATCGCGTCGCGGGGCAGATCGATGTCCACGTTCTTCAGGTTGTGCTCGCGCGCGCCCTTCACGACCAGGCGCGTCAGATCAGTTTTCTTGCTCTCTGCAGTAATAGCCACGAAGCAATACTAATCGAAAATTGCTTCGAATGAGTGTGAACTCTGACGCAACTCACATGCAAATCGCCAAAGGCCGCACCGTCGACCGGCGAGCGCCGTGCGATCCCCCGCACCGGGCGGGCTCAGTGCCCGCCGGCCTGCTGGGCGATCCGCGCGGTTCCGGGCAGGCGACGGACAAGTCGCGGGAGGAAATTGAACACAACGAGGACCACCAGCATGCCCAGGCCAAGACCGAACAGCACGTCGTGCGGGTAGTGCGCGCCGACTCCCACCCGCGCCACGGCGATGAGCAGGGCCGTGGCGGCCAGGTACCAGCGCAGCCGCACGATGGCCAAGGCGCAGGCGGTCGCGAAGGCGGCGGCGAGCACCGAGTGGTTCGAAGGCCAGGACCAGTCCCCGTGCGGCGGACAGGTTTCCGCAATGGCCACGTGAATGCTCTGGCAGGGCCGCGCCTCGGTCAGGATCAGCTTGAGCGTGCTGCTTGCGGCGTAGGCGAGGATCACTCCCAGGCCTCCCAGCACCAGCCTCGCGAACGCCGCCCGGTCCCTGAACCATGACCATACGGCCAGCCCGGCGGTGAACAAGACCAGTAGCAGCAACGCCGCGTCGGCGAAGAACACCGCCAGCAGGGTGAGTGCCGGGGAGGAACCGGCCGCCGCGGTGACCGCTGTGTACAGCTGTTCGCGGACTATAAATGCCGGCAGTGACAGCGCCATGAGGCCCAGGGCGATGAGCACTGGGATGGCAGGCCGCGTTGAGGCGACCCGAGCGGATTCTGTAGTCATGAGACGTGATTGTAGGCCTGGTTTCTGGGAGGGTATTCCAGCAAGTTTCAGGCCTGTTCCCAGAGAAGCTTCCCGCAGGGTTTGCCGCCTGGGGCACTATTCATCGGGCATGCGGTACGCGACCATGCCCGCGCGGTCCGGGAGCACCGCGATCCGCTGCTGGTCCTTGCCTGTGCGCTGGAACTCCGCATACAGCGGAAGGTCCTTCGTGGCCTTCTGCGTGTCACGGGTGCATGGTTGCACGGTCTGCGGCACCCTCAGGTAGGCCGTCTGTTCGTATCCGTCGATGTGCCTGACTTCCACCGAATCGCGGTCGCTGGTGCACAAGACGGTGTCACCAAGGACGTGGGAGAGTTCGAGCTTTTCCCCGGTCGAGCTGTCCACGGCGGCGAATCCCGAGGCCATGGGGACGATCACGTATTTCTGGTCGCCGAGGATTCTGTTGTTGGCCTTGGCCAGTTCCACAGCTTTCTCGTATCCGGGCATGTCATACGCCCAGCGTTCCTTGCCGGTGGCCGCGTCGATGCCTGCAACGTCCCATTCGAGGCCCGTGAGCGCCCCGCGCTTGCCGGTGGACGGATGCACCGTGGCCAATGCCTGGTGGAATCTGCAGGTGACGAAGGTGCTGCGCGTCTGGGCTTGGCGGGTCTCAACGATTCCGGAGCAGGCCTGGTCCGCGCCGGGCACCGCCCACCGGCGTTTTCCGGTGTCTGGGTCGATCCCGACCATCATGGCGTCCTTGTTCCAGTCCTGCACGTAGGCATCGCCTTCGGGGTGGTACTGGTAGTCAATCCGGGAACCATGGCCGACGAAGATCTGCTGCGGTTCCTCGAACGTAGTCCACTCCCACCCGTTGTCCGTGGAGTAGTACGAGTCGAAGACCTGTTCGTAGGGCACGCTCCACAGGATCTTGCCGTCCCGCGCGTAGCTGAGCAGTTCCTCCCTGGGCCCGCGCTCCGACGACGACGAGAGACCTTCGCCGACGAATCGGTCGTCCGGATTCTTTTTCGGTGTGGGAAGGTCCTCCCCGGCGAGCTGCTTCCAGCGGCCCTTCTCCATGTCGTAGCGCATGTTCACCGGTTCTCCGGATTTCCTGTCACCCTCAACGCACCAGGTCTCTTCGCATTCAACGGGACGGTTGGTCATGAAGTCAACCTCAATACTCGCCGAGGTGTTCTTCCCGGTAGCGAGATCAATGACCACCAGCCGTTCGGATTTCCCCTTCACCGATTCAACAAATGCCGCCATCCGGCTTCCGTTGTGCTCGAACACCGGCAGCCTCATCCTCATGCCCCCGGGGTTGTGCCCCACCGATGCCTCGCGCTTCCAGCGCAGCGAACCGTCGGCGAGCTCGCGGGCCACCAGTGTCAGCTTGCGCTGGCGTTCAACATAGGCGATGGCCAAACCAAGCTGCTCTTCGACCTGGATTTCCGAGACGACGTTCTCCTTGCTGCTCCAGGCAAGCGAGACCGGTTGCGCACTGCGGTCAACCGCAGGGGGCTCGGGCTGCGCAGGCGGTGCCGTACAACCTGCCAGCAGGCCGACCATCAGGCAGGCCGCGACAGCGGTTGGCAGTTTCAACCGGTTTTCAGCAGTGTGGTTCATGGTGTGCTCCCGAATCTTCCGTTGGGTCGATTGGCACAGCCTATGAGCTACTGAAAAATTCGTGGAAGGTTTTCCACAGCCGGAAAACATTGGTGAGAGGTACCCAGTAATACGTGGGTAATGGACTGCCCCGCATCATGTGTTCCAGGAGTGCCGCAGCAACTCCCGCGGATAGCGCTTTGCGCAGCCCGCCCACGTCGAGAACCAGGAGACTGCGATGGAACGACTGAACCGATCGGTATTGCTGGATGACAAAACCATCAGGGTGACGGTTCCCGCCACGGCGATGTACGACTTGGACCAGATGCAGAAAATTCAGCGCGAGGTGCTGGGACGGCTCGGCTGCCCCGCCTGTTGCTCGGGCTTCGACATCCGTTTCGATCTGGCCCGGAGGTTCATGGTCGATGAGGATCTTGTTGTCCGCCCGATGGACGAGCTGGCTTGATTCCGCTCACCGCTCTGCCCGAGCTCGGCGTCGGAGTGATCTACTGGCCTGCCCTCGACGGGGTGCTCTCCCGGACGGACAACGGCGTGGACGTGCTCGAACTGGAACCGCAGGCCTTCTGGTTCCAGCCCGGGCCCGACACGCATGGGTACATGCTGGATGAAGCGGTGTTCAGCCACCTCGCCGAGGCTCCGCAGACCTGCCTGGCCCACGGTGTCGGCTTCCCCGTCGGAGGAACCTGCCCACCGGACCCTGACCAGGTTGATGCATTCGTGCGCAGCATTATCCGATTGGGCGCCCCGTGGGCCAGCGAGCACCTGAGTTTCAATCGGCTGCGGCAAGCCGGCGGCGAGATCGACATGGGTTTCCTGCTTCCTCCGATCCAGTCCCCCGAGTCGGTGGCTTGCGCGGTGGACAACATCCGCTTCCTGAAGCGCCACCTGCCGGTGCCGCTCGCCGTCGAAACCGGGGTCAACTATCTCAAGCCCTTGCCCGGCGAAATGCCGGACGGCGAGTTCTTCCGCTCCGTCGCCGATCAGGCCGATTGCGGGATCCTCCTGGACCTGCACAATCTCTGGGCCAACGAACGCAATGGCCGCCAGCCCATCTGCGAGGTGGTCAACCAGCTGCCGCTGGAGCGGGTCATCGAAATGCACCTGGCAGGCGGACAGGAATACGGCGGGTACTGGGTCGACGCGCATAGCGGGCTCGTCGACCCGGAACTGATGGACATTGCCCGGCAGGTGGTGCCCCGGCTGCCGAACTTGAAGGCCATCACCTTCGAGGTGATGCCCCAGTTTCTGCTGGCCTACGGCATCACCGATGATGCGCTGATCGACCAGTTCGCGCAATTGCGGAAACTGTGGCAGCTGCGCGGCACGGCGGTTTCCGAGGCACCGGTTCCGGGTCCGCGCCGAGCGGGAGCCCGTCCGGGCCCGGTGCTGCCTGCGCCTGGCCAATGGGAGGAAGCGCTGGCCTCGATCTTGCTGCCGCACCAACACACCGCTCCGGGTTTCGCCGAATCCCTGGCCGGGGATGACGGCGCCGGGGTCATCCGCAAGTTGATTTCCGCTGCCAGGGCCGGAAAGGTCGCCGACGCACTGCCCTTGACCACGCGCCTGCTGCTGCTCACGCTCGGCGCCGCCCGCGTGGATCAGGTGCTGGATGACTTCTGGGCATGCACCCCGTCGGAGCAGATGGCTTCGAATGAGGCGCGCAAATTCATCGAATGGGCGCTGTCCGGTTCGCTCGGGTCCGAGGTACCGCATCTTGCCCAGGTCTCGGCATTCGAGCTGGCCGCCAACCAGGCGATCATGACCGGCCGCGAGCAACTGGTCGACTTCACCATGGACCCCGTCGAGCTGCTCGGCGCGCTGCGTGCGGGACGGATGCCGTCGAAGCTTCCCGCAGGCAGATATTCGTTGACGGTGACTCCACCCGCAGCGCCATCCGCCTGAAGGGACCGGGCCGAGAATTCCGCGGCACTTCGCGGGTGCGGATTATTTGGGCAGCGAGCTGAAGGCGGCGCGCAGGTACTTCACCGCGGTCCCCTCGTCCACGTTCCACATCTGCGAGATCCGCGCCAGGTCGGCGGCGGCGTCGCTGACTTCCTGGTCCCCGCGGTCCTCCGCGGCCTGGACTACCGTCCCGTGCCTGCCGCGGGTGGCGACCGCACCCTGCAGCTCCAGCTCCTTGTAGACCTTGGCGACAGTGTTCACTGCAAGGCCCAGCGATCCGGCGAGCGCGCGCACCGAGGGAAGCTTGGTTCCCGGGGCGAGCCTGCCATCGGAGATGGCCGTCAGAATCTGCTCGCGCACCTGCTGATATGGAGCTACCGTTGATTTCTGGTCGAGGCTGACAAAATCCAGGTCGGTCATGCAACGCTCCGTTTCATAGATTGGATGTCGTATTCCGAGCCTATCGTGTACGCACCTGGTTTCCCCGTAGTCTGGGGACATGAATGAACTTCTTCTGGACGATGTAAGCATCCGCTGGATCTCCGTATCCGAGATGAGCAACAACGTGTACCTGATCACCGAGAAGGCCAGCGGCAAGCAGCTGCTGGTTGATGCGGCCGATGATTTCCCCGCCATTGAAGAGTTGATCTCCGCCGCGTCCGAGGACGGACCGGACACCGAGATCGTTGCCATCGCAACAACCCACCAGCATTGGGACCATGTGCGCGCGCTGGCCGCGGCGGTCGAGAAGTACCCGGTCACCACCTATGCGGGGGCCGACGACAGGCAGGGCATCGCCGACGAGTCGGGTGTGAAGATCAGCCATCCGCTCTCCCATGGAGAGAAGATCCAGCTGGGCGACGTGGTCATCGAGGCGATCCACCTGCGCGGCCACACCCCGGGATCCATCGCCTACGCGCTGGTGGATTCCTCGGGCCAGCCGGTGATCCTCAGCGGCGACAGCCTGTTCCCGGGCGGGGTGGGCAACACCTGGAAGGATCCGCAGCGCTTCAGCTCGCTGATCGCCGACGTCACCGAACGCATCTTCGACCGCTTCCCCGACGAGACCAAGGTCCTCCCCGGCCATGGCGGTACCACGGATCTGGGCACCGAGCGTCCGCACCTGGATGAATGGCGCGAACGCGGCTGGTAGGAACCCTCAGGCGGCTGCCGCAGGTTATCCGGCTGGCGGCAGCTCCTGGTAGTACAGCAGCATGCGCCACTCGCTGCCCGGCTCGCGATTGGCGAAGCCGTGGCGCTCATAAAAGCGCCGCGTTCCGGTGTCGTCCTCGTCCACGTTGATATGCAGCTCCAGGCTGCCGCGCCGCTTCAGTTCCTGGAGCAGGCAGCTGACCAGGGCTGACCCGATGCCCCGGCCGCGCAGGGCGGGTTGCACGTAGAGTTCGTCGAGCACCGCCAGCGGCCCGTCGAAATAGATGGTGGGCCGCAGGGTGAGCAGCGCGTGCCCCACGAGGCCGTGCCCATTTTGGGCGGCGACGGCGAAACACTGCGCGCTGGCCAGCATGGACTCCAGACGCCGCGCGAGCACCTCAACCGGCGGACACGGCGAATCGAACTCTCGATTGAAGTCGGCTTGCAGCCGGGCCAGATTCAGGCTGTGCTCCGGTGCCGCAAGAAAGGCATCGTACGCGTCCATGCACACAGTATGCTCCGCTTGGCCCGGTCGCGCCAGAGCCGGTGGCCTGCCGGGTGGCAGGACGCGCGTCGTCAGCCGAGCTTGCGGCCGATCATGAAGATGCGGCGGAACGGGAAGTTCGTGACTTTCGTTCCGTCAGGTCCGGCGAACGAGGGATAGTGTGCCGAGATCTGCACCCGGTAGTCATCCTCGAAGCGCTGGTAGTCCTCGGCGCTCAGCGCGGCCTTGATCGGCAGCAGCGCGGTGCCCCGCACCCAGTCGAGGATCGGGTCCTCGCCGATCATCACCTGCTGGTAGGTGGTCTCCCAGACGTTCGCCTGGAACCCAGCCTGCAGCAAGATGCGCTGGTACTCGTCAGGTTCCCCCACCACGTCGTCGTGGCGCAGCACCCCGACCAGCTTGTCCGCCCAGGCGGCGCTGTCGGCGACCTGGCGCATCACCGCATGGGACGGGGAGCCGAAGTTCCCCGGCACCTGGATGGCCACATAGGCTCCGGGTTTCAGCTCATCGAGCCACACCCTGAGCAGCTCGCGGTGCCCGGGCAGCCACTGCAGCATGGCGTTGGAGAACAACAGGTCAGTGTCCGGGTCCGGATGCCAGTGCATGGCGTCGGCCAGCGCGAATCCCAGATTCGGCTCGTGCTCGCTGCCAGAGGCGCGCTGGATCATTTCCGGCGAGGAGTCCAGACCCGTGACCTGCGCCTGCGGCCAGCGCTGGGCCAGCAGCCGGGTCATGTTTCCCGGCCCGCAGCCCAGGTCGACAACCTTCGCTGGGTCCAGCTCGTCCAGCTGGCCGAGCAGGTCCTTGTAGGGGCGGCCGCGGTAGTCGGCGAATTCGGTGTACTTTGTCGGGTCCCACTTCATATTCCAGAGCATATTCGCGCGGCGCGTCATCGCCTAGCCCGTGGTCACAGTTCGCAAAGGATAGGCTTGGAGCATCATGTTGCTCACCGATTACCTGCCTGCAGACGCGAAAAACGTATCCGACGACGAAATCTACGAGGCCTTCGGCCGCTGGGTGTCCACCCGCGGCATCGAGTTGTACCCGGCCCAGGACGAAGCGTCGATGGCCCTGGCCGGCGGCAGCAATGTCATCCTGGCCACGCCGACCGGCTCCGGGAAGTCGATGGTCGCGATCGCCGCGCACTTCTACGCCATGGCCCGCGACCAGATCAGCTTCTACACCGCGCCGATCAAGGCGCTGGTCTCGGAGAAGTTCTTCGATTTGTGCAAGATCTTCGGCGCGGAGAACGTCGGCATGGTCACCGGCGACTCGTCGGTGAATGCGGATGCCCCGATCATCTGCTGCACCGCGGAGATCCTGGCGAACATCGCGTTGCGCGAAGGCTCGCGGGCCGACGTGGGCTGCGTGATCATGGACGAATTCCACTTCTACGCCGACCCGCAGCGCGGCTGGGCCTGGCAGGTGCCGCTGATCGAGCTGCCGCAGGCGCAGTTCCTGCTGATGAGCGCGACCCTGGGCGACGTGTCCCGCTTCGAGAAGGAGCTTGAGGAGCGCACCGGCAAGACCACCGTCACCGTCGCGCACACCCAGCGTCCGATTCCGCTGCACTTCTACTACTCCATGGACCCGGTGCAGGAAGCCGTGGAGGAGCTGATCAAGACCCGCCAGGTGCCGATCTACATCGTGCACTTCTCCCAGCTGGACGCGATCGACCGCGCCACCGGGCTGATGAGCATCAACGTGGCCACCCGCGAGGAAAAGGACCGCATCGCCGAGCTGATCGCCGGGTTCCGCTTCGCCGCGGGCTTCGGCAAGACGCTGAACCGCCTGGTCCGCCACGGCATCGGCGTGCACCACGCAGGCATGCTGCCCAAGTACCGCCGCCTGGTCGAGCAGCTGGCGCAGGCAGGGCTGCTGAAGGTCATCTGCGGCACCGACACCCTTGGTGTGGGCATCAACGTGCCGATCCGCACCGTGGTGATCACCGCGCTGTCGAAGTTCGACGGCACCCGCACCCGCATCCTGAACGCCCGCGAATTCCACCAGATCGCGGGACGCGCCGGACGCGCAGGCTTCGATACCGCTGGCACCGTGCTGGTGCAGGCCCCGGAGCACGCGATCGAGAATCATAAGGCCATGGAAAAGGCCCTGAAGAAGCACGGCGAGGGCTCGACCAAGCTCAAGCAGATCCCCAAGAAGAAGCCGCCGCAGGGATTCGTGACCTGGGGTGAGAAGACCTTCGAGAAGATCGTGGACGCCGCCCCCGAGACGCTGAAGTCTTCCTTCCAGGTCTCGCACTCGATGTTGCTGAACCTCCTGGAGCGCGAGGACAACGCGTTCGAGGCAGCGGTGCGCCTGCTCACCGAGAACCACGAGACCCCCTCCACGCAGCGCAAGCTGAAGCTGCGCGCCATCGGCATCCTGCGCGAGCTGATCGCCACCGGCGTGGTGGTGCGCCGCGAGCAGCCAGACCAGTACGGCAACTACTACGAGCTGACGGTGCACCTGCAGCAGAACTTCGCGCTGAACCAGCCGCTGTCCCCGTTCGCGCTGGCGGCCCTGGAGCTGCTTGACCCTGATTCGGGAAGCTACGCGCTGGATGTGGTCTCCACCATCGAGGCGACCCTTGAAAAGCCGCGCCAGGTGCTCTCCGGGCAGGAGAAGAAGGCGCGCGGCGAGGCAATCGCGGCGATGAAGGCCGAGGGCATGGACTACGACGCGCGCATGACCGCGCTGGAAGAGGTCACCTACCCGATGCCGCTGGCCGAGAAGCTGGAGGCGGCGTTCGAGCAGTACCGCGCCGGCGCCCCGTGGCTGGCTGACTTCGAGCTGCAGCCCAAGTCCGTCGTGCGCGACATGTACGAGCGCGCCATGGGCTTCTCCGACTTCGTGCAGTACTACCAGCTGGCTCGCTCCGAGGGTGTGCTGCTGCGCTACCTGACCGACGCCTACAAGGCGCTGCGCCAGTCCGTTCCGCAGGACGCGCTGCGCGAGGACCTGGAAGACTTGATCGAGTGGCTGGGCGAGATGATCCGCCAGATCGACTCCTCGCTGCTTGACGAGTGGGAGGAGCTCTCCCGCGGCGAACTGCACGACGAGTCCGAGGAAATCACCCCGCCGGCCCCGGAGAAGCTCACCAGCAACGTGCGCGCCTTCCGCGTGATGGTCCGCAACGAGATGTTCCGCCGCGTCAAGCTCTTCGCCGACGAGCAGGACAAGGCGCTGGGTGAGCTGGACGAGCACAACGGCTTCGACGCGGACACCTGGGCCGACGCCATGGACGACTACTTCGACGAGCACGAGGACATCGACGACGGCCCGACCGGGCGCAGCTCCAAGCTGTTCATCGTCACCGAGAAGCCCGGCCGGATCTGGGAGGTCCGGCAGATCTTCGCCGACCCGGAGGAAAACCACGACTGGGGCATCAACGCCACCATCTCGCTGGACGACTCCGACGCGGTGGGCGAGCCGGTGGTCACGGTCACCGCCGTGGGACGCCTGGACTCCTGAGTCCCTCCCACTCCCCCGCACCTGCGTGCTTTCTACGGCCCGCGGCAGCGCCAGCAGCTCTGGCCTTGCCGCGGGCCGTGTCGTAGGATTTGGCCATGAACGGTCCGCGGCTGCGCCTGTGCGGCGCACTGATCCTCCTGCCGACCCTAGTGCTGCTGCTCAGCGGCTGGTCGGTGCTGTTCTCCGCCGAAGGCGCGGTGCCCACCATCGTGCAGTTCGCCCTGCTCGCCGCAGGCCTGGCCATGGTGTACCGGGGCGAGAATCCCCCGGCCCAAGCCGGCGGGTAATGCTCCGGTAACGCTACAGCGCCCATCCTTTGTGCCAACACCGCGTTCGCGGCACCGCAAAGGAGCACCCCATGACACTGCTGAGCCTGCAGCCAGACGAACCGGCGACGCTGCATTCGCTGCCTCCCACCCTTGACCTGGAGGCCCTGCGCCCGCACCTGGTCAACCTCTCCAACGGGCAGTTCTCCGACGACGGCGCCCTGGTCACCAGCGCCGAGGACGTGGACGCGATCTTCGCCGAGCACCTGCCCCGCTACATGGAGCAGCACGAGGGCCCGCTGCGGCTGCTCTTCTGGGCGCACGGCGGGCTGGTCAGCGAGGCGCGCGGCATCATCGGCGCTTCCCGCCTGCTGCCGCACTGGCTGGAACACGGCATCTACCCTATCTTCTTCATCTGGGAGACCGGGCTGCTCGACGCCCTGTGCTCGCTGCTGCCGCGCAGCGGCGCCCGCGAGCTGCAGGAACAGGGCCGGGCCCGCAACCTCGTCGAGGACCTGTGGAGCGCCGGGGTGGAACGGACAGTGCGCCCGCTGGGCCAGAAGGTCTGGGCGCAAATGAAGGTCGGCGCGGACCAGGCCGTGGCCGCGGACGGCGGCGCCGCCTACGTGGCGCAGCGGCTAGCCGAATTCACCGCCCGGAATCCCGGCGCCGTCCAGGTGCACGCGGCAGGGCATTCGGCCGGCGCGATCTTCCACTCACGCTTCCTGCCGCTGTACCTGCAGCACGGCTCGGGCACCGGCGTCAGTTCGCTGAACCTGCTGGCAGCGGCCCTTTCCATCGCCGACTTCAACCGGCTGCTGCGCCCGCTCGTCGGCTCGCCGCAGGGCATCGAACAGCTGCACCTGTTCGGCCTGCACCGGCAGCTGGAAGAAGACGACAGCGTGCTGTGGCTTTACCCGCGCTCGCTGCTCTGCCTGATCAGCTCCGCGCTGGAAGCCGAACGCGGCGTCGGCCTGCTCGGCCTGGAACGCTCGGTCGCCGCGGATGCGGACCTGACCGGCTTCCTGGGCACCGCCGCGGCGGACGCGACCTGGTCCAAGACCCAAGTCGGCGCCCCGGGCCGGCGCTGCCTGGCCTCCGCGCATGGCACCTTCGACGAGGACCCGGCCACCTTGAACAGCGTCGCCTACCGGGTGTCCACCGGATGATCCCGGCGCGTAACGCCGGGGTAATAACCGGGTAACGACGCTCCGGCTACGCTGGAGCCTCCACGCGGCCGACGCGCCCGAACCCGGGCGGCCGACCCGGTATCCACCGGCTACGGCACGGGCGTTGGCCTCAGCATGAGGGGGAAAAATCATGGCGGATATCAATGAGGGGACCGATCTGGTCTTCGACCGGCTGCTAGCGGCCCGGCGCGAAGAGGTCGTCGCCCTGCAGAAGGCGCAGGCCGACCGGCTGGCCGACGTCGAGACGCGCGGGCAGCGCAGCCTGGCCGCGCTGCAGGACTCGCTGCCGGAATCCCTGGCCTCGTACCTGGGCAGCGATTCCTCCGCAGAGGAAGCAGCGGCGAAGGACATGAAGTCCTGCGCGGCAACGCTGGCCGAGCAGGCGCCGCGCGAATCTACGGCGCTCTCCGCGGTCATGGGCAACGGGCCTTCCGCGGCGGCGGTGGGCTGGCTGACCCCGTACTACGGCACGCTACACGGTTCCAACGGGGCCATCGCCTGGCAGGGCTACAACCCCGGCAACATCGACGCGTCCTGCTGGGCCAGCGGCGCCGGCTCGGGGCTCTTCGGCACCGGCGCCGGCTCGTTCACCCTGTACATGGACTGGTGGTTCACCTTCCGCGCCCCGGAGAACCGCAACTACGCCCAGACCATCTACGTCCCGTTCAACGGCTTCTACATCGTGCGGGCGGACGACGGATGGTTCGACTCCAAGGAGGCGAAGGTCAACATCTCGATGACCGCCCGCGGCTACCAGTACAACTACAAGCCGGCCGGCAGCGTGAACGTGCTGTCGACCGGGGATGACAACATCAACGTCAACGACCGCTTCGACGGCTGGCGCACGATGTACTATTCGGACCTGCTCGGTGCCGACCAGGCCTACCTGCTGCTGTCCGTCGCGCTCTACGTCTACGCGCGCGGCGGAGGCTCCAACGCCCAGCTGAACTTCGCCGACGGCAATGCCAACTACCTTGGCGTTCCGCTCGTCTACGTCAGCTAGGCAGACCGCGCGCCGCACCGCACCCGGTGCGGCGCGCACCCTCGAAACTCCGTGAAACCTGAATCCAGGGAGCAGGATATGAGCAATGAAAACCGGCCGCTGTGCCTGACCAAGCCGATCGTCCAACGCGAGCTTCCGGCCGGTCTGCCGGACCTGCGGATGCGCCTCATACGGGTGCTGTCCAAGGTCTGGGTCAATGAGACCGAGCTGCACTACTTCTTTATCGACGGGCCCGAAGCGCAGCGCGAAGCCGTGCGCCAGGCCTTCGCCGAGTGGAAGGCCCTGCCGCTGGGCCTGAAGTTCACCGAGACCACCGACCGCGGATCCTCTGAAATCCGCATCGCCTTCGACCAGGCTGACGGATCCTGGTCCTATGTGGGACGCGACCTGCTGGGCATACCCGCCACCGAAACCACCATGAATTTCGGCTGGGACCTGACCGACGACTACGGGCACACCACCGCCTTGCATGAGATCGGGCACAGCCTGGGCCTGCCGCACGAGCACCAGAACCCGTTCTCCGGCATCGTGTGGGACGAGGACGCGGTCTACAAGTTCTTCACCGGGTCCCCGAACTTCTGGACGCGGGCGCAGACCGAGCAGAACGTGCTGCACAAGTTCAGCGCGCAGGAGGTGGACGGCTCCCCGTGGGATCCGAACTCTGTCATGGAGTACTGGTTCCCCGCAGGCCTGATCGTGCAGCCCGCCCAGTATTCCGGCGGCCTGGAACCTGCCGGAGGGCTCTCGGATCAGGACAAGGAGTGGGCCAAGAAGTTCTACCCGGCCACCACCGCCGCCGTCACCGAGCTGAAAGCCTTTGAATCCAAGGTGCTGCAGCTGTCCGCCGGGCAGCAGGCGGACTTCACCATCGTCCCGGACGCCTCGCAGGACTACACGATCGCCACGTTCGGCCAATCCGACATGGTGCTGGTGCTCTTCGAGGACGATAACGGCTCGCTGCGCTACCTGGGCGGCGACGACGACAGCGGCACCGGGCTGAACGCCCAGCTGAAGACCCGCCTGCTGGCCGGGCGCCGCTACGTGGTGCGGCTGCGCCTGTACTGGGCAGGCGGCAGCGGCAAGTCAAGCATCATGTACTGGTAGCCGCGCGCGGCATCGCGCCCCAGACCGTCGGATCCCGGACGGTCCGGGGCGCCCTTGCGCCCTGGGCTGTACACCTAGGCCGGACGGCCCGTCTGATCGGTCTTGAACGACTGGGTCTGGAACTTGTTCAGGAATCCCAGCAGACTCCCGTCTGGCTTGAGCACGATGGTGCCGCCATCCTGCCAGATCCAGTTCTCCGCATCGTGCCCGCCGCCCACCGGGTCGCCCTGGTTCTGGTGCACGTTGTGCACTCCCAGCCCGCTGGAGAACGGCTCGCCGAACACGAAGAACCGGGTGCCCGCATCAATCACGCTTTCCAGCTCGGTCAGCGCCTGGAACCCGGTGCCGCTCTTCCATGGCGGGTTCCAGCGCAGCCAGGCCAGCAGCCGGTTCAGGCAGCTTGAAAAGCGCAGCAGGTGGACGATGACCGGCGGGTGCAGCACCGCGGCGCGGATGTAGTCCAGCGCCCCGGAGGACGGATCGGAGGCCAGCGGGTGCCAGCCGTCGGCTAGGGAAGACAGCGCCGCGAAGTCCAGCGCGCGCAGCCGCACGGTGCGCCACTGCACGCCGTCGGGCATGTTCTTCGGATCCACGTCGATGGCGCACTTGTAGTTGCCGGCCGGCGCGTGGATCACCAGGTTGCCGTGGTAGTAGCGCCCGAAGTCATCCGGCGGGTCCCGGTAGTAGTCGTGCAGGGTCCCGATCAGCACCCCGTACCCGTTGGCCAGCGGCATTCGGATATTCCTTCCTCGTCTCGAAGATCAGGCCCTTGCAGGTTCGTCTATCTCCCCAACCTGGTCTTGCACCCGCTTGGCCTGCTTCTCCACCATGGAGGTGAACAGCTGTTGCGCGGCACCGAAAATGACCGCCCACGCGATGATCTGCGGGGCGCTGTCGAGGTCTGAGAGGCCGGGGAAGAATCCTCCGCGGATCAGCAAGAGTCCGAATACGGCGGTCAGCCCGCCCAATGGCAGCTTCAGGAAAGCCAACGCGATCGCAAGGTTGAAGGGCGTCGCCGTGCCGCCGACCTTCCTGAAGGAACTGGCTGCCGTGATGGCAGCGCCAACCATGCCAACGAAAATCAGCAGGAATATATCCGCCTTGCCGGCCGTCTGCGCGATCACCGCATCCCGGTCGAAAACTGCCCTGTTGTCGGCGGCGACGGATTCGCTGCTCTTGCCATCTGCTTCGGATGTCGTTCCGCCGGCGCCATCCCCGGTGGCAGCAAGGGTTGCCGGGAGCGGACTTTCGTTGCTCGGGCACACCACGACGTTTTTCCCTTCCGGGTTGAAGCAGATCGCCAGATCGGTCGGCCTGGCCACTCCCCAGAGCCCCAACCCGATGCCCAGAATGAGCAATACGACGCTCCAGACGCTCAAGCCCCGATGGAAACTGAGCATTCGCGCATACTCCCGGCGGTAGGCCATATTGGCTGCGATGCTCGCGCTGATGATTTCCTCGCGGATATGCGGTTGCTGCAGATAAGCCCGTTTCCTTTCAGCGGTGGTGTGGATCTCCTCCAGGTCCTTGACCAGCTGTTCGAACGAAATTCGCTGCGGATCCATCGTTGCGAGGTGGTTCCTGATATCGGTCCGGATCTTGGGCAGCTTCCCCATGAGATAGTCGGTGTCTCCGCGCCGCAACATCATGGACTCCGCCGCGTGCAGGTGGGCCAGGACGCTGCCGATGAGCGTGGTGCCCAGCATCATCTTGAACCGCGGATTGGTCAGCCGCGCCTGCGCGGTCTTCAGGTGCTGCTTGATCGCCTCGTCCAGCTTGGCGACATCCTGCACCGCGCTGTTTTGATGGACCGCCGGCGGCGGCAATTGGGATAGATAGCGCGCTTCATCCTGCAAGGCGGTGAGATCCGAAACGACTATCGGAAAACGCTGCTGGGCCATGTTTGCGGTGAATTGCGGAAGGGGGCCGGTGTTCGGCATGGTCAGTACCTCGATGATCTCCCACGGCTCAGGGAAATGCATAGCATTTCAACCCGCCGGCGCAGCTCTGCGCGTCGCCGGCAGGATACAAGCAACCAGCAACACCACCCCGGTGCAGGACCGCGAGGCCCGCCTGGGAGATACGCCGGTACACGGATAAGCCCAGTGTCCGCCGGCGCCCGTTACACGAGCATTACCAGGATCTGCCGCATCCCCGGTCCTGCCGGCGCGGTCATGCGACGATCAGTGCGACCCCCACGTACACGGTGAGCAGCGAGGCCAGAGTCCATTCGGCGGCGGACCCGGTTGCAGCCAGAACCGGCACGGCAACCCGTCCGTTGGCCTTCCACACCGAGCCGATGACCGGCAGGCGCCGGAACCAGCGCGGGGAGCGGATCTTGATCGGCCAGATCAGGTTGCAGCCACCGATCGTGAGCATGTCCCCCAGCACGTGCGCCGCCACGCCGACGGCGACCGCCAGCAGGAACCACTGGTTCTCCTCGGGCGTATTCATGCCGACAAACGCCCCGGCCGCCAGCGCGATGACCCAGCACAGGGCCGGGGGCATGAACTTCACCGACTTCACGGCGAAAGAGATCAGCAACACCGCGAACAGCGCGGCGGCCGGATACACGATGCCCAGCGCCGCGGTCTGCACCGCCCAGCCGTTGGCCAGCCAGGCCAGCAGGATGAAAAACGCCATGCCTAGGATGGAATGGGTGCCATTGCGGTGTCCGCCGGAGACCTTGCCAATGATGCGGGTGAAGATGCTTGAAATGGGCGGCAGCGACCTGGCGATAGTGGCGCCGTGGTGGTCCGCGTCGGGCAGCAGCGCGGCGCCCGCGCACACGATCGCCCCAGCCAGCGTTTCCCACCGGTCCATCTGCAGCGCGCCGAAGCCGAGGTCTACGGAGCCAATGCTCACCGGAGTCGTAATTGCTAGCCATGCGGCAGCGCCGCTCATGGCGTGGTGTCCACCCATCATGGATTCAACCTTAAGACTGGTCACCGACGAATTGGCGGCGCGGCGGCGGTAAGCTTGAGCACATGAGTAATGTGCGCGAAGCAACACCGGCCGACTGCCCGCAGATTCTGGAGCTGATCCACGAACTTGCAGTGTACGAGAAGGAGCCGGACGCGGTGTGCAACACCGTGCAGGACCTGCAGAGCCACCTTTTCGGCGCGGACCCCAAGGTCTTCGCCCACGTGGCCGAGGACGAGTCCGGCACCGTGATCGGCGTGGCGATCTGGTTCCTGACCTACTCCACCTGGGAGGGCCGCCACGGCATCCACCTGGAAGACCTGTATGTGCGCTCCGCCCGGCGCGGATCGGGCACCGGCACCGCGCTGCTGCAAACGCTTGCGCAGATCTGCGTCGAGCGCGGCTACAAGCGCCTGGAATGGGCGGTGCTGGACTGGAACGAGCCGGCCATCAAATTCTACGATTCGATCGGTTCGTCCTCCATGGACGGCTGGACCACCCGCCGCCTGGACGGCGACGCATTGACCGCCCTGGGCACCAAAGGAGCAGCACGATGAACCACTACCGCGGCATGGACGTCACCGAGCACCGCATTGAGGTCCCGCTGGACTACGCGCGCCCGGCCGGCGAGAAGATCAGCGTGTTCGCCCGCGAGATCAGCACCGATGCGACCCTGCCCTGGCTGCTGTTCCTGCAGGGCGGACCGGGCGGGAAGTCCCCGCGTCCCGGATCCCTGTCCGGTTGGCTGGCCGAGGCGGTCAAGCACTTCCGCGTGCTGCTGCTGGACCAGCGCGGCACCGGGTTGTCCACCCCTGCCACCCGGAAGTCCCTGCCACTGCGCGGCGACTTCGCCGCCCAGGCCCGCTACCTGGAGCACTTCCGCGCGGACTCGATCGTGCGCGATGCCGAGGCGCTGCGCGAGCACCTGGGCATCGACATGTGGAGCACCCTGGGCCAGAGCTACGGCGGGTTCTGCACGCTCACCTACCTGTCGCTGTTCCCGCAGTCCCTCGAACGCTGCCTGGTCACCGGCGGCCTGGCCTCCCTGGATGCCGATCCGCGGGATGTCTACCGGGCGACCTACCAGCGCATGGCCGAACGCAATACCGAGTACTTCTCCTGGTATCCGCAGGACTTCGAGGTCCTGGGCCGGATCTACGAGCACGTGCGCCACGGCGGCGACGAGGTGCTGCCCAACGGGCAGCGCGTCACCGTGCCGCTGGTGCAGATGCTGGGCATGTACCTAGGCGGCAACAGCCGGGTGCACCTGCTGCACCATGTGTTCGAGGAAGCGTTCATCGACACCCCCGGCGGCCCGCGCCTGTCGGACACCTTCCTGGAGGCGCTCTACGCGCAGTCATCCTTCGCCGCCAACCCGCTGTATGCGCTGATGCACGAGAGCATCTACGCCCAGGGCTCGGCGACGAACTTCGCGGCCGAGGCGGTGCTGCCGGAGTTCCCGCAGTTCACCTCGCATGCGAAAACCCCGTTGCTGACCGGGGAGATGATCTTCCGCTGGCACTTCGCCGAGGACCCGGCCCTGCGCCCGCTGGAGGACGTGGCCCGGATCCTGGCCGAGCACGAGCACTTCGGCCCGCTCTACGACCTGGGTGTGCTGGCCGAGAACACCGTGCCGGTGGCCGCGGCGGTCTACCACGACGACGTCTACGTGGACCGCGAACTGTCGCTGGAAACCGCCTCGCGAGTCAAGGGCCTGCAGGCCTGGGTGACCGAGGACTTCCACCACGACGGGCTGGGCGACGAGGGTCCGGCGATCTTCCGCCGACTGCTGGCCATGACAAATGGCGAGGACCCGGAAGCCGCCGCGAAGGGCCTTTCCGGGTCCTAGGCCTGGCTGGCGCGTTCAGGCCGTTCAGCCGTCCAGCTGGACGGCCAGTTCATCGCACAGCTTCTGCAGCAACGGCGCGGCGGTGCCCAGGATCTGCTGGTCGGCTTCGGGCAGCGTCTGGATGCCGCCGGCCAGCGCCGTGTAGGCGCGCAACCGGTAGGCTTCGACCTCGTTCCTGCCCTGCCCGGTCAATTCGACCAGGCTGGCGCGGCCGTCGTGGGGATCGGGACGGCGGGCGACCAGGCCGTCCTGTTCCAGCCTGATGACCAGTCCGGTCATGGTCGGCTGCGCGACGCGCTGCTGGAGTGCAAGATCCCCCACGCGCTGCGCCCCGTCCCGGTCCAGCCCGGAGAGCACGCGCCAGGCGGTGACAGATCGCCCCTGCCCGGCGGCATGCCCCAGCAGTCGGGAGAGGGTGCCGGAGGCCACCGCAATTCCTGCGGCGGTTTCGGTGACGGAGGACGGTGTGGTGCTCATGATGTGTACCCTAGCAGAATGCGTGAATGGTGGATTCCGGACAGCGAAAAGCCCGCCTGACCGGCCCTGGTCGGGCAGGCGGCGGGCAGTTCGCCTGACGTTGCTACTTGCCGTCGTTGGCCTCGGCCGCGGCCTTGGCTGCCGCGGAAATCGCCTCGGCTTCCTCGGCTTTTTCGGCGGCTCGGCGGCCCATCGGGGTCCACAGCGACAGCACGGTGGCGACGACAATCGCGCCGAGGATCACCAGCAGGGAGATGCCCACCGGAATGTCCAGCCAGGCGAACTGGTGCAGCGGCTCGCCGCCGTTGATGAATGGCACCTGGTTCTCATACAGGGCGTGGAAGACCAGCTTGACGCCGATGAACGCAAGGATGAAGCTCAGTGCGTGCTTCAGGAACACCAGTCGGTTCATCAGGCCGCCGAGCAGGAAGTACAGCTGGCGCAGGCCCATCAGGGCGAAGATGTTCGCGGTGAACACGATGAACGCCGACTGGGTCAGCCCGAAGATCGCGGGGATCGAGTCGAAGGCGAACAGCAGGTCGGTCATGCCGATGGTGATGAACACCATCACCATCGGGGTGAACAGCTTCTTGCCGTCGACCACGGTGCGCAGCTTGTTTCCGTCGAAGCTGTCGGAGATCGGCAGCTTGCTGGTCAGCTTCTTGACCAGACCGCTTTCCTCGTCTTCGTCGCCCTCGTCCTTCAGCTGGTTCCATGCGGTCCACAGCAAGAAGGCTCCGAAGATGTAGAAGACCCACGACCACTGCTCGATGATGGCTGCGCCGGCCACGATGAAGATCGCGCGCAGGATCAGCGCGATGATGATGCCGAACATCAGCACTTCCTGCTGGTACTTTCGCGGTACCGAGAAGCGGGCCATGATGATGATGAACACGAACAGGTTGTCCACGGACAGTGCGTATTCGGTAACCCAGCCGGCGTAGAATTCCTGGCCGAGCTGCGGGCCTGCCTGCCACCAGAGCACGCCGCCGAAGGCCAGCGCCAGGCCGATGTAGATGACGACGAAGATGCCAGCTTCCTTCATGGAAGGAATGTGCGGACGCTTGGTCACATAAAGTAGATCGGCGACGAGCACCGCGCACAGCACGATCAGTGCGATGGTTTCAAATTGAAGTGTTAACCCGGAAATGCCCACGGAAGAGCGACCTTTCATTGCAGGGTATGGCTGATATTCGCAAGTCTCTCCGCCGGCCGCACCGCGATCCGGCGGTGCGAAATTCGGCTGCTGCGCCCGGCGAATCGCCGTTGATTCGCGTGCTGACGTTCACAGCATTTGGGATACTCCCCTACGTCCAATCAACCATTGTATCCCACAGCGAAATCACAGCCCCGGGTGGGGCGTCCTACGCCAAGTCAGACATCCGGGCGCGCGAAACCCCGTCCCGGCGGGGATTTTTGTCCGGACGGGGTCGACGTTTTCCCGAAGGCAGTGCCGCTCAGGCGTGGCCGGCGGCCTTCATCTGCCGCAGCTCCTTCTTCAGCTCCGCCACCTCGTCACGCAGCCGGGCCGCCAGCTCGAACTGCAGCTCGGCCGCCGCCGCGTGCATCTGTCCGGTCATCTCTTCGATCTGGCCCAGCAGGTCTTCGGCCGGCGCGGCGGCCAGGCCGTCCTTGCGCACTGTCGACGACGCCGAGGTGCGCTTGGCGCCCTTGGCCAACCGGTTGTTGTTCAGCAGCTCCTGGGTGTCGGCGTCCTCCCTGGCCAGCTGGTCGGTGATGTCCGCGATCTTCTTGCGCAGCGGCATCGGGTCGATGCCGTGCTTCTCGTTGTGCGCCCGCTGGATCTGCCGGCGGCGGTTGGTCTCCTCGATCGCCTGGCTCATGGCGTCGGTGATCTTGTCCGCGTACATGACCACCTGGCCGGACACGTTGCGGGCTGCGCGGCCGATGGTCTGGATCAGCGAAGTCGCCGAGCGCAGGAAGCCTTGCTTGTCGGCATCCAGGATCGCCACGAGCGACACCTCGGGCAGGTCAAGGCCCTCGCGCAGCAGGTTGATGCCCACCAGCACGTCGAAGGAGCCCATGCGCAGTTCGCGCAGCAACTCCACGCGCCGGATCGTGTCCACGTCCGAGTGCAGGTACTGCACGCGCACCTGGTGCTCGGTCAGGTAGTCGGTCAGGTCTTCCGCCATGCGCTTGGTCAGGGTGGTGACCAGCACGCGTTCGTCGCGATCCACGCGGGTGCGGATCTCATCCAGCAGGTCGTCGATCTGGCCCTTGGTCGGCTTGACGATGATCTCCGGGTCGATCAAGCCGGTAGGGCGGATGATCTGCTCCACGAAGCCGTCGGACTTGCCCAGCTCGTACTTTCCCGGGGTAGCCGACAGGTACACCGTCTGCCCGATGCGCTCCAGGAACTCATCCCATTTCAGCGGACGGTTGTCCATCGCGCTGGGCAGGCGGAACCCGTGCTCCACCAGCGTGCGCTTGCGCGACATGTCGCCCTCGTACATGGCTCCGATCTGCGGTACGGTCACGTGGGATTCGTCGATGACCAGCAGGAAGTCGTCTGGGAAGTAATCCAGCAGGCAGTGCGGGGCGGAACCCGGCGCACGACCGTCGATGTGCCGCGAATAGTTCTCGATGCCGTTGCAGAAGCCCATCTGCTCCATCATTTCCAGGTCGTAGGTGGTGCGCATGCGCAGCCGCTGGGCCTCGACGAGCTTGTTCTGCGACTCCAGTTCCTTCAGCCGCGTTGCCAGCTCGTCCTCGATGGACTTGATCGCCTTGTGCATGCGCTCGGCTCCCGCCACGTAATGGCTGGCCGGGAAGATGTACATCTCGGTTTCCTCGCGGATCACCTCGCCGGTGACCGGATGCAGCGTGTAGATCGCTTCCACCTCGTCGCCGAAGAACTCGATGCGCACCGCCTGCTCCTCGTACATCGGGATGATCTCCACGGTGTCCCCGCGCACCCGGAAGGTGCCGCGGTGGAAGTCCATGTCGTTGCGGGTGTACTGCATGGCCACGAACTGGCGCAGCATCGCGTCGCGGTTCAGCTCCTCGCCTTGGCGCACCGTCACCATCCCGGCGACATACTCCTCCGGGGTGCCCAGGCCGTAGATGCAGGAGACCGTAGCGACCACGATGGTGTCGCGGCGGGTCAGCAGCGAGTTGGTGGCCGAGTGGCGCAGCCTTTCGACCTCCTCGTTGATCGAGGAGTCCTTCTCAATGAAGGTATCGGTCTGCGGCACGTAGGCCTCGGGCTGGTAATAGTCGTAGTAGGACACGAAGTACTCGACCGCGTTGTTCGGCATCAGCTCGCGGAACTCGTTGGCCAACTGGGCGGCCAGGGTCTTGTTCTGCACCAGTACCAGGGTGGGGCGCTGCACCTGCTCGACCAGCCAGGCGGTGGTCGCGGATTTGCCGGTACCGGTCGCGCCGAGCAGCACGATGTCCTTCTCACCGGCCTGGATCCGCTGCGTCAGCTCTGCGATGGCCTGCGGCTGGTCGCCAGCAGGCTCGTATTCGCTGATGACCTCGAAGGGGGCGACAACTCGTTTGATGGGCTGTGCAAGACTCATACATCTAGGCTACGCCCTGGGTCCCGACTCTTTGCGCGCTGCTGGCGATTGGCTGAAAGAATCCAGCAATCGGTTAATCGCCTCGATGCGCTCGGGGTCTCGGGATGGGGCGGCGCGCCATGGCATCGGCCCAGTCGAAGTAGCGCTTTGCCCCATCAAGCACGGCGGGCATGAGAACCGGCGACCCGATGCGATCCGGTACCCCGCCCAGCGAAAACCCGCGGCGTACAGGTTCCCCGCAAGAGAGATTTCCGCGCAGAATGAGCCGCGGCCGGTGCCCATCGACATGGATCCTTCCAGCGCTTCAAACAGCGCAGGCCAGATTGCCACCGTGTCGCTCCGCAAACAGGGCAGCACAAGTAGCCTGCCAACATGGTGTACCTGCACGATCGGCTCACCGCAGCAGGAGTTATTCCACGTGATCGGTGAGGCCACCAAGAATTCCATCCGTAGACCATCTTGTTCGACGGTGCCCAGTCCGCGTCGATTGGGTGCTTGGCCAATAGATGGCGGCCGGTAATCACTTCGTTCTGCCCTGCGGCCAAGGTTGATGCGAACCTCAGGATCGTGGCCCGCCGGGTTCCGGGCACATCGTCGATCATCACTGCGAGGGGCAGCCGCAGCAAGGGGTGACACGGCCGGAGGCTTCCTCCTGCTCCGTCCAGCAGGCTCGCGCGATCGAGACCTTGCTGGAACGGGACCAGGTATTCGCCGATGCCGCTTTTCGACGAGTTGAGCCTGATTGATTCGGGGGGGCAGATGTTGCTTGGGCGGCGGCAAGTACCTGGTACCTGCGTGAACCAGGGCCAAGGTTGCTACCGCCCAGACTCTCCACCCGGCCATAGAGCAACCACACCCCCGCAAAGACGCCGTATCCCGCTCTCGGGTGCTCCTCGCTCTGCTCCAAGCTGCGATCCGCCCTCCGTTTCGGGCATGGAACGATCGCCGTGGCCAACGGGGTGCCGCAGCGGTAATGCCGGGGTAACACCGCAGTAATTTCTCCGCGCGATAGTAGGGGCAGCACGTTCGCCGCCGGATCATCCGGGGACGGGCGAGTCCTGGGGCGAACCGGTGCATGTATTGCCGCCCGGTCCCCTTGGCCGTTGACACGCACACCCGGGGGCCGGCTTTCTCGAACCTCCCCTCGCTGTGCCCTTGCGGGTCCCGTCTGCCGCCGCTTCGCCGCGGCCGGCGGGGGATCCATTCCAATCCACGCCACCCAAGGGAGGAAGGCACCCGAATGCCAGTCCCATTCCAAGGCGAATTATTCACCTTTCAGAACCCCGACGGATCCGAGTTGACGCTCAAGGGCTGGGGCAACCAGTTCCACGCGGTCTTCGAAACCCTGGACGGCTACACCGTCGTCAAGGGCGAGGACGGCTTCTACCAGTACGCGGCGCTCGCCGAGAACGGCGAATCGCTGCAGCCCACCGGCGAGCGCGTAGACACCGCCGATCCGCAAACACTCAACCTGCCGCAGCATCTGCGCATCACCCGCGAATCCAGCGCCATGCAGGCCCGCGAGACGCGCGAATCCCTAGGGCCGGTGCCGCGCTGGATGCAGCGCCGCACCGGAGCCCAGGCGCAGCTGAAGGCGCAGTCGGCCTCCCCTGATGCGGCGCCGCCGGCGAACCCGACCACCGGAAATTTCCGGGGGCTGGTGCTGCTCATTGATTTCAGCGACTTCCCGGCCACGATCAGCCGGCAGGAGGTCGACGACTTCTGCAACTTGGCGGGCTACACCGGCTTCGGCAACAACGGATCGGCGTTCGACTACTTCCGCGACGTCTCGGACGGCAAGCTGTCCTACAAGAACCTCGTGGCCGCCTACTACCGGGCGGCGCATCCGCGCACCTATTACACGGACCCCGCCATCAGCTACGGCACCCGGGCCCAGGAGCTGATCCGCGAGGCGCTGGACAGCCTGGTCGCGGCCGGCTTCGACTTCTCCTCGCTGACGGCCGACGCGGGCGGCTACATCAAGGCGCTGAGCGTCTTCTACGCCGGGGTGCGCTCGAACGCGTGGAGCGAAGGGTTATGGCCGCACAGCTGGGCGCTGGCCTCGCCCTATGTGCTCAGCGCGACGCGCCGCTTCTCCGACTACCAGATCACGGATTTGGGCAACCAGCTCACGCTGCGCACGTTCTGCCACGAGAACGGGCACATGGTGTGCGACTTCCCGGACCTGTACGACTACGACAGCGTCGGGGTCGGCCTGGGCGTCGGGCATTATTCGCTGATGTGCTACGGCGGCAACGACAAGAACCCGACCCAGGTCGACGCCTACCTGAAGCATGCGGCGGGCTGGTCCTCGGCGGCCACCACCATGGCTTCCGGGCAGAGCTACACCATCGCGGCAGGGCGCAACGAGTTCCTGCTGCATCCGCGCAGCGCCACGGAGTACTTCATCGTGGAGAACCGCGAGCAGGCCGGCAGGGACGCCTCGCTGCCTGATTCGGGTGTGGCGATCTGGCATGTGGACACCACCGGCAACAACAGCAACCAGGAGATGACCCCGGCCAAGCACTACGAACTGTCATTGGAGCAGGCGGACAACCGCTTCGATCTGGAGCGGCGGGTGAACTACGGCGACGCCACCGACCTCTACGGAGGGTCGGGCTCCAGCTTCGGCCCTTCCTCGGCACCGAACAGCAACTGGTGGGACGGCAGCGGCTCGGGACTGGACATCGAGTCCGTCTCCGCCGTCGCCCATTCGATGACGGTGGCCACCCGGAACACCGGTCCGGCCACCTACTACAACATCTCGGTCAACCAGGTCTTCGCAACCGTCAATGCGCAGAACGCATGGGCGCACGTGGGAACCCTGGGATGGCGCAAGATCACCACCGGCGCCCCGGACGGCATCACCAACATGCTGGCCATGCTCGCGCTGGCGCAGGCCAAGGGCCTGAAGGTCACCGTCGTCGCCGACGCGTCAAACATCTCGCAGTGCTACCTGTGAAACCGTGCACGAGCAACGTGAAAGAAGGATCAACCATGTGGACCACCATCAACCAGATCTTCACCTCGAACCATTCGCAGAACGCCTGGGCCCATCTGGCCTCGGACAACGCCTGGCACAAGGTGCTGACCGGAGCGACCGACGGGGTGACCAACGTCCACCTGGTGCTCTCGGTGGCCAAGGCCACCGGCAAGCAGGTGTACATCGTGCTGGATACGGCGAAGAACATCACCCAGGTCTACCTCTAGCCCGACGGTCCAAGAAAGGGGTGCAAACGCACATGAGCAAGGACTACGAGATCAAGATCAGTGTTGCCGGCACCGGCGGGGACGGTTCCCGAGGCGGAGCGGATTCCTCGGCCCCGTCTCCGATGCCGCTGGAACAGCTGGCGGCTTCCGCAGCCGGACAGGACGCAACGGGGTCGGCGCCCACGCCGATGGCGCTGGGCCAGATGGCCGCCGGAGGGCCGGACGCTGCGCCAGAACCCATGGTGCTGGACCGACTGCCCGATCCGGGCGGTTCCTGATCCGGTGCCCGATTCCGCACCGGGATAGTGCATGATGCGCGGCGGGCCACGTGGCCTGCCGCGCCTCGCTGCGTCTCAGGCTTCCTAGCGTCCACGCTTCATGCCGTAGCGGATGGAATTGCGCGCCACGGTGCGGCGGATGGCCCCTCCGAAGAACCCGACCGTTAGCCAGGTCGCGGCCACCAGCCCGAGAAGGGCCAGCCAGCCGCTGATATATACCACCGGCGAGTAGGGCCCGTCGGAGGCGACGAATTCGCTGCGCCCACCGAATCCCAGCCAGAGCACCAGCGCGGCGGCGAAGCTGGCGAGCATGATCCACTTGGCGGTTTTCAGCATCAGCGCACCAGCTCCTGCCGGTAGAGCTCCTCGACCCGGGCCAGCAGCTGTTCCCGGGTGCCGTCGTTGACCAGCAGGTAGTCGGCGATCTCGGCGCGCTGCTCGTCGGTGGCCTGCGCGGCCATGCGCGCCTCGGCGTCCTGCCGGGTCCAGCCGCGGTCCTCGACCATGCGGCGGATGCGCTCCTCGCGCGGGGCCTGCACGACGATGACCACGTCGTAGGCCCCGGCCTGCCCGGATTCGGCCAGCAGCGGCACGTCCTCGACCACCAGCGCCCCGGGGGCCGCGGCCTGGCGCAGGCGGGCGGCTTCCTCGCGGATCAGCGGGTGCACGATCGCGTTGAGTTTTTCGCGGGCGCCGTCGTCGGAGAACACCAGAGCGCCCAGCGCCGCGCGGTTCAGCGTCCCGTCGGCCTGCAGCATGTGCTCGCCGAAGGTTTCGCGGATCGCCGCCAGCCCGGGGGTGCCCGGCTCGACGACCACCCGCGCGAGCGCGTCGGCGTCGATCACCACCGCCCCGAGCTGTGCCAATTTCGCCGCCACTACTGATTTACCGGATGCCACCCCACCGGTCAGGCCCACATGCATCATGGGTTCCAGCCTAGTACGGGGCCGGCCTGCACCGGGTTTACGGCGCACCGCGGCCTGGCGCACCGTCCGTGCCGCGGCGGCCGGGCGGCCGGGCGGCTAGGCGGCTAGGCGGCTAGGCGGCTACGCGCCGCGCAGCTGGGTGAGTGTGTGCAGCAGCTCGGGACCCGGTTCCACCCCGAGTTCGGTCTTCAGCCGCCCGATGAATTGCAGCAGCCCCGCGGTGGCCGAGGCGTTGTTGCCCTGCCCGGATTCGGCGCGGGCGCATAGGCTCGCAGCCGATTCGCGCATCGGATCCAGCCGCAGCGCGCTCTGCGCCAGCTGCCAGGCCCGATGCTGCAGCCCCAGGTTCAGCAGCTGCGCCGACGCGGTCTCCAGCGCGCGCAGCTGCAGCTGGCGCAGCGCCTCCTGCTCCTCGAACAGCCACGGCTCGTCCCAGTCGGGCAGCAGCGCGCGGGTGTTCAGGAAAATGTCCTCCTGCAGGCTGTCGGCGTCCGGGGCCAGCAACAAGTGCTGCAGCCGGTGGCGTAGGGTGTGCAGGTCTACGGATACCGCAGGGTCGATTTCCACCCACCCGTCGTCGCAGCGGATCGCCCCGGGGCACTGCTGGTGGATGTGGCACAGGCTTACGCGCAGGCTGTCGGCCGCGCGCATTTCGGTGGTTTCAGGCCAGAGCATTCCGGCCATCCGGCGCCGCGAGACCGGTCCATGGACCGCCAGCAGGGTCAGCACCCGCTGTTCACGCAAACGCAGTTTAACCGGCTGGCAGTCAGCAATCAGACGCCATCGGTCAAGCAGCTCAATTTCATACGATGCAGCCATTGGCAACTCCCCCAGCAATGCAAAACCAGCCCCAGTAGATGCCCCATGTGGAGAATATTTTCCCACCCCCCAAGGCCTAGCGTCAATGCTGAAACCACGGATAAATCAACCTGAAAAACCGTTGCGAGGTGCACACATCGTGTTAAATCGTGCAGCGCGGACTATTGCCGCGGCCCGGCTTCCGGACCGGCTTCCGGACCGCTTGGCGCGCCGCGCGATAAACTGGTGATAATGAACTCCACCGATTCTCGCGCGTCGGCCTACACCACCCTGAGCCGCGACAGCGTCCACGAGGTCGAGATCAAGCGCTCCCGCTTCATCACCTACCTCTTCCGGGTCGAATCCGAGGCGCAGGCCCGCGAGCACATCGCCGCGCTGCGCAAAACGCACTTCGACGCCCGCCACCACTGCAGCGCCTTCATCCTAGGCCCGGACCGGATGATCCAGCGCTCAAACGACGACGGCGAGCCCTCGGGCACCGCCGGCATCCCGATGCTCGAAGCCCTCGCCAAGCGCGACACCGGGCACGGCACCGACCTGTCCGACGTGCTGGCAGTGTGCGTGCGCTACTTCGGCGGCATCAAGCTCGGCGCCGGCGGCCTGGTCCGCGCCTACTCCGATTCGGTCTCACAGGCCCTGGAGCATTCGACCCTGCATGTGCGCCAGCGCCTGCGTATCTTCACGCTGCCCGCCCCGCACGCGCTGGCCGCGCGCTGGGAGAACGAGCTGCGTGCCGCCGGCTACCAGCTCGAACCCAGCGTCTGGGAAGCGGCGCACGCCGTGCTGCACATCGGGATCGACGACACCGAGCACGACGCCGGCCAACTGGCAGCCTTCACCGCCGCGCTGACTTCCGGCGCGGGCCGGCTGCAGCCATTCGACACCAAATGGGTGGACCTTCCATGAGCACCGAGCATGACCCGGCCGGCATCCCGGCCCCCGCGCAGACCCCCGCCGACCCTGCCCAGGCCCTGCTCGCGCAGCTGAGCCGCTGGCCCGACGTGCAGGCGGAAAACCTGTTCGCGGTCGACGCCGCCGACCGGCTGGTGCTTGACACCTGCGCCGCAGCGCTGGCGCAGCTCGGCGCCCCCTGGCCCGGCACGCTCGCCGTGATCGGCGACCACTACGGGGCGCTCACCCTCGGGGCGCTGGCCCGCGGGGCCGGAACGGTGCGTGTATTCACCGACGCGCTGACCTCCCGCCGCGCCATCGAGAACAACCTCGAATCCCTGACCCCGCTGTGGGCCGAGCGGGTCGCGTTCACCTCGCTGGACGAGGCGGCCCGCGGCGCGCACCTCGTGCTGATGAACCTGCCGCGCGGGCTGGACGTGCTGGCCGAGCAGGCCGACGCCATCGCCGCAACGGCGGACCCGGCGGTGCAGGTGTTCGCCGGCGGGCGCATCAAGCACATGAACCGCTCGATGAACCAGGTGCTCGACGAGCGCTTCTCGCGCGTCGACGTCTCGCTGGCCAGGCAGAAGTCCCGGGTGCTCACCGCCTGCGGGGTGCGCGAAACCCGCCCCGCCAGCCGTTTCCCGCAGCTTGCCGAGCACCAGGTCAACGGCACCGCCTTCACGCTGGCCGCGGGCGCCGCGACCTTCGGGGCAGCCCGGCTGGACCCGGGCACCCGGCTGCTGCTGGAGCACCTGCCCGACCTCTCCGCGCACCGGACGCTGGTGGACCTGGCCTGCGGCAACGGCTCCATCGGCATCTATGCGGCGCTCACCCACCCGCAGCTGCGCATCGCCGCCTGTGACCACTCGGCCTCCGCCGTCGCCTCCACGCTGGCCGCCGCTCGCGCCAACCAGCTGGCGGAGCGGATCGACGCGGTGCAGGACGACGCCCTGTCCCGGCTGCCGGAGGCCAGCGCCACGCTGATCACGCTGAACCCGCCGTTCCACATCGGCAATGCGGTCACCGCGGACATCGCCTTCAAGCTGATCGACGACGCCGCCCGCGTGCTGGCCGACGGCGGCGAGCTGCTCTGCGTGTTCAATTCGCACCTGCGCTACCGCGGCGAGCTGGCCCGGCGCATCGGCCCCACCCGCCAGCTCGCGCGCGACAAGACCTTCACCGTCACCGCCTCCACCCGCCGCCGGGGCTGACCCCGCAGGGCATCCCTCAAAAATAGTTATCCACATTTTCGCCGGCCCCTCACCGAGGCCGGCGGCGCGGGGGCATGCTGGGTCCATGAGCACACCACTGACGCAGGTCCTCGAGGACCTGTCCCGCAGGCTGGAGCAGCCGGATCTGGGCGCCGGAGACGCGTTGGCCCTCGCCGTGCTCATCCCCGCGCTCCTGCGCCGAGTGCGCTCCGCCGGCGGCCCGTCGTCGTCCGCCGATCCGCGTTTCGCGCTGGCCCTGGCCGCCGCGGCGGAGGAAACCGCCGACGAATCCGTGCGCGTCCAGATCCACGCCGCGCACCTGATCGAGGCAAGCGCCGCCCATAGCCTGTCGGTGCTTGAGCTCGACGCGCTGCGCGAGACCGAACCCGACCTGGCGCTGCCGCCGCAGCTGTGCGAGGGCCGCCCCAGCTTCACCTCCCCCGAGGAACTGGCCGCCGCCTGGCTGGATGTGGACTTCTTCGAGGCGCGGCGCCGGATGGCCGACGCCCACCACGTCATCGCCCAGTTCGACTACCAGCACCAGCAGCACCCGCCGCAGTTCACCCGGCTGGCCGCCAGGTTCGCGGATCCCGGCCAGCACCCGCGCGAAATCCTCTCCGCCGCCCGACGGCTGGAGAAGTTTGAGGAACCTGCCGCCGAATTCGCGGCCCCCCGCACCGCTTCCGCGCAGGATGCCTCCGGCGCGCTGCTGGAGCGGCTTATCGACGACGCCCTGGACGAACCGCAGTCGACCTCGCGGCAGCGGCGGGTGAACAAGATCTTCAAGCAGGCCCGCACCCAGGCCGAAGAGGAGGATCCCGCCGCGTTGGCGGGCCTGTTCCGTCGCGGCACCCGCCACGGGTTGACCTGCATCGAGCTGCTGCTGGACCCGCTGGGCGCGGAGCTGTTCGACTCCATTGTCGCGCAGGCGGACAATCCGCGCACCCAAGCCGGCCAGCAGGCGCGCGAAGGTCAGTCAAACGTCGTTTTCGGCGCGTTCGGGCGTCAGGAATCCGCCGCCCCCATCCCCGAACACCCTGATTTCGTGACCGACGAGGAAGCCGCCGCCCACACCGAGCCCGATCCTGCCCCGGAGCCCTCCGTGGCGCTGCGCCGGCTGAACGCCCTGCTCGGCTTCCTGCGCATCAATTCGCAGCGGCTGCGCAAGCTGGTGGAACCCGGCGGGCAGGACCCGCTGCCCGGGACCGGGGATACCGACGGGGCGCAGGGCGTGGCCACGGTGGCGCCGCAGGTCGTCGTCACCCTCACGCTGGCCGAGCTTGAGGAGCGTGCCGCCACCCACGGCATCACCCTGCACGGGCATCAGCTGTCCGCCGCGCAGCTGCGCCGCACACTGGCCGAGGCGAAAATCATCCCGCTGGTGCTCGGCGGCAAGAGCCAGGTCCTGGACATGGGCCGGGCCGCGCGGTACCACACCGAGCCGATGCGCCTGGCGATCACGGTGCGCGACGGAGGCTGCATCGTGCCCGGGTGCACCCGCGATCCGGAGTCCTGCAACATCCACCACATCTGGCTTTGGTCCGAAGGTGGCGTGACCTCCGTATACTGGGGCGCAATGCTGTGCGAGAAGCACCACCACGATGTGCACGCGGGGTTGATCAAGGTCATTGCGAACGGCGGGGTGCCACAGGTGATCATGCCCCGCTTCATGGACCCGGACCAGCGTCCGGTGCGCAACACCGTCAACCAGCACCGCGCCGCCTAGCCTCGGCCCCGGTGCCGGAGTCGGTGCCGGGCTTACAGCCCTTCGAACAGGTCGGTCAACAACGGTGCGCCGGGTGGGCGCGGCGGCCAGGCGAGCACCGCTGGTTCCCGCCCCACGATGCGCTCCCACCCGGCTTCGCCGCCCGGGTAGGTCAGCACCGGGCGCTGGCTGCGGTGTTCATGCAGCCCGGCGAGGATCCGTCCGGCGACTTGCGTGGTGTCCACCTCAATGTCGATCAGGCTGTCTGGCACCGGCCGCAGCTGGTATTCGACCGCCGGGTCGAAGGGCGGCAGCCCGCGACGTTCGCGCGAGGCGTTCCAGCGCTGGAAGGTCGATTCCCGCACCGCCCCGTGGACCAGCCGGCGCAGCCCCGGCCCGGGGACCTCCCTGGCCTGGTGGAAGGCGGCGTCGGCAGCCCGCCCGATGGCGATGTGGTCCCGGTGCCCGGTGATCCCGTCGGGGCCGAAGGTCGCCACGACCTGCGGCCGTTCTTCCAGCAGGATCCGGCGCACCCGGTCCTCCAGCTCACCGGGTTCTACCAGGTGCAGCCCGCCATCGGCGTAGTCGAGCCACACATGGCGGTCGGGCACCCGCCCGTGGGCCTGCCAGGCGCGCACGCTTTCGCCGCGCCGCCAGGCGCCCAAGGTTTCCGGGGTCGCCGGGATGCCGTCGGCGATCAGTCCCGCCCCGCCGTCGGTCGCGATCACCAGGATGAACTTGAAGCCGGGGTCGGTTTCGTGCAGGGCGATCGATCCCGCACACCCATAGGCATCGTCGTCCGGGTGGGCGACGATCACGGCGATCGAATGCGGTTCGCTCATGCAAGCATGATAAATCCGCGCGGGATCACGATGCTAGGATCTCGCGGCGTCCCGTTCAGCTTGTATCCGGGCATCGGCCGCCTCGAAGCGGACCCGTTGGCCTGCTACGCGCACGGCATGCCCGCGCAGGCCCACCGGCGCCAGATTGATCCGGTCGATGACCTGTTCCGAAGCGGCATCGATCGCTTCCGGGGCCAGGGCGTTGCCCCTCGGATCCACCCACCTGATGCTGCGCGTGGCGCGGCGCAGCGGTTCGCGCGCCGTGCCGGGCAGCAGATGCGCCCCGGTATGGAGGCCGCCACTGAAGAAGCTGCGAACGCCCAGCCGGACCGGCTTCGCGCCCCAGCCGTACAACCCGGAGATGACCATACGCCCGGTGCCCGCGCACGGCAGTGCCTCCACATTCGCTCCGTACACCCACGGCTCCTGCGCGATCTCCAGGAATTGCCCTGCGGAAAGCTCGTTGACGGCGCGGATGCCGTGGACCGCGCACTGGTCGGACACCAGAAACCAGCCGGGATGCTTGAAGTCCTCGGCCTTGTTGTTGGCCTCATCCTGGGCGCAGGTGCACTGCGCGGGCTGTACCTGGGACGCCGGCAGCCCATTGCCCACGCCGATGAAGCCCAGCGGCCCGGTTTCGGGTACCACCGGGATCTCCAGCGCCATCAGCGGAACACTACGGGATTCGAACCACTTGAAGAGGCCGACCAACTGGACCAGGCCCATCACCCCGAGCCCCACGCCCAGTTCGTAGTACAGCTCAGCGTCAACCGCGGCGAAGTCCATGTCGGCGACGGTGAAGAATTTCCAGCCTGCCTTGAGTAGCGGCCAAACTACGATGGCACTGGTCAGGCCCCACATCCAAGTGGGGATCAGCTGGCTGTAGCGCAGCGGCTTGAATGCGTTCGAGGGTACCTGCACGCTTCCCTGCGCTTGCCGGTGCCAGGTCGTCAGCAATGCCGCAAATCTCAGCTGGCCGATCAGTCCCGCGATCGCCAGCAGGCCGAAGTAGCCCATGGCGGCATACAGCACCTGCTGCTCGGTTCCTGTCGGATCCAGCAGCGCATCGAACCAGATGGCGGCCGCCAGCCCGATCCACGCCGCGTGCCGGCCGGCCCCGCCGAGCAGCACGATGACCCCGATGAAAAACGAGTAACTCAGCAGGATTGGCGCCCAGCTGCCCAAAACCAGGGGCTGCGGCGCGAAGCGGATGAGGTAGAGCAGCAGGGCCCCCAGCGGGACCCAGACGCCGACGCCCAGCCACAGGTCCGGGATGGTACGCGGTACCTGCGCCCACTCGTCCTCGCGCAGCGAACAGAACGGGATGTTCTTGTGCGACGTGGACCCGGACGCGGCCTGGTTCGCCATCTGCATTTTGCGCACTCCTTCGGACCGGCGATCCGGCCGTTGCCGGAGTCGGGAAACCGCTCTTGGGTTTAGACTACCGAACGGATCTATTATCGGGAGTCCACCGCGGGAGCGATCTGGAATTGCGCGGATCAGCACTAATGATGACGCGGTCTGGGCCGGCCGGGCGGAGCCGGCGGTTAAATGGGGCAAGGCCCAACCCGAAACGGGTTGGGCCTTGCACAGCAAACGCTTTCGTTCACCCCGCCGCAGCGGGAGAAGCGAAATTAGTTGCCGGTCAGCTTCTCGCGCAGAGCAGCCAGTGCTTCGTCGGAAGCCAGGGTGCCGGCGTCGGTGGCTGGAGCCTCCGACGAGTACGATGCTGGGGCAGCCTCGCCGGCAGCAGCAGGCTCTGCTTCTGCATCGGCGGTGATTGCGGCAGCAACCTGCTTCTTGTGGGCTTCCCAACGCTCCTGGGCAGCAGCGTACTGTGCTTCCCATGCAGCGCGCTGGGTCTCGAAGCCTTCAAGCCATTCGTTCGACTCTGGGTCGAAGCCCTCTGGGTACTTGTAGTTGCCGGCCTCGTCGTACTCTGCAGCCATGCCGTAGAGTGCTGGGTCGAACTCGGTGCCCTCTGGGTCCACGCCTTCATTGGCCTGCTTGAGCGACAGCGAGATGCGGCGGCGCTCCAGGTCGATGTCGATGACCTTGACGAACAGCTCGTCGCCCACGGAGACAACCTGCTCGGCCAGCTCAACGTGGCGAACTGCCAGCTCGGAGATGTGAACCAGGCCTTCGATGCCGTCTTCGACGCGAACGAACGCACCGAATGGAACCAGCTTGGTGACCTTGCCCGGTACAACCTGACCCAGTGCGTGGGTGCGGGCGAAGGTCTGCCATGGATCTTCCTGGGTAGCCTTCAGCGACAGGGAAACGCGCTCGCGGTCCAGATCGACTTCCAGAACCTCGACGGTGACTTCCTGGCCAACCTCGACAACCTCGGATGGGTGGTCGATGTGCTTCCAGGACAGCTCGGAAACGTGTACCAGGCCGTCTACGCCGCCCAGGTCCACGAATGCACCGAAGTTGACGATGGAGGAAACGACGCCCGGACGAACCTGGCCCTTTTCCAGCTTGTTGAGGAAGGTCGAGCGGACCTCGGACTGGGTCTGCTCGAGCCATGCACGACGGGACAGCACAACGTTGTTGCGGTTCTTGTCCAGCTCGATGATCTTGGCTTCGATTTCCTGGCCGATGTATGGGGCCAGGTCGCGAACGCGACGCATCTCGACCAGCGACGCAGGCAGGAAGCCGCGCAGGCCGATGTCCAGGATGAGGCCACCCTTGACAACCTCGATGACGGTACCGGTAACGACGCCGTCCTCTTCCTTGATCTTTTCGATGTCGCCCCAAGCGCGCTCGTACTGTGCACGCTTCTTGGACAGGATCAGGCGGCCTTCCTTGTCTTCCTTGGTCAGGACCAAGGCCTCGACGTTGTCGCCAACGGTGACAACGTCACCCGGGTCAACATCGTGCTTGATGGAAAGCTCGCGGGAAGGGATGACACCTTCGGTCTTGTAACCGATGTCGAGCAGAACTTCGTCGTGGTCAACCTTGACGACGGTGCCTTCGACGAGGTCACCATCGTTGAAGTACTTGATGGTGGCATCGACTGCGGCCAAGAAGTCCTCAGCGGATCCAATGTCGTTGATTGCGACGACTGGTGCGCTGTTGTTCTCGTTCGAGGTGATGGTCATGTAGTAGGGACTCCGATGTGGATAGATTTGATCAGTCGAAACCCCGGAAGTCCCGGAATTTCGAGCGGGTAAAACAATTTGCGGACATGGCATGGCCACGGCACGCTGTTCAAGTCTACGCGCTGGGCTTTGCCGAGGCAAAGCAGATCACCCCAACATCCGCAGCTCTGCTTTGTGAGGTTCGCTACATTTGCGTTCCGCGGGCGGGGCCCTGGGAAAGCCGTACGAGCTCGACTCCGGCATCCTGCAAGGTTTTGAGCCCCTGGCGAACCCCGGCGGCCGTGCCGGAATCCGGGCGGTTGAAATGGCCGATCCCGACGTCGCCGGCGCGCAGGCCGCCGACCTGCGCCGCGACGGTGGAGGCCGGGAAGGTCGCCCCGGCATCCAGATTGACCGTGAAGTTCATCGGCACGAGCCCCAGGTCGCGGCACAGCGCGGCGCCGACCTGGTCCATGTGGGCGGTGCCGGATCGGAAGAACTTCGCGGTGAGGCCGAACTCCTCCTGCAGGTAGCGCTGGTTGCCCATGATCTCGTCGTAGGCCTGTCCCACCGACGCGGTGCCCGGGATGCCATAGGCCATCTGCCCGGCGGTGCCCAGCGGCGCATGGCTGGTTCCGTGATTGGCAATCTCGAACAAAGGATCGGCGGCAAGCTCCGCGGCCAGGGACCGGTTGGCCCGCGCCCAGCGCTGGTTGACGAACAGCGTGGCCGGCGCCTCGGCGTCGCGCAGCGCCGTGATCAGCGCCGGGTCGAATAACGCTCCGCCCGGTCCCCCGCAGGCATCGAAGGTCAGCGCCGCGGTTTTGTTCCCGCGGGGCAGCCCGAGCTGGATCCCCGGGACGTCCAGTCCGAACGTGCCGGGCTTCCGGCCGTGGTACTTCGCGACCGCCTCGGCGCGCGACATGACCGCCGCGGCTCTTGGCTGCGGCGTCGCGGATGGACCGGCGGAGGCGCTTCGCGAGGGTTCGGGCGCGGGTGGGGCGTCCGTCCCGCTGGGACCGCCGCGGGTCGGGGCCGGTGCTTCGGGGTTGGGTGCGCACCCGGTGAGTGCGGCGATTGACAGTGTTCCCAGACCCAGCGCACCGCGCAGGACCCCGCGCCGGGTGGGAGCGGGTGATCGTTCGAAGGTCGGCATCGGGTCTAGAAGTCCGCCTAGCAGTACGGGGTGCGCGGACCGGTGAACAGCGCATCCAGGTCATCGAGGGCGCCGGCCCGGTGCTCGGCGAGCAGCCCGGCGCCAGCCAGATGGGTGGCGCTGCGCGTGCCCAGGTAGAGCGTGGCCAGATCCCGGGCGTCCAGCCGGGCGTCGGCGGCGGCCCCGTCCGCGTGCTGCACCGACATCACTCCCGCGGCAGTTTCCAGCACCCAGGTGCCCGCGGCGTAGCCCAGATCGTCGTCGACCTGCAGGACCACTCGCGCATCACGCCGGTAGTTCCGGGCGCCCAGCGCTGCGGGCACGTCAAGGATGCGCACCCACAGGTGGTCCCCGCGCGCGGTGGTTTTGTAGTCGCGGGTATTGCGCAGCGCGGTGGGCAGCACGTCGTCCACCGGGCCGCGCCCGGTGACGCGTTCGATCAGGTCGTGGTCGCACAGGTAGGCGACAAGTTCGCGGCGCGCGGTCTCGTTCACCGTGCACAGGGTGCCGATGGACATCGCCGGCTCCTCTTGCTTCCACCCCTCGAAGGTGTAGGTGATGAACCCGTCCAGGGTGCCATTCGCGTCGTAGTGCAGGGCGCCGCGCAGTTTCGCGGCCGGCTTGAGGTTGTCGTAGCTTTCCCAACGGCCGGTGGCCCTGCCCAGGTCGAAGGAGTTGTTACTCACCGAGCCGAGCGTGGCCAGGTGGTGCTCGCGGTAGAGCTGCGCCACCTGCTCGGCCATCGCCGAGGGGGCCACGGCCTGCACGGTGCCGGAGGCCGGGGCGCGGAACTGCGCGCCCTGCCCGGACTTCAGCTCGAAGCGGCAGCGTTCGGCGGCCACCCCGAATCCGAAGCGGCCATAGATGGTGGCTTCCGAGGCGGTCAGCACCGCCACCGGGACGCCGTCGGCCGCGGCGCGGTCCAGGTGGGTGGTGATCATCGAGCGCAGGATGCCGCGGCGGCGGTGGGTCGGGCTGACGGTGACCGAGGTGATCTCGTGCACCTCCAGCAGCTGCGGCCCGCCGACGTTCAGCGTGCCGGCAAAATACGAATAGGTGCCTACGGGATCGGCGGCATGCAGGCTGGGCGCGGCCGCCGTGCGGTCAAAGGCGAGGATGGACTGCACTTCGTCCTGCTCGTCAAGCTCCGCCAGGATCTTGCGGCCATCGGCGTCCGCGCTGGATTCATGGAAGCCGCGGGCGATGGCGCGTTCGAGCAGCAGCCAGGACGCGGAGGGCTGGCCGTCGACGAGGCCGGACCCGATGAATTCCAGTTCGATCCCTTCGGGGGTTGCAGGGTTCATGGTGTCGGGCCTTTCGCTGGTGGATGTTTTGTGGGCTGGTGCCGAAACCGCCGGGCCGCACCGGTGGAAGGTGCGGCCCGGCGGACCGGAATCGGGTGGCGGCCGGGGGCTAGTGCGCCGCCTCGTGCCAGGTGGCGCCGACGCCGGGCTGGACGTCCAGCGGGACCAGCAGGTCCGCGGCGCGGCCCATTTCCAGGGTCACCAATTCGCGCACCGCGTCCAGCTCGCCCGGGGCGATTTCCAGCACGAGTTCATCGTGCACCTGCAGCAGCATGCGCGAGGCGTAGCCGCCGGAGGCCAGGCCGTCGGCGATCTTGAGCATCGCGACCTTCACCAGGTCGGCGGCCGAACCCTGGATCGGGGCGTTGAGCGCGGCGCGTTCGGCGATGTCGCGCAGGCGGCGGTCGGAGCTGTTCAGCTCAGGCAGGTAGCGGCGGCGCCCGAAGATGGTCTCGGTGTAGCCGTCCTTGCGCGCCTGCTCGACGACCGAACGCAGGTAGGTGCGCACGGCGCCGAAGCGGTCGAAGTAGTCCTTCATGAGCTTGCGGGCCTCGTCGACGCCGATTTTCAGCTGCTTGGACAGCCCGAAGCTGCTCAGCCCGTAGGCCAGGCCGTAGCTCATCGCCTTCACCTTGGAGCGCATCTCGGAAGTGACCTCGGCCGGTTCGACGTTGAACACGCGCGAGCCGACGTAGCGGTGCAGGTCCTCGCCGTTGCGGTAGGCCTCGATCAGCCCCTCGTCCTCGGAGAGGTGCGCCATGATGCGCATTTCGATCTGCGAGTAGTCGACGGTCAGCAGGGTGTCGTAGCCCTCCCCGACGGTGAACACGTCGCGGATGCGCCGGCCCTCCTCCGAACGCACCGGGATGTTCTGCAGGTTCGGGTTCAGGCTGGACAGGCGGCCGGTGGCGGCGACGGTCTGCGCGTAGGTGGTGTGGATGCGGCCGTCCGGCTGCACGGACTTCAGCAGCCCGTCCACGGTCTGGCGCAGCTTGATCGCGTCGCGGTAGGCCATCAGCGCGATGAGGAACGGGTGCCCGGTCTTGACCAGCAGGTCCTGCAGCGACTCGGCATCGGTGGTGTAGCCGGTCTTGATCTTCTTCGTCCGCGGCAGGTCCAGCTCCTCGAAGAGCACCACCTGCAGCTGCTTGGGGCTGGAGAGGTTGACCTCATGGCCGATCGCGGCGAACGCCTCATTGGTCGCCTGGTCCACCTGGGTGGTGAAGTGGGCGCGCAGCTCATCGAGGCGGGCGCGGTTCACCGCCACGCCGGCGCGCTCCATCGCGAAGAGCACCGGGATCAGCGGCAGCTCCATGTCGCGGGCGAGCTTGTCCGCATGCTTCTCCACCAGCTTGGTGTCCAGGTAGGCCGACAGGTCGAAGATCGCCTGCGCCTGGGCCAGGGTCGGTTCGGCCAGTTCTCCGGCCAGCCCCAGATCCAGTTCGCCCTTCTTCGCCTGGTACACCGGCACCTGGTACTTCATGTGGTACTGCACCAGGTCGACCAGTTCGTGGCTGCGCCGGTCCGGCTGGATCAGGTAGGCGCTGATCAGGGTGTCATCGGCGATCCCGTCCACGCCCAGCCCGCGCTCGGCCAGCAGGTGCATGGCGGCCTTCGCGTCGTGGAAGATCTTCGGGGCTCCGGCATCCTTCAGGAAGTCCGCCAGCACGGTTTCGGTGGCCTCGTCCAAGGAGGAGAGCTCCACCCAGGCGGCTTCGTTGCCGCGGAACAGGCCCAGGCCCACGGCTTCGCCGTTGGCGACGCCGGGCTGCACTGCGACCGGCGCACCTTCTCCGGCGGCCAGGAATGCTGCCAGCGATTCGGCGTTGTCGGTGATCACGCGCGCGAACTCGGCGACCTCCGGAGCGGTGTCCTCCTCCTGCGCGGCGAACAGGTCGAACAGGCGCTTGCGCAGCGTGTTGAATTCCAGCGCGTCGAAGAGGTTCTCGATCTCCTCGCGGTTCGGAGCCACCAGCTCCATCTCGTCCAGGGTCACCGGCAGGTCCAGGTCGTGGCGCAGCTGGTTCAGGCGGCGGTTGCGGGTCACGTTGTCCACGTGGGCGCGCAGCGACTCGCCGACCTTGCCCTTGATCTCGTGGACATGCTCCAGGATGCCGGCCAGGTCGCCGTACTGGTTGATCCACTTGGCGGCGGTCTTGGGGCCGACCCCGGGCACCCCGGGCAGGTTGTCGGCGGATTCTCCGACCAGTGCGGCCAGGTCCGAGTAGCGCTCGGGGCGCACGAAGTACTTGGCTTCCACCGCGTCGGCGTCCATCGGCGGGATGTCACTGATGCCCTTTTTCGGGTACAAAACCAGGGTCTTGTCGGTGATCAGCTGGAAGGCGTCGCGGTCGCCGGAAACGACCAGGACCTTGAATCCGGCTTCCTCGCCCCGCGTGGACAGGGTGGCCAGGACGTCGTCGGCTTCGAACGGGTCGAGGCTCACCGTGGGGATGTTCATCCCGTGCATGACCTGCTGGATCAGCTCGATCTGCCCGTAGAACTCTTCGGGGGTCTTGTTGCGTCCGCCCTTATATTCGCTGTATTCCTGCACGCGGAAGGTCGGGGTGTCCAAGTCGAAGGCCACCGCGACGTGGGTGGGCTTCTGCTGGCGGATCATCGTCAGCAGCATCGAGACGAAGCCGTGCACGGCGTTGGTGTGCTGACCGGTGCTCGTGGCGAAGTTCTCCGCGGGCAGCGCGTAGAACGCGCGGAAGGCCATGGAGTGTCCGTCGATGATCAGCAGGGTCTTGTCCGACGTGGGCGTCGGTTTGGTAGTTTCGCTCACACCTGAAAGCCTAGTTGGCATGAGCGACAATTTCACTTCCCGAACCGCGCAATCTTCAGCACACCCGTTTGCCCAGCAGCTGGCCGCCCACGGGGTCCCCGAATCGATGTGGCCTTTCCTGTCCCGCCATGGGGTGGGCACCCTGGTGGAAAAGCTGGGCATCGTATTCACCGAGTTCTCGGTGGACCGGCTCTGCGCCACCATGCCGGTGGAGGGCAACACCCAGGTGATGGGTATCCTGCACGGCGGTGCGTCGGCGGCGCTGGCCGAAACCCTGGGTTCTTTCGCCGCGGCCCTGCACGGGGCAGGCAAGGCCAACCCGGTAGGTGTGGACCTGAACATCACCCATCACCGCGCCGGGCGCGCCGGGCTGGTCAGCGCCGCCTGCACCCCGCTGCACCTGGGCCGGCGCAGCACCACCCATGAGATCGTGATCAGCGACGCGGACGGCAAACGGGTGGCCACCGCGCGCATCACCAACATGCTGCTGCCCATCGAGCCCTAAGTCACGTCCCGGTCAGAAAAAAGCGCCCGTCCCGGATGGACCCGGGGCGGGCGCTGTCATGCCGCAGGAAGTCAGCCTGGCGCAGGCGGATCAGGTGATGGCGTAGCGCGAGGCGAAGACGTTGCCGCCCAGGTCCTTGAGCTCCAGCCCGTCCAGCTCCATGTTCACGCCGCGGCCGAAGATGTTCGCCCCGCCGCCCAGCAGCACCGGCACGGTGATCAGCAGCAGTTCGTCAAGCATGCCCGCTTCGACGAAGCCGCCGGCCAGGTCGGCGCCGCCGACCACCCAGACGTCCCCCACCGAGGCGCTGCGCGCGATGTCGCGGCTCCAGAAGCCGATTTCTCCGCGGATGAAGGTCAGGTCCGCCCCCGGCACCGTCGGCAGCTCATGGTGCGTGAACACCCACACCGGCTTGTCGCCGTAGACCCATTCCAGCTTGCCCTCGGCCACATCGCGGGCGATGTTCTCATAGGTTTTGCCGCCGATCACGATGGCTCCGACGCCGGCGAAGAAATCGTCAAAATGCTCGCGGACTCCGGCCAGCTTGGAAAAGGGCTGGAGCCAATGCGCATCCCCGGCGCGATCTGCGATGAAACCGTCGATGGAGGCACCCACGTAGTACTTGAAGCTTGTCATGGCTCTAGTCTATGGGTGCCTCCATCGAAGGCAATATTCAGTTGTCCGCCGGGTCCCGGCACGTCAGGCCGGTGGCCCTAGGAGATCCCCAGGATCGCCTCGCTCAGCTGCGGCACGATCAGGACCACGCCGAAGGCGACGATCAGCCCGCACAGCGTGAAGCAGGCGTAGGCGCCGGACTTGTTCAGTCCCACGTTGGCACCCTTGTCCTTGGCCACGGCCAGCAATCGCACACCCATCGAGTATGCGGCCACGATCAGCAGGGCGGCGGCCCAGGTGACGACGGCAACGATCAGAAATGCTGTCCAGTCGATCATGCTTTGTCAACTTTCTCTTCTTCAGCTTCCTCGCGTTCGGCCTTGGCGCGCAAGGCAGCCTGCTTCGCCTTGGCTTCGGCCTTGGCCTTCGCGCGGCGTTCCTTCTTGCTCAGGATGTTCACTGCGGCGCCCGAGTTGTCGATGTCGGACATCGCCGTCTCGTGGGTGTGCGGATTCTTGCGCGACAGCACCCAGATGGCGAGCATCGAAACCAAACCGGCAACTGCGACGATGATGACTCCGACGGTACCCGCGTGGGTGATCCACGCGGCCAGGCCGCCGACGATTGCCGCTGCCGGCAGGGTGAACAGCCAGCCCAGGGCGATACGCCCGGCGGTGCCCCAGCGGACCTCGGCGCCCTTGCGCCCGAGTCCCGAACCGATGACGGAGCCGGAAGCGACCTGGGTGGTCGACAGGGCGAAGCCCAGGTGCGAGGAGGTCAGGATGGCCGACGCGGTCGACATCTCGGCCGCGAAGCCCTGTGCGGGCTTGACGTCGGTCAGGCCCGAGCCCATGGTCTGGATAATGCGCCAGCCTCCGGTGTAGGTACCCAGCGCGATCGCGAACGCACAGGCCGCGACAACCCAGAAGTGCACCGGAGTGCCGGCGTCCTGCAGGCCGGAGGCCACCAGGGTCAGGGTGATGACGCCCATGGTCTTCTGCGCATCGTTGGTACCGTGCGACAGCGCGACCAGCGAGGAGGAGAAGATCTGGCCGTAGCGGAAACCGCCGCGCTTGGGCGAGGTTCCCGACTGGCGCTTGGTGATCGCATAGGCCAGCTTGGTGCAAAGGTACGCGGAGATACCCGCGATCAACGGGGCCACGATGGCCGGCAGCAGCACCTTGGACAGCAGTACGCCGTAGTTCACTGCGCCGAATCCGGCGCCGACGATTGCCGCGCCCACCAGGCCGCCGAACAATGCGTGGGAGGAGCTGGATGGCAGGCCCAGCAGCCAGGTCAGCAGGTTCCAGATCACCGCACCCATCAGACCGGCGAAAATCATGGCCGGGCCGATGGCGACCCCGGTCGTGGGGTCCTCGTTGATGATGCCTCCGGAGATCGTTTTGGCGACCTCGGTGGAAAGGAATGCGCCGACGAGGTTCAAAATTGCGGCGAGGGCAACTGCTTTTTTGGGCGAGATTGCCCCGGTTGCGATTGGGGTGGCCATCGCATTGGCCGTGTCATGGAAACCGTTGGTGAAGTCGAAAAACAACGCCAAGGCAATGACCAGGACGACGATAAGCGTCAAATCCATTGAATACCAGCCTGAGGGGTCGAACGGCAAGGAAAATTACGTGGACCGCGGACGATCCGTGTTGCAAGTTGGAGGGCGCGCCAAACCAAGGGTCTGCGCGTAATTTCAATCTTATGCCCATGTAATGGTTCGTCAACATGTCCACCATGGCAACGCAAGGTTAACGGAAGGTGAACAACCGGCAACTTCCTGCGCAAACACCGGAATCGAGAATTGCGCGCTTGACGCGGAAAATAAAAAATGTGCGTCAAACCACAGGTGGTCTGACACACATTTCGATGGTTTACGGGCTTGCCGCCGGTTACTTCACCTGATCGATGACGGTTTCGGCGACCTGACGCATGCTGAGGCGGCGGTCCATGGAGGTCTTCTGGATCCAGCGGAAGGCCTCGGGCTCGCTCAATCCCATCTTGGTGATCAGCAGGCTCTTGGCGCGGTCCACGAGCTTGCGGGTTTCGAACTGCTCGGCCAGGCTGGAAACTTCTTCCTCCAGCGCGCGCAGCTCGTCGTTGCGGGAGATGGCGATTTCGATCGCGGGGGTCAGATCGGCCGGGGTGAACGGCTTGACCACATAGGCCATGGCACCGGCCTCGCGGGCGCGCTCCACGAGCTCCTTCTGGCTGAACGCGGTCAGCAGTACCACCGGGGCGATACGCTCCTTCACAATGGCTTCGGCCGCGGTGATGCCATCCATGACCGGCATCTTGACATCCATCAGCACCAGATCAGGCTTCAGCTCGCGGGCTTTCTCCAACGCGCTCTGGCCATTGTCCGCCTCGGCGACGACGTCGTAGCCTTCGGAACGCAGAATTTCGACGATGTCCAGGCGAATCAGGGTCTCGTCTTCGGCCACGATGACGCGGCGCGGCGCGCTGCTCGCCTCGGAGGGGATTCTGGTGATTTCTGGTAGCTCGCTCATTCGGCGCCGTCCTTCGTATTAAGAATGCCTGCCATCTTGATCGGCAGATTTCGGTGGTTTCAGTACGTGAAGCCCCGTTGCCTCAGTGTCACCTCTAAGCCTACTGGTTTGCGCACGGAACAGGGCTGATATCGACCACGAACTCAATTAGGAATTCCGCGAACGCTCAAGTAAGATATTCTTTGTGCTCGCCCAAGTGGCGGAATCGGTAGACGCGCCGCACTCAAAATGCGGTATCGAAAGATGTGTGGGTTCGAGTCCCACCTTGGGCACCAAAGCAGATCCGCTGGCAGCAGTTTTCCAACTGCCGCCAGCGGATTTTTTGCGTCACCGGACACCGAGGCAGCTGCGCTCATCTTCGCCGGACGGCACCCGGTGGAGGAAGGCGAAGGACCCATCCGCTCTTCGATGGAGATCGAAGCGCGGACGGGTCCTTGGGTTTCAGCCTGCCAGCCGAGGCCGAAGCGCTAGAGCGACTTGGGCACCGAGACGTTTTCCTCGGCCCACGGCCCGACCTTCTCGCGGGCCGGCATCGGCTTGCCGTTGACCAGCTGGCCGGCGTCGGCGAGGTCTCCGACCTTGTGCACGCGCAGCGAGTTGGTCGAGCCTGCCTGCCCCGGAGGGGAACCGGCGGCGATGCAAACGATGTCGTTCAGCTCGGCCAGCCCCTCGGAAAGCAGTGCCTCGTCGACTTGGGCGGTCATCTTGTCGGTGTGGTCCGCGTAGGCGACCAGGCGGGCCTGCACGCCCCACATCAGGGTCATGATGTTGTAGGTCTGCTGCAGCGGGGTGAAAGCCAGCACCGGCTTCTTCGGACGCAGGCGCGATAAGCGCCGGGCCGAGTCGCCGGACTGGGTGAAGGCCACGATGTACTTCGCGTCGAGCTGGTCGGCGATCTCCACCGCGGCACGGGTGATCGCGCCGCCGCGGGTCTTGGGCTTGGAGCCCAGGCGCGGGATGCGGTCCAGGCCGTGCTGCTCGGTGGAGGCGATGATGCGGGACATGGTCTCCACGGTCTCCACCGGGTAGGCGCCCACCGAGGTCTCCCCCGAGAGCATGACCGCATCGGCGCCGTCGAGCACCGCGTTGGCGCAGTCCGAGGCCTCGGCGCGGGTCGGGGTCGGCGATTCGATCATGGATTCGAGCACCTGGGTGGCGACGATGACCGGCTTCGCCCAGCGGCGGGCCAGCTCCACGGCGCGCTTCTGCACCACGGGCACGTCTTCCAGCGGCAGTTCCACACCCAGGTCGCCGCGGGCGACCATGATGGCGTCGAACGCGTTGATGATTTCCTCCAGCGCGTCCACTGCCTGCGGCTTCTCGATCTTGGCGATGACCGGCACGCGGCGGCCTTCCTCGTCCATGATCTCGTGCACGCGCTCGATGTCGCTGGCATTGCGCACGAAGGACAGCGCGACCATGTCGATGCCGGCGCGCAGCGCCCACCGCAGGTCGTCTTCATCCTTGTCGCTCAGCGCAGGCACGTTCACGGCTACGCCGGGCAGGTTGATGCCCTTGTTGTTGGACACCTCGCCACCGACGACGACCTCCGAGCGCACCTCGGTGTCGGTGACCTCGACGGCCTTGAGCTTGACCTTGCCGTCGTTGACCAGCAGGAAGTCGCCCACCTGCACATCGGAGGGCAGTCCCTTGAAGGTGGTGCCGCACAGGTTGCGGGTGCCTTCGACCTCCTCGATGGTGATGGTGAATTCCTCGCCGGCCTCCAGGATGTACTTCGCGTTGTCCTTGAAGCGGCCCAGGCGGATCTTCGGGCCCTGCAGGTCGGCGAAGACGCCGACCGCGCGGCCGATCTCGGCCGCCGCGTTGCGCACGTTCGCCAGGGATTGCGCGTGCATCGAGTGGTCCCCGTGGCTCATGTTCAGGCGGGCCACGTCGACGCCCGCCTTCAGTACCGCTACGGTGTTTTCATAGCTCGCCAGGGAGGGGCCCCAGGTAGCAACAATCTTTGCGCGTCTCATTCCGTCAGCCATATGCCTTTCATGTAAACCGTAGGCAAAATGCGGCCCACCCCGGGCGGGGTGTGCCGCATTCAAGCCTGTGACTCTCAAATGATGCTGATGGCCCTATCGGTTGGAGCTACGGGCGCGGGAAGCGTGGTCGAGCCCATGAGGAACTTGTCCACCGAGGCTGCGCAGGCACGCCCTTCGGCGATTGCCCACACGATCAGCGACTGCCCCCGACCGGAGTCTCCGGCGGCGAACACCCCGTCGGCGTTCGTCATGTAGTAGCCATCTCGGGCGACGTTGCCCCTGTTGTCGAATTCGGTACTGACCTGTTCGACCAACCCGGAATCTTCCGGACCGGTGAACCCGAGGGCAAGCAAAACCAGATCCGCCTTGATGACGCGTTCGGTTCCAGGCTTCGGGAGGCGCTTGCCAGCAACAAATTCTGTCTCTGCCACTGTAACACCGATCACGGTGTTCTGCTTACTTCCCTCGCCGCCGACGAAGTTGACGGTCGATGCCAAGTAGGTGCGTTCGCCGCCCTCCTCGTGGGAGGACTGCACCTCGAAGAGCACCGGCATCATCGGCCACGGGTGGTTCTCGCTGCGTTCGGTGCCCGGCTGCTTGCCGATGGCCAGCGTGGTGACGCTGGCCGCGCCCTGGCGCAGCGCGGTGCCGATGCAGTCCGAGCCGGTGTCGCCGCCGCCGAGCACGATCACATGCTTGCCCGCCGCGTCGATGCCGCGCTCGGACTTCAGGCCGGCGACCACGCGGTTGTTCTCCGTGAGGAATTCCATCGCGTGGTGCACCCCGCCCAGCTCGCGCCCCGGTACCGGCAGCTCGCGCGGCACGGTGGCGCCGGTGGCGACGATGACCGCGTCGTAGTCGCGGCGCAGCTGCTGCCAGGTGATGTCCTTGCCGATCTCGATGCCGGTGCGGAAGATCGTTCCCTCGGCGCGCATCTGCTCCAGCCGGCGGTCGATCACGTGCTTTTCGAGCTTGAAGTCGGGGATGCCGAAGCGCAGCAGCCCGCCGATGGCCTCGTCGCGCTCGTAGACTGCCACGGTGTGCCCGGCGCGGGTCAGCTGCTGGGCGGCGGCCAGGCCGGCCGGGCCGGAGCCGACGATCGCCACGCGGAACTCGGTGTGGCGCGCCGGCGGGGCGGGGGTGAAGTCCCCGCCGTCCATCAGGTGCTCGGCCAGCTCGGCCTCCACCTGCTTGATGGTCACCGCCGGCTGGTTGATGCCCAGCACGCAGGAGGCCTCGCAGGGGGCCGGGCACAGCTTCCCGGTGAGCTCCGGGAAGTTGTTGGTGCTCAGCAGCCGGGCGGCGGCGTCGTCCATCCGGTCCTTGTAGACCAGGTCGTTGAACTCCGGAATGAGGTTGCCCAGCGGGCAGCCGTTGTGGCAGAACGGCACACCGCAGTCCATGCAGCGCCCGGCCTGCGACTTCAGGATGCCGGCCTGCTGGCGTTCGGTCACTTCCTTGTAGTCCATGAGCCGGATCGGCACCGGCCGCTTGGGCTGGGTGACCCGTTCGGTCACCGTCAAGAATCCGCGTGGATCAGCCACGGGTCACCTCCAGAATTTTGGTCCAGACCTCCGGCGAGTCCGGGTTGTCCCCGGCCGCGACGGCGTCGGTTCGCAGTTGCTGCACGGCCGCGAAGCCGCGCGGGATGATGCTGGTGAACCGGGCGCGGGTGCGCTCCCAGTCCAGCACCAGGCGCTGGGCCAGCGGCGAGGCGGTCAGCGCGATGTGCTCGGTGAGCAGCTCGAAGATGCGCTGGGCTTCCTCGTCGTCGATCCCGCGGATCAGCAGGTCGCCGTCCGCGGCGGCCAGCGGGTTCAGCGTGGCCGCATCGAAGTCCAGCACCCAGGCGGTGCCTCCGGAGAAGCCGGCGCCGAAGTTGCGCCCCGTCGGACCCAGGATGAGCACCTGGCCGCCGGTCATGTACTCGCAGCCGTGCTCGCCGATGCCCTCCACGAGCAAGGTGGCTCCGGAGTTGCGCACCGCGAAGCGTTCGCCCACGCAGCCGTTGATGAACAGCTGCCCGCTGGTGGCGCCGTAGCCCACCACGTTGCCGGCGATGACCTGCTCCTCCGGCGCGGATTCGGTGCGCTGCGGCGGGTGGATGGCGATCCGCCCTCCAGACAGGCCCTTGCCGACGTAGTCGTTCGCGTCCCCGGCCAGCGCGAGGGTGATGCCGGCGGGCAGGAACGCGCCCAGCGACTGCCCGGCGCGGCCGGACAGGTTCACCTTGATGGTGTCCGCATCCAGCTCGTCCAGCCCGAAGGTCTTGGTCACATGGTGGCCCAGCAGCGTGCCCACCGAGCGGTCGGTGTTCACGATGTCCGCCTCGATGGACACCGGCAGCCGGTCGGCCAGGGCCGGCTGCGCGGCGGCCAGCAGGCGCTGGTCCAGGTGCGCTTCCAGCCCGTGGTCCTGACAGATCCGGCGGCTGCGGGCAGCCAGCGGCACCTCGGGCACGTGGGTGATGGCCTCCAGCGCCAGCCCGGCGACCTTCTGGTGCGCGGCCAGCTGCTCCCGGTTGACCTTCAGCAGCTCGACGCGGCCGACGATTTCGGCCAGGCTGCGGGCTCCCAGGCTGGCGAGCAGCTCGCGCACCTCCTGGGCCAGGAACTCGAAGAAGTTCACCACGAACTCGGCCTTGCCGGAGAAGCGCTCGCGCAGCACCGGGTTCTGCGTGGCCACGCCCACCGGGCAGGTGTCCAGGTGGCACACGCGCATCATGATGCAGCCCGAGACCACCAGCGGGGCGGTCGCGAAACCGAACTCCTCGGCCCCCAGCAGGGCGCCGATCAGCACGTCGCGCCCGGTCTTCAGCTGGCCGTCGACCTGGACCGTCACGCGGTCGCGCAGCCCGTTGAGGATCAGCGTCTGCTGCGCCTCGGCCAGGCCCAGCTCCCAGGGGGTGCCGGCGTGCTTGAGCGAGTTGATCGGCGAGGCGCCGGTGCCGCCGTCGTGCCCGGAGACCAGCACCACGTCGGCCTTCGCCTTGGCCACGCCGGCCGCGACGGTGCCGATGCCGGACTCGGAGACCAGCTTCACGTGCACGCGGGCCGACGGGTTGGCGCACTTGGCGTCGTGGATCAGCTGGGCCAGGTCCTCGATCGAGTAGATGTCGTGGTGCGGCGGCGGGGAGATCAGGCCCACGCCCGGGGTGGAGTGCCGGGTCTTGGCGATCCACGGGTAGAGCTTCTGGCTCATCAGCTGGCCGCCCTCGCCGGGCTTGGCGCCCTGGGCCATCTTGATCTGGATGTCGTCCGCGTTGGTCAGATACAGGCTGGTCACGCCGAAGCGCCCGGAGGCGATCTGCTTGACCGCGCTGCGCCGCTCGGGGTCCAGCAGGCGCTCGGGATCCTCGCCGCCCTCGCCGGTGTTGGACTTGGCGCCCAGCCGGTTCATCGCGATGGCAAGGGTCTCGTGAGCCTCGGCGGAGATCGAGCCGTAGCTCATCGCGCCGGTGGCGAACCGCTTGACGATTTCGCTCACCGGCTCAACCTCGTCGATGTCGATCGGGGTGATGCCGGCGGTGTCGAATTCCAGCAGCCCGCGCAGGGTCTTCAGCTCCTTGGCCTGGTCGTCGACGGCCTTGGTGTACTCCTTGAACACGTCGTAGCGACGGGTGCGGGTGGAGTGCTGCAGCCGGAAGACGGTTTCTGGGTTGAACAGGTGCGGCGGGCCCTCGCGGCGCCACTGGTACTCTCCCCCGGTCTCCAGCTCGGCCGGCTGCGCGCCGCCGTCGATCTGCGGGTAGGCGCGGGAGTGCCGGGCGGCGGCTTCGGCGGCCACCACGTCCAGCTCGATGCCCGAGAGCTTGGTGGCGGTGCCGGTGAAGTACTGGTCCACCACACGCTGGGACAGTCCGACAGCCTCGAAGGTCTGCGCCCCGCAGTAGGAGGAAACCGTGGAGATGCCCATCTTGCTCATGATCTTCAGCAGCCCCTTGCCCAGGGCCTTAATCAGGTTGGCGCTGGCCTTCCCCGGGCCGACGCCGGGCAGCTCGCCGTGCTCCGCCATCTGCTCCACCGACTCCAGGGCCAGGTAGGGGTTGATGGCGCTGGCGCCGTAGCCGACCAGCGCGGCGATGTGGTGCACCTCGCGGGCGTCACCGGATTCGATGATCAGCGACACGCGGGTGCGGGTAGAGCTCTTGAGCAGGTGGTGGTGCACCGCGGAGGTGAGCAGCAGCGATGGGATCGGCGCCCAGGCGGCCGAGGAGTCGCGGTCGGAGAGCACGATGTAGCGCACGCCGCGGTTCACGGCGGCGGAGACCTTCTCGCAGATTTCCTGCAGCCGGGCGCGCAGCTCGGACTCGCCGCCGGTGGGGCGGTAGAGCCCGCGGACCTTCAGCGAGTACTTGGCGCCGGATTCGTCGCGCAGGTTCACGATCTTGGCCAGCTGGTCGTTGGAGAGCACCGGGTAGTCCAGCGCCAGCTGGGCCTGCGGCACCCGTCCGGTGGCCAGCAGGTTGCCGTCGGGCCCGATGGAGGTGGCAAGCGAGGTGACCAGCTCTTCGCGGATGGCGTCCAGCGGCGGGTTGGTGACCTGCGCGAAGGACTGCGTGAAGTAGTCGAACAGCAGGCGCGGGCGGTCGGCCAGCGCGGCGATCGGGGTGTCGGTGCCCATGGCGGCCAGCGGCTCGGCGCCGTGCGCGGCCATCGGGGCCAGGATGATGCGCAGCTCCTCGGTGGTGTAGCCGAAGGTCAGCTGGCGCTGCAGCACGGAGGCCGAGTTGTGGCGCACGTGCTCCAGGTCCGGGAAGTCGTCCAGCGACTTCAGGTTCTGCGACACCCACTCGCGCCACGGCTTGGCGGCGGCGACCTGCGCCTTGATCTCGTGATCCTGCACGATGCGCCCGGCGTCCAGGTCGATCGCGAACATCTTGCCCGGGGCGACGCGCCCCTTGGCCAGGATGTGCTCCTCGGCGACGTCGATCACTCCGACCTCGCTGGCCAGCACCACCAGGTCGTCGTCGGTGACCCACCAGCGGGCAGGGCGCAGGCCGTTGCGGTCCAGCACGGCGCCTGCCATCTTCCCGTCGGTGAAGCACACGGCGGCCGGGCCGTCCCACGGCTCGATGAGCATCGAGTGGTACTGGTAGAACGCGCGCAGGTCCGCGTCCATGGCGGTGTCGTTCTCCCACGGCTGCGGGATCATCATCATGATCGCCTCGGCGACGTCGCGCCCGGAGAGCATGAGCATCTCGGCGACCTCGTCGAAGGAGGCGGAGTCCGAGGCGCCGGCGGTGCAGATCGGGAACAGCTCCTCGGGCACTTCGCCGAGCAGGTCGGAGCTGAGCGTGGACTGGCGGGCGCGCATCCAGTTGCGGTTGCCCTTGACCGTGTTGATCTCGCCGTTGTGCGCGATGGTGCGGAAGGGCTGGGCCAGCGGCCAGGAGGGGAAGGTGTTGGTGGAGAAGCGCGAGTGCACGATCGCGCAGCGGCTGGCGAAGCCGGCGTCGGACAGATCCGGGTAGAACGGCTCGAGCTGGGCGGTGGAGACCATGCCCTTGTAGACGATGCTCTGCGAGGAGAACGAGGCGAAGTACACACCCAGCTTGTTGTGGGCGCGGCGGCGGATGCGCCAGGCGGCGGCGTCCAGCTCGCGCGAGGCGGCGGCGGACGCGGCGCCGCTGCGGGCGGCGACGAAGAACTGGGTGATGTGCGGCATCACGGCGCGGGCCGAGGCGCCCAGCACTGAGGCGTCCACTGGCACGTCGCGCCAGCCGAGCACGGTGAGGTTTTCCTCTTCGGCCAGGGCTTCGAGCTCTTCGCGGGCCAGCTGCAGTTCGGCGGCCTGGGCGGGCAGGAAGCCCATGCCGACGGCGTAGCTGCCGGGGGCGGGGAGGGCGAATTCGGCGACGCTGCGCAGGAAGGCGTCGGGCAGGTGGAGCAGGATGCCGGCGCCGTCGCCGGTGCCTTCGTCGGCGCCGATCGCGCCGCGGTGCTCCAGGCGGCGCAGGGCCGTCAGCGCGTGGGAGACGATCTGGTGGGATGCGGAATTCTTGAGCGATGCGATCATCGCCAGGCCGCAGGCGTCTTTCTCTGCGGCGGGGTCGTACAGGCCTTGCGCGGGTGGCACGGCGGAGAATCGGGTATAGGGCGAGGGGCGTCCCCCGCCAAAGCCTGGCGAGGCGTTCAACTGGACTCCGGTCATGCTCATGAGCGTGCCTTTCTATGGTTCAAGCAGGAAAGGCGGTCGGGCTGGCGAGGCTGCGCTGCGCGGCAGCAATGCTCGGTGCAGGGATCCATCGGCTGCCGGCCACCTGTGTTTCATCATCGTTCCCCAACACATCGAACGGGTAGCGCCGGTGGGCTCTACGGTCGAGGTCATGAGAGACGAACGGTTCCCACCTCGTTGTGGTTCACGCGCCGCCGGGCCTCCGCGGGGTGGGGAGGCTTGCAGTGCGGTGCGTGGGATCCAGACTACGCACGGTTTGTTTCTTTCGTGCGCACGGTTGTGTTTCCGGAATGTTAAAAGCACCTTTGAGCTTTCTGCGCTTCCTTGCCCGCTTCGTCGCCGAGACTGGGCGCGAACCCCGCCGTTCTGCCCGAAGCTGGCAGCCGCGCCATGTTTCGAAAATGTTGCGCGCGCAACGCCGCCGCATTCGGCGCGCGGGCAAATGTTTCGCCCGATTGCGGGTTTTTGACGCGGGGTTTCGAGCAGGACGCGCGTTGTCGACGATTCGGGCCCTGCTGGCGGGCATGGCAAAGGGGGCCATCCTTGATGGATGGCCCCCTTGCCGGAGTTGCTTGATGCGGTGCGCTCAGCCCTTGGCCTCGGGGCCCTCGGGCGAGCCCGAGTCGGCAGGCTTGTCGAAGTCGGCAGGCGTGTTCGAGGCGGAGGCGTCGGCGGCCCTCGCGTCCTGGCCCGCGTCCACGGCCGCCGGTTCGCGGCCCGGCAGGAAGATCGAGTCCTGGTGCTGCGGGCGCAGCTTGGCCAGCACGTAGATCAGCGCGACGGTGCCCAGCATGATCAGGCCGATGGCCAGCCACTGGTGGATGCGCAGGGACAGCGGGCCGATGGTGATGACTTCGGCCGGGTCCAGGCGCAGCGACTCGGTGAAGGTGCGGCCGATGCCATACCAGATCACGTAGCACCAGAACAGCGCGCCGCGGCGCAGCTGGAACTTGCGGTCCAGCCCGATCAGCACGAAGAAGCCCAGCAGGTTCCAGACCGATTCGTACAGGAAGGTCGGGTGGAACAGCGTGTCCGCCGGCAGCCCGGGCGGGAAGTTGTGGTTGCCCGGGTCGATCTCCAGGCCCCAGGGCAGGGTGGTCGGGGAGCCGAAGAGCTCCTGGTTGAACCAGTTGCCCCAGCGTCCGGCCATCTGCGCGAGCAGCACGCCCGGGGCGGCCGCGTCGGCGAACGCCGAGAGCCGGATCCCGGTGCGGCGGCAGCCGATCAGCGCGCCGACCGCGCCGAGCGAGATCGCGCCCATGATGCCCAGCCCGCCCAGCCACAGCTGCGGGATCTCAGCCCAGTGGGACTGCTGCCCGCCCAGGCCGAAGTAGTAGCCGGGGTCGGTGATCAGCACGTGGTAGAGCCGCCCGCCGACGATGCCGAACGGGATCGCCCAGATGACGATGTCCCAGAGCATGTCGGAGTTGCCCCCGCGCGCCGTCAGCCGGCGGTTGGTCACCCACAGGGCGATCAGGATGCCGGCCAGGATGCACAGGGCGTAGGCGTGGATGGTCAGCGGGCCGATGGAGAACTTGGAGAACTCCGGCGGCGGGGACGGGATGGAGGCGGGCAGGGCCAGGGCAAGCTGTGCGGACAGGTTCATCCTAGGCGTGCTCCTTGGCGGCCGCGCCGCTCAGCTCCGCGGCCAGCGCTCCGACCGCTGCGACTCCCCCGTCGCGCAGCGCGGCAACCAGGGCGGTGCCCACGATCACCCCGTCCGCGTAGGCGCCGATTTCCTGCACGTGCTCGCGGCGCGAGACGCCCAGGCCCACGCAGGCGTTTTCCGCGCCGGCGGCATGGGCCGCGTCGACCACTGCCTGCGCCGCGGAGGACACCTCGGCGCGGGCGCCGGTGACGCCCATCAGCGAAACGCAGTAGATGAAGCCGGAGGAGGCGTCGACGGTGCGCTGCACACGCTGGGCCGTGGAGGACGGCGCGATCAGGAACACGCGCTCCAGCTCGTGCTTGTCGCTGGCCTCGATCCATTCGGCCGCTTCCTCCGGCACCAGGTCCGGGGTGATCAGCCCGGAGCCTCCGGCTTGCGCGAAGCGGCGGGCGAACTCGTCCACGCCCATGCGCAGCACCGGATTCCAGTAGGTCATGACCATCACCGCGGCGTCGGTGCGCGAGGTGATGCCGCGCACGATCTCGAACACGTCGGCCACGCGGAAGCCATTGGCCAGCGCCTGCACGGTGGCGGCCTGGATGACCTCGCCGTCCATCACGGGGTCCGAATACGGGATGCCGATCTCGATGATGTCCACGCCGTTCTCGGCCAGCGCGACGGCCGCCTCGATGCTGGTGGGCACGTCGGGAAAGCCTGCGGGCAGGTAGCCGATCAGGGCAGGGCGCCCCTCGGCGCGGGCCGCGGCGATCTTCTGGGCGCTGGTCACGCGGGTCATCTACTTCTCCTCGTCATCCGCGGCGGAGCGCTCGGCGGCCGCCGCGGCGCCGCTGATTTCCGCGTCTGCGTCTTTTTCGTCGATCATGTTGAACCAGGCGGCGGCGGTGCCCACGTCCTTGTCACCACGGCCGGAGAGGTTCACGATGATGATGGTCTCTTCCGGCGTCGCGCCGTCGGCGACCAGCTTCTTGGCCAGCCGCATGGTGCCGGCCAGCGCGTGGGAGGATTCGATCGCCGGCAGGATGCCCTCGGTGCGGCACAGCGCCTTGAACGCGTCCATCGCCTCGGTGTCGGTGACCGGCTCGTAGTTCACGCGGCCGATGTCCGCCAGGAAGGCGTGCTCGGGGCCGACCCCCGGGTAGTCCAGGCCGGCGGAGATCGAGTGCGACTCGATGGTCTGCCCGTCCTCGTCCTGCATCAGGTAGCTCTTCGCGCCGTGCAGCACACCCGGGCGGCCCAGGGTGATGGTCGCGGCGTGGCGGTCGGTGTCCACGCCGTCGCCGCCGGCCTCGAAGCCGTACAACGCCACGTCTTTGTCATCGAGGAAGCCGTGGAAGATGCCGATGGCGTTCGAGCCGCCGCCGATGCACGCGGTGACCGCGTCGGGCAGGCGTCCGGCCTGGGCCAGGATCTGCTCGCGGGCCTCCTCGCCGATGACCTCGTGGAAGTAGCGGACCATCGCCGGGAAGGGTGCGCCGCCGGCGGCGGTGCCCAGCAGGTAGTGGGTGGTCTGAACGTTGGCGACCCAGTCGCGCAGCGCCTCGTTGATCGCGTCCTTCAGCGTCTGGGAGCCGACGGTCACCGGGATCACGGTGGCGCCCAGCAGGCGCATGCGCGCGACGTTCAGCGCCTGGCGGCGGCAGTCCTCGGCGCCCATGTAGACCACGCACTCCAGACCCATCAGGGCCGCGGCGGTGGCCGAGGCGACGCCGTGCTGGCCCGCTCCGGTCTCCGCGATGATGCGGGTCTTGCCCATGCGCTTGGCCAGCAGGGCCTGGCCGAGCACGTTGTTGATCTTGTGGCTGCCGGTATGGTTCAGGTCCTCACGCTTGAGGAAGATGCGCACGCCGTCGCAGTACTGCTGGGAGAAGCGCTCGGCCTCGGTCAGCAGCGAGGGGCGCCCGGAGTAGTTGGCGTTCAAGTCGCGTACCTGGGCGACGAACTCGGGGTCGTTCTTGGCCGCTTCGAAGGTCTCGTTCAGCTCGTCCATGGCGGCCATGAGGGATTCTGGCATCCATCGTCCGCCGTAGGCACCGAAGTACGGGCCGCTGGCGTGCTTAAGCGACTGCTGGTCGATCGAGTCGGCGTGCTCGGAGTGCTCCGGTGTGCTCATCGATTCCCTCTTTCCTTCAACGAAACGTCAATCGTGGTAGATTTCGTGCCCCGCCGGAAGCTTCCTGCGGGGCACGATCAGTTTGGTGGGCTGCGCCGTGGTCGGGGTCGTCCGCCTCAGCGCTGCGGCTTGGCCGCGGTTCCTGCCTGGATGAACTCCTGCACCGAGGTGCGCGGGTCGGCGTGCTTGACCAGCGCCTCGCCGACCAGGATGGCGTCGGCGCCGTCCGCGGCGTACTGGCGCACCTGCACGGTGGACTCCACGCCGGATTCGGCGACGATGACCGCGTCGGCCGGCAGCAGGTGGGCGAGCTTGCCGAAATTCGCCGGATCAACGTCCAGCGTCTTCAGGTTGCGCACGTTCACGCCGATGATCTTCGCGCCCGCGGCGATCGCGCGCGCGATCTCCTCTTCGGTGTGCGTCTCCACCAGCGCGTTCATTCCCAAGTCATGGGTCAATTCTAGAAAGGTTCGCAGTCTCTGGTCATCCAGCGCCGCAACAATGAGCAACACGAGGTCGGCGCCGTGGGCGCGGGCCTCGTAGATCTGGTACTCGTCGACCGTGAAGTCCTTGCGCAGCACCGGGATGCTCACGGCCTGGCGCACGGCGTCCAGGTCGTCCAGCGAGCCGCCGAAGCGCCGGGCCTCGGTCAGCACGGAGATCACCGAGGCGCCGCCGGCCTCGTACTCGCCGGCCAGCACTGCCGGCTCCGGGATGTCGGCCAGCGCGCCCTTGGACGGGGACTTGCGCTTGACCTCGGAGATCACCCGCAGGACGGTGTCGCGCTGCGCGGGGTCGGCATGGCCCCCCAGGGCGGCGTAGGCGTCGAGCGCCGCCGGGGCCTGCGCGGCGCGCTGCTTGACCACGTCAAGGCTCTGAAGCACGCGACGGGCGCCCAGGTCTTCCTGGACGCCCGCGATGATGTCATCAAGAACAGTCAACTTAGTGCGCTGCTCCGCTGCGCGAACCGCCCACGCCGAAGCCCGCGGCCTTCAGCACGCCGCCGAGGACCAGGCCCAGGACGACGACGCCCATGGAGATCCAGAAGAAGGTCCAGTTCAGGTTGGCGAAGGCGATGCCGCCGGCAATCGCGCCGACCATCATGGTCAGGACGCAAGCCCAGGCTGCGACGGAGTTACCGTGGCCAATCTGCTCGGTGTATACCGGATCGATCTCGGTTTTCTGCGACATTGCTCGATGTCTCCTTGGTTGTTGTGGTGCGTGCGCCTGCCCGGTAGCCGGGCCTGCACGGTGATCTGCTTGCTTCCATTCTGCCATCTGAGTTCGCTTCAGTCCTATTCCTGCGGCGAACGTGTCGACCAGGTGGCCGGAATCACGTTCAGCGCGGGTCCTCGGTGGGGTCTTCGCCGTCGGAAAGCTGCTCCCAGCTGGAGATGTTCCGCGAGGAGGCGTCCTTGGGTTCAGCCGCGGTTTTCCCCGCCGACCGGGAATACTTGTCCGCCTTGACCGCCCAGCTGCGGGCGACGGCCAGCACCAGCACCGCCTGCACGCAGATCAGCGCTCCGCCGGCGATGGCCACCGCCGGCCAGGCGCTCACGGAGTACTCGGCGGCGTTCTGCGCCAGGCCGGTCGCGGTGGACACCGCAGTGAGGGCGGCGGCCTGCGGATCGGCCAGCGTGGCTACGCCGGCGGAGATGATCGCGAGGCCTGCCAGCAGGCAGATGGCGGCGATGATGTAGCGGGAGATCTTGCCGGCGATCAGCAAGGCCAGCGAGCCGGCGAGCACCGCGATGGACAGCGCGGTGGTGGCGGCCGCCGCGGCGGCGCCGTCGACCACGATCTGCGGGATCTGCACGGTGCCGGAGGCCACGTCGACAGTGATCCAGGTGCGGGTGGCGGACCACAGCACGATCACGGCGCCCAGCGCACCGAGGAAGGCCAGGTTACGGGCGGTCAGTTTCTGCTTCACTTGCTCTCATCCGGTTCGGTGGTGGTGTGCGCGGCGCGCATGGACTGCGCGGCCCAGACGGCCCGCAGCGGCGCGGCCGCCTTGTTCACGGTTTCCAGGGCCTCGTCGGCGAACTTGGAGTCGTTCACGATGCCGCCGCCTGCCTGCACGTAGGCGCGGCCGTTCTTGAGCAGCGCGGAGCGGATCGCGATGGCCATGTCCATGTCCCCGGCGAAGTCCAGGTAGCCCACCACGCCGCCGTAGATCCCGCGGCGGTAGGGCTCGTACTGATCCAGCAGCTGCAGGGCGCGCGGCTTGGGCGCCCCGGACAGCGTGCCGGCCGGGAAGGTCGCGGCGAGCACGTCGTACGCGTCCACGTCCTCGCGCGCCTTGCCCACGACGTTGGAGACCAGGTGCATGATGTGGCTGAAGCGCTCGACCTCCATGAACTGGGTGACCTCCACGCTGCCGGCCTGGCAGACCCGGGAGAGGTCGTTGCGCGAGAGGTCCACCAGCATCAGGTGCTCGGCGCGTTCCTTCTGGTCGTTGACCAGCGACTTCTCATGCAGCTGGTCTTCCTCGTAGTTCGCCCCGCGCGGCCGGGAGCCGGCGATCGGGTGGGTGACGACGTGGCCGTCGTTGACGGTGACCAGCGCTTCCGGGGAGGAGCCGACGATCTGGAACGGCTCGCCGTGCTCGTTGACGAAGTTGAACAGGTACATGTAGGGGCTGGGGTTGGTGGCGCGCAGCACGCGGTAGACGTCCAGCGCGTCGGCCTGGGTTTCCAGCTCGAAGCGGCGCGAGACCACGATCTGGAAGACCTCCCCGTCCACGATCGCCGTCTTGGACTTGGCCAGCGCATCCAGGTAGCCGGATTCCTCCCAGGAGTGCGTGACGGAGGACATCAGCTGCTGAGCGGGCACGTCGGTGCCGGACAGCGCCGCGGCGGTGCCCGGCAGCGGGGCGTCGAGCTTTTCAAGCATGCCCTGCAGGCGCGTCACGGCGGCGTCGTAGGCCGCCTCGGCGCGTTCGTCGCTGTCATCGAAGTTGATGGCGTTGGCGATCAGCGTCAGCGTGCCCTCGGTGGCGTCGTGCACCGCCATGTCGCCGACCAGGTTCATGCTCAGCTCGGGCAGGTTCAGGTCGTCGGCCGGCGGGTGGGGCAGCTTCTCCCAGTGGCGCACGCAGTCCCAGCCGATGAAGCCGACCATGCCGCCGGTCAGCGGGGGCATGCCGGGGATCGGCTCGGTGTGCAGGGCGCGCACAGTGTCGCGCAGCACCTCGACGCCGACGCCGCTGGTGGGCAGGCCGGCCGGGGCGTTGCCCTGCCAGTAGGCCTGGCCGCCGCGGGTGCTCAGGGTGGCAGGCGAGTTCACGCCGATGAAGGAGTAGCGGCTCCAGACGCCGCCGGCCGCGGCCGACTCCATCAGGAAGGTGCCCGGGCGGCCGCCGGCCAGGGTGCGGTACAGGCCGATCGGGGTGAGCGAGTCGGCCAGCACCGAGACCGTCACCGGGATGACGCGGCGGGTGGCGGCCATGGCGAGGAATGCCTCGCGGGTGGGGGTAATCGTGCCGAGGGTTTTCATCTGTTTCTTCTTCTACGCGCTGATCGATGCTCTGGTCGTCCGGCCCGTGCGCGGGCCTTGGTGCGGGCGATGCCTGGGCAGTGCGGCCGGATCCGGTGCGGCCTAGGCCGGGCGATGGCCGACGACGGCCGGCAGCTCGCGGCCGGTGAAGCAGGATTCGGTGCCGGTGTGGCATGCGGCGCCCACCTGGTCGACCTGCAGCAGCAGCGCATCGCCGTCGCAGTCCAGCGCCGCGGACTTGAGGAACTGGAAATGTCCGGAGGTATCGCCCTTGCGCCAGTACTCCTGGCGGGAGCGGGAGAAGAAGGTCACCCGGCCGGTGCCCAGCGTGCGGCGCAGGGCCTCGTCGTCCATCCAGCCGAGCATCAGCACCTTGCCGGTGTCGTGCTGCTGCACGATGGCGGCGAACAGGCCGTTGGCATCGCGCTTGAGACGCTGCGCGATCGCAGGGTCGAGTTCCGGGGATTCGGGGTCCGGGCGCGGACCCTCATGAGAAGTAGCCATCCCCTACAGCATACTGCGTGCGCGCCCGATCCCGTGCCCCGTGACCTGCGGGTTGACGCCGGCCGGGCCCGGAGGTGCCCGACACCCGCCGCGCATTGCGCGCACGGCACCGCGAAGCGTGCTAGTTTCAGAGGTGATGCACTTAGTTCACGCTTCCCGATTGGCGTTGGCCGAGACGCTGCTGGCCGCAGGTCCCACCGCCGAAACCCTGTGCGCCGGCTGGCAGACCTGCCACCTGGCCGCGCACCTCGTCCTGCGCGAGAATTCGCTGCTCTCCGCCGGCACGGTGTTCAAGCCGCTGTCCGGGAAACTGGAGGAGAAGCTGCGGCAGACCGCCGCCGAGGCGCAATCCCCCGAGCGCTACGCCGCGCTGGTGCGCCGCTTCCGCTCCGGGCCGGCGAAGTACTCGCCGTTCGCCATCGACAAGGTCGACCAGGCCGCGAACCTGAGCGAATACTTCGTCCACACCGAGGACGTGCGCCGCGCCCGCGGGCAGTGGGCCCCGCGCGTGCTGGACAAGGAGTACACCGAGATGCTCTGGCAGTCGCTGACCCGGATGTCCCGGCTGCTGTTCCGCAAGGCCCCGGTCGGCATCATCCTCACCCGCCCGGACGGCCAGCGCCACGTGGCGAAGAAGGCCCGCAACGCGGTGTCGATCAGCGGCCCGGTGCCGGAGCTGATGCTCTATGCGTTCGGGCGCACCGAGCACTGCCTGGTCACCTTCGAGGGCGGGGACACCGCGCTGGAAATCATCAAGCGCTACAAGCCCTCGCTCTAGTCCCCGCCGCCTGGACCCTCAGTCCGCAGGCGTTCGCGACGGCGCAAAAAGTGCCGGCCCCCTGGTGGAAGGGGCCGGCGCTTTTCTGCCTGCGGCGTTAGCGGACCGGGTAGCCGGCCTCGCGGATCTTCTGCTTGACGCGGGCGATCATGTCGGTCGGGCCGAAGTGGAAGATCGAGGCGGCCAGCACCGCGTCGGCGCCCGCCTCGATGGCCGGCGGGAAGTCCTCCGGGCGCCCGGCACCGCCGGAGGCGATCAGCGGGACGCTGACCTCGGCGCGCACGGCGCGGATCATTTCCAGGTCGAAGCCGTCCTTGGTGCCGTCGGCGTCGATGGAGTTCAGCAGGATCTCCCCCACGCCCCGCTCGGCCGCTTCCTTCGCCCAGGCCACCGCGCACATGCCGGTGCCCTGGCGGCCGCCGTGGGTGGTCACCTCGTAGCCGGAGGCGATCGACGGGTCGGTGGTGCGGCGCGCGTCCAGGGACAGCACCAGCACCTGCGAGCCGAAGCGCTCGGTGATCTCGTTGATCACCTCGGGGCGGGAGACGGCGGCGGTGTTGATCGAGGCCTTGTCGGCGCCGTTGCGCAGCAGCCGGTCCACGTCTTCCACTGCGCGCACGCCGCCGCCGACGGTCAGCGGGATGAACACCTCTTCGGCGGTCTGGCGGACCACCTCGTAGGTGGTTTCGCGGTCCGAGCTGGACGCGGTGACGTCCAGGAAGGTCAGCTCGTCGGCGCCGGCCAGGTTGTAGCGGCGGGCGAGCTCCACCGGGTCCCCGGCGTCGCGCAGGCCCTCGAAGTTCACGCCCTTGACCACGCGGCCGGCATCGACGTCGAGGCAGGGAATCACTCGAATTGCAACGCTCATCGCGTATTGCTCCTTGGGTGCGGGCCGGCTAGATGCGGCAGGCGTGGATCTGGCTGACCAGGATGGCGCGGGCGCCCACGTCGTACAGCTCGTCCATGATGTTGTTGGTCTGCGACTTCTTGACCATGGCGCGCACCGCGCACCATTCGGAGTTCGCCAAATCGGAGACGGTCGGCGACTCCAGGCCCGGGGTGAGCGCGCAGGCCTGCTCCACCAGGTCGCGGCGCACGTCGTAGTCCAGCATCACGTACTGGCGGGCGACGAGCACGCCGCCCAGGCGCCGGGTGAGCACGTCCAGGCCGGCAGGCTGGTGGCCGATGCGGCCGATCAGCACGGCCTCGGAGGCCAGCAGCGTCTCGCCGAAGATCTCCATGCCGGCGGCCTTGATGGTGTTGCCGGTTTCCACCACGTCGGCGATCGCGTCGGCCACGCCCAGGCGGACCGAGGACTCGACGGCGCCGTCCAGGCGGACGACGGAGGCGTCGATGCCCGACTTCTCAAGGTAGTGGCGCAGCAGCACGTCGTAGCTGGTGGCGATGCGCTTGCCGTTCAGCTGGCTGGCGTCGGTGTAGGCGCCGACCGGGGCGGCGAAGCGGAACGCCGACTTGCCGATGCCCAGCGGGATCAGCTCCTCGACGTCGTCGTCGACATCCGCGTCCAGGTACAGGTCGCGGCCGGTGATGCCCACGTCCAGGATGCCGCGGCCGACGTAGACGGCGATGTCGCGGGGACGCAGGTAGAAGAATTCAACGTGGTTGTCCTCGTCCACCATGACCAGTTCGCGCGAATCGCGGCGCTGGAGGTAGCCGGCCTCCTTGAACATGGTGGAGGCGATATCGGACAGGGCACCCTTGTTGGGCAGGGCTACGCGGAGCATAAGGTGACTCGTTTCAGGAGTGTGGCGCTGCGGCGTGGTGCCAAGAACAAGCGCCAAGGAGTGGTTTCGTTGGCCGTTGCTACTGCCGCCGTGCGTAGGCGCGGTGCGGATCGCCGGACAGGGATCCGACCGCGGCCCGCGCGACGGCTAGAGATGCTTGTAAACGTCGGCCAGGGACATTCCCTTGGCGATCATGAGGACCTGCACGTGGTAGAGCAGCTGCGAGATTTCCTCGGCGGCTTCCTGGTCCGATTCGTACTCGGCGGCCATCCACACTTCGGCGGCTTCCTCGACGATTTTCTTGCCGATGCCGTGGACACCGGAGTCGAGTTCGGTGACGGTACGAGAGCCTTCCGGGCGGGTTTGGGCCTTGAGCGACAGTTCGCTGAAGAGCTCCTCAAAAGTTTTCACATCCACCAGTCTAGCGTTTCGCGCGGTCGGGACCGAACTCGGGGCCTGCTTTGTGACGGCTCGGCCCCGGGCCCGGACCCGGCCGCGCGGCGGTGCTCCGGCCGGCGGCTCAGGCCAGCGCCGCGACGGTCATGACCGCGGCGCTGTAGGCCTCGTAGCCCTTGTCTTCGCTGGAGTTCTCCAGTCCCGCGCGGTCCAGGCCCTGCTGCTCGGTGTCGCAGGTCAGCACGCCGAACCCGATCGGGGTCTTGGTGTCCACGCTCACATTGGTTAAGCCGTTGGTCGCGGCCAGGCAGACGTAGTCGAAGTGCGGGGTGCCGCCGCGGATGACCACGCCCAGGGCGATGACCGCGTCGTAGTCCCCGGCCAGGGTGGCGGCGGCGACCGGCAGCTCGAAGGTGCCCGGGACGCGGATCAGCGTGGTGGACGCTTCCAGCCCGGCGTCCTTCGCGGCGCGCTGCGCGCCGTCGATCAGCCCGTTCATGATGACCTCGTGCCAGCTGGCCGCGACGATGGCGACCTTCAGCTGGGAGAAGGCATCGCCGGCGGCCAGCGCCTTCAACTCCTCGGCGACGTTGGCGGGTGCTCCGTGCTTGCTCATGGTGGGATGTCCTTTGTTCGTGTCGGTGTCGGCGCTCAGGCGCCGTGGTAGGTTCGCGCCTGCGCCTCGTCCTGGGGCAGGTTCAACCCCAGCTGGTGGCCGAAGCGGGCCTGCTTGGTGCGCAGGTAGTCCTCGTTCTCGCGTCGCGGCGGCACCAGGCTGGGCACCAGCTCGGCGACCTGGATGCCGGCCTCGGCGAGCTTGTCCCGCTTGTCCGGGTTGTTGCTCAGCAGCCGGATGGATTGCAGGCCCAGCTTGGCCAGGATCGCGGCGACCGCGAAGTACTCGCGCGCGTCGGCCGGGAAGCCAAGGTGCAGGTTCGCATCCAGCGTGTCCAGCCCGCGCTCCTGCAGGGCGTAGGCGCGCAGCTTGTTGACCAGCCCGATGCCGCGGCCCTCGTGGCCGCGGATGTAGACCAGATGCCCGCCCTCGGCGGCGATCCGGGTCATCGCGGCCTGCAGCTGCTCGCCGCAGTCGCAGCGGTAGGAGCCGAGCACGTCGCCGGTGAGGCACTCGGAATGGATGCGCACCAGGTTGCCGGGCTCGGCGCCGTCCGGGCCCGGATGGCTGAGCACCAGGTGCTCGTGGCCCTCGACCAGCGCGGCGCGGGCGGTGAATTCGCCGAAGCCGGTGGGCAGCGCGACCGGGTCGGTGAGCTCGATTGCGTCGTTGATGCGGCGCCATCGGGCCAGGTCGTCGATCGTGATCAGCGGCAGGCTGTGCTCGGCGGCGAAGACGCGCAGCGCGTCCAGCCGCATCATCTCGCCGTTGTCGTGGGTGATTTCGCCGATCACGCCCACCGGGGACAGGCCTGCGGCGCGGCACAGGTCCACGGCGGCTTCGGTGTGGCCGCGGCGCTCGAGCACTCCGCCGGCGGCGGCGCGCAGCGGGAAGATGTGCCCGGGGCGGTGCAGCTGCTCCGGGACGGTGTCCGGGTCGGCGAGCAGCCGGCTGGTCAGCGCGCGGTCGGCGGCGCTGATGCCGGTGCTGATGCCGCTGGCGGCGTCGCAGCTGACGGTGAAGGCGGTGCCCTTGGCATCCTGGTTGATGCCGACCATCGGGGCCAGGCGCAGCGCGTCGGCGCGTTCGGCATCCAGCGGAACGCAGATGACCCCGGAGGTGTAGCGGATGGTGAAGGCCATCAGCTGCGCGGTGGCGTGCTCGGCGGCGAAGATGATGTCGCCCTCGTTTTCGCGGTCTTCGTCGTCGACGACCACTACGGCGCGGCCGGCGGCCAGCGCGGCCAGGGCGGCGGGGATGGAATCAAAGGATGCGGCAGCCATTAGTTTCGACCTCCAAAAGCGTTCAGGCGGGCGACGTACTTGGCCAGGACGTCGACCTCGATGTTGATGCGGTCCCCGACCTGGCGGGAGCCCATGGTGGTTTCGGCCAGGGTGATGGGGATGATGCCAACCTCCACCCAGTGCCCGCCGGCAGGCGTATCGGCCGGGGAGACGGCGGTGAGCGTCAGCGAGATGCCGTCCAGCGCGATCGAGCCCTTTTCCGCGGTCAGCGGGGCGTACTGATCGGGCACCGAGACGCGGAAAGTGGTCCACTGCCCGTGGTCCTCGCGGGCCAGCACGGCGCCGACCGCGTCGACGTGGCCCTGCACGACGTGGCCGTCGAGCCGGGCCCCGGCCGGGGTGCAGCGTTCGAGGTTCACGATGGAGCCCTCGGCCAGCTGGCCGGTGGTGGTGCGGTTCAGCGTTTCGCCCATGACGTCGACGCTCAGCGTGTCCCCGTCCAGCGCGGTGGCGGTCAGGCAGACGCCGTTGACTGCCAGCGAGCCGCCCAGACCCAGGTCCTCGGTGTGCCCGGGGGCCTTCAGGGTGAGGACCGCAAGGTCCTTGCGCGGATCGGTGGCGATGCCGGTGATGGTGCCGGTTCCGGTGACGATTCCGGTGAACATAGTTGGTGGTTTCCTTAGTCTGAAGTGCGTGGGACCGCTGGTTTTCGGGTGCGGCAAAGCCGCCGCCCGGGGCGCGGTGGTGGTGCGGGAGTGCTGGATGGCGCCTAGTTGTCCGGCAGCGGTTCCAAGTGCAGCATAATGTCGGGGCCGAGCCGGGCCAGCGTTTCGCCGCTGAAGGCGTCGATCCGGTAGGCGCGCGCGTCACTCAGGGTGCGGGTGGCGGCGATGTTCACCGAACAGTCCCCGGCGCCGATGATGACCGGTGCCTGGTAGCAGTAGATCTCGTCCGCGAGGTCGGCGGCGATGAAGGCCGAGGCGACGGTGGCGCCGCCCTCGATCAGCAGGTGCCCGTAGCCCAGCTCGCTCGCGCGGGCGATCAGCTCGTGCACCTCGCGGGTGCGCACCTGTTCCCAGTGCTCGTCGAAGGCCAGGGCCAGGGTTCCGGGCAGTTCACGGCGGCCCATGACCAGCCGGTGCGGCTGGCGCGGCAGCGCGGTGCCGTCGGCGGCGCGGGCGTTCAGCCGCGGGTCGTCGTGCACCACGGTGTTGGTGCCGACCACGATCGCGTCCACCCGGGCGCGCAGCGCGTGGGCGTGCGCCCGGGACTGCGCTGAGGTGATCCACTGGCTGGTGCCGTCCGGAGCGTTGATGCGCCCGTCCAGGGACTGGGCGGTCTTGACCGTGATGAACGGGCGGCCCTGTTCCTTGGCGCGGATCCAGCGGTGGTTCAGCTCGCGGATCGCGGAGGCCTCGCGCGCCTGGCTGACCTTCACGCCGGCGGCGGAAAGGTAGTCCGCTCCCCCGCTGGCGGCGGTGTCGTCGGCCTGCCCGTAGTGCACCGCGCCGAGGCCCGCCTGGGCGATGGCCGCCGCGCAGGGACCGGTGCGCCCGGTGTGGTTGCACGGCTCCAGGGTGACGACCATGGTCAGCGTGGCGGCGCGTTCGCGGGAGATCCGGCCCAGGCGGCGCAGCGCGTCGATCTCCGCGTGCGGGCTGCCGGCGCCCTGGTGGTAGCCGGTGGCGATCAGCGAACCGTTCTCGTCCAGGATGCAGGCGCCGACCAGCGGGTTGGCGCCGCGGTGTCCCCGGCGGGCGGTTTCCAGCGCGGTTTCAAGTGCCGCGTCGAGCTGCTGTTCGGTGGCCATGGCGGTTACCGCTTGGACTGCAGGGTCGGGTCGGGCAGCTCGGTTTCCACCGCCGGCTTGTCGCCCTTCTTGGCCCGGGCCCAGACGAAGAAGCCGATCAGCGTGAAGGCGCCGTAGAACAGGTACATGAACGCGCTGGCGTAGTAGCCGGCGGAGAACAGCAGCGGCACGCCGACCGCGTCGACCGCGACCCAGATCAGCCAGAACTCGACCCAGCCCTTGGCCATGCCGAAGGTCGCCAGCAGCGATCCGACGAAGGTCCACGCGTCGGCCCAGACCGGCTCGTAGGAGCCGAGGATGCGGAACAGCGGGGTGAGCGCCACGGTGCCCAGCACCAGCGTGGCGGCCAGGCCAAGGCGGATCTTGTTCGAGGCCCAGACGGGGGTGACGGCGCTGCCGCTGCCGTCGCGGGCCTGCTTCCAGCGGTACCAGCCGAAGATCGAGACCGAGATGAACATGATCTGGCGGCCAGCCTGGCCCCAGAGGTTCGCGGCGTAGTCGGTGTCGAACAGGCTGCCGAGGAATACTGTCAGCAGCAGCAGGTTGCCGACGATGCCGACCGGCCAGGCCCAGACCTTGCGGCGCATGCCGCCCACGGCGCTGGCCAAGCCGAAGATGTTGCCGACAACCTCGCGCACCAGCAGTGCCGAGGAACCTACCGCAATTTGTGAATTAAAAGCTTCAATGAGCCACCGCAGGAAATCCATCTTTCCACCCTTCTCGAAGCGGCGGCTCCGGGGGGTGTGCATTTGATGGACCTGCGGCATGGGCCGAAGAATACGGCTCCGCTCAGGGAACCGCCGGCACTACCGCAAGGCAAATCAAATTCGTGCTTCTCCCATCCAGACTTTAACTGTCGGTACCGGAATTCCACCGGCTCAACCGCTTCCTCGGCTTGTGGCCTTGGACGCGGGTCGCGGACTATCACCGCCGGTTCGGACTTTCACCGACCCCGGAGCACGTATTTACGTTTACATTCGTTATTGTTGCATACTTTGTGGCGCTTCAGTGCGCACCCAGCGCAAGATTGCGTAATACGTCGATTTCCACCGACGGCTCCGGCGAAGCGTACACCGCGGACCCGGCGACGAACACGTCGGCCCCGGCTTCCGCGGCGCGCAGGATGGTGTCGCGCGAGACGCCGCCGTCGATCTGCAGGGCGATGGGTTTGCCGGAGCCGTCGATGGCGGCGCGGGCGCGGCGGATCTTGGGCAGCACCAGGTCCAGGAACTTCTGGCCGCCGAAACCCGGTTCGACGGTCATCAGCAGCAGCATGTCCAGCTCGCCGAGCATGTCCAGGTAGGGCTCGATCGACGTGGCCGGGCGCAGCGCCATGGCGGCCTTGGAACCGGCGGCGCGCAGCTCGCGGGCCAGCCGGATCGGCGCAGCGGAGGCCTCCACGTGGAAGGTCACCGAGTCAACACCCAGCTGCGCGTATTCCGGGGCCCAGCGGTCGGCGTCCTCGATCATCAGGTGCACGTCGATGGGCAGCTCGCTGACCTTGTGCAGCGCCTCGACCACCGGCTTGCCCAGGGTCAGGTTGGGCACGAAGTGGTTGTCCATGACATCCACGTGCACGCCGTCGGCGGTGTGGATGCGCTGCAGCTCGCGCTCCAGGTTGGCGAAGTCGGCGGAGAGGATCGAGGGGTGGATGCGCGCGGTGCTCAACGGTGGCTCCTTGGGTTCGGGCAGGGGCTGGATACTTCTCAAGCCAATACTGCCAGCGTCCGGGCGGACGCTGGCAGTTGGTGACGCGGCGCGGCCTTATTCGGCCGGGGCGGCCTTGGTCAGCAGCGCCATGAACATCGCGTCGGTGCCGTGCAGGTGCGGCCACAGCTGCGCGGTGGAGCCCTCGCCCAGCGCGTGGCCGGCGGCCGGTGCGTCCTGGTACATCACCTTGGCGACCTCGGCGCCGGTGTCCAGCAGCTTGGCCTGCGGGGTGCGCTTGAGGAAGTCCTCCACCACCAGGCGGGTTTCGGCCTGGTGCGGCGAGCAGGTCACGAAGCCGACTACCCCGCCCACGCGCAGGGCGCGGAAGGCGGCGTCCAGCAGCTCGCCCTGCAGGGCGGTGAGCTCCGGGATATCGCGCGGGGCCTTGCGCCAGCGCGATTCGGGGCGGCGGCGCAGCGCGCCCAGGCCGGAGCAGGGGGCGTCGACCATGATGCGGTCGTAGTCCCCGGCGTAATCTTCCCCGCCGTAGGCGCGGCCGTCCTGCTGGGTGACCATCCAGTAGTCGTGCGGCACCGCGTCCATGGAGTTCTCCACCAGGCGGGCTCGGTGGGCGGTGGGCTCGTTGGCGGTCAGCCGGGCGTCGCGCTGCACGGCCAGCGCGCCGAGCAGGGCCGCCTTGCCGCCGGGGCCGGCGCACAGATCCAGCCAGTAGCGGTCGTCGCCGGCTTCCGGCAGCTCCACGTTGGCCAGGGCGCGGGCCATGACCTGGCTTCCGGCGTCCTGCACGCGCACGGTGCCTTCGCGCACCCCGGGGACCCGGGCCACGTCGCCGTGCTTGTAGGTGGCCGAATCGGCCAGCAGGGTGCCGGGTTCCGCGCCGGATTCCAGCGCGCCGGACAGGTCGCCGAGCCCAGGCAGGGCCACCAGGTTGACCACCGGGGCGGCGTTGTCGGCTTCCAGCAGCGCTGCCAGCTCGCCGGCGTCGCGGCCGTGGGCGATCAGCGCGCCGCGCAGCGCGCGCACGATCCAGTCCGGGTGGGAGTGCTCGATGGCCAGCTTCGCGGCGTCGCCCTCCGCGGCGGCGGTGAGCTGCTCGATCCATTCGCCGGCCTCGCGTTCGCTCACGCGGCGCAGCACGGCGTTGATCAGCCCCGAGGGGCCGGCGCCGATCTGCGCGCGGGCCAGGGACACGGTCTCGTCCAGGGCGGCGTGCTTCGGCACGCGCATGGCAAGCAGCTGGTGGGCGCCCAGGCGCAGCGCGTCCAGGATCGCCGGGTCCAGCTCGGCCAGCGGGCGGTCGACCAGCGTGGTGAGGATCGCGTCGTACAGCCCCTGGCCGCGCAGCGCGCCGTAAGCCAGTTCGGTGGCGAAGCCCGCGTCGCGGCGGTCCAGCTGGTATTCGCGGATCAGCTTGGGCAGCACCAGGTTGGCGTAGGCATCCGCGCCGGACACCTCGCGCAGGGTCTTGAAAGCGACCAGGCGGGCCGGGTCGGCGCTGCGCTTGCGCTGGCCGGGGGCGGCTTGCGAGTACTGGCGCGGGCGCCCGCCCTGGCCGCGGTTGCGGGTGCGCCCGGCCTCGTTGCGGCGCTGGCCGTCGCCGTGCTCCGCGCCGCGGCGCCCTGGGCGGGAATTCCCGCGCTGTTCGTTCGCGCTCATGCGAAGCTCACTTCCGTTCCCTGGGTCAGCATGCCGCGGGCCCAGTCTGAGGCGTTCATCATCTTCTTGCCCGGGGGCTGGATCATTGTCGGTTCAAGGGCCCAGGTGGCGGTGCCGATGAGCACTGTGGGCTGCTTGCCCGGTTCGATGCGCAGCTGCCCGGGAGCCAGGCCGGCCACGTCGCGGCGTTCGCGCAGCGGGCCGAACTTGTAGCGCTGGCCCCCCACCGCGCACCAGGCGCCGGGGAACGGGGTGGTGCCGTGGGCGCGGCGGCGGATCTCGGTGGCCGGGCGGGTGAAGTCCAGCTGCGCGTCCTCGTCGGTGATCTTCGGCGCGTAGGTGTGCGACCCGGTCTGAGGGACCGCGACTGCCTGGCCGGCGTCCAGCGCCTGCAGGGTCTGCACCAGCAGCATCGAGCCGGAGGCGCTGAGCCGTTCCAGCATCACTCCGGCGGTATCCAGCTCGTTGACCACCTCGGTGACCTGGCCGAAGACCGGGCCGGTGTCCAGCCCGGTTTCCAGCTGGAAGGTCACCGCGCCGATGATGTCGTCGCCGTTGATGATGGAGTGCTGCACCGGGGCGGCGCCGCGCCAGTTCGGCAGCAGCGAGAAGTGCAGGTTGATCCAGCCGTGGCGCGGGACCAAGAGCGCGGCTTCCGGGACCAGCCCGCCGAAGGCGACGATGGCGGCGGCGTCCAGATCCAGGCCCTGCAGCTGCTCGGTGACCTCGGCGGTGATCTTGGAGGCCTTGATGACCGGCAGGCCGAGCTCCGCGGCGCGGGCGGCAACCGGCGAAGGGGTCAGCACGCGCTTGCGGCCCAGCGGGGCGTCGGGGCGGGTGAGCACGGCGGCGATGTCGAATCCTGCCGCGTGCAGCGAGTCAAGGGAGGTGACGGCGACCTGCGGGGTGCCGGCGAAGAGGATGCGCACGGGCTACTTCCCCAATCCTGCGCCGAAGCTGGAGCCCAGCGATCCGGAGCGCTTGGCGATGGTCTGGTTGGCGGTCTGCGAGTAGCTGGTGGCGCGCAGCTTGCGCCAGGCCGCCTTCTTCTCGTCGGCGGGCAGGCGGTCAAGGAAGAGGATGCCGTCCAGGTGGTCGGTTTCGTGCTGCACGCAGCGCGAGAGCATGCCTTCGCCTTCGAGGACCAGCGGGGTGCCGAACTTGTCGAAGCCGGTGGCGCGCACATGGCGGCGGCGCGGGACCGGGGCGGCGATGCCGGGGATGGACAGGCAGCCTTCGACCTGGTCCTCCTGGAAGTCATCGCTCAGCTCGAGCACCGGGTTGATGATGTGCCCGCGCTCCTCGCCGATCTGGTAGGTGAAGACGCGCAGCGATACGCCGACCTGCGGCGCGGCCAGGCCGGCGCCGTCGACGTTTTCCATGGTCTGGTCCATGTCCTCGACCAGCTTTTGGATTTCCGGTCCGAACTCGGTCACCTCCTGCGCTGGGGTGCGAAGGACGGGATCACCGATGATCCGAATTCCCAAAATTGCCATAGTTCTTCAAACTGCCTTCTGTTGTTTTCAGCGGATCGCCCGGTCCAGCCGCGCCAGACCCAAGCCCATCCAGTCTACGCGGTCGATCACGGCTGGCGCTGAGGTGGTGGAGTGATTTCCACCAGCGTGGCCCGTGACTTGGCGATCCTGAAGGACGCCTCCCAGTTGCGGCGCAGCGCGTAGAACTTGGCCCAGTAGTCGGGCATGGCGGCCGCAGGCGCCATGAAGGTGCGGCTGCCGGTGGGGCCCAGGGCCACCGCCAGCAGCATGGTGTCAGCACCATACGGCCACGGCTCCCACTGCCCGGCCTCCGCGTCGGCGACCCGCTCCTCGGCCTTGCAGGCGGCGGCAAGCTGCATGATCACCTTGTCGTCGGGCCGCTTGACGAAGCCGTCGCGGTCGCTGGTCTTTGTTTTGTAGTCGACCAGGCAGTCCCTTCCGCCGATCTTCGCGACCAGGTCGATGGTCCCGGCGTAGCCGATGCTCTCGTTCCACACGGTCACCTCCGCGGCCACCGGCTCCACCCGGTAGTCGCGCCACCAGGATTCAAAGTGGGCGGCGTAGTCCTGTTCGCCATGGGCCTGCAGCAGTTGGCGCGCCGAATCCAGTTCGTGCGGCTGGCCTAGTTCCGCCAGCGCCCACTGCTCTGCATAGTTGTGCACCCGGTCGCCACGTGCGGCCGCCGCATCACGGTAGGACTCCGCCGCGGTAGCCGAATCACGCACGAGCGACCTCATACGGCCGAGCTCGGAGATGGACGCGGCAAGCCGGGCATCCTCGGATAAGGACTTGGCTGCCATGTAGCCCGCCCAACCGGTGAGGTCGACATGGTCCATACCAATGATTGTCGTAATCGATGGAACCGTTGCCTCGCCGCCGACCCGGCGGCTGTACATGCGGCCATGATCGGTCTGAATCGCTAGTTTCGGTGACGTCATATACACGATGATTGCACCGCAGGTGGACACTTCGCCCCTAGTCGCCGCGCGTTTAGGAATTATTCCCCGTAATTCCGCGGGTTTTGGGCTTTGTGAACCAGATCTCAGCCTTTCGATTTGGAAGCTTGGGAAAACTCGTATAGAGTTTTTACTCGTTGGAAAGAACGAAAACGTTCCAACAACAACCATTTTGCGGACATAGCTCAGCTGGTAGAGCGCAACCTTGCCAAGGTTGAGGTCGCGAGTTCGAACCTCGTTGTCCGCTCGCAAAAAGATGCACCGACTAGGTAAAACTAGTCGCCTGGCTTCGGCCGGATTTGGTGGGGTGGCCGAGAGGCGAGGCAGCGGCCTGCAAAGCCGTATACGCGGGTTCGAATCCCGTCCCCACCTCGCAATGAAGATTGCTCATCTTTTTTGCGCGATTGGCGCAGCGGTAGCGCGCTTCCCTGACACGGAAGAGGTCACTGGTTCGATCCCAGTATCGCGCACGGAACTCGTAGTCCACCAGATTACGGATTTCATAACTAAATATATGCGGTCATAGCTCAGCTGGTAGAGCGCAACCTTGCCAAGGTTGAGGTCGCGAGTTCGAACCTCGTTGACCGCTCCAAGAATTCATCGGTAAAATGATAATTCTGTCGGGATTCTTCATTGAATCTTCGGCGCGATTGGCGCAGCGGTAGCGCGCTTCCCTGACACGGAAGAGGTCACTGGTTCGATCCCAGTATCGCGCACTGGATACAGTTCAGTGTCCATGCGGTCATAGCTCAGCTGGTAGAGCGCAACCTTGCCAAGGTTGAGGTCGCGAGTTCGAACCTCGTTGACCGCTCCATAACTTCATATAGATCCTGCGGTCATAGCTCAGCTGGTAGAGCGCAACCTTGCCAAGGTTGAGGTCGCGAGTTCGAACCTCGTTGACCGCTCCGAAAAACTTGGGACCCACACATCAGTGTGGGTCCCAAGTTTCTTTCTCAGCTAAAACTTTTAGTAGTTTCCTGCTCAGCGGGCACTTCCGTGGCTTCGATCTGGCCCTGAAACATATTTGTTCGCCGTGTGAACTACCCAACGCGAAGGCTGCACCCTATGATGGGACGCAGGAGTTGAGGGCAAGAGGCCCTCCGTGTTGAAGGGAGGTGTCCATTGGCAGGTTTTAACGAGCTAAAGGGCAAGGTCGAAGGACTGGCACTGAAAGCCGGAGAATTCGCGAGCCAGAACTCTGACAAGATTTCAGACGGCATCGACAAGGCCGGGGACTTCATCGACCGCAAGACCGGCGGCAAGTACGCCGACAAGGTCGATGGCGTTCAGGATGGAGCCAAGAACTTCCTGGGCAACCTCGGAAACAAGGATCAGGCCTAACGTCCAGTCGTTAGAGCTTTGGCCTTACCCTAGGCACGTAGGAAAGCGCCACCCCAGCGGGTGGCGCTTTTCTACGTTTCCGGGCAGGTTGCCCGCTCCTGCCGATCCCACATCTTGGTCGGCGGATCGCCGCAATTTCCCACCCGGCTCGCGAACCGATAGAAACTAAGCATGGAAAGCAACATCATCAGCCGTCCGCGTCTGCCACGCGAAGCCGTGCTCGCCGGGTTCATCACCACCATGGTCGGGTTCACGTCGTCTTTCGCAGTGGTCATCACCGGGCTGCTGCAGGCGGGAGCAAGCCCCTCACAGGCATCCTCCGGCCTGCTCGCGCTGACTTTCCTAGTGGGAGTAGCCTCTCTGGTACTGTCCCTGAAGCACCGGCTGCCGATCACCGTTGCCTGGTCCACACCGGGCGCGGCGCTGCTGGCAAGCCTGGCTGCGGGCAGTTTCAGTTTCGCCGAATCCGTCGGCGCATTCATTATCAGCGGCGTGCTGATCATGCTCACCGGGCTCATCCCGGTGCTGCACCGGCTGCTGACTTCGATTCCCGTGCCGATCGCCCAGGGAATGCTGGCCGGCGTGCTGATTCCGCTGTGCCTCAAGCCCTTCACCGCGCTGGGCAGCATCCCGGTGGCGGCGGTGCTGATCCTGGCGGTGTTCCTGGCGGGGCTGCGTTTCCTGCCGCGTTATGCGGTGGCCCTGAGCATGCTCGGCGCTGTGGGGTGCGGACTGTTCTCGATCGGCGCTTCCCATTCCTGGGCGCAGATCGAGGTGCTTCCGACGCTGGAATTCGTGGCGCCGGAGTTTTCCTGGCAGGCGGTGGCGAGCATCAGCCTGCCGCTGTTCATCGTGACCATGGCCTCGCAGAACATCCCGGGCGTGGCAGTGATGTCGTCCTTCGGGTTCCGCACCCCGTGGCGTTCGAGCATGCTGTCCACCGGGTTCGGGAGCGCCGCCGGCGCCTTCTTCGGCGGCCATGCGATTAATCTGGCGGCGATTTCCGCCGCCCTGTCCGCCGGCGAGTCCGGTGGCAAGGATCCCGGGCAGCGGTGGAAGGCCTCGGCCTCCTCCGGGGTGTTCTACCTGGTGTTCGCGCTGGGATCGGCGCTGGTCGCCTCGCTGGCGACGCTCTCCCCCGCCGGGTTGTTCGAGGCCGCTGCGGGCCTGGCCCTGCTGGCGACCTTGGCCAATGCGATGCTCGGGGCCATGAAGGAGCCTCGCTGGCAGCTCAGCGCCCTGGCCACGATGCTCGTGGCCGCGGCGAACGTGACGCTGTTCGGTATCGGCGGGGCGTTCTGGGCGTTGGTGATCGGCCTGTTAATACACGTCATCGCCGAGCAGGTGACTGCCCGGCGATGAGCTGGAAGTGCGGGGCGCGGTTTAGAGCGCCGCTTCGCCGATCTGGCCTTCGCGGGCCAGCGCGGTGAGGCGCGAGACAGCGCGGAAGTACTTCTTCTGGTAGCCGCCGGCCATCATTTCCGGGGTGAACAGCTCGCTGAACGGCTTGCCCGAGGCAACGATCGGCACATCCTTGTCGTAGAGGCGGTCGGCGAGCACCACGAAGCGCAGCGCGATGGCCTGGTCCGTGATGGTGTCGACGTTGTGCAGCACCAGCACGTCGGTTTCCGAGAGCAGCTGCCGGTAGCGCGAGGGGTGGACCTTGGACAGGTGGGCCACCAGGTCCGCGAAGTTGTCCACGGCCAGGGTCTTATCCGGGTAGCGTTCGGCGGCGAAGGATTCGATGGCGGAGTCCTCCAGCGGCTGCGGGGCTTCGGGCAGGCCGCGGTGGCGGAAGTCCTCGCCCTCCACGCGGTGCACGTCGAACTGCTCGGAGAGGGTCTTGATTTCGCGTTGGAAGTCCACCGCGGCGAAGCGGCCCTCGCCCAGCGCGCCGGGCAGGGTGTTGGAGGTCGCGGCAAGCTTCACCCCGGCGTCGGACAGCTCGCGCATGAGGCGGGACATCAGCACGGTGTCCCCCGGGTCGTCAAGCTCGAATTCGTCGATGCAGACCAGCGAGTACTGGCTGAGCACGTCGACTGTCTGGCGGAAGGACAGCGCGCCGACCAGGTTGGTGTACTCCACGAAGGTGCCGAAGGCCTTGCGGCCGGGAGCGGCGTGCCACAGCGAGGCGAGCAGGTGGGTCTTGCCCACGCCGAAGCCGCCGTCGAGGTAGATGCCGTTCTTGGTTACTTTCTTCTTCCCAAACAGCTTGCCCAGGAAGGAGCTCGAGGAGCTCTTGCCCACCGATTCGGCGAAGCTGGTGAGCTTGTGGACCGCCTCGGTCTGCGAAGGCTGGTTCGGGTCCGGGCGGTAGGTATTGAAGGACACCTCACCGAAGCGGTATGACGGATGGAATCCGGCGAGCAGCTCGTCGATCGACAGCTGCGGGATGGTTTCGCTCAGGTGGGTGATCGTCGCCATGGGCTTCGGGGATCCTTCGGTTGAATGCGGTGATGTGCGGGCGGCCCGCGGGCGGCCCATCGGCCAGTTTACCTTGAATGACCCGCAGAAACGGTGAAATGTCGCACCCCACACAGTGCCGGGGCGCTCGGAGCACTAGGCTAGAAGCAGAGCAAGCGATCGGCGGGGATCTCCCGCCGCCCCGATACCGTCAAGGAACGTGATAGAAAATGCCTTTGCCCGTTGAGTCCAACGAGAAGTATGCAGCGTATGCCCATCCTGAACGGCTGGTCTCCACGCAGTGGGTCGCGGACAACCTGGGCGCCGAGAACCTGGTGGTGCTGGAGTCCGACGAGGACATCCTGCTGTACTCCACCGGGCATGTGCCTGGCGCGCTGAAGATCGACTGGCACACCGAGCTGAATGACGAGGTCACCCGCGACTACGTCGACGGCGAGGGCTTCGCGGCGCTGATGCAGGCCAAGGGCATAAGCCGCGAGAGCACCGTGGTGATCTACGGCGACAAGTCGAACTGGTGGGCTGCCTACGCGCTGTGGGTCTTCACCCTGTTCGGCCACGAAGATGTGCGCCTGATGGACGGCGGACGCGACAAGTGGATCGCCGAGGGCCGCGAGCTGAGCACGCAGAAGCCGGCGGTCTCCCCGTCGCAGTACCCGGTGATCGAGCGTTCGGACGAGGCAATCCGCGCCTTCCTGCCGCAGGTGCTGGAGCACCTGGGCAACCCGCTGATCGACGTGCGCTCCGCCGAGGAGTACACCGGCGAACGCACCCACATGCCGAACTACCCGGAGGAGGGCGCGCTGCGCGGCGGGCACATCCCGAGCGCCGCGTCGGTGCCGTGGGCCCGCGCCGCCGCCGAGGACGGCACCTTCCGCTCCCGCGCCGAGCTCGAAGCGATCTACCTGGACGAGGCCGGGCTGAAGCCGGGCGACGACGTGGTGGCGTACTGCCGCATCGGCGAACGCTCAAGCCACACCTGGTTCGTGCTCAAGCACCTGCTGGGCTTCGAGTCCGTGCGCAACTACGACGGCTCGTGGACCGAATGGGGCAACGCCGTGGGCGTGCCGATCGTCCGCGGCGCCGAGCAGGGCGAGGTTCCAGCCAAGCGCGGGGTGCGCGCATGAGCACGATTCCCGCAGAACTGGCCGAAATCATCGAGGAATTCACCGAGGTGCCCGAGGCCGACCGCCTGGAGCTGCTGCTGGAGTACTCCCGCGAGCTGCCCGAGCTGCCCGAGCGCCTGGCCGAGCACCCGGAGCTGTTCGAGCAGGTGGTCGAATGCCAGTCGCCGCTGTTCCTGGTGGTGGAGGTGTCCGCCGCGGACGCGAACCCGGTGAACCTGTTCTTCTCCGCTCCTCCCGAGGCGCCGACCACCCGTGGTTTCGCCTCGGTGCTGGCCGCCGGGCTGGACGGAAAGGACGCCGCCGCGATCCTGGCGGTGCCCGATGACATGCCGCAGCAGCTGGGACTGACCCGCGCGCTCTCGCCGCTGCGCATGCGCGGCATGACCGCCATGCTGGGCCGCATCAAGCGCCAGATCGCCGAACAGCTCGCCGCCTAGGCGCGGCGCAACATACCGCGCAGGAAGGTTCAAACGCCCGTGGGCAAGAAGAAACACGCCGCCTCCACCCCGGCCACCGCGGCCCTGGATGCCGCCGGGATCGGCTACGTGGCGCACAGCTACACGCACAGCGACTCGGCTGAAAGCTACGGCGGAGAAGCGGCCGAGCAGCTCGGGGTTCCCGGCGCCCGGGTGTTCAAGACGCTGATGGTCGCCACCGGCGCCACCGCGGCCCAGGACCTGGCCGTCGCGGTGGTGCCGGTGGACAGCATGCTGGATCTCAAGGCGGTCGGCGCGGCGCTGGGCACCAAGAAGGTGCAGATGGCCGACAAGGCCGCAGCCCAGCGGCGCAGCGGCTATGTGCTGGGCGGGATCTCCCCGTTCGGGCAGCGCCAGCACTCCAGCACCGTGATCGACGACAGCGCACTGCAGTTCGAGACGGTGTTCATCTCCGGCGGGCGCCGCGGCTTCAGCCTGGAGATCGCCCCGCAGGATGCCGCGAAGGCCACCGGCGCCATCTGGGCGTCGATCGCCGCCGGCTAGGCGGTCCGGCGCGGCGGTCGGCTACCTCGCCGTATATGCGTTGATCCGCGCGGCGAGGAAGTCACTGACCGCTTGCGTGAATCCGTCCGGATCCACGTTCGGCTCCCTGGTATGCCCGGCCAGGGTGAAAGTCTTCAGGCTGACCAGGTCCGGGCGCAGCGCGGCGAGCTTCAGGCTCGGCCCGTTGGGCACGAACTGGTCGTCCCTGCTATGCATGAGCAGGATCGGGTGGGACAGCTCCTCGGCCCGGTCCACCCAATTCAGCCGCTTCAGGTTCACCGGGGCGGCCTGGCCGGTGATCCAGCGCCCGGCCTCGTTGGACAGCAGCCACTGGCCGAAGCGCCCGACCGACTGCGGGATCTTGTTCGCCCGCGCCTGGTGGGAGAGCACGTCGACCCAGTTGATCACCGGGCCTACCAGCATCAGCGAATCCACCCGGTCGGCCAAGTCCGAGCGGTCGGCCATCTGCAGACTGATCGCCCCGCCCATCGACCAGCCCAGCAAGATGACCTGCCGCGCGCCGCGCGAGGTCGCGAAGTGGACCGCGGCTTCGACATCCAGCCATTCGGTGTCTCCCAGCCCGTAGCGCCCATCGGGGGCGGTCGGTGCCAGTCCGTCGTTGCGGTAGCTCATCAACAAGGTGCTCACCCCGGCCTTGGCCAGAGCGGGCAGCGCGCGGATGGATTCGGTGCGGCGGGCCCCGCGCCCGTGCACCCCGATCACCCAGACGTCCTGGTGGCTGGTCCCGGGCACCAGCCAGGCCGGTCCGTCGCCCACGTCGAGGCTGACGCTCACGTCCTCGGCCTCGAAGCCCAAGTCCGAGGGGTGCTCGTACATCGCCCCGGAGAGGTAGCCGCGCTTGACCCCGTCCAGGGTGCCGCGGTAGACCTGCTCGATCTGCCGGGCCACGATCTTCGGTTTGCCCGCGACATCCTGCGGAGCCGACAAACGCACCGCGCAGGCATCGAATTCGGCCAGGAAGGTGCACCCGCCGGGTTCGGCGGTCTCCGCGTCGCGGGCCAGATGCATCCACAATTTGCCCTGCGCGTCGGTGGTAATCTCGCGGATGACCGCGTTCGAGGCGCGCCGCTCCTCCGGGGTGACCACGCGCCGGGCGAAGTACCCGGCCAGCGCGGAAACGCTGGCGGCCACCAGCGAACCTGCCGCGACTCCCAGACCGGCGCCGATCAGGGTCGCGGGAACTGTCTTGCGTGGTTCGAGCTTGTCGACGATTTTCCGAGCCATGTTTTCATCTTTGCAGATGGCGTGTTGGGAATCATCACGCCCCGGAGGTAGTTTCCTAAGTATGAACGAAAACCAGAACACCGAAGACCGGAACCCCGCCGAGATCGATTGGCGCCAGGTTCTCTCCCCCGAAGAATTCCACGTCCTGCGGCAGGCCGGCACCGAACGCCCGTTCACCGGCGAATACTGGGACACGACGACCGAGGGCGTGTATTCCTGCCGTGCCTGCGGCTCCGAACTGTTCGCCAGCACCACCAAGTTCGACGCCGGCTGCGGCTGGCCCTCGTTCTTCGCACCGCTGGCCGAAGACCGCGTCCGCTACATCACCGACAAGTCGATGGGGATGAAGCGTGTGGAGGTGCGCTGCGCCAACTGCGATTCGCACATGGGCCACGTGTTCGAGGGCGAGGGCTTCGGAACCCCGACCGACCTGCGGTACTGCATGAATTCGCTGAGCTTGAAGCTGCGCGAAACGCAGGGCTAAACAGTGCTCAGCGTGAAGCAACGCAAGTCACCCCAAGAATAAGCATTACTTATTCACCGAGGAGTCAGGATTACTTTTCCTTTCGATGGGCGTAGCGTTCTAGTCAAGCAACTGAACGCTGCCCTACCGAAGAAGAAGGTGTATCTCAATGACCCAGATTTCCGCAGAACCACGGCCAACCAGCCCCTCCGACGCCCGCCGCATCGCCGAGTCCGACGCATGGCTTGGACTCAAGGCCGCCGCCAGTGAATTCCAGGGTCTGCAGCTCAAGGACGGCTCCGTGGCCGAGCCCGAGCAGCGCGTCCGCGCCGGCGAGCTGGTCGACACGATCGTCGACTCCATCCAGACCCTGCGCGGCTTCTTCGCCCACGAGGCCGACTACCTGGACAAGCTCGTCGCAGACCTGAGGCGCTGGGCCGAGCAGGGCTTCGGCGTGCCGGACTTCCTCGATTCGCTCATGGAATTCCAGCCGCAGACCCAGCGCGTGGACGGGCTGATGCACCTGGTGCTCTTCCCGATGTACACCCAGAACGGATCCACCAACCGCCACCTCGAAGCGGTGCTGGTCCAGGTGATCTGGCCCGAGTTCATTTCGCAGCTCGAGGCCGGCGAGTACTCGAACAAGCTGTTCGTGCCGCTGCGCTTCATCGACTTCACCGCCGGCTACGACACCAACTCCGCGGTGCTCTTCCCGGAGTCGGTCGCGATCCGCGAGACCCCGTCGTTCACCTGGGGCGCGATCTTCCAGGACCGCGAGGCCGCGCGCTTCCGCAAGGTACTCAAGGCCGCCGCGCAGATCACCAACCTCGAACTGCCGGACGACGCCGCGGCGCTGCTCGAAGACCAGCAGCTGGCCGAAGAGGCGTTCATCATGTGGGACCTGATCCACGACCGCACCCACATGCGCGGGGACCTGCCCTTCGACCCGTTCATGATCAAGCAGCGCATGCCATTCTTCCTGTACTCGCTCGAGGAGCTGCGCTGCGATTTGACCGCGTTCCGCGAATGCATGAAGATCGCCGCCGATCCGAAGGCGGACGACAAGACCGCGAAGATGGCCAAGCTGGTGCAATACGCGGTGATCTTCGACCGGATCTTCCGCTTCGCGATCACCGGTTCGCGCGTGCGCAACTACGACGGCCTGGGCGGCCAGCTGCTGTTCGCCTGGATGCACCAGCACCACGTGCTGCACTGGACCGACACCAAGCTGCGCATCGACTGGGCCGAGGTGCCCGCGGTGGTCGCCGCGCTGGGCGACTCGATCGACGAGCTGTACTGGAAGTCCATCGACCGCCCGAAGCTGGCCCACTGGCTGGCCGCCTACGAGCTGGTGTCCGCCACCGTCACCCCGCACCCGGCCTCGGTCTGGGCCAAGGGCCCTCAGGCGCTGCCGCTGACCGCACCGCTGCGCGAGATCACCGACCAGGTGATGGACGACGAGTTCCCGCTGTCCATGTTCTACGAGGCGCTGTCCAAGAAGATGACCGCGGTCATCGAGTCCACTCGCGGCATGACCGGCGCTGACCGCATCTAGTCGGCCCTTTTCAGGCCCGCTTGATTTAGGCTAGGTACGTGAGCGAACAAACATTGGACCAGAAGCAGCAAGGCCGCAAGGCCCCGGTGGTTCTCATCGCCGGGGCCACCTCGGCATCCGGCATCGCCTGCGCGAAAGCGCTGATGGAGGCGGGAGCCAAGGTGCTGGCCATCGGCAGCGATGCGGATCGGCTGGTGGAGCGCATGCCGCGCGGCGTGCTGCGCTACCAGTGCGATCTTGCCTACCACCCGGCGGTCGAGCACCTGCGCGACACCATCCACGGCCAGCACGGCCCGATCGACGTGCTGCTGCACCTGGTCGGCGGCTGGCGCGGCGGCAAGTCGATCGCCGGGCAGAGCGACGAGGACTGGGATTTCCTGCACGAGTCGGTCATGACCACGCTGCGCAACACGAGCCGCGTGTTCGTCGACGACCTGGTGGCCTCCGAGGCCGGCCGGCTGGCGATCGTCAGCTCCGAATCGGTGCTGAACCCGACCCCCTCCAACGCGAACTACGGCGCCGTCAAGGCCGCCGCGGAGCACTGGGTCAACGCCGTGGCCCGGCTGTTCACCAAGCAGGCTCCGCAGGCCGCGGCCTTCAGCTGGGTGGTCAAGGCGCTCAGCGACAAACCGGCCGACCAGGCGCCCGAGGGGCACACCCCGGTCGAATTCCTGGCCAAGGCCGCGGTGGACGCGCTGCGGACAGACGCCGCGAAGCTCAACGGCACCCGCGTCGCGCTGCCCAAGGCCGGCGCGAAGGCCACGCCCGCGGCGCCCGAGGCCTAGCCCGCGCACGCCTGCCCGCAACCGCTCCCGGCGGCGGGCAGGCGTCGTGCCGCCACCGGCGCGGAACACGGCCCACCGGCCGATGTGCCGCGCCCACCATTTTCCCCGGCCCACCGGCCGGCCCCGACTTGCAAAGGACCTCACCCATCATGACCTTCAGCCACGACACGGCACTGCGCGGATTCGCCTCGGACAACTACTCGGGCGTGCACCCGCGGATCCTGGCGGCCATCGAGCGCGCCAACGGCGGCCACCAGATCTCCTACGGCGAGGACCAGTACACCGAGCAGCTCGATGCGCTGGCGCGCGAATTGTTCGGCGAGCAGGCGGCGATCTTCCCTGTGTTCAACGGCACCGGCGCCAATGTCACCGCGCTGCAGTCGCTGCTGCCGCGCTGGGGTGCTGTCATCTGCGCCTCGAGCGCCCACATCAACGTGGACGAGAACGGCGCCCCGGAACGCGTGGGCGGCTTCAAGCTGCTGCAGGTGGACACCCCGGACGGCAAGCTGACCCCTGAATTGATCGACCAGCAGGCCTGGGGCTGGGGCGACGAGCACCGCGCGCAGCCGCTGGCCGTGTCGATCACCCAGGCCACCGAGCTGGGCACGCTGTACACCCCCGAAGAGCTCAAGGCGATCACCGCGCATGCGCACCAGCTGGGCATGAAGGTGCACCTGGACGGCTCGCGGCTGTCCAACGCCGCCGCCTCGCTGGGCGTCCAGCTGCGCGAGCTGACCACCGACGCCGGGGTGGACATCGTCTCGCTGGGCGGCACCAAGAACGGCATGCTGCTGGGCGAGGGCATCCTGACGCTGCGCAGCGAGCTGGCCGCCGACATGAAGTACCTGCGCAAGATGAACATGCAGCTGGGCAGCAAGATGCGCTTCATCTCCGCGCAGCTGATCGAGCTCTACGGCACCGGGCTGTGGCGCGAGCTGGCCGGGCATTCGAACGCCATGGCCGCAAAACTTGCCGCCGCGGTGCAGCGCATCGACGGCGTGGAACTGGTCTACCCAACCCAGGCCAACGGCGTGTTCGCGCAGCTGCCCACATTGGTCAGCGACGAGCTGCGCCAGCACTTCCGCTTCTACGACTGGGACCGCGCCGCCGGGCAGGTGCGCTGGATGTGCTCCTTCGACACCACCGAGGCCGACGTGGACGCCTTCACCGCGAAGCTCGAAGAACTGATGGGCCAGTTCGCGACCGCCTAGCTTCGAACTCCAGTTGGCCCCCGGCCGACCGGCGCGCCGTACCGCACCAGCGGTGCGGCGCGTTTTAGACTCTGACTGTGACCAATGAACGCCCTGCCGCCGCCACCCCGCCGGCCTTCGCCAAGGCCCTGGACGAGTTGTCCCGCGCCACGGTGCGCAAAGAGCTTCAGTTCACCGAAATCCCGGCCCCCGGACGCCTCGCGCCCTTCGCCCTGGCCCTGAGCGGGGACGTGCTGGAGCACGCCGGTCCCAGCCACGGTCGCCTCGGCAAGGAATTGGGCCGCACCCCGTTCCTGCAGCCGGCCGAGCAGCTGGCCACCGGCCGCTTCATCCTGCTCTACGACCCTGCCGGGCAGCAGCTGTGGAACGGCAAGTTCCGCATCGTCACCTACATCCGCGCCCGGCTCGAGAACGATATGGGGCAGGACTCCATGCTCGCCTCGGTCGCCTGGAGCTGGCTGGAGGACGCGTTATGCGAACGCGGCGCGGCCTATCATTCGGCCGGCGGCACCGCCACGCGCGTGATCTCCGAATCCTTCGGCAACATGGCCGGGGAGCAGGACCACATCGACATCGAGCTGCGCGCCTCCTGGTCCCCCGAATCCGAAGACCAGGGGGTGCACCTGAGCGCCTGGGCGGACATGGTCTGCACCTTCGCCGGGCTGCCTCCGCTGCCCGAGGGCGTGCAGCAGCTGCCGCGCCGCCGCCTGAGCTAGCGCCGAAGTTCCCCGCGCGGTCTTAGAATGGAATCACCATGAGCAATTCCCAGCCGACCGCACCGTTATCCGCCTCCGACGACTCGCAGCCTTCCGCGCCGCCGCTGATCCCGCTCACCGCGCCGCGCGATGGCGTGCCCGAAGTCATCGACACCCCGCCGGCGCTGCGCCGCGCGGTGCGCGCCCTGCGCGCGGGAACCGGAGACCTGGCGGTGGACACCGAACGCGCCAGCGGCTTCCGCTACGGCCAGCGCGCCTTCCTGATCCAGATCCGCCGCGAAGGCGCCGGCACCTGGTTGATCGATCCGGAAACCCTGGAGGACCTGTCCCCGCTGGTCGAGTTCGCCAACGAGCAGCCATGGATCCTGCACGCCGCCACCCAGGACCTGCCCTGCCTGAACGAGCTGGGCCTGGCCCCGGCCTCGCTGTTCGACACCGAGCTGGCCGGGCGCCTGGCCGGATTCCCGCGCGTCTCGCTGGGCACCATGGTTGCCGAGCTGCTGGGCCTGGCGCTGGCCAAGGAGCACTCCGCCGCCGACTGGTCCACGCGCCCGCTGCCCGAATCCTGGCTGACCTACGCGGCGCTGGACGTCGAGGTGCTCGAAGAGCTGCGCCAGGAGGTCACCGGCGTGCTCGAGGAGCAGGGCAAGCTGGAGTTCGCCCGGCAGGAATTCGCCTTCGAGCTGATTCCGCCGCAGGTCGCCGAGGTGGCCGAGCCGTGGCGCAAGCTCTCGGGCATCCACAAGATCAAGAGCAAACGCAACCTGGCAGTGGCCCGCGAGCTGTGGCTTTCGCGCGAATCGCTGGCCAAGAGCCGCGATGTCGCCCCGGGCAGGCTGCTGCCGGACCGCGCCATCATGGCGGCGATCGAGCACCGGGCCAACTCGGTGCCGGCGCTGCTGCAGATCCCCGGTTTCCACGGGCGCAGCGTGAAGCGCGACGCCCCGCGCTGGCTGGATGCGGTGCGGCGCGGCCGCAGCACCCGCGACCTGCCCGAGCTGCGCACTGATAAGACCGGGCTGCCCAACCCGCGCGCCTGGAGCGAGAAGAACCCGAAGGCCGCGGACCGGCTGGCCGCCGCCAAGCTGGTGGTGACCGAGGTCAGCGAGGCCTGGAACATCCCCGCCGAAAACCTGCTGACCCCCAAGTTCCTGCGCGAACTGTGCTGGACTCCCCCGGCGGTGCTCAGCGAGGGCTCCATCGACGAGGCCCTGAGCGCGCTGGGCGCCCGCCCGTGGCAGCGCGAGCTGCTGGCCGGCAAGCTGGCCGCCGCGATGAAGGCCTAGCCGAAATTCGGGTTCACCTTCGCCCGGCCTGTGAACCGCACCGTTGCATACCGCTGCCGCATGCAGCACCCTGCCGCCGAGCCCTCGGCGCGGGTGCCGCATGCGGCTTTTGCGTCCCCTGCGGCCCCGATGCCGGCCAGCCGGCGGGATCTCCACTTGCGCTAAAAGTTACTCATGAGTAACGTATGAGGCAGGTCACTGTGACGGTGGCCACTGCCGGGCCCCTCCGGCAGGCAGAACCTACCCCGCAAGGAGCCCGCCGGTGAGTGCCAACACCACGACCGAGCACGAGAACGCAAGCAGAATGCTCGATGACCGCGACGTCGTCTTCATCGACGGGGTCCGCACCCCGTTCGGCCGCGCCGGCGAGAAGGGCATCTACCACGGCACCCGCGCCGACGACCTGGCAGTGAAGGCCGTGCGCGGCCTGCTGGAGCGCAACCCGCAGGTGCCGGCCGAGAAGATCGACGAGGTCTCGCTGGCGGCCACCACGCAGACCGGCGACCAGGGCCTGACCATCGGGCGCACCGTGGCGCTGCTCTCCGGCATCCCGCAGTCGGTGCCCGGCTACGCGATCGACCGCATGTGCGCCGGCGCGATGACCGCGGTGACCTCCACGGCCGGCGGCATCGCCTTCGGTGCCTACGACCTGGTCATCGCCGGCGGCGTGGAGCACATGGGCAACCACCCGATGGGCGCCGGGGCCGATCCGAACCCGCGCTTCGTATCCGAGCGCATCGTCGACCCGCAGGCGCTGAACATGGGCAACACCGCGGAGAACCTGCACGACCGCTTCCCCGCGATCACCAAGGAACGCGCCGACCGCTACGCGGTGGCCTCGCAGGCCAAGCTCGCCGCCGCCTACCAGAACCAGCAGATCCAGCCTGACCTGGTCTCCGTGGCCGCCAAGCGCCCGGGCGAAGGCTGGGCGGTGCACCGCGTGGACGAGCCGCCGCGCCCGGGAACCACCATGGAATCGCTGAGCGAACTGCGCACCCCCTTCCGCGCCCACGGCCGGGTCACCGCCGGCAATGCGGCAGGCCTGAACGACGGCGCCACCGCCGCGCTGCTGGCCAGCGGCCAAGCCGTGCGCGAGCTGGGGCTGGCCCCGAAGATGCGCCTGGTCTCCTTCGCCTTCGCCGGCGTCGCGCCGGACGTGATGGGCTACGGCCCGGTCCCCGCAACCGAGAAGGCACTGGCCAAGGCCGGGCTGGAGATTCAGGACATCGGATTATTCGAGATCAACGAGGCCTTCGCCGTGCAGGTGCTCTCCTTCCTTGACTACTACGGCATCGACCAGGAGGACCCGCGGGTGAACCGCTACGGCGGCGCCATCGCCGTCGGCCACCCGCTGGCCTCCTCCGGGGTGCGGCTGATGACCCAGCTGGCCCGCCAGTTCTCCGAGGACCACTCGGTACGCTACGGGATCACCACCATGTGCATCGGCCTGGGCATGGGCGGCACCGTCATCTGGGAAAACCCGAACCACCCCGACTTCGGCAGCAAGGCCTAAAGGAGCAGAACCATGACCGCAGCAACTTCACAGAACTTCTCGGACGTCGCCGAGCTCATGCGCGACGAGACCGTCACCCACTCGCTGGTCTCCGACGTCCTGCTGCCCAGCGGCAAGGTGCTGGCCCTGCTGACCCTGGACAACGGGCTGGACCACCGCAAGCCGACCACGCTGGGCCCCAACGGGCTGATCGAGCTGCGCGCCGCGCTGGAAACCCAGGCCGAGCGCGCCAAGGCCGGGGCGATCCACGCGCTGGCCATCACCGGCAAGCCGCACTTCCTGATCGCCGGCGCGGATTTGTCCGCGGTCACCCAGCTGCGCTCCCCCGAGCAGGGCAGCGCCATGGCCTCCCTGGGCCACCACGCCTACGACCTGCTAGCCGACCTGGGTGTGCCGACCTTCGCCTTCGTCAACGGACTGGCCCTGGGCGGAGGCCTGGAGATCGCGCTGGCCTGCACCTACCGCACCGTCAGCACCGCCGCCGGCGCGCTGGGCCTGCCCGAGGCGTTCCTCGGGCTGATTCCGGGCTGGGCCGGCGTCTACCGCCTGCCGCGCCTGGTGGGCCCGGAGAACGCACTGAAGGTCATGATCGAGAACCCGCTGAACAACAACAAGACCCTCTCCGGGCCTGCCGCCTACAAGATGGGTGTAGCCGATGCCCTGTTCGAGCCGGCGGACTTCATTGAGCATTCGGTCGCGTTCGTCGACGGCGTGCTCAACGGAGAGCTCGAGGTGCGACGCCCCAACGCGGTGGACCCGCGCGATCCCGAGGTGGCCCGCCGCTGGCTGGAGGCCGCGGATGCCGCGCAGGCGTTCGTCGACGCGAAGCTGCACGGCGCCGCCCCCGCCCCGTCCAAGGTGCTGGAGGTCTTCCGCCAGGGCCTGACCCTGACCCAGCCCGAATCGGCGCAGCTGGAAATCCAGGCGCTGACCGAGCTGATGGGCAGCAGGCAGTTCCAGAACACGGTCTACGCCTTCTTCGACCTGGTGCAGAAGCGCGGCAAGCGCCCGGCCGGAGCGCCCGACGCCAGGCTGGCCCGCTCGGTGACCAAGGTCGGCATCGTCGGAGCCGGGCTGATGGCCAGCCAGCTGGCGCTGCTGTTCGTGCGCCGGCTGAACGTGCCGGTGGTCATCACCGACCTTGACCAGTCGCGCATCGACAAGGGACTGGGCTACATCCACGGCGAGATCGACAAGCTGCATGCCAAGGACCGGATGAGCCAGGACGCGGTCAACCGCGCCAAGGCGCTGGTCTCCGGCTCGGTCTCCAAGGAGGGCTTCGCCGACGCGGACTTCGTCATCGAGGCGGTCTTCGAGGAGCTGGGCGTGAAGAAGCAGGTCTTCGCCGAGGTCGAGGCGGTCGTCTCCCCCGAGTGCGTGCTGGCCACCAATACCTCCTCGCTCTCGGTCACCGAGATGGGCCGGGACCTGATGCACCCCGAACGCCTGGTGGGCTTCCACTTCTTCAACCCGGTGGCCCTCATGCCGCTGCTGGAGATCGCCGCCACCGAATGGACCAGCGACACCGCGCTGTCCACCGCGTTCGTGCTGGGCAAGGCGCTGAGGAAAACCACCGTGCTCACCCAGGATGCGGCGGCGTTTGTGGTCAACCGCGTGCTGCTGCGCCTGCTCAGCGAGGTCCAGGCGGCCTTTGACGAAGGCACCGACGCCAAGGCCGCGGACAACGCCCTGTCCAGCATGGGCCTGCCGATGACCCCGTTCACCCTGCTGTCGATGGTCGGGCTGCCTGTGGCCCAGCATGTCACCGAATCCCTGCACGCCGCCTTCGGCGACCGTTTCGCGGTGTCGCAGAACCTGCAGAAGCTGATCGACGCGAAGGTCACCTCGCTGTGGGTCTCCGACGAGCAGGGCGGCCAGGTGCTGAACCCGGCAGCGGCGCAGGTCATCATGCAAGGAAGCAACCCGTCAAGTGCGGAGCAGATCCTGGCTCGGGTCCAGGACGCGCTGGCCCAGGAGATCGGCTTGCTGCTCTCCGAGGGTGTGGTGGCCGAAGCGGCCGACGTGGACCTGTGCATGATCACCGGCGCGGGCTGGCCGATGCACCTGGGCGGCATCACTCCGTACCTCGACCAGGTCGGCGCCTCCGAACGCGTCAACGGAGCAAAGTTCAACAACTGATCAGGCGCATCACGGCGGGGTCCTCGGCGGCGGCATGCGCCGGCCGAGGGCCCCGCCGTCGTGTTCTGCAACTGGAGGGAAGCGCTAGGCCCGCTCGTACTGCGCCAGCGCGACCCCGGATTCGAAGGCCTGCACGGAGGTGCTGCGCCAGGGCTGCGGCTGGTAGGAGCGGTCGCCGAACAGCCGGATGCCGCCGCCTAAGGTCACCGGGTTGATCTTCAGCGCCAGCTGGTCGATCTCCTCGGCCAGTGCGGCGGCCAGCGAGCCGCCGCCGCACAGCCAGATGTCCTTACCGTCTTCCTTTTTCAGTTCGCGCACCAGCTGCACCGGATCCCGGTCCGTGAACAGCACGTCCTGGCTGCCTTCCGGGCCCTGCCGTCCGTGCGTGAACACGACCTGGCGAAGGTGGGCGTAGGGGCTGGCCAGATGCTGGTCGGGCATCCCGACCGCGTAGGTGTTCCATCCCATCAGCACGGTGTCGAAGGGCCCGTCCTGGATTGGGATACCCACGGCTTCGGCCAGGACGGTGGGCACGGTGCCGCGGAACTGCTCGCCGGTGGCTTGCATGTGGTCCCCCTCGGCGAGGAACGCGTCGAATTCCCCTGCCGGTCCGGCGATGAATCCATCCAGGCTTACCGCCACGTAGTAGGTCAAGGTGCGCATGGGTTCTCCTCGGCTCGGGGTCCTTCTCCGCTGGCATTGGCGAATTCGCCCACTCTACAGAGATACGGCGTCCGGAAACAGGGTGTGGTGGGCCTTCTTGGCGACGTCACAGATAATTCTGCAACAATGAAGCCATGACTGACTTCGCCCGACCAGCCCGCCGCACGTTCATGTGCGCCTCCGCCGCGATCGGTTCGGCAGCCCTGCTGACCGCCTGCGGCAACGGAGAATCAGCGGTTGAAACCCCAGAGGCCAATTCCATCCCCGAACCGAGCGGCGAAGGCCAGGTGCTGATGCCGGTCTCGGACCTGCCGGTCGGCTCGCGCGCCTCGGCGCCGGCCACCTACCCGGACGGCAGCGCGACCGCGGTCATGGTGTTCCGCCCGGATGAGAAGACCGTGCTGGCCTACTCGAACAAGTGCACCCACCAGGGCTGCGCGCTGACGCCGAAGTCGCAGGACGAGAACTTCTACTGCGCCTGCCATGGCTCGAAGTTCGCCCCGAAGGACGGCACCGTGGTGGCCGGCCCGGCCAAGGCGGCGCTGCCGCGCTACGCCGCGGAAATCAAGGACAAGAACATCGTCGTCTACGTCACCGCCGACGCATAGATCCCTGCTGGTTTGCTGTCGCTTAAAGCGCCATGCGGCGGACTCCCCGATTCGGGGGTTCCGCCGCATGGTGTTTTTAAGCTCCGTTTAGAACGGCGCGATCTTCTCCGGGGCCGGGAAGATCTCGTCCAGCTCCGCGCGCTCGGCCGGGGTCGGCACCCAGCTGACTGCCTCCGCGTTGGCCGTGATCTGCTCGGGACGGGTGGCTCCGGCGATCACCGAGGCGACCGGTTGCTGGGCCGCCAGCCAGGAGAAGGCCAGCTGGATCTCGGTGAGCCCGCGCGCTGCGGCGAAGTCGGCGAACTTCTGCAGCTGCTCGAAGTTGCTGGATTCCACCAGGTGCTGCCGTGAATGCGTCAGGCGGCTTCCTTCTGGCGCGTGGCCCTTGGAGTACTTGCCGGTGAGCAGCCCGTTGGCCAGCGGGAAGTAGGGAAGCACGCCGAGCCCGAATTCCCTCGCAGCCGGAAGCACCTCCAGCTCTGCGCGGCGGTCGATGAGGTTGTAGTGGTTCTGGGCGGAGATGAAGCGTTCGGTGCCAAGCTCCCGGGCCACGTACTCGGCCTGCGCGATCTGCCAGCCGGACCGGTTTGAGTGCCCGATGTAGCGCACCTTCCCGCTGGCCACCAGGACGTCCAGCACCCGCAGGGTCTCCTCGATCGGGGTATTCGGATCCGGGGTGTGGAACTGGAACAGGTCGATGTAGTCGGTGCCCAGACGCTTCAGCGAGGCCTCGACCGCCTTGACGACGTAGCGGCGCGATCCGCGCGCCGAGAAGTCTGGCCCATTGACCCCGCGCATGTCCATGCCGAATTTGGTGGCGAGGATGATGTCCCCGCGGGCGCTGCCCAGCGCGGCGCCCAGGCGGATTTCGGAAAGGCCCGGTTCACGCCCGTAGGTGTCGGCCACGTCGAACAGCGTGATTCCTGCCTCCAGCGCGGCATGGACGACCGCGTTGGTCCCCTCCTGGGACTCGGTGGCGGTACCGGTCCGCCCCAGGTTGTTGCAGCCCAGACCGACGACGGAAACACTCAGGCCGCTGCGGCCAAGTTGGCGGAATTCCATGGACACCTCTTCACTTCATAGTTGTGCTCCGCTTCACTGGAGCGTCGTATACCCATAGGCTATCTGCTAGGTCTCCGCGCCCCGGCATTCAGTCTCAATTCACTACAATGCATATTTATCCATTAGGATGGAAACATGTCTAAAGTTCTTACCAATCTCCCAGTAGGCGAGCGCGTCGGTATCGCGTTCTCCGGTGGCCTCGACACCTCCGTTGCCGTCGCCTGGATGCGCCACAACGGCGCCATCCCGTACACCTACACCGGCGATCTCGGCCAGTACGACGAGCCGGACATCGACGCCGTTCCGGGCCGCGCCCTGGAGTACGGCGCCGAGGCTTCGCGCCTGGTCGACTGCAAGCCGGGCCTGGTCGAAGAGGGATTCGCCGCCCTGGCCTGCGGCGCCTTCCACATCCGCTCGGGCGGAAAGTCGTACTTCAACACGACCCCGCTGGGCCGCGTGGTCACCGGCACCCTGCTGGTGCGCGCCATGCGCGAGGACGGCGTGGACGTCTGGGGCGATGGTTCGACCTACAAGGGCAACGACATCGAGCGCTTCTACCGCTACGGCCTGATGGCCAACCCGAAGCTGCGCATCTACAAGCCGTGGCTCGACCCGCAGTTCGTCGCTGAACTGGGCGGTCGCCAGGAGATGAGCGAGTGGATGGTCGCCCACGGCTTCCCCTACCGCGACTCGGCTGAGAAGGCCTACTCCACCGACGCCAACATCTGGGGCGCCACCCACGAGGCGAAGACCCTGGAGCTGCTGAACAGCTCGATCGAGAACGTCGAGCCGATCATGGGCGTGAAGTACTGGGACGAAAGCGTTGAGATCACCTCGGAAGATGTTTCCGTCACCTTCTCCGCCGGCCGCCCGGTCGCCATCAACGGCAAGGAATACGTCGACCCGGTAGCCCTGGTCAACGAGGCGAACATCATCGGCGGACGCCACGGCCTGGGCATGAGCGACCAGATCGAGAACCGCATCATCGAAGCCAAGTCCCGCGGCATCTACGAGGCTCCGGGCATGGCGCTGCTGTTCATCGCCTACGAGCGCCTGGTCAACGCGATCCACAACGAAGACACCGTGGCCAGCTACCACAACGAAGGCCGCCGCCTGGGCCGCCTGATGTACGAAGGCCGCTGGCTGGATCCGCAGGCCCTGATGCTGCGCGAGTCCCTGCAGCGCTGGGTCGGCTCGGCCATCACCGGCACCGTGACCATCCGCCTGCGCCGCGGCGACGACTACACCATCGTCGACACCACCGGCGAGAACCTGAGCTACCACCCGGACAAGCTGTCCATGGAGCGCGTGGGCGACGCCGCCTTCGGCCCGGTGGACCGCATCGGCCAGCTGACCATGCGCAACCTGGACATCGCCGATTCCCGCGGCCGCCTGGAGCAGTACGCTGCCATGGGCCTGGTCGGCGGCACCACCGCCAAGCTGGTGGGCTCGCTAGAGGCCGGCGGCGCCGACGCGATCGTCGACGCCACCCCGGTGGACAGCGACGAGCTGGCTACCGACCGCGCCAACGAGCTGGCCGCCTTCGATTCAGGCACCGACTAGGCTCCGACGCCCCTGCGTTGAACGCCAAGAGCTCGGGCGGATGCTTCCTTGATTGGAAGCATCCGCCCGAGCTTTTTTGTTGCCTGGACCGCTGCGCGGCCTGCGCGCAGGGTTGCAGCGCGGCGGGGTTTAGGAGGTCAGCCCGTTGAGCGCCGCCAGGGACTGCAGGGCCATGATGAATCCGACCAGCGCGAGGAACCTGAGGGTGCCGTGCAAGGCCGCCCCGAGCCGGGTGTCCTTCGCCGGGAGCGTGACCGCTTCGTCCGCCAGCCAGGTGACCAGCGTGATCACGGTGCCGATCAACGCGATCTGCTCCTCGGGAAGCGACATCGTCTTGGCCAGCGCGAGCCCCGCGGAAAAGCCGACCAGCACCTGGGCGGCCGACCACAGCATCGCTTTCAGGGTGCGGCGGGGCTTGGCCCGCTCGACGGCCACAGCTAGGCTTCGATCAGCTGCAGCAGCGGGCTGACCGCGATGGTGAAGCCGACCAGCGAGACGATGCGCAGCACCAGCCGGATGCGGGCGCCTGAGTTGGTGTTGGGTTCCGGAAGGCGGAATCCCTGCTCGACGATCCAGGCGGCGATCACCACGATCACGCCGGCCAGCGCCAGCTGCGCGTGGTCGACGCCGGAGAACAGCGAGGTGATGCCGATGCCGATGATGACGCCCACGCAGGCCTGGAACACCAGATGCAGCGGCACCCGGGTGGCCCCCAGGTGGGTTGGCTTGCGCTTGGCGCCGGCGTTGTCGTCCCGGTCTTCTTGAGGAATCATGAGTCCCTACTTCTGCTTGTCGTTGTGCGCGCCGTCGCCGGGCGCGAAATCTTGAAGTGTCCGGCACAGCAGCACTCCGGCTCCCCCGGTGAAGTGGACCGTGCCGAATCCGGCGGCCCGCGCCCCGAGGGTGAATCCCAGCGAACGCTGCAGCGCCAGCGAGGCGGTGTTCCGCGCATTCACCACGCACCAGGCGGCATCCGCCCGCTGCGCCACCCAGCTCAGCCTGGCCAGGCCCAAGGCCGTGGCCACTCCGCGGCGCTGCCAGCCGGGGTCGATCTCGACCCCGCCCAGGTAGTAGCCCGCCGGGGCCACCGGGTCCTGCGGATCCCACCACTGCGCCTTGGCCCAGCCGACCAGGCGCCCGTCCTCGGACATGGCGGCCAGCAGGCACCCGCCGGGAGCGAAGCGCTCCGGGGCGCTGGTGCGGCCCAGGCTGCGCGACAGCTCGCGCACGGCGCGGTAGTCCTGCGGAACCAGGGGCCGGATGCCCACCATGGATGCGCGCCGCGGAGCCTAGTCGAGGCTGAACGGCTTGGGCGGCATCGGGTAGGCCATGCGCGCCTGATCCAGGCCGTCGTACGGGGCGGTGGCGATGACCATCTTGGTGAAGTCCAGCTTGGCTTCGCGGATGCAGACCTTGATGGCGTTGACCGCGAGCTTCGGGGCTGGCGAGAGGATGCGGATGTTCAGCTTGCGGTTGCCGAAGTCGCTGGATTCCACGGTGCCCAGGCCGCGCCAGGCCAGGTGACCGGCCAGCGCCTCGGTGGCCTTGTTCTGCAGGTACTTGTCGCGCGCGGTGCCCTCGGCGGTCTTCAGCGCGTACTGCACGATGACCCAGGACTGCTCCTGGTCGGAGAGCTCCTTGTAGCCCTCGGCGGCGCAGGCCTCGGCGAAACCGGCGAACAGCTCGTCGGCGCGGTCGGCGGTGACGTCCTGCACCTCGCTGGTCTGCGACATGTGGCCCACCGGACCGTGGTTGACCACGAACTGGCCCAGCTCTTCGTCCTCGAACTGCTGGAACCACGCTTCGCGGAACTGCAGTTCGTTCTTCTCGTTCATCCGGTAGGTGCGAATGATCGCCATCGGTCTCCCCCAGGGGTTGGTTTCTCGGTGTTTTGTCTCAAAGTGCGTGGTGTTGCCGGCTCAGCCGACGTGCTGCAGGCTGCGGGCCCGGACCAGCCAGCGCCGCCGGTGCTCGGCGTTGAATGGCGCCGCGTCCGCGCGGACCGCATCGAGCAGCACCTTGCTTTCGGCGCGGATCGAGCGCTGCAGGGCCTCGGGATAGCCCATGCTCAGGCGGTGCTGGTCGAACTCGTCCTCGTCGTCCAGGAAGGTGCCGCGGCTGTGCGAGCGGATCACGTCGAGGTCCAGGTCGATGGAGTTCACTTCCCAGGCCCCGCGCTTCATCCGCCGCCAGCCGATGCTGCCGGCCAGGTCGATGTAGATGTCGAAGTCCTCGTCCGGATCGTCGTACAGCGTGGCGATCCACTGGCCTTCGGAGGGGAACAGGCACAGCGCGTCGCAGGCGGCCAGGTGCGCGGTTCCCGGGCGGGAGACCAGCGATCCGGCCGGCTGGTGCACCCAGTGGCCGTACTCGTCGGAGCCGAGGTAGAAGCCGGGCACCACCCAGTGCGGGCTGGCGTCGTACTTCCAGGCGCGGGCCACCACCAGCGCGCCGGCGGCGACGCTCGCAGGGTTGCGGGGCAGCCCTTCGGGGCAGCCGGGCTGGGCGCTCACAGCTTGGGGATCTGTCCGGTGGGCAGGTCCTGGCCGGGCAGCGGCCGGGCGAAGGGGACCTTGGTGCCCAGCACCTGGGCCAGCGTGTCCCGGGCGACCTGCTGGGCGGTCAGGCCGACGCGCTCCAGCACCTCGGCACGGGTGCCGTGGGCCAGGAACTTGGTGGGCAGGCCCACCTCGTTCAGCGCGGTGTCCACCCCGGCGGCGCGCATCTCGGTGCGCAGGCGCGAACCGACGCCGCCGGCGCGCACCCCGTCCTCGATGCAGACCACGATGCGGTGGCGGGCGGCCAGCGAAATCACGGAGGACGGCATGGGCAGCACCCAGCGGGGGTCGACCACCGTCACCGAGACGCCCTGGCTGTTCAGCCGCTGGGCCACGTCCAGGGACAGCTCGCTCATCGCTCCGACGGAGACGATCAGCACGTCCGGCGCGGCGCGGTCGCCCAGCCTGGCCAGCACGTCCACGCCGTCGGGCAGCCGGTCGATGGACTCGACCTCTTCGCCCACGGAGCCCTTGGAGAAGCGCACCACGCTCGGGGCGTCGTTGATGTCCATGGCTTCGCGCAGTTCCTCGCGCAGGCGGGTGGCGTCGCGCGGGGCCGCCAGGTGCAGGTTCGGGATGATCTGGGTCAGCGCCATGTCCCACATGCCATGGTGGCTGGCGCCGTCCGGGCCGGTCACGCCGGCGCGGTCAAGCACGATGGTGACCCCTGCCTTGTGCAGCGCGACGTCCATCAGCAGCTGGTCGAAGGCGCGATTCAGGAAGGTCGCGTAGACGCACACCACCGGGTGCAGGCCGCCGAAGGCCAGGCCGGCCGCGGTGGTCATCGCATGCTGCTCGGCGATGCCCACGTCCAGCACGCGGTCCGGGTGGGCATCGGACATCTTCTTCAGGCCCACCGGCAGCAGCATGGCGCCGGTGATCGCCACAACGTCCTCGCGCTCGTCGGCGATCTTGGCGATCTCGTCGCCGAAGACGCTGGTCCAGCTCTGCGCGCTGGGCTTGGCGACCGGGGCGCCGGTGGCAGGGTCGATGACGCCCACCGCGTGGAACTGGTCGGCCTCGTCGGCCAGGGCCGGCGCGTAGCCGTGGCCCTTCTCGGTCAGCGCGTGCACCAGCACGGGACCGCCGTACTGCTTGGCCTGCTGGAGCGCTTCCTCCACGGCGGCGAGATTGTGGCCGTCGATCGGGCCGATGTACTTCAGGCCAAGGTCCTCGAAGAGCCCCTGCGGGGCCCACCAGTCCTTGATGCCCTTCTTGGTGGCATGCAGCGACTTGTAGGTGAAGCTGCCGACCGGGCCGGAATCCTTCAGCCGGCCCTTGAGCTTGTCCATGGCGGACTCGTAGGCGGGGTGGGTGCGGAACTTGTCCAGCTGCTGGCGCAGTCCCGCGAGCTGGTCGGCCAGGCCGCCGATGGTTGGGGCGTAGGAGCGGCCGTTATCGTTGACCACGATCACCGCCTTGCGTTCCTTGTCAGCGGCGATGTTGTTCACCGCTTCCCAGACCATGCCGCCGGTCAGCGCGCCGTCGCCCACCAGGCCCACGGCATAGCTTTCGGTGCGGCCGGTCAGCTTATTGGCCCGGGAGATGCCGTCGATCCAGGACAGCGAGGACGAGGCGTGGGAGGACTCGACGATGTCGTGCTCGGATTCGCCGCGGTCGGGGTAGCCTGACAGGCCGCCCTGCTGGCGCAGCGTTTCGAAGTTCTGGCGCCCGGTGAGCAGCTTGTGCACGTAGGACTGGTGGCCGGTGTCGAACACGATGGAATCGGTCGGCGAATCGAACACGCGGTGCATGGCGATGGTCAGTTCCACCACGCCGAGGTTCGGCCCCAGGTGGCCGCCGGTGCGGGCGACGTTGTCGATGAGGAAGGCGCGGATCTCCTGCGCAAGTTGGGTGAGCTGATTCAGGGTAAGCGCCCGCAGGTCGCTTGGTTTTTTAATGGTCTCGAGTAAAGACACAGTCATCCCCTTCACATTTCTGCCCATGCGGGCACCGCAAGTCCGTGCGAAACAACTAGTCTATCGCGCACTTGACTGCTCCCATTATCCGCCACCTTTTGGGCTGGAACCAATTTTTCGATGATGATGTTGGCTACGCCCAGCTTGGCCGCGGTCGCGACGACGGAAAAGAAACTAGAAGCTGTCGAATTTCCCTCTTTCCACCCTCGCGCCGCGTAGGTAAAATGAGCCTAATTCTGGACACGGGGCTTTCCACCTCGCGAATCTGCTAAGTCTTCCCAGGAGGGGGACATGGGGGAAATTCGTGCCGGCCAAGTGCCGACGGAATATGTAGATGCAGTTGTGGTCGGTTCGGGGTTCGGCGGTTCGGTGGCAACCTACCGCCTGGCCGACGCCGGCAAGCAAGTGGTCCTGATGGAACGCGGCCGGTCATACGGGCCCGGCGATTTCGCCCGCTCTCCGTCGGAGCTGTCCACCGCCTTCTGGGATCCCAGCGAAAAACTCTACGGACTGTTCGACGCGTGGACCCTGCGAGGCCTCGAGGGGCTGGTCTCCAGCGGCCTGGGCGGCGGCTCGCTGATCTACGCCAACGTGCTGCTGCGCAAGGACGAAAAGTGGTTCGTCAACGAATCCCCGCTGCCCGGCGGCGGGTACGAATCCTGGCCCATCGGATACCGCGATCTCGAACAGCACTACCAGCGCGTCGAGGACATGATCGGGGTGGACCGCTACCCCTACCAGGACACCGCCAAAACCAACGCCTTCGAGCAGGCCGCCCAGGCCGGCGGCCACACGGTGTTCCGTCCCCCGCTGGCGGTGAGCTTCTCCACCGATGCGGACTCCCCCGCCCAGCCGGGCCGGATGCTGCCTTTGGCGGACTACGGCAACCTCCACGGCAAGCCGCGCACCACCTGCACGCTGTGCGGCGAATGCGATCTGGGCTGCAACTCGGGCGCCAAGAACACCCTTGACCACAACTACCTCTCAGCTGCGGCGGCCACCGGCAACGCCGACATCCGCACGCTGCACGAGGTGCGCGGCTTCTCCCGCGCGTCGGACGGCAGCTGGCTGGTGCGCTACGTGATCCACGACCCTCAGCACCCCTCCTCAACCGGCGACCTTCCCGAACGGCTGATCCGCTGCGCCAAGCTGCTGCTGGCCGCCGGCACCTTCGGCACCAGCTACCTGCTGCTGCGCAACCGGATGACCTTGCCCGGGATCAGCCCGGCGCTGGGCACCCGCTTCAGCAGCAACGGAGACCTGCTCGGACTGCTGTTCAATGCCAGCGAGCAGGTCGAAGGGCGCACCGTGCCGCGCCAGCTGTACGGGAACCGCGGTCCGGTCATCACCAGCACCGTGCGCGTCGCGGACGCGCTGGACGGCAACGGCGCCACCGGCCGCGGCTACTACCTGCAGGACGCCGGCTATCCGGCGTTCTTCAACTGGCTCATGGAACTCTCGCAGTTCCGCGAGGCTCTGCCCCGGGCCGGCAAGGTGGCCGCCAAGATCATCGAGAACCGGCTGTTCCAGCGAAATCGCAGCAGCATATCTGCCGATCTGGCCATGGCGCTGGGCTCTGGACGCTTTTCCAGCACGGCGCTGCCCCTGCTGGGCATGGGCCGGGACGTGCCCGACGGGCGCATGTACCTGCGCGAGGGTCGGCTGGCAGCCGACTGGACGCTGTCCACCTCGCAGGAGTTCTTCGAATCCGTGCGCGGTGCCATGCGCGGCATCGGCGACCAACTGGGTGCTGCTTTCAACGACAACCCGCTGTGGAAGGCCCAGCGTGTGGTCACGGTGCATCCGCTGGGCGGGGGGCCGCTCGGCGCCCCCCACCACCTCGCCGTCTGCGACCCGAGGTCGGAGGTGTACTTCCATCCTCTCCTCTACCATTA